>JAQWRT010000022.1 GCA_029243605.1 Myxococcota bacterium
GTCTCAGCAGTTGAGATAGGTCTCAGCGGTTGAGATAGGTCTCAGCGGTTGAGATAGGTCTCAGCGGTTGAGATAGATCTCAGCGGTTGAGATAGGCGGCCAAAGCGGGGATATCGTCCTTGAGATAGGGCAGGGCCATCATCACCCGGCTGTCGCGCTTGGGCGTGTAGCCGGGGGGGTAGGTATTGTGAAGCAGCCGGGCCTCGAGCAACTCGATGGAAGAGCCCCCGACATCCGGACCCAGACCACCCGGCAAAGACGGGTTGGGATTATGGCATGCGGTGCAGTTGGCGACATAGACCGCCCGGCCCCGATCGACCAGAGCGTTGCCGTCAGGACTCGTCTTCTTCGGCGAGGTCTTCTTCGGCGAGGTCTTCTTCGGAGCGGCGGGCGCCTCAGCGCCTGCTCTCGGAGGCGCTGCAGAACGACTCGAGGCGGCCTGCTCGCTTTCCGAACACCCGAGGCCCGCGGTCGACATGATCAAGATCGCAGCTCCCCTGGCCAGAGAACTCCGAACCGCTTTAGAATCAGTTAACACGATTGAAAAAATAGCCCATAATAAGGAGTTCAAGAACAAACGGGCACTCTCTCGAAGCCCTATACGTGGCAAGGGCAAGCCACGATCAAGACCCAGCAAGAGCCCGTGAACCGATGCCCCCCAAACGCCTATACTCTAAAGCAAGAACCCACCCAAGGAAAGACTTCGACGCCGATGAAGCGCTTCATGGAATCCGAAGATCTCGCGCGCGACCGACGTTTCAAGCGAACGCGCAGCCAGAACACCCTGATGCGATCTCTGCCCGACGATGTCAACGAAATCGTCCGCATATTCGAATCCATCGGCCACAAACTTCGCGAGCGCGTCTCGGGCACGATCCTCGAAGAGGTTTACGACGATCTCGGACCCGGCTTCCAATTCCTGACGGCGAGCGGGGGGCGACAATCCAAGGACGAGCGCACTCCCCTCCAGCTACGGATGCAGCTCCACGGAATTTTCGTCGGGGAGATCCAGGCTTTGGAGGCGGCGGGGCGAACGGTCTGGGATTTTCCTGACACTCCCTGGGAGTTCAAGAGAGATATGGCCCGGCAGTGCTGGGATGAAGCGCGTCATGTTCAGGCCTATGAGAAATTGATCGAACATGCGGGTGGCAAAGTGGGCGAATTCCCCGAGAGCACTTTTCTCTTCGATGCATCGTGCCACGACGACCCGGTATTGCGCATCACCGGGGTCAACCGATGTCTGGAGGGGCTCGCCTGCGACGCTTTTCGCTCATTGATCGACTACGGCAAGAATGTGGGGGACGACATCATTGCCCAGGCCATCGACTTCGTCCTCGCCGATGAATTGACCCACGTTCGCTTCGGGAGCGAGTGGGTCAAGGAAATGACCCGGGGCGATTCCGAACACGTGGCCCGGGCTCGCGAGTTTCAGCGCGAGACCGAACGTTCCTTCTCTTTTGGTTCCCAGCGAGAACTCGCCCGGGAAGAACGCCTGGAAGCGGGCTTTACCGAGGAGGAGTTGGACGAAATCGAGTCGCTCTCCGACGGTGGCCCCAAGCGGGAATCTCTTATCCGCGCAGCTGAGATCCTGCGCGATCGGCACCGGGCCAGGAAAAATGGCGAAGAGGTGGCTCCTCTCTAGACTGGAGCCCGGGTGAAGCCGAGGCCCGAATTCCAGGGCAGCGCGCCGGCCCCGTCCAATTCAGCCCAACACGGAGTCGACGTTGCGAATCTTCGACATAGCGACCTCGAGCCTAGTCTCGGCCAGCCGGCTTGGAGCCGGTCACGCCATCGGGAAATTGGGCGCGCGCCCGGCGCTCCACCTCGAGTTCTATGAGTTCGAGGGCTGCCCCTTTTGCCGCAAAGTCCGCGAGGCCCTTTCCATTCTCGACCTCGAGGCCAAAATTATTCCGTGCCCTAAGGGTGGCCAACGCTTTCGTAAAGAGGTCATCGAGCGCGGAGGAAAAGCTCAATTCCCGTACATGGTCGACCCCAATACCGGTCGCGAGATGTACGAGTCGGACGCCATCATCCGCTATCTCTTCAATCAATACGGCGATGGCGAAGTGCCCAGCCTCCTGGACTTGGGCCCCCTAACCGACCTGGGATCGATGATGTCGGGGCTCTGGCGGATGGGCGCCGGCTCAAAGGCTGAGCCCTCCCGGGCACCCTGGCAGCCGCTCGAGCTTTACAGCATGGAGGCTTCCCCCTTCTGCCGGATCGTTCGTGAGAAACTCTGCTCCCTGCAACTCCCCTACCTTCTCCACAACGTCGCCCAGAACAGCCCCTCGCGAGAAGCCTTCGTCGCTCGCTCGGGCAAAATGCTGGTGCCGTGGCTTTCGGATCCGAATACTGGAACCGAACTCTTCGAGTCGGCAGAGATCATCCGCTACCTCGAAATCAACTACGCCCACCAAGGCCAATAGGCCGCTATCCCCACCAAGGCCTATAGGCCGTTATCCCCACCAAGGCCTATAGGCCGGCGCTTCCAGAAGATCAGCGACCCGGCGGCACTTCGACCCTTCGCGGACCCGAGCGCGAACGCCGGATCCGAAGCCTCCGCAACCCGAGCAGAACTCCGCGAAAAGCGCGTTCGAAGAGCGAGAGCCGACGGTATTCCACCGGTTGCCCAGGGCGTTGGATCTCGGTTCGGTCCCCCTGAACTCGGTGTTCCTCACCGGCGGGCAGTAGCACCCGGTAAGCGTGATCCGGGTTCAACACATCCTCTACATCGGTGATTCGGACCGGCATGCTCGAGCGGTATTCCTCGGCGATCGCTGCCAGGCGAGGCGAGGCGTCGAAGGCACCGGGGAGCAGAGAACGAATCTCGAGTCGCACTAGGGAGCCGTCGGCGACGACGTCGACTACGGCACCCAGGCGGTCGGGCCGGTCGCCTTCCTCGAGGCCTCCCGAAAGCCAGAGGCAACGGTAGGAACGACAAATATTCGGGCGCTGAGCATGCACCGAGCAGCCCGGGGCATCGACATCCTGGTGAACGCAGGGCACGCCCCCAAGTTTGTCGAGTTCATCGACGCGAAGTACGCGGCAGCAAAGAGAACACTCGCCACATGCCCTGGCTACTGAGAGTCCTTCTGTCGCCTCTTCCACCCTGGGTCCTCTGCTGGGAACTCAACCTTCGGAACGCAGCCCGCTTCAAACCGCTTGCTTTGAAGCCGCCTGTCGGAGGATACCCAGGTAGCCTCGAACGACCAGAGCATCGTTGAGTACGCCTCGCTCCCGCAATCGCTCGTGCATGCGAGGCAGGTTATAGTGGGGAACGCGCATGAGAAGGTGATGCTCGAGGTGGTAGTTGACCCGATTGGGCGCCAGCAGGAGGCGCTCCCACCACGCCGGGAGCACCGTGCGCGTATTGCCAAATTCGCTGTCGCGGTCGCTGGGCATGGAGTGCTCGGCGATCGCCCTCACTCGCATGGCGAAGCTATAACTCGTGAGCCATGCCACCACCCACAATCCGTAGAACTCCGGGTGACCGGCAGCGGCGAGGATCCCAAAAATCACCGCATTGGAAACCACCACCCCCTTGAGGCGATGAATCCCGCCACCATCGGTTCGGCGAACCTTGCCATGACTCCTCTCAAGATCCCGGCGCCAGGTCGCGACAGCCCGCTTCCAACCCGTCTGGCCCGATAGATCCCGCCAGATTTTGCGGCGGAGGCTTTCACGCGAAACCGGGAAGGGGGTCGCAAGGGAAAGGTCTGGGTCCTTTTCGGTCCAGGTGTGGGCATGATGGCGAAGGTGGTAGGGCCGGTAGGGAGCCAGGTCGCCCCAGATCGGGTACGCCGCCAACCAATTCCCCGCCCAGTCGTTGAAACGACGGTTTCCGAAGAGGGCGTAGTGGCTGGCGTCGTGCATGAAAATCGCCAGACCGAGTTGGCGCCCACCGATCAGAAAGATCGCGACCAGAATTGTCAGCGGGTTTGTCCACGCCGCCACCAGCCCGAAGGAGCCAAAGATGATCGTCCAATTGAGCGCTAGGGAAAAGAGACCGCGCCCATCTCGTAGACGCTGGAGTTCGCGAACCTCTTCCTCTCCCAGTGCGTCACGCCAATTCCTGGGTTCGAGGGCTTCTGCTGCTGTCGCGCTCATCGATTTGTCTCCAATCTCCGGCCACCGACGATGGCTGGGTTGAGTGGCTTCATTTTGCGGCCGCAGCCGCTAGGTCAAAATCTCCGGGAGCCCCGGACTCGGGAATCAAAGCCAGGCTCTCGCTGCCCGCCGCTCCGCCCAGGTCGGCAGGCGTTCGGGGATGAAGCACGCCGTGCTCGGCCAGAAAATCGGCCCAACACCCCCGTCCAAAGGCGTCGTAATCGAGCATGCACGCCGCAAGAGCCTTGCGCTTTTCGCCGGGCGAAATTTCTTCCGGCAGCAGAGGGTCGAGGACGAGTTGCCGAATCGCTTGGCCACCGACTCGAAACGTTTCGACCATTGCGCGCGAGTTCCCTGGCGTCGCGAGCCGCCGTCGACTTCGGGAGAGCCTCCCGATCTCTTCTCCATAGCCACGCTGCAAAGCGGTGATATCCCAGAGCTTCGAAGCCCTGGCCTCGGTGGCTGAATCGAATTGAGCCAGGCCAAAAACCAGGGCCGACGCTTCCAACCCCAGAGCCACCAGCCTCTCGCGAAGCGCCTCGACGCCCCCCACTCGGTTGTCCGGCCGCACAAAAAAATTGGCTTCGAGGGCTCTCAAGCCCAAAAAATGCAGGGCGCGATCGCCGGAGAGCCGGTGAGCGCGGGACTCTCCCCTTTTGCGATGGACGCCCACCCAGCCCCCGGGCCACGCGACGGTTTGCGCCTCCAGGTGCCGCCAGCCCTGAATCGTCTGGTTCACTCCATAGGCCGCCACGCCCAGGCGATAGCGACCGCGCTCATCGCGTTCGACGCGCTGCTGGGCCAGCAAGCGGGCGAGGGCAACGCGAACGCTCGTGGGTGCCATCTCGAAAAAGGCGCCGGCCTCGACCAACGCCCGCACCGGCATGGAGTGCCCCCGACCCGGACGCAGGGTGGAAAGGAGGTCGAGAATCAAGCTTTTAGGGGAAACTTTCACACCGCTTATGTTACCTAAAAAGTACCGATAACTCAAAAAGAGTAATATTTTAAATTCACAGAACTCTTTATAAAGCAGGGGCTTAAGAACTCTTTGGGGCGATGAGGGGCTAGGCGCCCTCGCGGCGCAGGCTTGCCAGGCCCAGGGCGACGAGGCCCAGGCCGAGGATCATGGCGCCCGGTGCGCTCGACGCAGGCACGTCGACCGCGCAGCCCGAGATTGGAATGGAGTCGCAGCCCGTCACCTGATCGCAGACCTCGGCGGTGCAGGGGTCTCCGTCGTCGCAGACCCCGGCATCGGGAGTATGCGAGATGATCTGGCTCGCCTCGTCGCAGCTGTCCGCGGTGCACGCCACGCCATCGTCGACGTTGACTGCCGTGCCGGGTTCGCAGCCCAACAGCGCATCGCAACTCTCGACTCCATCGCAATAAAGACCGTTATCGCAGGCGCCATGGTCCGGGCTATTCACCACCGAATCGCTCGCCTCGTCGCAGCTGTCCGCGGTGCACGCCACGCCATCGTCGACGTTGACTGCCGTGCCGGGTTCGCAGCCCAACAGCGCATCGCAACTCTCGACTCCATCACAATAAAGACCGTTATCGCACACGACGGCGGAGGATTGATCGCAGGCGCCAGCCCCGTCACACTGATCGAATTCCGTGCACGCATCTCCATCATCACACGATGAGCCGACGGCCTCAAAGGCGCAGGACTCCGAGCAGCAATCACCCGCGGCTGTGTTCGAATCGTCGCATTCCTCCCCGACTTCGAGGATCCCATTGCCGCAGACCGAGAAAGCCCCCTCAATATCCGCCCGAGGGAAGCTCAAGCCATTGTCCGGGTTCAAAACGGCCGGCGCGGAATCGGTCATCAGGCTGAGAAAATTCTCGGGAGTGCGGGAAGGGTCTTGATCGGCGAGTAGGGCGACCAGGCCGGCGACGTAGGGCGCCGCCGCCGAGGTTCCCCCAAAATTGGTCACACCCCCCCCGATCGTCGTGGTCCGGGTCCGCCAATCGGGGGCCAGGATGTCGAGGTCTGCGCTGCTGTTCGTGTGGCAGACGAATTGATCCGCGGAGGTCGTCGCATCGACACATAGGGCAGGGCTACACGTTGCCCCATCACACCAACTCGCCGAGCCCACGTTGGCATCGTAAACACCGCCCACCGAGATCGCTTCGGGAACACAAGCCGGAAAGCCGATGCCACCGTCAAAGCCATTATTTCCCGACGAGGTAATCACTGCGATATCCAACGCCACCAAGTCCTGGATCGCATCGGCTGTCACCGAACCGCTGCAGGGGTGGGCGGCGGAATTTGAGTGCTCATTCCCGTCCGAAATACTCAAGTTCACCGCGCGGATATTATAAGTCGCGTGATTGCTGATAATCCAATCGAGCGCCGCATCCACGTCGGAGAAGGAACCGGACCCAGTATCGGAAAGAATTTTGAGAGCGACGATCCCAGCCCCGGGAGCGACACCGCTCGAGGAAACCAGGCCATCCGAGGCGATGATGCCGGCGCCGTTGGTCCCGTGCCCGCTGCCGTCTTCAGCGGACCCGGCGCCACTCATGGTATCGAACCCGTTTGGGCAGCAGCCATTGAAAGGCCCCCCCCCTCCCGAGCACCAGCAGCGCTCGGCCTCGAGGCTCGACGTAAGGTCCGCATGGTCGGTATCGATGCCCGTATCGAGAATCGCGACAGAAACCCCTGCACCCGTGAAACCAAGCGCGGCGGCATGATCGCCACCCACCAGAGGAACCCCCTGAGCGAGGGTCGCATAGGCCGTTCTGTCCTCGTAGATCGCCAGCACGCCCGCCTGGGCGGCCAATGCTTTGACGATTTCGGGCCCGCCCCGCGCCGCAAATCCGGACAAATTCTCGTAGCGCCTCAACACCTCGAGGGTTCCCGCGGCCTTGACATCATCGATGACGACCTGCTGGCGAGCGCGCACACTCGCTCGGCGGGAACGCGTGGCCGGAGCCCCGGGCGTACCGCCGGGTTCGAGTTGCACCGAAAAGCGGAGAGTCTCGGAGCCTGCGAGGTTCGCCATGCGGTCCTGGAGCCCGGGGCCCACGGACGCTTGTGCGGCGAACGCCGGCCCGGGAAAGGCACCCTCCCATCCGGGCCCCCAGAGCAGCGCGAGAGTCACCCACGCGGCGAGCCAGCCCAGCCGAGCTTTCGCTCGCCAGCCCGAACACACGACCGCTGTGAGGGTCCGGAAAATCATTGCTTGTTATTCTCTCATCTCTAATGCATTCCCACTAGCAGAACTTTGACGAAAGCTACCCCGAGGGACTTGCATTGGGACTGCCCACGGGTACCGAGTTCATATAACTTCAGAATTCTTCGGCCAAACCGCTTTTCCAAGCCGCAAAGTGCATCTGCAAGAAGCAGAAGGGGGCGCACGAACCATGAGCTATATCCGAATCGAGAAGCCCAGACCCCACACCTCCGTCATCGTGATGGACCGCCCCGAGCGCATGAACTCAATGGCGTTCGAGATGGTCGGACCCCTGCACCAGGCGATCGAGGAAGTCGCCGCGGATAACGATACGAGTTGCGTCATTCTTACGGGTTCGGGCAAAGGCTTTTGCGCGGGTGCCGACACCCAAGCCACCGAACCCCCGCCGAATATCGAGGGGCTCACCCTCACGCGGATCGCCACGCGTTCCATGGCGATTCTCGCCGACTTGGTACCCGCACTCCGCCGCATGCCCCAGCCCGTCATTTGCGCGATCAACGGAGCCGCCATCGGGGGGGGCTTCTGCCTCACCCTCGGTGCCGATATCCGGATCGCGGCCGAGTCCGCGTATTTTCGGGCAGCGGGAATCAACAACGGTCTTACGGCCACCGAACTCGGCCTCAGCTTCTTGCTTCCCCGGGCCATAGGAAGCTCCCGAGCCTTCGAGATCATGCTCTCCGGACGGGACGTCTCGGCCCAGGAGGCGGCGGATATCGGACTCGTCTCGAATTGTGTGCCCGACGACGAGTTGATGGGGGCGGCGCTTGATCTCGCCGACCAGATCAACGGCTGGAGCACTCAGGGCGTGCAACTCACCAAGCGCATGATGTGGTCCGGCCTCGAAACCGGAAGCCTTGCGGCGGCGGTAGAACTCGAAAGCCACACCCAACTCTTCGTCCGAATGACGACCCAGAATTTTGAGGAAGCTGTCCGCGCCCGCAAAGAGGGACGCAAGCCCGTCTTTGAAGACTAGGAAATAGGAGACCATGCCAGGCTACCTCTCGTACGCGGAGCAGAGCGCTCATTATTTCGCCCGGGAGCACTCCCATATTCCCGAAGGTCCAGTTTCGGACCCGGCCCATTGGAGGGTGTCGGACTTGGGCTCGGACGAGGCTTGGCGCTTTCGGCTCTCGCAAGCGGATGTCGAGGAAATCGAGGCGGCCATCGCCAGGGCACGGGAAAAAGCGATCCCCCTCGAGCATCTCCGAGCAGAGGATTTTCCGCTTCCCCTTCTCTCTCAGCGGATTGGGGACTGGTGCGACACCATCGGCCAGGGCCGGGGCTTTCAGGTGGTCTCGGGCGCTCCTGTCCAACGCTGGACCCGGGAGGAATCCGAGACTTTCTTCTGGGGCCTCGGTCTCCATATGGGGAAGCCCGGAGCCCAAAATCCCCAGGGCGACCTCCTCGGCGAAGTGCGCGATACAGGCGATGACGCCGCCGACCCCTTCGTGCGCCTCTACCGAACCCGAAGGAGCATCGCCTACCACTGCGATGCCGCCGATGTGGTCGGACTTCTCTGCCTCCGAGGGGCAGAAGAAGGCGGCGTGAGTCGCATTGCGAGTTCGGTGGCGGTCTACAACAGCCTCCTTTCCCAAAGGCCGGATCTCGCACCCCGTCTCTTCGAACCCTTCTCCCTCGACGTCCGCAACGAGGATCGCAGCCGCTCCCTCCACCACCTGCCCATTTTTCCCTGCCGCTTCGCCGAGGGCCGGCTCCGAACTTTCTACCACAGCGATTATTTTCGCTCAGCCCAACGGCACCCCGACGTCGAACCTTTCACCGAAGACGAAAGCGCATTGCTCGATCTCTACGAAGAAATCGCCAACGACCGGGAACACCGACTCGAGATGACGCTTGAGCCGGGTGATATCCAGTGGCTCTCAAACCACGTCATCGTCCATGCGCGAAGCGGTTACCAGGATCCTGGGCAGGCAGAGAGCGGGCGTGAACTCCTGCGGCTCTGGCTCTCCCTCGAATACCTCGGCTAAGAACCCCGACCGGCCGCCTGCTCAGGGAACTCGGTGCACGTGTTTCTCGCTCTCGGCATACCCGTATCGCACCGACCACGCCTCGACTCGGCTGCCCGGGGAAGCTTCGAAGGGACCGGTGTAGAGATGTGCCGGGCCCGAATCGACGCTGTAGGCGAGCGATGCGCCGGGAGTCGTCGCCTCAAGCCTCACTCGGCCTTCGTGAATCTCCAGTTTCGGCGCCCCTGTTTGTGGACGCTCTCCACCGGGCCACATTCGCTCCACCATGGCTCGCTCTCCCTCCTCGCTCCAGTCGGGCACCCGCAAAGCGAAGTCCGCGTAGGCCGAACGCATGCGTGACAGGGTCTCCGCATGGGCGGGCTCCCCGGCCAGATTCTTCAACTCGTGGGGGTCACTCGCCAGATGATAGAGACGCTCGGAGCCCGTGGGCTCGAACCAGGCCTTCTGCTCTTCGTTCAACTGGCCTGCAGACAAGAGCTCCCACATCTCGATCATCATCGCCAAGTTGTCTCTGAACGCGAGCGGGTGCCCCGTAGCCCGATCGGGATACCAGCTTCGGATGTACTTGTATTCGCCATCGCGAACAGCGCGCTCCCGATCTTCAAACCCATCGATTCGATCCCGCGAGGCGTAAACGTACTGGCGAGCGGGGATCGCAGGATCCGTAAAATCCTTCCCCTGCATGAAATCGGGCGATCCAACCCCAGCCCATGCCAGGATCGTCGGGGCGAGGTCGACGAAGCTGACTAGGCGCTCGTCCGAAGCGCCGGGAGCCGCCCCATCGGGCCGCCAACGGTCGGGCCATCGAACGATCAGCGGGACGTGCAAACCCGAATCGTAGAGTTCGCGCTTGGCCCGAGGTAGGCCATCCCCGTGGTCCGTTGTCCAGAGGACAATCGTCGAGTCGGCGAGGCCTGCAGATTCGAGGCTCTCCAGGAGCTTGCCGACCTCGCGGTCCATGGTCGCGATATTATTGTAGTGGCGTGCCAGATCTCCACGAACCGTCGGCGTGTCCGCATAATAGGGCGGAAGCCTGACCTCATCCGGCCCCACCGGCTTTCCCTCCTCGGGGATGCCCAGCTCCCAGGCCCGCACCACTTGCAAAACAAAATGCATCACGCTCTCGGGCCAGCCCCCACCCAGCGGGGTAAAGACGCCAGACTCGTGGGTGATTTGAAAGTTCACCAAGCCAAAAAAGGGCTGCTCGAAATCCGCTTTGTCGAGCCACGGGAGTCCTTCACCCTCGGCGTCCCAGATCGTCGAGGGACCGCTGCCCGCAAAGACGCCACTGAACTGATAGTCGAGCTTCGTGTCGGTGAAGGTGAAATAGCCCGCGGCCCTGAGAAGCTCGGGGAAGGCCCGGACCCCGGCCGGAGGCACCGCCGTATAGGCTCCGGCGGGCCGGGTAGACGAGCGCATATGCTGGCCACCCATCGAAATCGCGTGCATGCCCGTGAGCAGGGCAGCGCGGCTGGGTGCGCACACCCCGGCCGTTGTAAAAACGCGGGGGTAGCGCGTTCCCTCGACGGCGAACTGATCCAGATTCGGCGTCTGGGCCACCGGATCACCGAAGGCCCCCACCCGGGGGCTCATATCCTCGGCCACCAGGAGGAGGATATTGGGCTGCATTGCCCCGGGTTTGACCGGGGCCGAATTGGAAACGAGAGCAACCAGGCAGACGAGAAGCGAAGCCCCTGTCCTGCCCAGGAAAAGAACGGCCGCTTTCGCCCGCATCTTCAGCCTCCGGTATGACAATGAATGCCCCGAGTCTATCACTCTGCCCGGGCACCACCCCGACACCAAAGAGCGCGAGCGCGACTCTTACCTCGGACTCATCTTGTCCTATCGTCTTGATCATGGCTGACGAACGACACGAGGATCACCTCAAACGCTGGGCAAAGAGCGGAAAAGCGGGGACACCCCCTGTCAATGCCGCCACGGTTGTCCCGATTCGAGATACCGACCGAGGCGTCGAGGTCTTGATGCTGAAGCGAAACTCGAAAATCGCTTTCGGCGGCATGTGGGTTTTCCCTGGAGGCCGGGTCGACCCTGAAGATGGGCCCTTGGGGAGCGATACCGAAGAACAGGAAACCGCTCGGCGAGCGGCGGTGAGAGAGGCCCGGGAAGAGGCCGGCCTCGAGTTGAACACCGACGCGCTCATCGCGTTTTCCCACTGGACGCCTCCACCCACGACTCCAAGACGTTTCCTGACCTGGTTCTTCCTGGCCGCCGCCCCCGAGAGCGAGATCGTGATCGATGGGGGCGAAATTCATGAACACGCATGGATGCTGCCCCTCGAGGCACTCGAGCGCCGAAATGCAGGGGAGATCGAGTTGGCTCCGCCCACCTGGATCACCCTCAACGAACTCACCGGCCACGTCGACACCCTGAGCGCCCTCGAAGCGACCCGAGCCCGGGTCCCCGAGCGCTTCGAGACGCGAATCGCCATCGAAGAGGACGGACCCATCGCCATGTGGAAGGGCGACGCCGGCTGGCCCGATGGAGATTCAGGCCAGCCCGGTGCCCGTCACCGATTGCGGATGCGAGCCGGTCAATGGCTCTACGAAAGATCTCTCGACTAGAAGGCTGACTTCTTGTTGCGGGCTGGCTCGAGCCCTCGAAACGTGAACGGGGGAAACAGGCTCGACATGAACCACTCCAGCACCTCACCAGTTTCCGACCTGACTCTGCGCCTGAATCAGGGCTTTGCATCCCTCGCGGGCTGGTCCTTCGACCATCGAATTTGGGTTTCTCTTTTCGCCGTCGCACTCCTGGGCGTAAGTCTCGCCCTTGCCTCCCGGGCCCAAGTCGACAGCAGCTACGAAGCCTACTTCGATCCAGCCGACCCTGTCTTCGAAACTTATGAAAGGTTTCAGTCGGATTTCGGATCCGATGAGATCGCCTACATCCTCTATTCAGTCCCAGGTGTCGAGTTTGGCCCCTGGAATCTCGAGATCATGCGAAAAGCCGCCAGCCTCACGACGATGCTGGAGGAAGAGGTTCCGTTCATCTACGAGGTTCGCAGCCTCACCAATGCCGAGCTGATGTTGGGGGAAGAGAGCGAAATTCGGATCCACAAAATCGGTGACGATTTTCCAGAGAACCAGGCACAGCTCCTCGAACTCCGAGAGGCCTACCTTGCCAAGCCGATTATGGTGAACGGCATCGTCAGCGCGGATGCCCAGCACGCCGCCATTATCATCGAAATGGATCGCACAAGCACCGAGCCACTCGAAGAAATCAGGCTTGATCCTGAGGGCGGTGACGCTCTCGATAACCTCTATCCCCAAGTCACGGACAGCGCCATCAGTGAAATTCTCGACCGACCCGAGTTCTCTGATTTCGTCTTCGACTACGCGGGTGATGTTCCCTTTAACGCCGTGTATAACGTCATCATTAAAGATGAGAGCACTTTCCTGGGAATGATCACCGCGCTGGTCATCGGGCTCATTCTCTTCGTCGCCTTTCGCTCTTTACTAGGAGTTTTCGCCCCACTCTTCGTTGTCCAGATGTCCGTCGCTGCGACCATCGCGTTTATCGTATTGATGGGCTGGAAGTTAGACCTGAGCTTCGGAAGCATCCCCACCCTCCTCACGGCCATCGGTGTCGCTCACTCGGTTCATATACTCTCCGCGTTCCGGCAGCATTTCCCCGAACTCGGAGATCGGCGCGAAGCTCTCGTTAAAACGCTCTACCTCGTGGGTACTCCCTGCCTACTCACCAGCGTCACCACCGCGATCGGCTTCGCCGCCATGAGTTTCGTTCCCATCAAGAGCATCGCTCACATGGGTGTCTACAGTTCCGCCGGTGCACTGCTGGCCTTTGTCCTCTCGGTGACTGTTCTCTTGGCTTTCCTATCCTTCGGCTCGGCAACCCCCAAGAAAACGTCGGAGTCTCACGCGAGATATCTGACTGACGTAGCCATGGCCCGATTCCTGGGAGTTGTCCGGAATTTCGTCATTCGGTGGCGACGAGGGATCCTCATCTTTTCAGCTCTCACCCTGGCCTTTTCGGCCGTGGGCATCGCCAAAATGCAAGTGGATTCCAACACGCTCGACGATCTCTCTGATTCAGTACCACTCAAAGCAAGTACGTTGCGCGTGGACGAGATCATGGGCGGAGCCACGAACCTAGTGCTCCTCTTTGATGGCGGTGAATCTGGCTCCATCAAGGAACCCCTTGTCATGCAGGAGATCGAGCGTGTTCAGGAATGGGCCGATCGCCAGGAAATAGTAAAAAAGTCCTACTCAATCACCGACATCGTCAAGGACCTGAACCAAACCTTTCACGCAGGCGATCCGGATTTTCATCGGATTCCCGACGACCGAGACTTAATTGCCCAATACCTCATCCTCTACGAGAGCGCAGGTGGGGCCGACGCCTCTAAATACGTTTCGTCGGATTATCAGCATGCTCATCTTGAGCTTCGACTTCGGATTGGACCGAGCAGCCAACTATTGGCTCTCAAAGATGGGCTACTCGACGAACTTTCGAAGCGACCGCTCTCTGCATCGAAGATGGAGATCACCGGCATCGGCGCGCTCTGGATTAAACTCTTCGACTACATCGTTTCGAGCCAAATCCAGGGCTTTCTGATCGCTTTTTCGGCGATCGCACTCATGATGTGCTTGCTTCTCGGTTCGGCCAAGACCGGCTTCCTTGCCATGGTCCCGAATCTCGTTCCCATCTTTTTGACTCTCGGCGCCATGGGTTGGCTCGCGATTCCCCTCGACTATGCGAAGGCTGCAATCGCGGCTGTCGCCATGGGAATCGCCGTGGACGACACGATCCACCTCGTCCTCCGCTTCCGCCACGAGTTCTACGCGTGCGGCTCCTATTCCGAGGCGCTTAGCCGATCGCTTCGAGAGGTTGGCCGGGCTCTGGTCATCACCTCAATCGCCTTGACCGCCGGCTTTCAGGTCCTCTTATTCTCCGTCCTCGACAGCCAGGCCATCCAGGGCCTCCTGCTTTCCGTGACCATTGCTACGGCCCTGATCGCGGACTTTCTCTTGATGCCCGCCCTGATCCTGACCTTCAAGCCCTTCGGGCCCGAGAAGGCCGTGGCAGAAGAAACCAGCCAAGCCTGAACCAAGCCTCGAACTTTCAACGCTCGCCACATGGCGTACCGTGCGTTGGTATGAAAGACTTGCCCGTGAGCGCGGCAGACTGCCCCTCCAAATCTCCCGAGGAGAACCGAGTGATGCCGAAGAAAAACCCGCTCAATCTCACTGATCCTCAGCTTTTTCGCGAGCAGTGTTACGTCGATGGCAGTTGGATCGAATCTCCTCATACTGCAGTTATCGAAGTGAACAATCCGGCGACCGGAGAAATCATCGGGAGCGTTCCGGCCTTGGGAGCCGATGAAACCCGTCAAGCGATCGAAGCTGCCGATGCTGCCTGGCCCGCATGGCGGGCGCGCACAGGAAAAGATCGGGCGACGATAATGCGGGCGTGGTTCGATCTAATGCTCGAGAATAAGGACGACCTGGCTATCATCATGACCTCCGAACAGGGCAAGCCCCTGGCGGAATCCGCTGCCGAGATAGGCTACGCGGCCTCGTTCATCGAATGGTTTGCCGAGGAGGCGAAGCGGATCTACGGCGATGTGATCGGTGACCCCATGCCCGGAAGTCGGATCCTGGTCTACCGAGAACCCATCGGGGTCGTCGCTTCCATCACGCCCTGGAATTTCCCTGCAGCGATGATCACCCGAAAATGTGCTCCGGCCCTGGCGGCGGGCTGCCCCGTGGTGATCCGACCGGCCTCACAAACGCCTTTTTCTGCTTTAGCCCTGGCCGAACTCGCACACCGAGCGGGCATCCCTCAGGGCGTCGTCAATGTCATCACGGGGCCTTCGGGTGCCATGGGCGGCGAGCTGACGAGTAATCCCATCGTCCGTAAGCTGAGCTTCACCGGCTCCACCGAAGTCGGAAAGATCCTGATGGAGCAGTGCGCAGGGACGGTGAAGAAGGTTTCTCTTGAGTTGGGGGGGAACGCGCCCTTCATCGTCTTCGATGACGCCGACCTAGATGCAGCCATCAAGGGCGCCATAGCCTCGAAATTTCGCAACGCCGGACAGACCTGCGTATGTGCCAACCGGTTCCTGGTTCAGGACGGTATCTATGATGCCTTCGCCGAGCGGCTTGCTTCGGCCATAGCCGCGCTCAAGGTCGGCAATGGCATCGATGAGGGAATCGATCAGGGGCCCATGATCGACCAGGCGGCAGTCACGAAAGTTGAAGAGCACGTCGCTGATGCACTCGCCAAGGGAGCCAAGCTCCTAGTCGGCGGCCACAAGCACAAATATGGAGAAAGCTTCTTCGAGCCGACTCTGCTCGGGGATGCGACACCCGACATGATGGTGTCGAAAGAAGAAATATTTGGCCCGGTGGCGCCCCTGATCCGCTTCAGTGAGGAGGCCGAGGCTCTTCGCCTAGCCAACGATACGGAGTTCGGCCTCGCGGCCTATTTCTATTCCAAGGACAACTCAAGAATTTGGCGAGTTTCCGAGGGGCTCGAGTACGGGATCGTCGGAGTCAACTGCGGCGTCATCTCCACCGAGGTAGCTCCTTTCGGCGGGATCAAGGAATCGGGCATCGGACGCGAGGGTTCGAAATACGGAATCGAAGATTTCACCGAACTCAAATACGTCCGAATCGGCGAGATCGACTGAGCTACGGCTCGTCGGGCCCGGGTGTCTTGGCGGCTTCAACTCCGCCCGTCGGCTGCCTTGCCCACGGCCTCCTGAAGCCGGAAGGAGCTCTCCTGGCCGGGCTCCTGGGGAGGCTCCTGCTCCCCGGGCAAGAAGAGTCGCTTGATATCTTCGAGGATCAGATAGCCGCAGGGGACGAGAAAGAGCGAGATCACCGTCGCGAAAAGAACCCCAAAGGCCAGGGAAACCCCCATGGGAATCACGAACTGGGCTCCCATGCTCTTCTCGGTGAGAAGTGGACCTAGCCCAGCGAAGGTGGTGAGCGAAGTCAGCACGATCGGGCGGAAGCGAGAGGCCCCGGCTTCACAAACCGCCTGCTCCATGCTGCTGCCTTCTTTACGCCGGCGATTCACCGAGTGAACCAGTACCAAGCTGGAGTTCACCACCACGCCGGAGAGTGCAACGGACCCGAAAGTCGACATCATGCTCATATTCAGCCCCATGATGATATGTCCAGCGATGGCTCCCACCAGGCCAAAGGGAATTACCGCCATAATGATCAAAGGCTGGCCATAGCTTCGAAGGGGAATGGCGAGGAGGCTGTAGATCAACACCATGACCAGCAAGTAGGTGCGTCCCAGCGATTCAAACATCTCACGCTGGCTTCTCTGCTCTCCTTCCATGGAGTAAGTAACTCCAGGCTGATCGAGTGCCAGAGCGGGCAGCACATTGGCACGAATATCGGCGAGAATTTCAGCCGCATTGCCACGGCTTTCATCGACATCGGCGGTCACATTGATGGCGCGCGCGCGATCCACTCGCTTGATCGTCGAGTACCCCCGAGTCATGTCCGCGGTGGCGACCGCATAGAAAGGAACCTCGCCGCCCTCGGGCGTACGGATCCTGAGGTTCTCGAGATCGGCCAAGGAGCGGCGCTCGGATTCCGGATAGCGAACCATGACTCGAATATCATCGCGTTCACGCTGAATCCGCTGCGCCTGCTCTCCGTAGAAAGCCTGCCGCACCTGACGAGCGAGATCCTCCAGACTGAGACCGAGGGCTTCGGCGCTGGGCAATATCGCGAGACGCAGTTCCGCCTTGCCTCCCTGGAAGGAATCGGCCACGTCGAATACACCCGGGTACGCGGCCAGCTTTTCCTTGAGTCGCTCTGCGAATGTTTCGAGATCCCCCACATCCATAGAGGTCAACCGAATATCGACGGGATCACCGAAGGAAAAATAATCTGAGACGAAAGAAACCTCATCCGCCTCCAAAATCGATGGGGTTCTGGCGCGCCAGAGGCTCACGACTTCCTTGGGTGAAAGCCTTCGCAGTTCTCCGCCCACGAGTTCAATACTCACCTCACCGGTATTCGAGCCGCCTCCGCCCGATTGCGGATCCCCGGGGTCGCCGCGCGAGACTCCCACACCACCGCCCACCATTGCCATCACGTGACGAAAGGCTGAGCCCTCCTTGCCGAATTGCGCATCTAGATCGGCACTCAGTGCTTGAGCAGATTCGAGCAGCACGCGCACGGCCTTATCGGTGCGCTCGATAGGCGTGCCTGGGGGCATCACCACTATGGCGGAGACATAATCGCTCTCCACCGGAGGAAAGAAGGTCCAGCTTACGCGACCCGTCCCCACGGCAGTGAGGGCCACCATCAAAAGTGAGACGGCGATGGCGACTGTCGCGTAACGCCATGCCAGCGCCCGGCGCAGAGTCGGCAGATATCCCCGACGGCCCAAGCGTGTCAGCGAACCCGAGAGTGTTGTCTGTAGCCTCTTCCAGCGGGTCTGATCCGCCTCGGTCGGTGGGCCTCCGATATTTTTCCCCGCATGGTGCCCGAGGTGAGAGGGCAGCACCAACTGAGACTCCACCACCGAAAAGAAGAGCGCGATGATGACCACGAGTCCGATCATGCCAAAGAAAGCACCCATCGACCCCGGAGCTGCAATCATGGGCAGAAAGGCCGCGACCGTGGTGAGCACACCGAAAATGACGGGGATGGAGACTTCCTGAGCCCCTACGATGGCCGACCGAAGCGGGTCCTCGCCGCGCTCCTGATGGGTATAGATATTTTCACCCACAACGATGGCATCATCGACGAGCAAGCCCAAGACCATGATGAAGGCGAAGAGCGTGAGGACATCGATTGAAAAATCGAAAAGCGGAAAGACAGCCAACGCACCCATAACAGAAATCGGGACACCCAGCGCGACCCATAATGCCAATCGCAATCGGAGGAAAAGGGCCAGCACCACAAAAACCAGAGCGAAGCCGCCGTAGGCATTCTTCAAAAGGATGCTCAGGCGATCGCGCAAATAGCTCGAATCGTCCCGCCAGACCGTGAGCGAGAGGGCATCGGGCAAGCTGGCTTCCAACTCCACCAGCTTCTTCTTCACCGCACGAGCCAAGCTCAACACTTTTTGGTCGCCCACCCGGAAAACCCCGATCATCGCCGCGGGCTCTCCGTTGAAAGTGGCGTATTTTTCGTTTTCCTCGAAGCCGTCGATCACCGTCGCGATATCTCCGAGACGAAGTCGAGTCCCATCCGGGCCGTTGCGGATCACGATCTCTTCGTAGTCTCGGCCGGTATAGGCTTGGCCTTTCGCACGAAGCAGGATTTCGCCGCTTTCGGTCTTGATCGCTCCACCGGGTAGATCCAGGGAAGATCGCCGAATCGCACGGGCGACCTCATCGAAGGTCAGCCCATAGCGCCGCAGGGACGTCTCCGAGACTTCGATGGAAATCTCGTAGGCCCGCACACTCGAGAGGCCTACCTGGGTGACCTCGGGGAGGGAAAGGAGGCCTTCCCGAACCTTTTCGCCATAGAGACGAAGAGCGTGTTCGCTTGCATCTCCTGAGAGAGCGATCTGCAACGTGTTTCGTCGAAGGGCGATGTGGTTGACGATGGGCTTTTCGGTTTCCGCGGGAAATGTCGAAATCGAGTCGACTGCATTTTTGATCTCAGAGAGCGCCCGGTCGGTGGGGTGACCGGCGATGATCTCGAGAGTGACCCCACAGGCGCCTTCGGCCGAGGATGACGTCATCTGGTCGATGCCATCGACCCCTTGCAGTTCCTCTTCGATACGAATGCAAACGCCCTCTTCGACCTCCGAGGGGGAGGCACCGAGATAGGGCACTCCGATCTGAATAATGTCCACATCGACGTCGGGAAAGGTCTGCTGTTTGATCGAAGGCAATGCCGCCAGACCGGCTGCCAACACCAACACCATCAGCAAATTGGCCGCAACGGAATTTTCCGCAAACCAGGCAATCGCGCCCTTCATGATTCGCCTCTCTCCTGCCCGGTCGTTCCCTCTTCCTCGCGCGCTCGCACTAGCATTCCATCGATGGCATCGGGCAGGGGCGACACTGCGACACGCTCGCCGGCCTCGAGGCCCCCTTCAATAATGACCAACTCACGCTCGGTCCGGAGAACATCAACCAGGCGGTAATAGAGGCGATCTTCCGAGTCCAAGACAAGCACGCGCTCGCCCTCATGCAGCGCACTGCGCGGGAGGACCATGGCGTTGGGAATCACCCGCCCCGAGATCTCAACCTCGACAAAGAGGCCGACCGAAAGCGGCGGGCGACCCTCGTCGTCCTTCCGCCCATAAGGGTCTTCGATCCGCGCCACCACGGTCACCATCCGGCTCTTGGGATCGATCTCGCCCTCGGTGCGAACGATCTGCCCCTCCCAGGTGTGATTTTCACCCGCGAATTCTGCCCGCAGCACCACCCGAGGTCCGTAGACCGGCTCCGGCACCGCTTCGCTCAAGTCATCGATGGAATAGACCTCTTTCACTCTGGGCCGGCGGTGCTTGGGAGAGTCGCGATAGCCCAGGGGAACGTCGAGGTAGCGAAGCTCCCGATCGGGGATCGGAAGACGCACTTCGGCGTAATCCACCGCGTATATTTTGGCCAACGCCTCACCTCGGCTGACGAATTGCCCGGGGTCCACACTCTCCGAGCGCACCCGGCCCGAGTAGGGGGCATAAATTTCGGTTCGACCGAGATCGCGCTCGGCCCGCCCCAGGCGTGCCCGGGCTTCGCGCAGGGAAGACTCGGCCACGTGTGCGGCAGTTTCGGAATCATCGATCCGGGCCTGGCTGGCCACCGAGCGGTCGGCCAGAGAGCGCTGGCGACGCAATTCCTTGCGGGCTCGACCCGCTTCACTCTGGGTCCGAGCCAAAAGCGCACGGGCGCTCTCTAGATCGGCCTCGTAGTCGGCGGAATTGAGTCTCATCAGGGGATCACCCGCTTCGAAGAAACCCCCTGGCACCAGAGCATCCGCGACCCAAACGACCTCCCCCGGAACCTGAGCCTTGAGTTCGCTTTCGGTCCGAGGCTTGACCGTCCCCTGGGCATCGACAAAAAGTTGCCACTCGATGGGGCTGAGCGTTTGTACCCGGATCAGCGGCGCAATCACTTCAATCGCCGAAGGAACCGCTTTGGGACGGGTGGCGATCAGGAGCATGACCACCGCCACACCCACTCCGAGAATCGCGAGCGGTACGAAAAGGACTCGTTTCATTTCTGGCTTCCCCCCGAAGCTGTTTCACCCGCCGACTCGAGGTCCAGAAGCGCGATGATGCCGGCAGCCGCGAACGCCACCATTCCGTCGATCATCTTTTCCTTCACTGATCCCGACGGATCTTCCTCCGGCGTCGGCCAGACCAAATGCCCACCGATGGAATGAAGCGCGACTCCCAGGGAGAGCTTCAGCGCCACGTCAAGCGCCTTGGGGTCGACATCACCCGCGGCGCGCTGAAGCGCGTCGTTGAAGCGCTTGTTCACGGGCGCGAAAATTTCCTGTTGAGTGCCGCGCACGATCTCGGGCGGATCGACGTAGAGACGAACCGCCAGGCTACGGCGAGACCCCGCGCCTTCTGCGATCCCCGAGCCCGCCACAAGAAGGGGAAGGATATAGGCCCTGACGATGGCCCGGATGCCTTCGGTGCCCCCCTTGGCCTCAGCCTCGGCCTCGGCCAGGGCCTCGAGCCGAGCGTCGTTCAAGGGCTTGGTCCGGCGGACAAGAGCCGCCCGGAGCAGTTCCTCTTTGCTCCCAAAATGGTAGTTGGCCGCGGAGACACTGGTCCCGGCGAGTTGGGTGATCGCGCGCATGGAGGTCGCGTGGAAACCGCGCTCGGCAAAGAGCCGCACCACCGCGTCGAGCAGCCGAGCCTTGGTATCACCGGTGGACGCATCGGGCTCAACGGCCCGGAGAGCGGGAGAGCGGGGGGGCATTGGGGGGACCTGCCTTGTACCGGGAGATTCCCCGGGATGAAAAGATAATTAAAAACAAGTACTTATGAATTGACAAGAGAACCGAGGGCGGCGAGAACCCCCGTGGCAGAACTAGTTCGAGACTCGTAAGAACAGTCGTTTCGAACAGTCGTTCGACATTAGGTTAGCCGCGAGAAGAACGCAAGCCCCGCCCCCTGAACCCGGGAAACGTGCAAAACTTGAGCGCCCGGCCGTGGGCCCGGGGATTCCTCAAGGGAGAAACGAAGATCATGCGTAATTTCTCGGACAAGATTGCAGTGGTCACCGGCGGCGGTTCGGGCATGGGCCGAGAGCTCTGCGTCCAACTCGCCAGCGAGGGGTGCCATGTCTCGCTCTGCGACGTCTCCACTGAAAATCTCGAACAAACCGCTTTGCTCTGCGCCCAAGCCGCGCCGACGGGAACGCGCATCGCCACCTTCGAGGCCGACGTCTCCGATGAGGCCGCGGTGCTCGGGTTTCGAGATGCCGTCGCCGAAGCCCACGACACAAACCATATCCACCTGCTCTTCAATAACGCGGGCATCGGCGCCGGCGGTAGCTTCGTGGTGGACGACCGCGAGGAGTGGGAGAAGACGTTTGAAGTCTGTTGGAACGGCGTGTACTTCTGCTCTCGGGCCTTCGTTCCCATGCTCGTGGCCAGCCCCGAAGGCCACCTCGTCAACACGAGCAGTGTCAACGGGTTCTGGGCGTCCCTCGGCCCCACGTCCGCCCACAGCGCCTACAGCAGCGCCAAATTCGCGGTCAAGGGTTTCACCGAGGCCCTGGTCAACGACTTCCGGATCAACGCCCCGCATGTGGGTGTCTCCCTCGTGATGCCCGGCCATATCGGAACCTCCATCGTGATCAATTCCGGCCGCATCCTCGGGCGCGACCCCAAGGAATTGCCCGAAGAGGATCTGGTGAATATCCGAGACCGACTCGAGCGAATGGGCCTGGATATCGGGGGGGCGACCAGCGACGAAATTCGCGGCGCCCTAGTGGCCAGCGCCGAAAGCTTTCGCGACGAGGCCCCCATGTCGGCCTCTGAAGCCGCCACCATCATCCTCGAAGGAGTCCGCCGGCGGGATTGGCGCATCCTGGTGGGCAAGGACGCCGAAGTACTCGACCGACTCGTTCGGGAAAACCCCTCCGACGCGTACGAGGTCTCGTTCATGGAAAAACTTCTGGCCGAAACCGAATGGGCTCTGGGCAGCTGAAGCCGGTGGCTTGGAGCGTTTCGTGAACTCACTCACCGGCTTCGCCCGCAGCCTCGCCGGGGTATTGGCCCTCGTTCTCTGGCTTGGGCCCGGAGTGGGTTCAGCGCTTCCGCCAGGCCTCGGTGATGCCGGGGCCGACATCGAGCACAAATTCATCGGGGCGCGAAAGTGTAAAAAGTGCCACGGCAAAGAACTCATGGGCGACCAGAACGAAATCTGGCAGAAGGGGCTCCACCGCAGCGCCGTGGCCACCCTCGCCAAGCCGGCCTCCCTGGCCATCGCCCGGAAGGCCGGGGTGAATGCTCCCCCGTCGCAAGCCCCGGAATGCCTGGTCTGCCACGCCACCGCGTACGGAGTTCCGGCCGAGATGATTTGGAAGCCCCTCAACCGGGAAGAGGGCGTCCAATGCGAGTCGTGTCATGGGCCTGGGCGCGACTACCGTAAAAAGAATATCATGGACGACCTCGACAAGGCCCGGGAGAAGGGACTCTGGGACCCGAGCGCCGAGTCGGGCATCTGCGAGCACTGCCACAACTCATCGAGTCCGACCTTCGACCCCCATCGCTACACCCTGCCCGACGGGTCCACCACCGGGTTCGACTACGACCAGGCCTTGAGCCGGATTGCCCACCCGATTCCGGAACACGTCAAGGGGAACTACCTCGAGCTCCGGAAGAAGCAAAAAGCCGAGGAGGAAAAGGCGAGGGAAGGCAGCTAGCCCCCTAGCCTCAGAAGTCGGCGGTGAAGCGGAGCGAAATCGTGTGCACGGTTTCGTCGAGATCGAGCAGGCTCACCTGAGCGTCGTCCACGAATTGCTGGAAGCGGTAACCGACCCCGACGCCTAGGTTCTCGCGCAATTGGTAATCCGCGTCGCTATTCAGCGTCAGGATGCGGCTCTCGATCCGATTGGCGGCGTTGATCAACTCACCGACATTGCTGCCCACCCCAGCCGCACCCCGAGTCAGCATCTCCGCCCAGGTCAGCGCCGCTGAAACACCCACGTCGACGCCAGCCCAATCCGAGATCCGAGTCCCCACGAGAAGCGATTTTAAATCGCTTTCGTAATGCGGAACCGAGTCGACGTAGAACGCGCCGCCCCCAGCGGACCGGGCCAAGGTGGTCCGGACATAATCCGAGTCCTGCTCATCCCCAGATTGGGAAAAGGTCGCGTAGACAACCCACGAATTCAGGGGCACGAGACTGAGGGTCAGATCGTAGCCCCAATCCGTTCGCTCGAATTTCTTCGCCCGGCGGGCGCCGTTCGACACCGGTCCGGGTCCGGGGAGATCGAATTTATCATTCTTGCCATCGAGGGCACGAGCGGCCAGAGCGAGGGTGACGGGAAAAGGGACGAGGCGGCGATCCAAGGTGTAGGTGCCCCGAGCACTGAACGACGTCGCCTCGCTCAGATCGGTGGGGTAAGCCACCTTGGGCGCCCAGAGTTGGCCGATTTCTCCGGCGATTTGGAGCGAACGAAAGAGCCGTGCATGCCCCTTCAAGAAAATCCGGTGACTGAGACTCTCGGGGTGGATCACCGATACATCGGGTTGGATACCACCATTGCCCGAGGGGTAGGCGAGGTCGCGATCCACCCAATCCACCCCGTAGCCCAGGGCGATGCGCGATGAGGGTAGGGGCCGCGCCGCGATTTCGAGATTGCCGCGAAGCTCGTTTCGCTCTTCGATATAGGGCGACTCCTGGCTCGAGCCCACCGGGTCAAGCGCAGCGAAAGCATCCGCATCGGTGTTGCTCTTGCGGTAGAGGTATTTCACGTAGCCCGAAAGTTCGAAATTCGATCCCATAAGGCCGAGAGGCATGGCTGCATCGACGTGGGCCGACGCGGTGGTCGTACTGTTGAGACCCAGGTTATATTGCGCCTGAAGGTTTGAGAGCCGCCCGGTCTGCTCCAAATGCGTTCCGAAAGCCCCGGCACTCACCACGGCCCCAGCTCGGCGTGCCGTCACCTGAAGTGAGCCGGTGTAGCGATTCGTATCGGGAACAAAGAAAAATTCGCGGCCGGAGTCCGCAGCGGGATTCGGGGTAAAGCCGTTTCCCGGCGCGCTGGCCAGACCGCCCAAGGTCACCACCGGGGCGGCTTCACGAAAGCGGTCGACATCGAAATCAAGTGTCGCATCCACACCCGGCGCCAGAGCGACAATCGCCCCCAGGCCGGCTTGGGTGACACTCTGGTCCATGGCCCTTCGGTTTCCCCTGAAACGTGAAGTGGGCTCGACGGCTTCTGCGAGGTCGAGGAGGAAACTGTCTTGGCGGTGCCCGGTTCGGCTTCCGTAGCCCGCGCGCAGGCTGGCCTGCTTCAAGACTTTATTGTCGTAGCCGAAGCCCTCGGGACGCAATGCAATTTCGCTGGCGAACGCCAGGCGCTCGACTCCGATTCGATAATTGCCATCGAAGACCGCGCCCACATCGCTGGTGAAACCGGTGATGAGCCCCGGCACATCAGGGTTATAGGTCGTCCCGAAACCCAAACCCAGGGGCGTGCCCGCCCAATCGTCTTCGGTTCCGAGGGGGAAGAATCGCAGGGCATCGCTGCGATAGCGCCTGAGTTCCGCGTCCACCGTGAGTCCCTTGAAGCGGATGCCCAAGCGACTGTTCTCGTTGATCGCGTTGCGGCTCCAGCGCTCGAGGCGCAGCAGATAGGTTTCGTCGGGATGCACCCAACCCAGATCGAGATGGGTGAGGTCGGCGAAGAAGGGCACTTCGGCCCCCTTGTCCCGGATATAACGGTATTGATCGAAGAAGCCGGTGACGTTGGCGCTATCGAAGGGATTCTCGATCACGTAAAAGTCAGCGCCGAGAGTCGCCGAACCTCGGAAGGCCGTGGCCTCCGCCTTTTCCTCGGCCAACGCCGAAGTCCCGAGAGCCAAGCTCGCCGCAAGAAACAAAAGAGCCCTGCCGGCTCGAGTGCTGCGCACCCAGCCTCGACCTCGCTCGCGCTCAGTGCCGAAGGTGTTCATCGGTATAGGATCCATGCACGGCCCCATGGCAATCCGTGCAACGTCGGAGGAAGGTGCCCGCCTGATTTCGGTCCGTGGGCACCCGCGGCTTGATCTGCTGGTTGAGACTCGTCGGGAAATCCTGACCTATCGGTGCGTTCGTGGGAATCCCGGTTCCTTGGAGCGATTGGTGGAAGGGGTCGTTGAGGGTATGGCAGCCGATACAAAGCATCGGCTGGGCCGTCTGCAAGAGATCCGTAGTGACCGAGCCGTGGGGGGAATGGCAAGTTCCACAATCCTCGGAGACCGGAGCATGTTCGTAGACCCAAGGGCCCATGAAATCCTGGTGGCATCCCGCACAGAGCTGGGTGGGACCACCCGGAACAACCCGGGGATCATCGTGCGGGTCATGACAACTCGTACAGCTCATAGCGCCCTCGCCCACGGCATGGTGACTCGGGTAGCGGAGCTCTGCCCCTACGTTGGAGTGACACTCGACGCAGAGTTGCGACGTCGCATCCATGTCGGGAAAGCCCGAACGTTTGAATTCGCGCAGGGAGAGCCGCTTTCCATTATGGGGGTCGTGGCAATCGCTACAGATCAAACCGGCCTGAGAATGCCCGCCGAGGCCCCATTGCAGGTGGGTATCCCGGCCCGGCGTATGGCAGGCCAGACAATCCGCGCTGCCGGGATGGCGAATATCCGCCACGGCCTCACTCTCGGAGTGAAGGCTTCCACCCCCGTGGCAGCTCTCGCAGTCCGAATGGTACGCGGGCATCCCGGTGGTCCCGTGAATCGCCTCGTGGCAATCCTGGCATTCGTCGGCCCCCACCGCCACAGCTCCGGGGACGGGTTCGGTGCGCCGAGAACCCACGGGCTGCCAGGCAACAGACGCGCACGCGAGAGCCAGAACCGCACTGAGAAGCAAAAAGCCGAGCCGGCGCCGGAGGGCCGAGAAGCGCTGGCCTAAGCGTTGGCCTAGGCGACCCTCGTTTTTCTCGGGACTTAACCCGGACCCACTGGCCAATCCTCATCTCCCAACGCGGTGGCTACCTATGGAAGCTAACCAATACGCGCTCGGGATGAAATATGTAGCCCGCTTTCCTTTAGTTCTCGTTCACTCCCCGAGGCGATTGCCACCTCGGCGAGAAGCCACCCTCAGGCGTCCCAAACCGATCAGTCCCGCCAAGCCGGTCACCAGCAGAAGAACCCGCGAAGGCTCGGGAACATAATAGGTGCCGATGAAGATGAACATTTCGTCCTCGGTGGTCACCCCGCCGTTGACCGGGCAAGCATCGCACTGGCCGCTATCGCAGAGGCCGTCGTTCCCGTTGCAAGCCACTCCGGCATTGGCGCCGCCGAAACAGGTGGTCGCCGCATCAGCACACGGACCGCCCGGAGCAAAGGGGCCGAGGCCGCCCGGCGCCGAGGGCGAAGTACTCTGGCGCTTCACCGAGGGACTCGTCGGCGTCGACCCGTTGTCGTAGACGCTGCAGTAGAGAAAGGTTCGATCTTCGGGGTTCGGGCTGTCATAGAGAACCGGCGGGCTGAAATTCAGTTGCACCGGATCCGTATAGTCCGTGCTGTAGTAGATCAACTGAGAGGGGTTTCCGGGCGAGCACCCGTCCCCGTTCGAGTCGGGGTAACAAGCAGTTTGCGGCGGCTCCCACACCCTGAACTGAACTCCCCAGCGATGGGTATGCGAATTGATATTACTGACGTTCGCACCCTGCTCGACGGTATAGGTGCGGCAGACCTCTTGGGTCCCGTATGCGGGCACGTTTTCCGAGAAGATTGAAACCGAGTCAAAAATCGCTTGAGCCGGAAAGAGTCGATCGGCAGGACCAGCGAAGTCGATGTTCAGATACTGCTCCATGGTCGTATCCGTCGGGGTCAAATTGAACGCGTGTGAGTTCCAAGCCACCACCCCAGAACACGGGAGGACCGAGTAAACCCCCGGCGCGAACTCCGTCTCCGCATAGGGCTCCTGGGAGCCAGCGAAGCTGGGCGCGTTGGCGTTGTTTTGGCCGTAATCCGGCACGCCGAAAATTGTCGGCGGGAATGCCGAGAGACACGCCAGGGTCGGTACGACCCGGCCGCTGCAATCGTTATTGGCCCCGGTGACGGGGTCCACGGCCTTCGGGTCGCAGGGCTGCCCCTTATTCGGGCCCGCTTTATAGTCGAAAGGCCCGAAATCCTGTAGGCCATGCCCGGTGGTTGTGTCCTCGTAGCTCACGTCATAATCGCCCTGATAGATATGAATGATCGAATGATGCGATTGCGGATCTTGGACGAGAACCCGACGGTGATAGTAGAAACACTTGTCCGAGGAATTGTTGACGCCGAAGGCTCCCGGACAATCGAATTGTTCGGAAACTGGAACGATCCCAGAAGAACAGAAATCGTAATAGGTTGCCACGCAGACCTCGGTCTCGCTCTCTCCGGGCAGGTCGTACGCGGTCTGGCGGAGCTGCACGCCGGTCCCCGGGGCCGGGGGGTCGGGCGCTGGGATCTTCAGGGGCGTCGCGGGGGGCAGGCAAGTGGCGAGGAGCGCGGCGGTCCCTTCGACGACGCCGGTCTCGGGAGCCCCTCCGCGAATCCACTTGGAAACCGCTTCGAGATGATCCACCGTCAGGGGCGCACCGATGGGCGGCATGCCGTTGCCCTGGCCGGTGGGGAGCAGGGTCCCATTCGTGGCCGCCGCCATCTTTTCTTGCAAGAAGCTCGCGATCGGCTCCCCAGGCTCCACGTAATCGTGATCGGTGTAGAAATTAGTCGCCGGGATGTTGATCATGTTTGCGTACGCATTGGCCGGGGTCAGATCGAGGGTATTGCCCACGGGCACAGCGTCGTGACAGAAAAGGCATTGATAGGCGTCGGTGGCGGTGAGGCCGATGACTTCGGCTTGGATCGCCTCCCAGGTACTCCCATATTCGGGTGAGGTGCAGGCGGCCACGAGACATTGGTCGGTACACCCGTCCCCGTTGTCAAAATTACCGTCGTCGCACTCTTCACCGAGTTCGTGCACACCGTTACCGCAAACCGGGGCTTCGCAAGCTCCGGGTGCCGATGCATTGAGGGCGGCATAGCGCCCCACCGTGTTGATGGTCACTACGGCGTTGGCCGAAGAAAATTCTGCGCAATAGAGTTCCTGGGCGATCCAGAATTCGACGAAGACCTCGTCCTGGGGACCCAATAATTCCCAGGGCCAGTTGCTCCCGGAGGCCGAGATGGACAGACTTCCCGTCGAATAGGTCACGCTGGTGACGCCGCCGTCAGCACCGCTCACGTCCGTATACTCATAACCGCCCGCTCCGTCGGGAGCCCATTTTCCCGGGTTCAAACGGATCAACGACGTTCGGCCCTCGTTGGCTCCGGTGCCCCGCACCAAGAGTGATGTCTCCTCGACGGTCGGGTCGTGAACGACGAGAATGGAACCCTGGCCGCTGGTCACAAAGCTGAACTCCCAAGTCGACGGGTCGCCCTGGGTGATCACCGAAACGACGGTCGCTCCGATGGGGTAGGTAGCCAGATGGGCCATCGTCGCGGGCGCTGCCAGTAGAGCCAACAAAGCCAGCAGGGAAACGATACTGATCGCGCGCCCTGCATCGCGGTGGCGACGAAGAACCGTGAAAAGCGATCGGTGGACACGACCCATTATATCTCCTCGAAAAATCGTCTAATCGGAATATTTCCATTATATACTTAGGGGTTACGATCTATCGAAAACTAATTGAAGATAGATCTGAATTACCAGATACTAATTCGACCTCCCTTCGGGGAAGCCCTCTCCCCCAGGACGGCCTTCTCGGCCCTCCCCGGTGAGTCCGCACCCGACCCAAAGCCACTGAAGCCACTGGAGACACGCCCACGGAGCCCTGATCCCATGGAAATCGACTTCGAATCCTACGAGCGCTTTGAATTCGCCCGGAATGAACGAATCCTGAAGGTGACCCTCGCGGGCCTAGGGCCCGCGAATGCCGTGGATGAGCTGATGCACCAGGAGTTCCCGCGGCTGCTTCGCGATCTTCAGGACGATGCGGCCAGCGACCTGGTGATCCTCACCGGCCGGGGCGGGGCGTTCTGTGCGGGCGGCGACATGGACTGGTTCAAGAAGATGATCGACGACCCCCGAGAGTTTCGCGGGATCCTCCCCGACGCCCGGCGCACCCTCGCTGGACTCCTCGATCTCGAGAAGCCGGTGGTCTGCCGACTCAACGGCCACGCGGCGGGCTTCGGAGCTTCGATTGCGCTGCTCTGCGACATCGTCATCGCCGATGAGCGAGCCAAGATCGGTGACCCCCACGTGAAGGTGGGCCTCGTGGCCGGCGATGGCGGGGCGATCATCTGGCCCCAGTTGGTCGGCTACGCCCGAGCCAAGGAATACCTGCTCACGGGAGAATTGATGACGGCGACCGCCGCGGTCGAGATGGGCCTGATCAACTACGCCGTCCCCGGTGATGAGCTGGACGCCAAGGTCGATGAAATGGTGGCCAAGGTGCTCGCCAACCCGCGCTGGGCCGTGCGCTGGACCAAAGCCGCCATCAACATTCCCTTGCGCGATAACGCGAACAAGGTCAGCGACGCCGCCTTCGCCTACGAAATGCTCACGAATCTGACCCGTGACCGTCAGGAGGCCGTCGACGCCTTCGTGGCCAAGCGAGCCCCGAAATTCGAGGGCGAGTAGCCCGGAGGGCATCCTCCCAGCGCCCAAGGGCCAGGTGAGGCCCCCGATCCCCACCCTGGGCAAAGCCGGGAAAGGGCGCTTCTCGGGTCTGGACGCGGTTCGTCGCCGGGCCGAGTTTTGTGTATTTTCCGCCCGCACACCATTTCGAGAATTTGATAATCCCAGGAAGGGAACCCCATGGCAAATCGCACCCTCGTTTCCGCCGGAACAACCCTACTCACCGGCCTCGCCCTGATGGCCACGCCGGCCCCGGTCCTCGCGGGTCACCATCTCGCCGAGGAAGCAGAAGCCACCGCCGACGAGCTCGAAGACAACGTCGAGCACTCCGAGGAACTTCTCGAAGACACCTACGACGAGAAGCGCAAAGAGGGCGAGAGCGTCGTGGAAGCCGCGGGCGACGCCTACGAAGCCGTTCTCGAAGCGGGCCGAGAAAAGGCCGACGACTAGGCGCCGAATGGAGCCCCTAGCCCGAGGCTAGGGGCGGTACCAGATCGGTGACGTATAGGCGCGTTCCTGGATCCACCACGGGCCCTCAAGGGTTTCCGGATCCATGTTCAGCGCGAGGGCATCGTAGAGCGCGTGCCGGGGCGTCGGGATCTGGAGCGCACGCACGTAGTAGAAGGCGGGCTGCTCGGCGTCAAATTCCGGATCCGTCCAAGCCACCGCAAACTGGGCGCTCCCGATCGTGTTCGTATAGCGACCCGTGGTCGGGTCGACGGTATTGCCCACCGGGGCCAACCCGCCCGCTGAATCCAGGCTCCGCGCCCCTGACCAAGCGACGTTGTAGATGCGCTCGTGGGTCTTGCCCTGGGGATCGATCCAACCCTTGATGACCTGAACCCGGTCGAGGTTGGCCCCTTTCGGATCCTTCATGACCTGGACCAGAAATGTGGGCGGCCCGCCCTCGGGCCCGCGGGCCAGCTCGCCGCCCATGGGAACGCCCTGGGCGTAGCCGACTTCGGCGATGTCGGGCGAAGCGGCTTCCACTGCGCCAAAATTCCAGCCGCCAAAAACCCGGGCCCCGATGCGCGGACCCGTAGTGGCGTAGACCTCTCGGCGGCGGAAAGCCTCAAGGATGGCTTGCCGGGTATTTTCCTCGGCCCAGACCGCGGCGAGCCCCGAGGCCGACATCGACCAGCCCGACGGCCCAGACGCGCCCTCGGACATGCGCCAGCGTCTGGCCTTGTTCTCCGGAATTCCATCCCGAGGAAACTTGCCCCAGAAATTCGGCTCTTCGGCCGAGGCCATCCCGGTATGCGAATCCGTCGAACCGATCAGCCCGAAGCGGTAGGGGTTGAAACCGATCTTCTCTTCGATGGCGAGCCCCCGAAGCAGGGCGGGGCGGACATAATCGCCGGGCTTGGGATCGTAGGGCGGTGGGCTCTGCTCGATGTAATGGGGGTAGGTCTCGAAATCGGCGAAGGGGTCTTCCGGGGAGAAGAGGCCCAGGGTTTCCGAATCGCCCTTGAGCTGGGTCGCTTCGACGACGGGTTCCCAGCGGGCGCGCTTGCGGGCCATGGCTTCCGTGTAGGGAGCGCCGCGCAGGGTCTTGGTGTCGAACATATACCCCTTGGAGATATTCGAGTTGTGCGGGATCGCCACGAATTGCGCACCGGTGGCCTTCGTGGTCTCGTCGAGCCAGCTCCAGAGATCTTCGGGGTACATGCTCTGGGATGAGCTGAAGGGCTGAAACTTGGAGGCGACATCCGCCCCTGAACTCGTGAAGACGACCCGGTGAAGATTCGCTCCCGACGGAATCGAACTCCACTCCCAGCCGATCAGGGCGGTGAACTTTCCGGGTTCGTTGAACTCGTCGGCGATCTGAATCGCCTCCTGCCAGACCGTGCGCTCGATTAAATCACTGTTGGGAATGATCGAATTCGGCGGCGCGGCCGCGGCTTCCTCGACGGATTTCGTATTCGGGAGAAAAGACGCGAAAGCCGCCTGCCCCTCATCGTCCTCGACCACCCCGGTGATCCACCACTCGATATAGAGGGCGGTGAGTCGGTCGACCAGGCCGAGATCATCGCTGGGAATTCCGCGTTCGATGATATGACGCATGACCCCGAGGTATTCGGCGTGGTCGGAGACCACCAAGAAGTCGAGGGGCGTCTCGATCTGAATCCGGCCGCGATGGTAGGCGTGCACCACGGGCAAGCCCTTGGCGTAGCGGTAGGCGGTGGCGGGATCCGCCGACATGTTGCGGTTCAAGTAGGCGTCGAAGGAGTTGCTGCTGTGCAGGTGCGTATCTCCCCAAAGCAACTGCTTGGAGCCGTCGGCGGCGGCGGGAAGGGCTGGAGCCAAGACCACAGCCAACGAGAGCAAAAAGAACAGCGGAGAAAGCAACCGAGCGGAAGGCGGCGATGGCTGGACAAACAGGGTCATTCGATTTCCTCAAGCATTTGCGAACGATGGGGATGCCGGCTGATCGAGGCCGGCGCCCATCAGGTCGATGAAGTTGGTGTAGTAAAAGGCATCTTTCTGCGCTTCGCTCAGGCGTTCCATGCTCGCCTCGAAGCGCTTGATCGGGTTTCTGCCGCCCTCCACGTGGGGATAATCCGAGGAGAAAAGGCAGATCTCATCGGCGCTGTTCTCGATGATCCAGCCCACGTCTTCCGAAGGATAGGGGGCCACGCGAACTTGGCGGCGCACATACTCGCTCGGGCGCAGGGATAGCGCCTGCAAGCGCTCTTCGCGCTTGTGGAAAGCATCGAAGGCTGAATCGAGAAAGCGCATCCAACTCGGCAGCCAGGACGCTCCCTGTTCGAGTACGCCAAATTTGAGGTCCGGGTGCCGCTCGAGCACCCCGTCAAGAATGAGCACGGCCAAGGTCTGCATCTGGGAAGTGGGAATCGCCATATAATCCACCGAGCGGAAATTTTCGTCGCCCCCATGAAAATCCGGGACCGGGGGCCCGCCATTCTCGAAATACTCGGGGTCGAGGAGTTGGCCATCGGCCAGACGCTGCCCCCCGCCCACGTGGAAAACGATGGGAAGGCCGGCCTCTTCGGCCTGGGCCCAGACCGGGTCGAGGCCGAGATGGCTCGGGGAATGACCGCGGGGGCAACCCGAGGGAATCAGCAGAGCTTGGCAACCGAGTTCGAGGGCTTCCTCCGCGTGAGCCCGGCTCCGATCGAAATCTCGCAGGGGTACGTAGCCCGTGGCCAAGAGCCTCGGATCGGCGCTGCAGAAATCACTCATCGCACGGTTGTGCGCCTGGGCAAGGCCGTAGCCGAAGTCGACGTCGTCGGCCCGCTCGGCCGCCAGAAGTTTGCCGTTCGTAAACGTATTGAAGACGAGCTGACTGTCGAAGCCGAGCAGGTCCAGGGCGGCCGGCCGATCCTCCTTGATGAAGGAACCCGTCGCCGCCCAGTTCTTGCGCAGGAGAAGTTCTTCCTCGTCCCGGGCCCGGTAGGCGGGATCCGCGTGCTGCTCCCGAAACTTTTCGATCATGTCGGCTTCGCCCGGAGCCACGGTCGCGACATGAACCGAACCCATGCGCTCGCGCGTCTTCGCGTCGGCGTGATCGTAGAGCCAATTCGGCAGCTCCATGATATGGCCGTCGGCGTCGTGGATCCGGCGATGGGCGTAGGGCATCTCTTCCTCCAAGAGCAGAAGTCTAACCCTTCGCGGGACGGCTGCCCCCGCCGCGAAAGCGATTCCCAAGGCCTTGAGCCCGGCTTCACGGCCTCGGCAGAGCCGCTTCCGGTGACCTACCCTTCAGTGGCCTAACGCCCACGGCGACCCCATAGCCAGGCCATGGGCTTTGCCCAACAAAAATGGCGAGGAGATCGAACGATGAGCGATGAACCTGTCACTCCCAGCGCCTTTGGCACCCGAGTCATGCGGGCGATGCGACTCGACCCAGAGCTCTACGAAGAGGTCGAGGCCGACACCGGCTCCATGGGCCAGGCCACGGCGGTGGTCGTGCTCTCGTCCCTGGCAGCGGGGCTCGGCAATCTTCACTCCGGCGGAACTTACATGATCATCGTCGGCACCCTGGCCGCTCTGGTCAGCTGGTATGTCTGGGCTCTTCTCACCTACCTGATCGGCACCCGTCTGCTTCCCGAAGCGCAAACCCGCGCCGACCAGGGGGAACTGCTGCGCACCACGGGTTTCGCGGCGGCGCCCGGTTTGCTGCGCATCTTCGGCTTGGTGCCCGGACTCACGACCTTGTCGTTTCTGGTGGCCGGGGTCTGGATGCTGATCGCCATGGTGATTGGGGTTCGCCAAGCCCTCGACTACACGAGCACCTGGCGAGCCTGGGCGGTTTGCGGCGTAGGCTGGTTGGTTCAAGCCGTCATCCTTGCCGTCATCCTCCAAGCTTTCGCCCTGCCCGACAGCCCATAAGTCGCGCCTTCGGGCGGGTTCCACCTCGATTCATTCCGCCATTCTTACCGCTTGGCCATCCCCGGCGTAACCCGGGCCCCATGTGCGCCGAAAGCGGACGGGTTTTCTTCGTCGAACTCTTCTATCTCTTGACACCCTGGCGGCGAGGTGAGATGAAGGGGCATGATACGCAACGGGTTCGATGAGTAAGCGGAGTCACTTATAATTTCAAAAGCCAGCGGCCAGACCAACGCGAGCCAGGAACGAACTCGAGACGAACCAGAGATCCGCCACTGAAAAGGCAGGGTATGAAGCAGAACCCGGGTTTCCAGGGCAGGCGCAGCAAAGGGGAAATCTCATCCAGGCCGACTCGATGGGCCGCGTTGCTCGGGGGGCTGAGCCTTCTCGCTCTGGTCGCCTGCGGCGACGGACCCGCCCGGGTGGTTATCCTGAGCCCGCTCCAAGGCACGTTCACAACGGCCGCCACCGTCGATGTCCAGGGTGTTCTGATCGACGTCAACCTCGACGCGGTGGCGGATGTCCAAGTCAACGGCGTGAGCGCCCTGCCCCTGGCACCGGGTGGCGTCTTCAATGCCACCGTGCCCCTGGACGCCATCGGCCTTGAACAGCCCATCACCGTCGAAGTGATCGGCGAAAGCGGCGGCATCTTGCGGGATCGCGTGATGGTGGTCGCCGGCGAGTCCGTGGCGGACGGCGATCTCTCCTACGAAGGCATCGGTCTGCGCCTCACCGACGCTGGCCTGGCCGAAATCGAACCCCTGGTGACGAGCCTCGTCCCCCTGGATATCGCCAGCCTGGTTCCTGCGGGCACTCTAGTGATCGACGACCACTGCTACCAGAACACGTGGCTTGGCTGCCTGGGCCGAGTGGACGCCACCATCTCGGGCAGCCCAGCCCCCAGCCTCAGCGGCTTCAACGTCGCGATGGATTCCATGACGAATTTTGTCGCCGGCGATGTTTCCCTCTACGACCTCTATTTCAAGGTCGATGTGGTGGCGGTCACCGGGATCGGCTTCACCTGCCATATCGATGTGAATGCGGCGACCACCTTGATCCTCGGCGACTACGCGCTCTCGCCCTTGGCTTCGAATCCCGAAGAGGTCGATGTCGCCCAAGTCGGCGGCGTAACGGTGCAGTTCGGAAATTTCTCAGACAACACAAATTGCGACGGTTTCCTCGGCTTCATCGTCGAAGCTTTCATCGGCCTGGTGATCAGCGACCTCCAGAACGATTTCGTAAAACCCGGGCTGGAGGATTTCCTCAACACCCCCGACCTGGCGGGCAACACCCCGGTGGCGGGTTCCATCGAGAGCGCCCTCCAAGCCGTTGAAATCGCCGGTCCCATCGGAACCGCCTTCGGCGTCGACCTTCAGGCCCCGCTCTTCACGGTGATCGAAGATATCAACGGGATCACCCTGGGAAGCGATGCTCGGGTGATCACCACCATGCCCGACCCCAACGCACCCGACCTAGTCGCCTCCTACGACGTGGCCCCGGCCTTCCCCACTTTCGGAGCCTTGGCGCCCAATGGGCTCTCCTATGAACTCGCGGTGGTGATCTCGCCCTCGGCCTTCAATCAGCTACTTCGAGCCGAGGTCGAAACCGGCTTGTTGAAGAGCACCATCACCGAATTCGATTTTGGCTTCGGTCCCCAGCCGATCACCGGCCTGCTGCTCTCGCTGCTCTTGCCGCCCTTCTCTGCCCTTCACCCTGCCCAGCTTCTGCAATTCGATATTCGGCCCACCATGGCGCCCATTTTCTCGGGTGAGCCGGGGCCGGAGGGCGAACTCGCCACGGTTCACCTCCCCCACCTCGAACTCACCCTGGTGCCGGTCAGCGATCCGTCAACAGTGCTGCTGGCGGGGTCCATCGATGTCATCGTGGGGGTCGACGCCGGCTACGGAGTCGATGGACTGGTCTTCAGCGTGACCCCGCCCAGCGCCGCCAATCTCAGCGTGACCCTCCTCGAAAATCCGCTCTACGTCGACCCCGCCACCCTCGACACCCTGCTGCCGAGCCTGGTGGGACTGGCGGTGCCAGTGATCGCCGACTCCCTGGGAAGCTTCCCGCTTCCCGAGTTCCTGGGCTTGCAGCTCAACGCAGTGGATATCGCCCGGCTGGGTGATTACACGGCGCTCTTCTTCGACTTGTCGCCGGTTCCGGTGCCATGAAGGCGGAGGTCAACATGAAATCAGGGCTCACCCTTGCCTTCCTCCTTGCGCTGGTCCTGCCCGGCACGAGCCTCGCCCAGATCGGCACCTGGCAAACCGACGCCGCCGTGGGGAGCAGCAGCCTCGCCGTCACCCTTCAGGTCAGCTGTCTTTCCGGGAGCTTTACCTGCAGCTTGATCGACGGCTACGCAGACACCCAGTACTCCAGCCTGAGCGGCAGCGGCGACCTCGCCGTCGACGCGCCTCTGGGGCTGATTCAATTTGAGAGCGACGGAAACCTGGATTGGGGCACCGGACCCCAGCCCGTCTATCACCTGCTCTCGGGCAGCCTGCTCACCTTCGCGAGCATTCCCTTCGCCGGGGTTCCCGAAATTGCCAACAGCCAGGTCTTCGCCGCAGCCGCCCCCCTGATTCCGATCCCCGGGTTTCAGAGCCTCGGGCCCGGGGATTACCCCTTTACCCAATCGATTCCCTACGCATCCCTCGCCGACGTAGTGGGCGACATGGAACTCAACGTGCCCGATATCGTGGTGTCCCCCCAGAGTGTCACCGTCACGGGAACCCTTCGGATGCTGGGCGACGTCGATAGTGACGGCTTTGCCGAGTACGAGTTGCTGAACCTCTCGGCGGTCCTCAGCGTTCAGCAACCCGGAAATATCGGGGGTGAGCCGGTCACCCTCTCCGTGACCTCCGCCCTGACCTCCAACCTCTCCGGGGAGGTCGAAAGTCCGGTGGCGCTTCCCGCCCTGGGCGGCGCGGGTCTTTTCCTTCTCAGTGGCGGACTCGCCCTGGTCGGTGCCCGGGCGGCGCGACGCGCCTAGCCGAAGGGCGAGTAACGCATCAGCCCATAGAGGGCGAGCATCGAGAAGGCCAGGGCGAGTTTCAAAGCGGCGCCCACCACCAGGCCCAAGGTCGCCCCTACCCCCGCCCGACTTGCGGCTTCGAGGTTTTGACGCGCGCTGAATTCACCGATCATCGCCCCTAGGAAAGGGCCGAGAAGAACCCCGGGCAGGCCGAAAAAAAGCCCCACGAAAGCCCCGATCCCGGCGCCGATCGCCGCCCGACTCGAGGCCCCAAAACGACGCGCCCCGAAGGCGCTCGCCGCAAAATCCACCGCATAGGTCGCCAGGGCCAACACCGCCAACACGCCAAGACTACCGGCGCCCAGGTATTGAAATTGGTCCGCCCAAGCGGCCAGAAAAAGACCACCGAAGATCAGCAGCGCTCCGGGCAAAACCGGAAGCACGAGGCCCGCCAGTCCGATCACCACCAGCAGCATGGCGAGGATATGGAGCAGGAAGGTGTTCTCCATTTCCCCCCCCCGAAGCATCTTCGGCCCGAACAGCCGGCCCCAAGCCAACCGACCTGGCCAGTATGCCACTCCGTCCTCGCTGCCGCCGGAATTCCGTGACCGGGGGCCCGGGTTGCCGCCACAATTCCGCGTCATACACTTTCCGGATCCACCCGAACCCACTCGAGGAGGACCACCATGACCCCTGACTTCCCGACCCTCGACTTCGATGCCTACCATCGGGTCGACTTGCCGCGGCGGATCGCCGAGGGAAGCACGGCCAACGCCGCCCAGGGTGCGCGAAATCTGGGAAGCCTCGGAATCCGTATCCGCGAAGGCGGAGCCAGTTACACCTACCGAGCCGGGGCTGAGGGGGTTGAGGTTCTGCCCGGCGATGACGCAGCCGACGTGTTGATCGAACTTTCCCGGGCCGCCTGGCAGGGGCTCGTCGACGACCTTGAATCCCCCGCCTCCCTCCTCTATCACGGCGAGGTTCAGGGCCTGCGCGGCAACCTGATGGCTTTCGTGCAGTGGGAAGCCTCGCTTCGCGCCCTCTACCTGGGCCGGCCGGTCTACGACGCCGAGAAGATCGACCTGCGTGACCGCGAAGGAAAGCCCCTGAACCCGGGCCAGGCCTTCCGTCTCGACGACGACCGGGAAACCCTGCGGCATTTCCTCTCGGAAGCCGGCTATCTCTATTTCCAGGGTGCCTTCTCGGAAGAGGAAGTCGCGGGTTTCCGCGCCGCGGCCTCGACCCTTCACGAACGCGCCACTCCGGGCGACCAGAAATCCTGGTGGGTCAAGAACCGCCAGGGCGAAAACACCCTATGCCGCACTCTCCAAGCGGGATCAATGCCCCAACTCGCGGGCCTGCCCAGCGACCCTCGCCTGCTCGCGTTGGCGGAACTCGCGGAAACCAAAATGGTTCCCCACGACCCGGGCGAGCTCGATTCCGTTTCGGTTCTCTGGAAACTTCCGGAGATCGACGAGGGGCTGGCCGACCTCCCCTGGCATCGGGATTGCGGCATGGGAGGGCACGCGACCATGTGCCCGACCCTGGTCGTCAGCATCTTTCTCGGCCCGAATACCCCGGAAGCCGGCCAACTCCGTTTTCTCCCCGGTTCCTGGAAGACCACTTTTCGGGTCAGCGAAGCGACGGGCGAAAACGCCCGACCGGGCGTTCGGGTTCCGGCGGGTCCCGGGGATCTCACGGTCCATTACGGCGACGGCTGGCACGCCTCCCCCTCGCCCACGAGTTCAGAGGGACCCTTCCGGAGTTCGATCCTGGTCAGCTTCAAACGCGAAGGCGCCTACAACCACCGGGGCGAACGCCACTACAACGACGTCCTCCTCGGAGATGGCGAGGGGCAGGTCTCGGATATGCGCGAGATCGCCGCGCGCTCCTAGGCGAACCCCATGGGATTCTCAGTTCGCTGAATCGGACTCGAGAGAGTCGGCGATGCCTGCCGCTCACTCGGTGGGATGGATCTCCCGGATACAGATGACGTAGAAGTCGACCTCACCCCGGAAGCGGCCTCGATGGGGAGAGTGCGCTCGAGTTTGGTGGAGGCCAGAGGGTGCGGCCGAGCCTTGGCAATACTTTCGGCGTCTATCCCCGCATCCGCCGTACCTTCGGGGTCCGCACCCATTCTCGCCTTGACGGCCTTGACCGCGGCTTCAACATCAAAGTCGCTCATGGGCGCCTCCGGATCGCTATGCTGAGAGGCTATGAGCCGAACCCTCGTTGGAACCCTGATCCTGATCGCCTTTGCCGCGGCTGTCGTTTACCTCGCCATGGGGCAGTTGAGTACTCGTTGCCATGTCTGTGTGGATTTCGCGGGCCGGCGCGTCTGTGAAACCGCTGTGGCAAGCAATGCTGAGGACGCCCAACAACAAGCCGCCTACAGCGCCTGCGCCCAGATGACCGGCGGTGTCACCGAAGTCGTGGCGTGCACCAACCGGGTGCCTCAATCCGTCCGCTGCGAGGAATAGAGCAAGAACCCCCGGCTGAGGATTAACGGCTTCCCATGAAGCTGATTTCAAGGCTGATGGAGTGCATGTCGACGCTGTACTCGGTGCCTCCGGTACTCCGGTTCGTCGCGCGGTAGCGATAACGAATCCCGGTCTTGAAAGTTTCTTGGGTCTGCAGTTCGATGCCACCGCCGACGTTCCACTCGAACGCCCAGTCCGCTTCGGTCATATTTGTCCCGGCCACCTGATAGCCGAGCCGCGAGGGGCCAAGCCCCAGACTGACGAAGGGATGGAAACGACTCGAGGGCGAGAAATAACCCCAGTTGAAGGTGGTGCCCAGGGAGAGGCTCGAGTTGCTCGTCCCGAAGCCCAGGTCGACGCCCGCAAAATTCGTGTAGTGCACATCGACAACATCCCAGCGGAAAAAGTCGGAGGTCTGAACCCCGAAGGCCGCGCCGAAATCGCCATTCGTCCCGCTCTCGGCTTCCACGCCGCTGAAGGTCGCATTCGGCATGGAGGCACCCAGGGACAGGGTGCCGTAGAGCTGGCTGCCCTCGGCCTGAGCAGATGAGGCCAGTCCGAACAAAAGAAGGAAGGGGGCGAGAATCGCTCCAACTGATCTGTGCACGTTTGACTCCTTGAAATTGCGCAGTGTGAGGGCGCGATCGGGACTGCCGATCTTGCACCAGGGCAGCGGCTCCCGCTCCCCATCGGAATAACTAGGGCGCCTAGAGGCCGCCCAAATCGAATGACCTTACGAGCCGAGCAAGTCTATCAGACTTGAAGCCGCCGGGAAGTGACGAAATGCGGCCCGATTCGCCTGGGATACACCGACTCGGCCCCTGGCACCCCGGCTGCTACCCTCGGCGCGACTGCGGCCACCCGGGGCAGGGGGGCTCGACCCGAGGAATGCGAGTGGCCATCGTCCGAACCCTCAGAGCCGAAGAAACCGGCATCGTTTCCGACCTGACGGCTCGGATTTTCGGCGGGCCCGACAACTACGACCGGATGGCCTCGATGCTGCGGGCCGCCTACGCCGAATGCCCTTTTATCTCGCACGAGCTGTGCTGGGTCGCCGAGGCCGAGGGCCGAATCGTGACCAAGTGGCAGCTGCTCGACTTTCAGATGCGCATCGCGGGGACGCCGATCCGTATGGCGGGCATCCAGGGCGTGGTCGCCGAGCCCGACGAGAACCACAAGGGCTACGCCAAGGAGGTCGCTCTGGCGGCCCTCCCCGAGATCCGAAAGCTCGACTTCGACCTCGTCCTGGGCTTCGCCAAGCGCGGCGCGTTTTACCGCCGGCTCGGCGCGGTGGTGGTCGCCGGAGACTACGAGATCGAGCTCGACCCCCTCGGCGTTCCGCCCCTGGGCGACGACCCCTTCTCGGAATACGACGAGGCGAGAGATCTCCCCGCCATCATCGATGCGTATAACCTCGCCAATCGCGACACCACCGGGCCGCTGATTCGCACCCCGGAACTCTGGCCCTGGCTCGACCGCAAGGCGCGCACAATCTTTGTCTGCGATGAGGGCTATATCGGCGTGGCCCTCTTCCCGGATCGCCTCGAAATCCGTGAACTCGCGGGCCAGGGCGCCGCCTTTCACGACGCCGCCCTCCGCAAGCTGGCTGCACTCGCCCGAGAAGCCGGGATCAAGCGGATCCACGGCGCCGTCCCCCCGGACCATCCGCTTGTCCAAATGGGCGCCCATTACGGGCTCCGAGTGCAGTCGACCTACACCCGCAAATCGGGTTGCATCGCCCTGGCCCTGGCCCCGGTGAGGCTCATCGGACGCTTGCACGAAACCCTCGAGCGGCGGCTTCGCGAATCGCGTTTCCACGACACCCACCTCGACCTCGGGCTGACATCCAACGGCGAAGCCGAACGCCTGGTCCTCAACCCCGAGGGCCGCACGGGCCGCAAGGTCGACCTCGAGCTTTCCCAGGGCGCACTCCTACAACTCGCCATGGGCCACCTTTCCGTCGAAAGCATTCTTGTCGCACACCCCGGTGCCTCCAGCGGGCCGGTAGACGACGAGACTCTCGCCCTGCTGAGCACGGTCTTCCCCGTGGGCCACCCCTTCACGTGGCATACCGACCGTTATTGACCACAGCGCTTTTGCACACGAAATTCACCGACGCCGTCCTCGGGTTCCGAAACCAAAACCAGACCAGGGAGAAGACAAGCGCATGAAGATGAAACTCCATTGGCAGATCCTGATCGGGCTCGGGCTCGGCGCGCTCTTCGGCATCTTTTCCGCGGCCAATGGCCTCGGCGGCTTCACCCAGGATTGGGTGGCGCCCTTCGGCGCGCTCTTCGTCAACCTTCTCAAGCTAATCGCCATGCCCCTGGTCTTCGCCTCCCTGGTCACCGGGGTCGCCTCCCTGGCCGATGTCAGCAAGCTCTCCCGCATGGGTGGGCGCACCATCGCGATCTATCTCCTGACCACCGTGCTCTCCATCACCATCGGCATCGTGGTGGTCAACGTGCTCCAGCCCGGCAATTCCCTACCCCCAGAAGTGACCGCCGACCTCCAAGCCTCTTACGTGCAAGAGATCGAGGGGCGCGAGGGCACCATCGAGAAGGTTCGCGACCGCGGGCCTCTCCAGCCCCTGGTGGATATCGTGCCCCAGAATATCGTTTCGGCGTTCGGGCAGAATGTTCGCATGCTTCAAGTGGTCTTCTTTGCCCTCTTCTTTGGCGTCTGCCTGGTGCTCGCCCCCAACGAACACACACGGGTGGTCAAATCTGCGATCCAGGGGGTCAGCGACATCACGGTCAAGATGGTCGACCTCATCATGCTCGTGGCACCCATCGGGGTCTTCGCCTTGATCGCCGGCACCATCACCGCCGTGGCGGGAGACGATGTGACCAAGGTCTTGAGCCTGCTCAGCTCATTGGGCTTCTATACCGCGGTGGTGATCCTCGGGCTGCTGCTCCACGTGCTCTTGGTCTACACCGTCATCGTCCACTTCTTTACCCGCTTCAGTATCAAAGAGTTCTTCACCGGCATCGCCCCGGCCCAGCTCCTCGCTTTCTCCACGAGTTCCAGCGCGGCCACACTGCCCGTCACTCTGGAATGCGCCGAGGAGAACCTCGGCGTGCGCAGCGAGGTCGCCTCGTTTGTCTTGCCCCTGGGCGCCACCATCAATCTCGACGGCACCGCGCTCTACCAGGCCGTGGCCACGGTCTTCATCGCCCAGGCCCTGGGCATGCCCCTGGACCTGGTCGCCCAGCTCACCATCGTGCTCACCGCCCTGCTCGCTTCCATCGGCACCGCGCCGGTGCCCGCGGCGGGCATCGTGATGCTCGTGATCGTGCTCGAATCCGTGGGCGTGCCCTCGTCGGGAATCGCGCTGATCCTGGGCGTCGACCGCATCCTCGACATGGTGCGCACGGCCACCAACGTCACCGGCGACGCCACGGTGGCGGTGCTGGTCAACGAGGCCGAAGAGCGCCGGGAAGCCGCGGGCTAGGGGCGGCCCCTGGGCGAGGCCTGTTCTCAGCCCTTTTCTCAGCCCTTTTCTCAGCCCAGGCGCTCGAGGGCCTTGGCGAGGGCCTCGACTCGATGGGCGAGGTAGGGCACCCGAAAGGTGAAGATCACCAGCTCGACGCCGGCGGCGAAGAGCGCCGCCGCCTGATCGGTCACCTCGCCCAGGTCCTGATCCGCCCCAACGGCGATCTGCACCGAGCGCGTGATCTCCGAGGGGTCGCGCCCCACGGCTTCGCAATGGCCGAGCAGGACTTCGTTCTTCTGGGTAAAAACCTCGGGGGGAGCAAAGGGCAGGTTCCAGTGCTGGGCAAAGCGCGCGGCGATGCGCAGGGTGCGCTTTTCGCCGCCGCCGCCAATCACGATGGGTGGGGCCGGGCTTTGGGGGCCCTTGGGCTCGCAGCGCGCCTCAGTGAGCTGGAAATAGTGGCCCTCAAAAGTCGTCGACTCGTTGCCGAGCAAGCTGACGATGACTTCGACGGATTCCTCGAAGCGATCCATGCGTTGGCCCATGGGCAGGAGATCGATGCCGTAGGCATCCGCCTCGTGTTTGTTCCAGCCCGCCCCAAGCCCGAGATCGAGGCGGCCGCCGGAAACAATATCCAGGGACGCCGCCATGTTGGCGAGCACCGCCGGGTGGCGATAGGGGGTGCCGTTCACCATGCAGCCTATGCGAATGCGCGAGGTCGCCTGGGCCAACGCCGAGAGCGTCACCCAGGCCTCGAGGCAGGGGCCCTCGAGATCGCCCACGAGGGGATAGAAATGATCGAAATTCCAGGCCGACTCAAAGAGTTCGATCTCATCGGCCGTGCGCCAGACATCGAGCATGGCCTCCCAACCCGTGTGCTGCGGCGCGGTCTTGATCCCAAAACGCATGGCGTCCTCCTGGAGTCCTGCCCGCCATCCCTTCGCCGGGCGACAAACCCCAGCATAGCCGGAACAGCGCGAAAGCCCGGCGCCTTTTAAAAACTCTTGAAAGCACGGTCCGCCGCTTTGGACAAGCGCCAAGTCCGGCCAGGGCTCGCCCCGTCTCTAGGCCGAAGCGCGCAGGGTTTCCGATCGTTTGTCCGGGCCGTCGTGGCTCCAGCCCGGCGCCCGGGCCAGGTAGCGCCAGCGATCGCGTGCGGTCTTGGCCCTCCGCAGATCGCGCCACAAGTCGGCGTAGCCGTGGACAAGGACTGGCCAGGGATGGTTCGTGCCCAGGTTCTCGGTGAGGCCGTAGACCACGGGCTCTTCTTCGGCCTCGGGGCTGAACGTGCCGAAGAGTTTGTCCCAGACGATCAGCACGCCGGCGTGATTGCGATCGAGGTAACGCACGTTCGAGCCGTGGTGCACTCGGTGGTGGGAGGGCGTGTTGAAGACGGCTTCGAACCAGGCGGGCAAGCGGCGCACGGCTTCGGTGTGCACCCAGAACTGATAACTGAGATTGAGCCCCATCATCAGCAACACCATGCCGGGTTCGAAACCGAGCAGGGGCAGCCAAAGCCAGAAGAGCAATTTGTAGATGCGCTCGCCCACGCCCTGGCGGAGCGCCGTGCCGTAGTTGAGGTACTCGGACGAGTGGTGGTTGATATGCCCCGCCCAGAAGAAGCGAACCGAGTGATTGAGGCGATGAAACCAGTAATACGTGAAGTCGTCGAGAAAGAAGAGCAGCACCCAGGCCCAGGGGCCGTGGCCCACCACCCCGCGCAGGGGGCTGATCTCGTAACACACGATCATCAAGGCGATGACGGCGATCTTCGGCGCGACTTCGAAGACCGCCGAGGCCGCGAGCATCGCAAGGGAGGCCCCGGTATCGGGCGCATGATAAACACCCTTGCGGCGCACCCGAGACCAGATCGCTTCGGCCACCACGGCCAAGATGAAAAGCGGCACCACGTATTGGATGAGGTCGTCTTCGACGAAGAGCTGCTGGGCCGCGCTGAAATCAGGCATGGCGGGAAGGCGAGCGTCTCCAGGCCACTAACCGATCCACTAGCCGATCACCGAATCCCAGTTCTTCACCAAGTATTCCGACGAGCGCGCGGCCAGGGCGTGGACCGTAAAGGTCGGGTTGACCCCACCCGAAGTGGGAAAGAGCCCGGCGCCGCCGACAAAGAGATTGGGCAGGTCGTGGGTCTGGCCATAACTGTTGGTCACCGAGTCGTCGGCACTCGCCCCCATGACCGTCCCCCCCATGATATGCATGGGGGCCCGGGGCGCGTTCCAAGCCTCGCTCGTCCCCGCCGCCCGGAAGACCTCGAGGCCTTCGGCGATCGCCGCGTCCCAGAGCGCCAAGGAGGCCTTGCTCGGGGTGTAGTCCACCGAAGCCAGGGGAACGCCCAGGGCATCCTTGCGCGAGCTCAAGGTGATGCGGTTTTCAGCCAGGGCTTCGTCTTCGGTCACCCCGGTCATGGTGATCATATGCTCGGTGGCCTGCTCCATGAATTTTGTCAGCGCCGGGCCGCGCAGGTCGGGGCGGGTCGGCGCGATCCCCAGCAGGCCATTGGGCTTCAGGGCGTTGGCGATCATCCACTGGTAGCTGCCAAAGGCGCCGCTGCTCGCGTGGGCGTTCTTGTCGTCGTAATGCTCCTGATTGAGAAGCTGGCCGCCAAAGGCGCCAAAGGCCGGGGTTGTCGCCTTGGGGTGCAGGCCAAAGATCGGCGCCGCGCCGTGGGTGGTGACAAAACGCCCGAGGGTGCCGCTCGAGTTCGCCAGGCCCTCGGGGTGCTGGGGCGTTGCGCTCGCCAACAAGAGCCGGGGGCTTTGGATCGTGAATGCCGCCACCACAACCACATCGGCCATCACGCGCACGCGCTCGCCGGCCTTCGTCATCGCCTCGACGCCGGTCACCCGCTTGCCGTCCGCACTGGTCAGCACCCGCACCACCTCGGTGTCGGGATGAATCGTCGCCCCGGCGGCTTCGGCCTGGGGAAGATGAATCGTTTGGGCGTTGGCCAGGGCACCAATCGGACAGCCGGCATCGCACCAACCGTCCCAGATGCACGGCGGCCGGCCCTTGTAGCTGCGGCTGGTCACGGCCAGGGGAATGGGAGAGACCTTCATGCCCTTGGCGGCAAAGCCCTGAGCCACGACGCGCCCCTGCTCGGACACCGGAACCGGCGGCATGGGGTAGGGAGCGCCCGGGGGCCGAGTGGTTTCAGCGAGGTGATCCCCCGAAATCCCGCACTCCTCCTGCACCCGGTCGTAATAGGGCTGGAGCTCGGCATACGCGATGGGCCAATCCACGGAGCGCCCGTACAGGCTCTTCACCCGGAAATCGTTTTCGTGCAGCCGCGGCCAGACGGCATAGTGGTGCATGGTGGAGCCGCCCACGCCCCGGCCCACGTTGAAGCCGTTGCCCACGGTGCCCTTGCCGGTCTCGAGCACCGGGGCGCCGCCGCCCTTGAGCCGGCGCGCCCAGAGCATGGAGCTGACAAGATCGTCCTTGGGCCGGGCGGGGCCGGCCTCGAGGATCACCACGCGCTTGCCGGCCTGAGCCAGGCGAGCGGCGAAATGACTGCCCGCAGCCCCGGAGCCGACGATCACCGCATCAATTTTTTCGCTGGGAAGTGCGCTCAACTTGTTTCTCCCCACTCACTCGGCGGTGGGATATGCGCGGCATAGGGGACGCCCAGCGCCGCAAATCCCTTCTCGGTTCCGTACATCACATCGCAGGCATCGTTGCGAAGGACGAAGTAAAAGAAGGGCGGCGGCGGCCCCGCCCAACCCTCGAGCTTGCCCTCGGCCATGGCGGCGATGAGCGCCTCGGCCGGAGCATCCTCGAGCTTGGCGAAGGGGCTTTGGTGGCGAGCTTGGGCGGCGGCCTCCAGGGCGCCGAGGCCCGTGCGATAAAAGGGCGTGAAGGGCGGATCGACGCCGAGGTATTGAATCATCAGCATGCAATCGTCCGGTGCGGCGGCGAGTTGGTAATCCACGAAGGGCACCACGCCGGCTTTCAGGCTGCCGGGAACCAGCCGCTCGCCGAGGGCCGCCAGGGTGGCGGCCTCATCGGGGGTGAGCACCGCCAGGGGAGCGCCCGCCGCCTGGGCCTCGGCCGGGGAGAGGTGCACCCACTGGCCACCGAGGGTCACGGTCAAGAGCCCGAGCCCGCCGGCTTTCAGGATTTCGCGTCGGGTGGGCTTCG
>JAQWRT010000034.1 GCA_029243605.1 Myxococcota bacterium
GAGTTCCCCGGTGGAAGGGACATGCGCGACGACGACGACCCGAACAACCTGTACCGAAGAATTCGTGATTCACGAAATGACGCTCGTGATGTCGAACGCCGGGACGATTTAGATCAACTGGGGATAGGACATTCAAGCTGCATTCTGGGCCCCACGCGACACGCGGTCGATCGCGGCGACGCGGGGCCACCTGCTGGTCGGCACAACCACCGGTCTCGACATACTCGCCGTTCGCGACCTGGACGGAGACCGCGTTCACGATGCCGTCGACAACTGCCCCTTCACCGCCAACCCCGATCAGGCGGACTCATGGGAAGCGGAAGGCGCAGCCAACGCTCGCGGCGACGCCTGTGAGTGCGGTGACGTCTCGGGCGATGGCGGCGTGACGCTCCTCGACCTCGTCCTCATCGAGCGCTTCGACCGCCGCCTGACCGACCTGCCGGACAGGCTCAGCTGCAACGTGAGCGGCCACCGAGGCGCCGGTGCCGAGCTCTGCACCGACGAGGATGCAGACGCGCTCCGCCTGATGCTCGTCGGCGCGCCGAGCGGTGTAGAGCAGATCTGCGGACGAGCCCTGCCCTGACCACAGCTCGAGGCCCCGCCGCAAGGCCTGCATGTTCACATGGCTGCGGACGGATCAGCCGTCGTCGAGTCGGATGCGATCGGGGAACTGCTCGACGAGGCGCAGAGGCCCGCCTTCGCCCTCGAAGCGGAAGTCGCAGCGGCTCGCACCGAGCGCGATCGTCCCAGTGCGCCGCAGCCCCTGACCCGCGGCATCGCTCACGACATCATCATATGCGCACATGTATGGCACCAGATCCATTGCATCGTGCTTGCCGAAGAGGTGACAGATTGCGCAGGACTCGATGTTCATGCCACGGTCGAATCCCGGGCCCTCGATGATCGTGAAGACGAACTCGTTCGGTGCCGCCGACGCCTGCGATGCATCCGCATCCTTGCGCGAACGCTCGCGCTCGCGCTCGCGCACGGCCGGGTCCTCCGACGGCAGTCCTGGTGGCAGTGAATGCAGCGCTCGACCCCATGCATGCGCGTCGACGCCGCGCTCGCGAAGCACCTGGAAGAGCGCCAGCATGGCCGTACACGCGAACATCGAGGGAGCCATCGAGTGACCGTGGCGATCGACGTACGGGATCTCGTCGAGCATGCCGGCGAAGATCGTTCGCCCTTGCGCGATCACTTCGGCCGGATCCTCGACATGTTCCTGAACGGCGGGCTCGAGCCACCGGGAGAAGACGCCATAGAGGTTGAGTACCCGTGCTCGCTGTTCGTCCGTCACCGCCATCCACGCCCCAATTCGTAACACCCTGGAATGTACTCGGTCATCCTCTGCACCGCCCGCGCTACCGTGCCGGAGTGACATCGGGAGCCGAGCAGCGGCAGTCTGGAGCGTGATGGGAAACGCGCGGGAGTCGAACGGATCCAGTGGAAGGGATGAAGAGGCGGCGATCGAGCCGGAGCTCCCGCTGTGCGATCCGCACCACCATCTCTGGGAACGCCCGGGCAGCTGCTACCTGCAGAGCGAGCTTCTCGCGGATGTACGAGATCATCGCGTCGAACAGACGGTCTACGTCGAGTGCGGGCATGGGGGATAGGACATACAAGCTGCCTCCCATCACAACGTCCGAGTATGGGCGTTATGTTAAATACCCAGGGGGAGCCCCGTTCACAATCCAGGGCAGACTGATCTCAGGGGATAGGACATACAAGCTGGGTTCTGGCATAACGTCCGAGTATGGGCGTTATGTTAAATCCCTAGGGGAGCCCCGTGACGGGAATTTTCCGCTTGGCTGAGGAAACGGGATCTCGCCGCGCGTGATCTTCTTCATGAACAAGAAACGAGGCTCCAGAACCCGCTCGGGAGAGCGCAATCCTGGAGCCTCGTTGTCATCATACCGGGCGACGCGGATGAAAGAACTCGAAACGGGACTCTTCGCCAAAAACACCGCGCCCAGAACCCATACGAACTCACGCACGCGGTGCGTTCATCCGCAACCGGACGGCACTGGTCGTCGCCGAATCTTCCGCCGCGTGTGTGACTCCCGAGCGGGCCTTCTGCCTTCTGGGTTTGCTGTCCTAGAGGTTCGGAATGATATCGCCCGGCCCCGAGTAGCCAGACGGCCCAACCGGCTCGGGAATATACCAACCCCACTGCCAGAGGTAGCCCCCGAGCGCGTTGATCCCGGAACCGCCACGCTCCACGTGTTCGAATCGGGTGTTTATGAAGTCCGAATTGATGATCCCGGGAATAGGCGACGGCACGTCTTGGACGAGCGGAGGCAAGCCGTCGATATACGTGAACGAAGTCGAACCGATCGTGATCCCGTTAAAGAAAGTGAGCGTCGACCAGTCAAAACCGAAGCCGTCGAAGAAGCGGTACCAGTACCCGCCGGTGTTCGAAACGTCGTTGTTGAACACGTGGTTGTAGCCCGGAGCAGCGCCCAACAACTGATCCGCGCTTGCACGATTCAGCGGACCTACCTTTTCTTGAGGAAGAAAAACTGCGTTCGAGATATCGCCTCCGGGTTCGGGGCCGTTTCCACCATCTAGTGCTTCGCCCCAAGCCTTGCGCAACTCGAACCCGTTTCCACCGGAGGCAAGGGCATTATCAGGAGCGCCGGGGTACTCCGTCGTCTTCATGTTCCAGCCGATCAGGCCCGGCTCGCAGGAGGAAACGGTGACGGATCCCGCAAACTCCGCTAGCGGGTATCCCGGCGATTCGGGACCGAGGCGAAGAGTCCAGAGAGCCGGGACGTTCGGAATGCTTTGGCTGCCAACGACTGCGCCGCTTCGATTTCGATACTCCACCAGAACGGGTCCGATGTCGCCGAGCGATGCGTTGGCAACTCCAAGGAGCGTGTTCGTGGCGATCATGGATTGCTCTGAGACCAGCTCGGGGCTGACGAGTGTTTTCGCAAGCGTGTTCTGGAACATGGACGAGCCCATCCGGAAGCGGCCCATGAATTCCTGGTTAGAGGGGTTTTGAGGGGTAGGGCTGCCGGAGAAGAAATCGAACATGACTCCCTGACCTACGACTGGGCTCAGGAGACCATCGGCTGGGTCTTGCGCGCTAACCCACACAAGCGCGTCAAGGTCAAACACGGCATTGGAGCCGTGCGCGGCGATGACATCGTCGAAGAAGGTCATATCGACATAAGACTGGAAGGGAGCCAGCGGAACCATCGTGGAGATGACCGCACCGTTTGTGTCGACAATTAAGATCGTAGCCTCGACCGCGTACGGGTTCGGGTTCGTCACCATGATGAGCGGACTGTTCCCGTTGAAGAAGTCCCACGATAACGGTGACGCCGTGCCGGGAATCGGAGTGGCCTCTTTGGTCAGCGGAAGCGGACCCCAGAACAGCTCGGTTGCGAAGTCTTGGGCCGCCTGCAGTTGTTGCATCGAGGCGGCGCCTATCCGATGTTCGTGAGTTTCGCTGTGAAAGACGTTCTTCCCGGGTTCCCCGCCGCCGGAGCCGGCCCCGCCGGCGCTCGCGCCACTCATGGCGCCGAGGATCGCATGCACATCATCCATCCCGACGCCGCCATCCTGGTTGGTATCTGCAAGGCAGGCGTCGCCGCAGGCCGGGTCGGTGTGGTCAGCCCCCGAGCCCACCAGGGCGAGGGCGAGGCTGACATCGTCGAGCCCCACGCCGCCGTCGCGATTCAGGTCGAAGTTGGTCCCAACCACGCCACCCGGAAGTCCAATTTGGTAGGTGTGGAACATCGTGGCACCGACGAAATCGGGATCAGTGGCAGACACCTTAAGCACCCGAACGGTGCCCCACGGAGAGCCTGCCAGCAATGCCGCTGGCTCCTCGTAGTGCCCCTCCGGTGGAATCGGAAGCGGTGTCGATGTGCCGACCAGTACTCCCGCCGAATTGTAGTACTCGATTTCGACGGACAAGGGGAGATTCGCGTCGGGATTGTTGACAATGACAATGGTTCGCATGCCCGCTAGTGAAGACGACGGGCCAGGCAAGTGAATCGCCGCGGAAACTTTCTCGGAATATTCGAAACCTTGGAGGTGAGTCGATGAGTGCATGAAATGATGCTCGGTGGTAAGCACCTCGCCGTTGTCTACGTTCTCTCCAGTTCGAGAGGGCAATAGCGGCGGACATTGCGCGTGGAGAATTCCGGTGTTCAAGAACAGGGAGCATGTGAGAAGGCACAGGAAGAGCCGGGCTGACATCGGCGAGGTAATCGTGTTCATCAGAATCCTTTCGATGATTTTTTTCCGCGGCGTGCGCCTCTTCGTTACGCGTCAGCGTGCGAAGCGGACGACACGCGTCCCGAGTCACAGCAATCGTTGCCAAGCCCCGAAACCCAATAACTACTTGTCGCGTTGTTAGAGTCGGAATCTCACTCACAATTGACTCAACTTAATTTCAATCCGCCGAACAGCGGCCGCATTCCTCGAATATTTTGCTTGCGGGCAGCAGTCCGCTCCCCGGGCCGCCAAGGTGGGACACAGGGAATCTTCTCACGCGCAACGAAGGGCCCTTCGCCGACAGGGCCGTGGGCGCTTCGGAGCCTTCGCGACATCGGGCCCTATTCGTGAGCTACGGCCAGCGACCACCGGCTGACTGATCAAAGGACCAGTCGTCTTCCAGCCCAGGTGGTTCGCTGGGGCGACGGGTCAATCCGCCGGTGGCAGCGCCGGGACTGCGCAGCCGATACATGGGTTCGCACCAACATATTGCTGATCCGTCACCTGAATGACCGCTGGCTGGCCTTTCGAGGCTCCTGATCCCAACCGCCGGCCGCAACTCTCTCGCGCCGAATAGGGGCTCTTTGTTAAAAGAACCCCTGAACTAGGGCTGGCCGAGAGCCAAGAGGAGTCTGTCGCAGGCAACGATTCGTAAGAGAGGGGACCCGGTGGGCTTCTCAAGAGAGGGCTAGCGTCCGTCGGGGAGAGAAGATCAAGAAGCGTACAATGCGAAAGCGAAAGCGGAAGAGGGAGTACCTGGCCACAAAGGCGACCTAGGTTGCAGCCAACAACTGTCTCTTATCGAAGGCCATCCATGGTCCGAAGGCTCTTGACGACCTACACCGAGAGTCAGCGCCGTGGGGGATAGGACATTCAAGCTGCATTCTGACACAACGTCCGAGTATGGGCGTTATGTTAAATACCCAGGGGGAGCCCCGTGACGGGCCCCTTGGGCTCGCGTG
>JAQWRT010000040.1 GCA_029243605.1 Myxococcota bacterium
CCCCCCCCGGCAGAAGCCGTCATGGACGCGCTTGGGCGCGGGGCCGCCGCTCCATAAATGACATGGGTCTCGTCGCGAACAAGCACCGACTCAACGCATATTGGTTTTCTTTGCGCCTAGGCCGGCGAGACCTCGATGGGGATCCCCGTCATGAAGGCCTGACAGCTGATCGGCTCAAAACTCCCCGGACCGCTCGGCAGTAGGGCATTCGCGTTGGCCCCGGGCTCTTCGCTGGCAAAGCGCAGGGCTGGGGTGTTGGCGTTACCCCCGCCGTGCGGGAGAGCAGCAGCACCCCGCGCCAGCCCAGCGTCTAGGGCGAGCTCCACTTCGATCTCGCCGTTCTCATTGCCCACCCGTACGCGCTCACCCGCATTCAGCCCACGAACCTCGGCATCCTCCGGGTGCATCCATAGTTTCGGCTCTCGATTATTCCGGCCGCGCACCTTCGGGAGGTTCTGGAACCAGCTGTTGTGCATTGAGGGCTCGCGCTTGCTGATAAGTTTGAGCTGGTCGTCGGGCTCGGCAAGCATCTCCTTAAAGATCATCTCGACGCGGTCGATTGCGCCCTCTTCACGGAAGTACCCTGGGCAGCAGTCCACCCGGCCATCCTCCGTCTGGATGACACTCTCGTAGAAGCCACCGGGCTCGAGCGCCCCGAGCGCCACCGTCTGACTTTTGGCCTGCTTGACCTCTTCCGTGCTCAAGCCAATGCGACTCAGCATGTGGTCGATCCGGGAGAAGAGCGGGGGCGTGTCGGTCTTGTCCAAAATACTGCGATAGCCCAGGGCCTGCTCAAGCTTGGCGAAAATCCACCACTCGGGTTTGCGCTCGCCACGCGCCGACACAACGGGCTCCGCCACTTGGACAAAGGGCTGGTGCTGCAAGCCCAGGCCACAGAGATTGACATCGTGGCGCTCGAAGCCGTCGGTGGCCGGAAGCACGTAGTCCGCTAGCTGACCCGTCGCGTTGCGGTAGAGATCCACTGTCACGACGAGCTCGAGCTTCTTAAAGGCTTCGCGCATGCGCGACTCACCGCCAATCGTGAGAATTGGATTCCCACTCACCACGAAGAGCGCACGCATCGGCTCTTCCGGGGCATGGATCGCGTCGGCAATCAGGTTGCCCGGCAACGACCCTCGAATACGTCGGATGCGACCCCACTGGCTTTCGAAGAAATCCTTGCGCGAGTCACGCCTGCCACTGCGCGGTGCGTCGGGGTAGAAGCCCGTCGAATAAAGATTCCCACCGCGACGGTCTAGGTTGCCCGTCACAAAAACGAGCATCTGGGTTAGCCAGTAGGCAATCGTGCCCTGTCGCCCCATGTTCAGACCCGTGGACATGGTCGCCGAGGCGCTCTCAGCGTCCGCGAATTCCCGGGCCAGGGCGCGGATGCCCTCGGCGGATAGGCCCACAACACCCGCAACGCGCTCTGCCGGGTACTGCCGCACAAACGCCAAGAGCTCATCCATATGAGTCCCATGGGCATCCACAACCGCTGGGTCCATACGATTGCTGTCCGCGATTTCACAGAGCATGGCGGCGAGTAAGTAAACGTCGCTGTCCGGCCGGACCAGTACGACTTCGCCTTCGTTCGAGGCGCTCTCGATGGTTCGGGAATTCACATAACGAACGGTGCCGCCGCGCGCCTTGATCGCCTTCAGCCGCCCCATGGGATCCGCGATGCTGACGAAGCTCATGCGCGAGACCTGGGGGTTCGAGCCCAATACGAGCAGATAGTCGGTGTGGTCGAAATCCGGAATCGGATGACAGGTCGAGGTGCCGTAGACCCCCTCACTGCCCGCAAATTTATTGGTGCAGTCCTGGGTGCCCGAACTGAAATTGTGTTGCGCGCCGAGCTGCCGTAAGAAGGAGCCCGTGGCCGGCCCACCCAGCGCGTTGAAGGCCATGGGATTTCCGATATACGAGCCAAAGGCGCTCTGGCCGTGCTTCGCATCGATCTCGCGTACCCGCTCGGCAATTTCGGCGATCGCAGTCTGCCAGGAAATCTGCTCAAAGCTTCCATCCGCACGCCGACGCTCCGGGGAGTTGCAGCGGTCGGGATCCCGGTGGAGTTCCAAGCCCGCGAGTCCCTTGTTGCAGGCGAAGCCTTTCGTGACGGGGTGTTCCTGGTCGGGCTTCAAGCCGGTGAGCTCACCGTCCTCCACCTGGGCGATCAAGCCGCAGCTGGGCTCACACACACGGCAATAGGTTGCTCTTTCCTTCACTGACGTTGCCTCCAAGGCCCTCATCCGCGAGAGACGATTCCAAGGGCGTACCGTGCCTTCTTGGCCGGGTAGGATAGCGGTTATCGAGGTTCTGATCGCGAACTCGCTCCCCGCCGCCTGGGTTGAGCGTACTCAGAGCTTCGACTTCGCTGGGGGATCCACCGCCACCTCTCGGGCTGTATCGCCACCAGCACCCGGGCTCGAGATGAAATCGTCGAACTCGGCATCCCGCCGGACGCCCGGTTGGCCGTCACGGTTCGTCGAATGCGACCGGAAAAAGATCTTCCTGGGCTCCTCGACGCTTGGGCCCGGGTGCCGGACCAGGTCCCGGGTGCCCGGCTCACCATCGTGGGAGACGGGTTCGACGAAGGGGCTCAGATGGCCAACCTTTGGGAAGAGGCCGCGCGGCTCGAACTGGGCGCCGCCCTGGCCCTGCCGGGCGCCAGTTCCGACCCCCGGCCGGGGGGTACGCCGCCGCCGACCGGGTCGAGGAACTCTATTCCAACGGGAGCCGAAGCTGAGACCGGGGCTGGAGCCGAGCCCCGTGGCTTCCCGGATCGGGGTTCAGTCGCCGAGCCCAAGCGCCCGACCGTCCCAGGTCAGGCAACGGTCCTCATGGCGGATCTGGGCCCAGGCGAACCCGGGCACCAGATCCTGAGGAGCCAGAGGCACCGGCGCGGCGCTCAATCCGCAGGCGTGGGCGAGTAGGCCGCATAATTCGGGGCCCCGGTAATGCTCTCGGAGCGTGTCAAAACCCACGGCCCCGTGAAATTTGGCGAGCTTCCCACCCCGCTCCTCGAGGAGCAGTAGGTGGTGGCGATAACTCGGCTCGGGGTGGGCGAGCAAGCGCCCAATGGCCACCTGGACGGCGCTGCTCGGCGCGAGATCGCGCCCGCGGACGATCCGTGTCACCCCGATCCGTTGGTCATCGACGACGCTCGCCAGGTGATACGCCACGGCCCCGTCCCGGCGGCGCACCACCGGATCCCCATAGGCCTCGGCGGGGTCTTCGGAAAGATCGGCGCCGCTCTCGTCCTGGAGGTCGATCCGTCCCGATGGCAAACGGAGACGAAGCGCCTCGGAACACCCTCGCCAGCCCCCCTCGGCCTCGCTGGGCAAGCGTCGCGCGCGGCAGGTCCCGGGATAACGCGCGCTGCCATCCGGAGCGCGCACCGTCTCCCCGGCAAGGCTGGCCCGGCTACAACTGCAGGGGTAGAGGAGATCCCGCCGGGCGAGGGCATCGAGAACCTCCCCGTGCGCCGCCCCGCCGTGGGATTGTCGCTCCTCCCCATCCCAGTCGAGCCCCAGCCAGTCGAGCGCCTCCCGCATGGCGTCGAGGTACTCCGGGCGACAGCGTTGGGGGTCGAGATCCTCGAAGCGCAGCCAGACCTCGGCGCCCCGAGACCGAGCATCGAGCCAACACAGGAGTCCCGCGAGCAACGTCCCCGGGTGCGCCGGCCCGGTGGTCGAAGGGGCGAAGCGGGCCACCGCGCGCGGGCTCATGCGGGCGGGTTCGATCCCGAAACCGTCGGGTCGAGGTGGACCAGGCGCCCGGCGGCCATTACCGCGAGGGGCTTATCCAGCCAGTTGAGGTCGACCAGAGGATCCCCCGCCAGAACCAGAACGTCGGCGGAGAGGCCCTCGGCCAGGCGGCCGCAGATCGTTTCGAGGCCGAGCCCTAGGGCCGAGTCCCGAGTGGCCGAACGGAGCACCTCCACCGGAGGGATTTCGGCGTACTTCGCGAAGGCGCGCAGCCCCGACGACAGGCCATGATGGAATACCCCTGGGATCCCCGCGTCGGTGGAGGCCAAAAGCGGGATGCCCGCGGCGCGGAGTTCGGACAGCACCCGCTGCATGTTGCGGAAGAACGCGGTGGGCTCTCCCTCCTTCTCCATGCGGCCCAGCCAGTTTCCGTTGATCGTGGGCGAAACCCAGGCGCCCTGGGCGGCCACTTCGGCGACAACGGCCGCGTCATAATCGGCCCCGTAGCCCTTCGCGCTCGCGAAGGAGCAGTGTTCGATGGTGCGCACGCCCGCCCGAGCCGCATTGAAGATGCCCGCCTTGCCATGGCAATGCGCTGCGGTCTCGAGCCCGGCCGCCGCTCCCTGGGCGACCGCTCGAGCGATTTCTTCAGCGGAGAATTGCGCCCGGTCGACCCCACTGCCCTTGGTGAAGTAGCCGCCGGTCGCCATCACCTTGACCCAGTCGACCCCGTGCTCGAGTTGGCGCGCGACCACCGCGGCCTGTTCCTCACCCGTGCTCGCAACGCCCCCCCAAAAATGACAATGCCCCTCGACGATGGTCAGGGGTTGGCCCGCGCAGACCAGGCGAGGCCCGGGCAATTCGCCGCGACCGATGGCGTCGCGCAGGGCGAGTTCCCGCCACTCGCCGCCGCCCAGGTCGCGCGCGGTGGTGATTCCGGCGCGCACCATCTCCCGGGCTCGGGCGACCATACGCAGGTCTCGGTCGGCTCGAGAGGGGATGAATTGGTCATCGGGAGCGCGCAGATGGGGGTCGAGATCCATGTGGACGTGGGCGTCGATCAGCCCCGGAATCGCCACTGCACCTGGCGGAAATTCCAGATTCTCCCAGCCTTCTCCCCCTGGGAATCCTCCCAACCCCCTGATTTTGCCTGCTTCTAGGTGCAGGTCCAGAGTTTCCGAGGAGGTCTCCCCGGCGTTCCCATCCCAAATACGGAGGCCGCTCAATCGAGTTTTCATGGCCGCCATTCTAGCCCGTCCCTCAGATCTCTCGTGGGGCTGAGTTGCGTTTCGCCCGGACTGGTGCATTCTTATCATTAGGACACGATCCGTAAGCAGCCGCCAGGGGGCGCGAGGGGCGTCTCTCCCGTTGGCCGAAACGAGTTCGTGCCCGCAAAAGGGGCCATTGTCCATGTCTGATTCTACGGAAGTGATCGTCGTCGCCTCGAAGGTGAAGACGTACATCAAGTCACAGGGTGACATGAAGACATCTGCGAATGTTCTCCAAGCACTCTCCGACAAGGTCCGGAGCCTCTGCGACGAGGCGATCGAGACCGCGCGAAGCGACGGTCGAAAGACCGTTCTTGACCGCGACATTCCCTGAAGACTCGTACGCCAGGGCGCGCTGAGATCGTCCTCAGCGCGCCCTGGAATGCGAGGCTCAACTCGGGTGCTCCGCCCGGGTGCGGTCGCCTTGGACACCCTCGCTCTGTGCTCAACCGCAGAGCGCCTCTAGGGCTCCTTCGAGTTCCGGGTACGCGAAGTCGTAGC
>JAQWRT010000066.1 GCA_029243605.1 Myxococcota bacterium
CCGTTCATCGAAATCGATCATTCGATCATCGATTCTGAAGAGGAAGCCATCAGCACTGGCATCACCCGGTTGGCGGATGCCGGAGAGGCCATTCTCGTTTCTACAGGAATTAGCCCATGAGCCCGACTAAAAAGAGCGCGAAGAAAAAAACCATCCCGGCCAAAAAGGCGGCAGCGGCCAAGAAGAAGGCTGCCGCCGTGGCAGCTTCACGAAAGAAGGCCGCCGCGGTCAAGAAGAAGGCGGCTGTGGTCAAGAAGAAGGCCGCCGCCGCAAAGAAAAAGGCCGCAGCGATCAAGAAGAAAACGGCGGCCAAGAAGAAGGCCGCGGCGGCGAAAAAGAAGGCCGAAGTCGACGCCGCGCGCAAGAAGGCGGCGGAGGCCAAAAAGGCCGCGGCTCTTGAGGCCAAGAAAAAGGCCGAAGAGGAAAAGCGCGCCAAGGCCGCCGAAGCCGCTCGCAAGAAAGAGGAGCAGGCGCAGATCGCCGCTCAGAAGAAACTCGACAAGGCCCGGGCCAAGGTTCCGCCCCCGACTGGCCCCCAGCACCCCACTCGGGGCTTCAAATACGAGTGCTTCGGCTGCGGTCTCAAGTTCTACGATATGAATCGCCCGGAGCCCACCTGCCCGACCTGCCACGAGGATCAACGCGACCGGCCCCTGAACGCCCCGACGCCGACTCCGGCGGCCCGCAAGGCGCCCGCAGTGCGCCCCATGGCCCCCCTACTCGACGAGGACGAGACGGAGCTCGAAACCGGCACCACCGAGGAGGGAGACGAGGGACCGGCGGCGGACGAACGCGCCCCGGACCCCGCCGGTGCCATCTTCGACGACCTGGGCACCGCGACGGAGACCGAGGAGATCTAACCCGGCCACCGGAGATTCAGCGCCAGTCGACGAGACTCCGGAGATGGACCCGAAGCCCGGGGAGCATCGCCTGGCGGCGGGCGATTTCGGCGTCGACCTCGGCGAGGCGAGCGGCGCTCTGGGCCGAATCGGCCCAGGCGGCACGAAGCGCGTCCGCCCTCGCCTGACTCGCCTCGAAATTTTCCATCCGCCGCCGAAGGCCGTCGGATCCAACGGACCCGGCCCCCGCTGCGGTGAGTCCCGCACGGCCCGCGGCCTCCGCCCGGCGCGCCGACTCGACTTCCCCCGCATACGCCTGGCGCAGCGATTCAAGATCCGCCGGGGCATACCCGGCAAAGGCCAGGTTTCGCGGGTTGTCGCGATCGGCCTGGGCATTGCGGTTGTAGTTCCAGGCCCCGAAAGCGAGGCCGGCGACCAAAACCAGAACCAGGGGGCTCACCCCTCCCCCATGGGCCCGAGAACTCGCTCCGAGCGCCCTCACCCCGGGCCACCCGAAGAAATTCGGGCGCCTTGGCCGAGCAGAGCCTCGAGTTCCCCGGAAGTCGGCAGGCCCGCCTGGGCGCCCCCGGCGGTGCACGCCAGGCCCGCGACGCCATTCGCCGCAGCCAGGGCCCGGTGCTCGCCGCGGCCTTGAAGGATCCCCCAGATCAGTCCCGCGTGAAACGCGTCCCCCGCGCCGGTGGTGTCGCGAACGTCCACCCGCCAGGCGGGGCTGTGAATCTCTCCCTGGGCCGAGATCGCCCGAGCACCACCGCCTCCGCAGGTTGCCACCGCCAGGCGACAAACGCCCTGGGCCAAGCGCTTGAGGCCATCCCGAACCTCTCCGGTCCCGCCCCACTCCCGGGCAAAGGCTTCCGAGACCACGGGGAAATGGATCCGGCTGAGCAGTTTTTCAAGCCCCTCCCCGGGTTCGTCGGCATCGAGCATCACCGGCCGGTCGGCCTCCACCGCCACCGAAGCCGCCCAGAGACTCGCATCGGGATCGCTGGCGTCGAGGTGGAGCAACCCCGCACCCTCGACGCGCCGGCGATCCAGCCGATGGGGGTCGATTTTCAGGGCAGAATCGCGCCGGGCCAGGACGCTCCTCTCCCCGTCGCCAGCGCGAACCAGGATCAGCGCGCTCCGGGTGCTGGCCCCGGGCACGGATTGGACGCCCGTGAGGTCGACTCCCGCCGCCCGCAACGGTGCCAGCACCGCCTCGGCCTCGGGGTCGGCGCCCACGGCGCCGATATAGCCCGCGCGCAGCCCCAAGCGGGCACAGCCGAGCAGCGCACTCGCCACCTGACCGCCGGCCGCGGTCGACGAATCCAAGGCCGCCTGCTTGCCCCCGGCCACGGGCCAATCGCGCACGCCCACCAGCCGATCCAGGGAGTTCTCTCCCAGACCGAGGACGTCCAACTCCCGGGGTCGACCCTCAAACGACCAGAGCGGGCGCTCCAAGGAGCCCCCCTCCCCCGGATGCGGCTCCCCGGGTCCTGTGCCCATCAGTAAAGCACCCGGTAGGCGTTCAGGCTCCGCAAGACGCGCTTGACGTAGCTCCGAGTCTGGCTGTAGGGGATCCCTTCCACCCACTCGTCGTCCTCGATGGTCGGCTCCACTCGCCAACTCGAGACCGCCTGGGGCCCGGCGTTGTAGCTCGCCACCGAGGCCGAAAGCCTTCCCGCAAAACGATCTTCGAGATCCGCCAGATAACTCGCTCCCAATTCGATGTTGACCTGGGGATCGAAGAGATCCTCGCCGTCGAAGTCCTCCACACCATGCCGATCGGCGAGCTGGTGGCCGGTCTCGACCATGATCTGGAGCAGCCCCCGGGCCCCCACCGGAGAGACCACTTCGGCGCGAAACCCGCTCTCCTCGCGCATGATCGAATACACAAGCGCCGGGGGCACGCTGCCCGGGCGGTCTGTGGCGCGGTCGACCAGCGGCAGGTACGCCGAGGGCCAGGCGTACCACCAGAGATCTTCGAAATAGGGCACCGGGCCCCGGGCCAGGGATTCCGAGTACCCCTCCACCACGATGCGATGGGCGAGATGGAAATCCCCGCTGTCGCTGGCCAAATGCGCCAGATCCAGGCGGTCGTGGAGCCCCCTGACCCGCCTTCCGAGTTCCTGGATTTCGTTTTGAGCCTCGGCATTCATACCCGCCTCGAGCAGAATCCGAGCGCGTTCCAGGTCCTGGGACCCGAGCCGGCTCCGGCCCGTCGCCGGCGGGGAACTCGCCGGTCTCGAAGTTTGCGCCGCCCCCACCCGGTTGCCCGCGCGCCAGCCGTAATACGAGAGCGGGAACTCGCTGGCCATGGCCGCGAACTCCGCCGGAGCATCGCCCAATTCGCCCTTCTCGAGCGCCCGGGCCCGCCAATAACGCGGCTTGAGTTGTTCCACCGGATCGTTTTCCAAACTCGCGATCAGCCGGTCGAAATAGCCGATGGCCTCGGCATACTGCCCCTGACGGTACGCCGACCAGCCCAGTCGCCAGCCCGCCAACTGGTTCAACCCCGCGCTTCGGCCCGAGCCCTCGACCGCGCGAAAATGCTCATCGGCTCGGTCATTTAGGGCTCGCCCTTCAAGTAAAACACCGGCTAGATAGCGGGCACGCATCGCCTGGACCGAGGGCTTGCCGCTCCCGATCCGCTCGAACTCGGCGATGGACTCCGGAACCCGGTCGGCCCGGGCCAGGGAGCGGGCATACCAGATCGGCTGATCGCCCCGAACCGCAAGCGCCCCGAAAGCCGCCACCGCCGCGTCGTAGCGCCGCAACCGAAAGAGGGTGCGAGCGCGTTGTTTTCGGGCCCTTTCGGCCTCCCGACCCACCAGCCCCAGGGCCAGCGCCCGGTCGTAGGCGTCGAGCGCACCCTCGTTCTCCAGCTTCCGATAGAGACGGTCGGCTCGCCGGCGCCAGTCCGTGGCGGTACGAACGCGATCATCGAGCAATTCCTCGAGCAATTCGAGACGGTGCGCGGCCACCTGGGCCTCCGCCGTCGTCGGGTGGGCGTACCAGATCAGCGTGTAGGTGGTCGCTGCCTCGGCGTCCCGACCCGCGCGTTCCTCGAGGCTCGCGATGGAGAGCAGGACATTGGCCCTGAGATCGTCGTCCCGGCTCTCGGAGAGCGCCGCCCGCCAGGCCGCCAGGGCCGCCTCGGATCGCTGCTGGTCGGCCCTCGCGTCGCCCAGGAGGACATTGAGCTCGGCCCGCACCGGGGAATTCAAGAATCGACCCAAGGCCTGAGTAACGACTCTGGCCGCCCGCTCAACCCGCCCGTCCTCGAGCAGGGTGCGCGCCTGGAGGAGTGAGGCGTAGTCCCCCACCAGGGGGTGCCGCTCGATCAACTGTTCCAGGAGCCAAACCGCATGGCTCCGGTCGCGTTCTTCCAGGGCCGTCTGGGCCGACTTCAGCGTGGCCGCCGGATCGTGCAGGATCGCTTGGCTCCGGGCGCGAAGGATACGGTCGGCTGCCGGGCCCTCCACGGCGCTCCGAGCACTCGTGTCCATGGCGCCGTTCGGCCGGGGGCTCGCCCCCACCGAGGTGGCCCAGACCAGAACAAACCCCACGAGCGCCGCCCAAGCCGCTCTCCTTGGTGCATGCCCGAGCCCAGCCGGCCCAAGCCCGTGCGCCGCTTCGCTCCCCTCACGAATCAAGTTCGGTCTCCCTGACCCAGCCCCGGGGTATTGCCCCGAACCGAGTTCGTCATCCAAGATTATCCGGGCTGGGGCGCTCCCGCCCATCTGCCCTCACCCGCGCCTTTCGTTGTCCAGAATCTTTCCCTTGGGTAGGGTTCCACCCGCTTTGTCTTCCTTACTCTTCATCGCCCTTTCGCGCCGCTACTTGAGCCCCCTTCTCGTGCTCTGCACCCTGCTTGCCGTGGGCTTGCCCGCCTGCAGCCCAGGGGCGCCGCCGGAGCCCGCTGGCGGGCCCGATTCCTCGGCCACCGCTGGCGATCCCGCCCTCCCCCAACCGGTTCCGGAAACCCCGGCCCGGCCCCGGGGCCTCTGGATTTTGGCCGAGGGCTCTCAACGCGTTCTCGAGGATCCGAGCCGCCTGGCTCCCCTCCTCGCCACCGCCGAGACCCTGGGCGCCAGCGATCTCTTCGTCCAGGTCTACCTGGGCGGCCGGAGTTGGTACGCCTCGGATCTCGCGGACGCCACGCCCTACCGCGAACAACTCGAACGCACCGGCGTCGACACCCTGGCGCGCCTGATCACAGAGGCCCACGCTCAAGGCCTGCGCGTCCACGCCTGGGTGAATGTCCTCTCCCTCAGTTCTCGGCGTTCGCCGCCCATCCTCGAGCGACTCGGGCCCCAGGCGGTTCTCGTGGACCGCGCCGGCCGCTCGATCCTCGACTACCCAAACCTCGAGATCCCAGCTCCGGACGGGGACTGGTACCGCATGGGAACACGCGGGGTCTATCTGGACGCCGGCTTTCCCGGGGTGGCCGAGGAACTCGCCGCCACCTTTGGCGAGTTGCTCACCCGCTACCCCTACCTCGATGGCCTGCATCTCGATTACGTCCGCTACCCCGGCGTGCTGCCCTTCGTTCCGGGCTCGCGCTTCGGGGTCGGCCTCGACTTCGGCTACGGCGCCGAAACCCGCCAGCGATTCAACGAAGAAACCGGCCTCACCGGTCCCTACCGCGACCCCAGTCAGCCCGAGTCCTCGGCGATCATCAACAGCAACGCCTGGGACGCCTGGCGCCGGGACAAGGTGAGCGAGGTGGTCGCCGCCATCGCCGACCGGGCCCGGTCCGTACGTCCGGGCGTAGTGCTCTCGGCGGCGGTCATCAGCTACGTCGACCGGGCCTACCTCAGCCTCTTCCAGGACTGGCCCCGGTGGCTCGAAGACGGACTCATCGATCTGGCGATTCCCATGGTCTACACCCTCGACGAACGCCTGCTCCGCTACCAACTCGAGCACTTCGGCCGAGGGCTCCAACGCGACCAAATCTGGTCCGGCCTCGGCGTCTGGCTCTTTGCGCGGTCGCCCGAACGGGCCCGGGCTCAGGTCGAAATTGCCCGCAGCGCCGGCTTGGTGGGGGAGGTGCTCTTCTCTTACGATGCCATCGCCGAGTCCCCGGAACTCGAAGCGAGCCTGGCTCGCACCCTGGCCGGCGGCGAGGTTCCCGCCGCCCCGTGAGCAGCCCCTTCGACCTCGATGCCTTCGCCTTCGATCTGCCTCTCGAGCGAATCGCCCAGCAGCCCCTGGCCCAACGCGACCAAGCGCGTCTCATGCTTCTCGACCGCGCCCACGGCCAGATCGGCGGGGGCCGCCGGGTCTGCGACCTCCCCGACCTGCTCGCCCCCGAGGATCTTCTGGTGGTCAATGCGACCCGGGTCCTCGCCGCCCGGCTGCGCGGCCAAAAAAGCACCGGGGGTCGCGCCGAGGCGCTCCTCATCGAGGCCGAAGGCGACCCCGCCCAGCGCCGATTTCGGGCCCTGGTCCAGAGTCGGGGCCGGCTCCGGGTCGGACTCGGGCTGCGCTTCAGCCATCCCAGCCAGGACATTTCCCTGGCCGCCGAAGTCGTCGCCCTACACCCGGGTGGCGAGGTGAGCCTCGCCTTCGAGCCCGGCCCATCCCCCTATTCCATCGGGGAAGCCCCCCTCCCCCCCTATATCCGCCGGCAAGCGAGCGACGCCGAATCGCCTGAAGCCGAAAGCCAGCGGTCCCAGGATTTCGAGCGCTATCAGACGGTCTTTGCCCGAGTCCCCGGGGCCGTGGCGGCGCCCACCGCCGGACTCCACCTCACCCCCGAGTTGCTCCAACGCCTGGACGCAAAGGGCGTCGGGACCGCCGAGGTGGTTCTGCATGTGGGCCCCGGCACCTTTCGCCCCTTGCGCGACGAGGACCTCACCCGAGGAAAGCTCCATCGGGAACGATACGTCCTGCCCCAGGCCACCGTCGACGCTGTGGCCGACGCGCGCTCCCGGGGCGGAAAAATCGTCGCCGTGGGCACAACCTCCACCCGAGTTCTTGAGAGCTGTACCCATGAAGCCGGTCACCTGGTGGCCGGCGAGGGTGAAACCGAACTTTTTATCCGACCCGGTCAACCCTTCAGGACCGTCGACGGCCTGTTGACCAATTTTCACCTGCCCCGCTCCTCCCTGCTTCTGCTCGTCGCCGCCTTCGCCGGCGTGGATTCGATTCTCAAGGCCTATCGCCAGGCGGTGGCCGATGAATACCGTTTCTACTCGTACGGCGACGCGATGCTAATCCTTTGACCCCCACCCACGGCAGCCGCCGATCCCCCTCTGGGTGGGACCGACCCCCGAAAGCAAACCTCCACCGAAAGAGGACTCCTTGAACGCCGAAGGCTACGCGATGGAAATCGAGGCCCGGGATGGAACGGCCCGAGCGGGGCGGCTCACCACCCCCCACGGCGCGATCAACACGCCGACCTTCATGCCCGTAGCGACCTATGGCGCGGTGCGGGGCATCGCCGCCCACGAACTCAAGGGCATCGGCGCCCAGATTCTGCTGGCCAATACCTATCACCTCCACGAGCGACCCGGGGACGAAGTGATCGGCGACCTGGGCGGCCTCCACGGCTTCACCGGCTGGCGCGGCCCCTGGCTCACCGATAGCGGGGGCTACCAGGTCACCTCCCTTGCCCATCGCATGACCCTCGACGAGGAGGGGGTGACCTTCGCCTCCCCCCTCGATGGCAAACGCCGGCAACTCACCCCGGAGAATGTGATTGGTATCCAGGAGCGCCTCGGCAGCGATATCGCCATGATCCTGGACCAGTGCCTGCCGCCGGATCCCGACGCGGGTTTGGCCCTGGAGCAGGCCATGGAGCGCACCCTGCGTTGGGCGGAGCGCGCGGCATCGGCCCGCAAGCGCCCGGATCAGGCGGTCTTTGCCATCGTCCAGGGCGGCGTCAACCAGGCCCTGCGCACCCAGTCGGCCCGAGCCAGCGCGGCTCTAGGCTTTGACGGCTACGCCCACGGCGGACTCGGGCTCGGCGAGAGCCGCGAAGCCCGCCGGGATGCCGTGTCGGCGGCCCACGAGGAACTCCCCTCCCCTGCCCCCCGCTACCTCATGGGCCTCGGCCGCCCGGTGGATCTCCTCGATGGCGTCGCCTGCGGAGTCGATCTCTTCGACTGCGTCGTGCCCACTCGAAACGGTCGGCACGGACTGCTCTTTACCCATCAGGGCGTCCTGCACATCAAGAACGCGCGCTACAAGACCGACGACAGCCCGGTGGATCCCGCGTGCGATTGCGTCACCTGCCGGTCTCATAGCCGGGCCTACCTGAACCACTTGATCCGCTGCGGCGAAGCCCTCGGCGCGCAACTCGCGGCGCTCCACAACCTGCGCTTCTACCTGGGACTGCTCGAACGAGCCCGTCGAGCCATCGTCGAGGGGCGCTTTGCCGCCCTGCGTGCCGAGGTCGAGGCCGCGTCCAGCGAGCGCGCCGAGTGAGGCCGGGGGCCCCTATACCCCCACCTCCTCGGCCTCCAGACCAACGCACACCCCGGCATACTCCGCGAGTTCGTCGCCCAGGGCCGCGGGCAGAATTTTCAGGCCAGGGGCCTGGTGGGGCCAAAGACTTTCGGCCACCCGGGCGCGCACCGGTGCAAGACAAAGCGCTTCCCCCGCCGCCGCGGCGATGGTGCCGAGGACAATCACCTCGGGCGCCAAGGCGAAGGCCAGGTGGACGATGACCTGGCTCAAGTAGGCGTTGAAGCGGTCCATCTCCCCCCGCGCCCAGGCATCTCCACCCCGGGCGGCCGCCACGAGGTGCACCGCGCTCAGGTGCTCCCGGCCCCCGGCCAAGTCCACGACCGAAGAGTCCTGGGGTGCGTGTTCCCGCATGCGTCGAGCCAGGGCCGCACCGCCGATATAGGCCTCGAGGCATCCGGTCAGGCCGCAGGAACAGACCTCACCCGGCCACTCCACCGGCGTATGTCCCAACTCACCGGCATTGCCGCTGCGCCCCCGATGCAGACGACCCCCGAGAATCAGCCCCCCGCCGACCCCGGTGGACATGCTCAAGTAGACGAGATCGCCTACGCCCTGCCCCGCTCCAAAACGGTGCTCGGCCAGCGCCGCCGCGTTGGCATCGTTCTCCAGGCTCACCGGGCAGCCGAATTCCCGGGACAGGCGTTCGGCCACGGCAACCGTCTCCCAACCCGGCAAATTGGGGGGCGCGATCACCCGCCGGCGTTCGGCATCCAGGGGACCCGGGACCGCAACCCCCACCCGCACCAGCTCCGACGCCGAGACCCCGGCCTCGGCGAGGACCGCTCGGGCCCCGCTGGCGATCCGTGCCAGATCCGTTTCCGGGTCGCCCGAGCATTCCGTCGCTCGTCGCCCGCGCCCGCGAAGCTTGCCCGAAGCATGGGCCAGCCCATAGGCGACCTTCGTTCCGCCGATATCGATGCCAAGAATCAAGGACTCGCTTACCCTCCCCCCGGTCGGCCATGCACCGGGTCCGCTTCTTCCCCATGATACGGCCCTGGCCAGACCTGCGCAGGCGCGACCCGGTGGCCCGACGAAAGAGCCAAAAGAGGACCGAAACGTGATTCACGAAGGAGGATATCCCATGCGCCAAAGCCGACGCTTCGGCCCGCTTCTTTTACTCGCTGCCCTGGCCCTCTTCGGATTGGCCTGCGGTTTCGGGAGTTACCGGCCCGACGACCCCATGAGCAAGGACAATAGCCTTGAGGAAAGCCACCGCGCCTACACGAATTATGTGCGCTGGTCGAAATTCGATGAAGCCGCGTCCTACGTCGTCCAGGGGAAGCAAGGCCCCTTCCTGGCCGAGATGCCCGACTTCGATTCCGGCCGCTTCACCGACTGGAAAGCCAATGCCTGGGAATTGCAAGAACTCCAGGACCCGATGAGCGCGGTCATCGAGGTCACCTACGAAGCCTACTCCCTCGGCAGCCCCATCGTTTTCAAGGTCAAGGAAAAGCAGAACTGGAGCCGCAAGGGACCCAAGGAGCCTTGGCGAGTGGACCCCGATTTTTCTGGGCTCAAGGGCTTTCGTTTTCCCTGACCCGGAGCCCATCGCCCATCGCCTCCCAATCCGGGACCGCGCGCAGCTTCCCGGGCGGCGTTGACAACGCCGCCCACGACGCCTATGAATTGGCCCCGAATCTGTTGCGGGGTAGAGCAGTCCGGTAGCTCGTCGGGCTCATAACCCGGAGGTCGTGGGTTCGAATCCCACCCCCGCTACCAAAACTGCCGCCCGGCTCCCTCGTGGAGCCGGGCGGTTTGTTTTTGCCCTGTGTTCCCGCGGTGACGGGCGCCCAGCCTGCTAGGCTGAATCGCTAGAAACCGAATTTCCCACTCCAGCGAACGGGGCTAAATCATGAACTACGAAGGCTCGGTGGTTCTCGAGAGTTTTTCGGACAAGGCCTTTGCCGAGGCGGCGGTCTCGCTCCTCGCCTCCGAGGGCATCGAGGCGTTCATCCACGCCGACGACGCCGGCGGAGAGCTGCCCAATCTAGATTTTGCCCGGGGAGTCCGGGTCCTGGTCAGCGCCGAAGACAAGACCCGAGCCCACGAGCTCCTCAACGCCGGGGACGGCGAGAGCTGAAGCTTCCCCCGGCTCCCCCTGGCCTCAAGGGCGATAGGAAAACGTCGTGGGGCCGGGCCGTAGAGCGCGCCGGGCCAGCCGGACCCAGGCGCAGAGCCGGGAACGCGTCTCCCGAGGGTCGATAATCTCCTCGATCTCGAAATGCTCCGCCGATCGAAAGGGCGAACGCACGCGATTGAGGCGCTCTCGGATCGCTTCGAGCTCAGCCTCGTAATCCTCGGCCCCGGCGAGTTCGGCGCGGTAGGCCACCTCGATGCCGCCCTCGATGGGGAGCGACCCCCAATCGCCCGAGGGCCATGCGTAACGGAAATGCTGGCTGCCCGGCTTCTTATTGCCCGCCCCGGCCACGCCGAAGGCCTTGCGAATCACCACCGAACAGAACGGACTCGGAGATTGTCCGAGGGCCGCCAACGCCTCGGAGCCGAATCGGATGGTGGCATCCTCCTCGGATTGCTTGCCGATCAGGAAGCCCGGGCAGTCCTCGAGATGAACCAGGGGCAGATGAAAAGTGGAAGCCAAGTCGATCAGACGCCGGAGCTTGCGCGCGGCGTCCGCGGTCCAGGCGCCGCCATAGACGTAGGGATCCTCGGCGAAGAGGGCCACGGGAACGCCCGCGAGATGCCCGAGTCCCGTAATCATCGAGCTCCCCCAATGACGACCGATCTCGAAGAACGAATCGCGATCCAACACCGCCTCGATCAGCCGACGCATTTTGTAGACCTTGCGCGGATCTCGAGGCACGAGGTCGGCAAGGCTCTCGTCCGCCCGCTCAGGATCGTCGTGGCACTCGGCCAGGGGAGGCAACTCGTCGCGATTGCTGGGCAGGTACGAGAGAAAACGGCGGGCCCGGGCAAAGGCCTCCTCCTCGCTCTCCACCTCGTCGTCGATGGCGCCGTTCCGGGTGTGAATCTTGGCGTGTCCCAATTCCTCCTTCGAAACATCTCCGAGACTCGCCTGGTCCACCAAAGCGGGCCCGGCGATCATCATTTGTGCGGAGCCCCGGACGATGAGCGAGTAATGGCTGGTGGCCACCCGGGCCGCCCCGATGCCCGCCACCGAGCCCAGGGCCAGGGAGACCGAGGGGGCGACCCCAAGGTGCTTGACGATCACTTCCCAGCCCCTCAGTTCGGGGAGGTAGGTCCGGCCGGCGCTCTCGATGGTCTTCACCGAGCCGCCCCCTCCCATGCCGTCTACCAGCCGGATATGCGGGAGGCCCAACTCCAGGGCCAAGCCCTCGGCGTGGGCCCGCTTGGCGGGGAACGCCAACTCCGCCGACCCCCCACGAACCGTGAAATCATCGCCCGAGATCACCACCGGACGCCCGTCGATTTCGGCGGTGCCGAAGACAAAGCTGGCCGGCACGAAGGACTTCATCCCGCCGTCCTCGTCGTATTCCGCCGCCCCGGCCAGTTTTCCGATTTCTTGAAAGGAGCCCGCATCGACGATCCGGGGCAAGCGCTCGCGAATGGTCAGCTTTCCCGCCCGGTGCTGGCGCTCGACCTTGTCCGCGCCTCCCATGGCTTCGGCCAAGTCGTCGCGTCGCCTGAGCTCGTCCAGCTCTTCATCCCAGCCCATATTCTCTCCATCCGCCGCCGCTCATCGGGGGGTAAGGCGCCAACCATACCCGAGTTCGTCATCCGGCCGCCGGTGGCGGGTTGGCTGCGCCTCAGGCGTTCTCGACGCCACCGCTTTCCAGCCACTCGGCCCGGGCCAGCGCCTGGGTCCCCTCGGCGCTCAGAAGCGAAGCGTCGACCAGTGTGGTCTCGACAACCGGGGCACCCGCGGTCTGAATCAGGCGCAGACTGAAGACACCCGCGGCGTGCTCGAAGCTGTCGAGCCAGTTGCCCCCAACCCCTGGGTCTCGATCCCCAAGGAGCGCCAGGATGCTCCCATCCTCCTCGAGTCGGGAGGTGAATTTCGTGAGGTAACCCTGGCCGTCCTCGTACACATCGAGGTTTTCCTGCCAACGATTGCAGACCTGGAGGATCCAGTGTTCGCACTCCGGCGGGGTAAAGCGAATCGCCAGCACCTGGCCCGGGGGCTTCTTCCAACTGCCGAATCCGTGCAGTCGATCGAGGACTCCGCCGTTGCTCAGGTACGTGGCCTCGGAGAAGTCCACGGTATTCGGCCTTTGGGAGAGCCGGTCGAACCACCAAGCCCGCACGAGTTCGGCGTAGCCCAGCACGATCTGGCCCGCCTTCGCGAGGCCTTCGGCCATCTCAGCGGGCTCGATGGGACGGGGCTGGGCGCCGTCGAGCCGGGCGATTTCGAAGCGCGGTGATTCCGTGGCCGTTCGGTCGCGGAATACGGTGCGGATCAAAACCCCCGTGGTCCTCGCCTCCAGGGCCAGACCGTTGCGAGCAGGCGGGGATTGACTGAGGACGACTTCAAAATTTCCCTGGGCATCGAAGTCAATCTCGTGACTCGAAAGGAAGGCGGTAGTGGTCAGATCCGTGGGATTGAAGGCCGCCAGTCCGGTGACACCTTCCGGCGCCCAGTCGCGCCGAGCGAGGTCTTCGGGTTGGGGTGCCGTCCAGGTGGCCATGACGAAATACGGGAGCGTGCCCCGATTGCCCGTAATCCGATATTCGTAAGAGCCATCGACGAACTCGCACATCAGATGATCCTGATCCGGGCTCTGAACGTTGATGCTCTGGCGCCAGGGAGCATCCCGCAGGCGGGGCCGGTCGACCTCGCAATTCTCCACCATGCGCTCAAGCCCGTTCCGAATCATGCGCGTCAGGTAGCGATACCATTCGGCGCGCTCCTGATCGCTGGGCTCATCGCCGAAGCCCTCGATCACTCGGCCCGCAACCTTGAGGGTTTCGCAAAAATCGTCCCAGGCCTCGCCCTTGACGAGCCTCTCGTGTGCACTTCTCTGCATCGAACCTCCCGGAGAGTCAAAGGCGACTCACGCGGGAGTTTTCCGCATTTTTCCGGGTCCGTCCGCTCCTCCACCCTACCCGTGGGAAGCGCGAGGAAAGTCCGAGAAAAGTGACCGCGGACCCAGGTCACCCTCCCCCGGGCGCATTCGGGGTCAACATTTCGAAAACGCGAACTCCGCCGAGATCAGACGCGTTCGATGATCACCGCCGGAGCCATGCCGCCCCCGGTGCACATGGTGATCAGCGCCGTCGAGTCGCCTCGCCTTTCGAGTTCGTCGAGGGCGGTTCCAATCAGCATAGAGCCAGTCGCCGCGATGGGATGGCCCAAGGCGATGGCTCCACCGTTGACGTTGCAAATGGCGGGGTCGATATCGAGGTCCCGCATGAACTTGTAGGCAACCACGGCGAAGGCCTCATTGACCTCAAAGAGGTCGATATCGCCCAGGGTCATGCCCGCCTTCTGGCAGGCTTTTCTCGCCGCGGGGCCCGGCTCATTGAGCATCAGGGTCGGACTCCCTGCCGTGGTGGCCATTGCGACGATCTTCGCCCGGGGCTTGAGGGCCTTGCGTTCGATGTAGTCCTCTGAGGCGAGCAGCAGCCCGGCGGCTCCGTCCACCACACCCGAACTGTTCCCGGCGTGATGGATATGCTCGAGACGAACGTCGGGATAGGCACGAGCGACGAGTTGACTGAAGGTCTCGCCGGTTTCATCCACGGGCATTTCCATGAACTGGTCGAACACCGTCGGAAGCTGGGCGAGTGTCTCGAGGGTCGTCCCCGGGCGAGGAAACTCGTCCTTCTCCAGCGCGATTTCGCCATGATCATTGCGGACCGGAACCAGACTGCCATCGAAACGACCCTCGTCGATGGCGATCTTTGCTCGACGCTGACTCTCGCAAGCGAGCTCATCGACCTGATCGCGCCCTACGCCTTCCAACGAGGCGATCAGATCTGCGCAGATTCCCTGGTGGGGCTGGGGATGCAACTCCCGCAGGTGCAGGTTGCCCATATCCATGGTGGCCACCGGGACCGCCGGGGTCAGCGAAGCGGTATAGGACATCATCTCCACGCCGCCGGCCACGACGAGATCGCTCATTCCGCTCATGATATTCGCCGCCGCGAGATTGACCGCCGTAATGCCCGAGCCGCAGAATCGGTCCAGGGTGAATGCCGGCGCCGCCGTATCCCACCCGGCATCGAGCACACCCATACGACCGATACACGCCCCCTGCTTGCCCACCTGGGTACTGCAGCCGATCACCACGTCTTCGACATCGGCCGTCTCAAGATCATTTCGATCGCGCAGAGAGCCGAGCAAGCTCCCAAGCAGGCGCTGGGGATGAATCTCGGCCAAGGCTCCCCGGCCGGGTTTCCCGATGCCTCGCGGTGTACGCGCGGCATCGACGATATAGGCGGTAGACATG
>JAQWRT010000063.1 GCA_029243605.1 Myxococcota bacterium
ACCCCAAGCCGTGATACGAGTGGGCTACCATCGTTTTAGCCCCTATTTTGAGCGGGCGGAAGAGTACGGGGTCGAGCCCGAGCCAGAGTCAGGCTATGCGTACGTCTATCCTTTTGCGACCGAGGAGCTGTCTCAACTGGCCTATTTCTTTGCCGATCCGCGTCAGTCCGCCCGGGCTGAACGATTGGTGCGTTTGATCGGCGGCCCGTTGATGTCCTGGAAGCGTCAGTTCTGGGACCAAAGGCCCATTCTCTCCATGCGCGATGATGGCCAAGAGATTGAGATTCTCGATACCCGAAAAGGTGGATTCCCGCGCCGCTCTCGTCATGGAGGACTGGCCAGGGAGATCCTCTTGCGTTGTGACGCGATCGCTGGACGGGAGTCGCTAGTTCGTGACATCGGGGTCGAACCCGCTGCGTTGGAAGTTGCTATCCGTGAGCTTGAGGATTTGGGACTGCTTCTTTCTCACGATCATCACCTGCTTGGCCTGGCCGTGGCGGGAGATTTGCCTCGGATTCCTGTGCGAATTCCGTTGGGCACACTCGATATCGAGAAATGGCCCGACACCCAAGGAGGCTTTGTAAGCCGAGGTCATGTTGGTGACGGTGAGTTCTTGTGAGTTGTGCAGAGGCGGGTCCTCGTTGGGCTCGCTTCAAGCATTGGGCTACCTTTGATGGACCGAAGGAAGATTTCCTTTATGCATGGGAGCGATTGGACGCGACATCGAGTTCACGACCTGGCGATCTCTTCGATCCTCGGGGTGGAGACCCCGCTTGATAGTCACCGTGTCGGCAAGATGGGTGCTCGCACCGTGAGGCCCGGCTGTGGACGGGTGCTTGACGGCTTAATAAGGGTCCGTGGAGACCGATCCGGGTCTGTGTGTCGACGCCGGTCCTCGACGGTTGGGATCGATACGGTCTATTTCTTTGAAGACGTGGAGGCATCGCGTGGCTAGATTCGTCTGCTCTGACCCTTTGCCTCTCGAGAGCGGACGGTCAATTCCGTCTTTCGAAATTGAATATGAAGTCTACGGTGAGTTTCACCCAGAGCGCACTGTCCTGCTCTGCCACGCACTTTCTGGCAGTAGTCATGCCGCAGGGGAGGGTGGGTGGTGGGATGGCATGATCGGTCCCGGAAAGGCGTTGGATACCGATGAACTGTGTGTGATCTGCTCCAACACCTTGGGAGGATGTTCGGGGAGTACCGGCCCATCGAGTCCTCACCCTGATGATGGAAAGCCCTGGGCTCTTCGTTTTCCCGTGATTACCGTTGGTGATATGGTGAATGCGCAGAGGCGGCTTGCCGACCATCTCGGTGTGGACCGCTGGAAGGCCGTGGTCGGAGGCTGTTTGGGAGGTGCGCAAGCGCTGACCTGGCTACAGCGTTATCCGGAGCGGTGCGAGCGGGTGGCTGCTGTGGGGATCACAGGGGCCACCTCGCCTCATTCTTTGGCTTTTTATGAGGTGCTTCGTCAGTCGCTGCGACTCGATCCGGCATACGGAGACGGTGACTATTACTCCGAAGGGATTCCGACGGCCGGGATGGGTCTCAATGCGCGTATCGGTATGCTTTTCTGGATGACTCCCGAGGTGATGGTGGCTCGCTATGGGCGGGAGTTGCTTGGGGATGATTATGCCTACACGTTGGATCCGGAATTCGGTATCCACCAGGGAATGGCGGCTCTGGGCGCGGGCGCCGGAGCTAAGTTCGATCCGAATACCATGATCTATCTGAGTCGTGCAATGGACTACTACGATCTGGCCCGAGGATACCCGGATATTCAGTCCGCCATGGCGAAATCCCTTCGACCTGTCCATCTGGTCAGCTACAAAAGCGACTGGCGCTATCCGCCCGAAAGGGTCGAGAAATTGAGTGAAGCCTTGCCGGGCGCACGGCATTCCGTCCTGGATAGTGCGTTTGGACACGGCGCATGGTTGTTTGATACAGCAACCCTGGCTACGACATTGGCGCCCTTTTTTCGGAGTTGAGCAGCGCTGCGAGCCTCTCTTCTTGAACAAAGCGCTTGAGGCGGCCTGATTGAATCGATTCGACTCGAAGCCTGCAGGGGCGACGCCCCGGTGTCGGTGGTGGCTGTCAGTACAGCGAACTCAAGTCAGCTGTCGCTTGGCCAGTCCTGCGAAGAATCCGTTCTGCTTCATGAGTTGGTCGAAGGTGCCTGCTTCGACAATCTTTCCATTGTTGAGCACATATATGCGATCGGCTTTGATCACTGTACTCAGACGATGCGCGATGACAATCCGGGTGGCGTTGAGTCTGGCGATGTTGTCGGTCAGGAGCCGCTGGGTCTCATTGTCGAGTGCGCTTGTGGCCTCGTCGAAGATGATGAGCCTGGGCCGTCGTGCCAACGCCCTCGCCGCTGTGATCCTCTGCCGCTGACCGCCGGAGATATTGGATGCTCCCTCTCCAAGATACGTCTCCATACCCATGGGCATGGCCTTGATGTCTTCGGCGATTCCGGCGAGGCGGGCGGCTTCCCAGGCCTCCTCCTCGCTGATTCCACTCCCACCCGCAATGTTCTGGAACAGAGTGCCGGAGAGAAGCCGGTTCTCCTGAAGCACAACGCCCATTTTCTTCCGTAGTTGTCTCAAGTTCCATTCGTGGAGATCCCGGTCATCAATGACGACCGAGCCCGACTCCGGTTCTTCAAATCCGAGGAGAAGTCTTACAATCGTAGACTTTCCCGCACCGGATGGTCCGACAAGCGCGACAAATTGCCCAGGCTCTACGCCTAAGGATATTTTGTTGAGAATGAGTGGGCTGTCGCTGCTATATCGGAAGCTCACTTCATTGAGTTCAACGCTGCCGATGAGTTGGGCGCCGGTATCGGCCCCACTCATGGGTTCTTCTTGGGCCTCGAGGATGGGCTTTACGCGCTCATAGATCGGGGTCAGGTTGAGGAATTTGATGGTCAGTTCAGCGATCCCGAAAGTGGCTGCGATGAACTGACCGAGAGCGACGTTGAAGGATATGAAGTGCGCCGTGGAGAGAGCCATGCGACTTTTTTCAGGCGCAGCCTGCCAGTCTGCGGGGCTGTGGAAGAGGGCGAGCAATACGTCGCCCTGCCAGGCAAGAACCAGAATGATTGCAAAAGTGACGGCGACGCTCAGCACCGATTTTGTCACAACCAGAACGATATTCAGAAAGCGTTGCTTGTAGGTGAGGGTAAGAAGTTCGCCGTAACGTTTTGACCATTGCGCGAAAGCATTGTGCTCGGCACCCGCGACCCGCAGCTTGGGTAGTGCGGTCAGTAGTTGGAGGACAACGCCTTGAAGCTGGCCGACCATTTTCATCATTCTTCGAGTGATATTGATGAACTTGAAGCCAATGGGAATCGCCACCAGGGTATACAGGAGGACGACCAGAAGAGCGGCCAGGCTGAGTTTCCACTCGTAGTAGAGCATGAAGGCGAAGCTGAATAATGCCGTTATACCGTGGAGAAGGCTATGCATCACGTTGGTGCTCAAGAAACTTCTCATTTGATCGATGCCATCGCTTCGATTGACCAGGTCACCGACTGAGTAGGCATGGAAGAACTTGATCGGGAGTTTGAGGATCCGATTCCACACTGCAGTTTGTACGATGTTCTGCATGCGACCTTCGATACGTAGCATCGCTATGCCTTCGACGTAGCTGAAGGCGACACCCGCCGAGCCGGCGAGAGCCACCGCGATACTCAGGACCTGAAGGTTGGAGAGCTCGGCGTTAGGAATCACTGGACTCATGATCCATCCGGTCGCGATGGGCAAGACAAGCGAGAGGAAGCCGGCTAGCACGACCAGCCAGATTATCCTCCAGATATCTCTTCGACTTCCGAATGCCCCAAGGCGCACGAGAGCCCAGGGGCCGAGGGGGTGATCGGGGAGGGGCCTGAAGAAGGTGTAGGCGGTTTCAGACAACCCCGAAGCTTTGTCTGCGTCCACGATTGAATTGTGGCCGGAAACAGGTTCGATCAGCTGATATTCCTTGGAGTTGGATTTCGGGATCAACGCAACGGGTTTTTGACCTTCACCTTGGAAGGCCAGGAACGCGCCGTGATCGTACTTCCACCAGTCTGTATCAAGGTTGAAAGCCCGGGAGAAGAAACCAGATCGATCTGCAAGCGTAGCGATGGGATCCGCTGCCTTGGCCATCGTGTGGCTCTCGCCCTCTTCAAGGCCCAGCTCGAATCCGTGGCTTCGACAGACGAGTTCAGTGGCTCTCGCAAGTGGTGTCTGCGTCGAGTCACTTTGGAGGCCAGGGTCGAGGTTGAGGACCTCGCCGAGCTTCCTCAATGACGCACTGAATATCTTTCCTTTGTTGGCTTCCGAAGCGACTATGCGATCCGAGGACATCGTCTCTCGCCATCGAGTGACTTCGTTAAATATGCGGATAAGCAGGGAATGGAACTGGGCAATGTCGGTTTCGATTGAACCCATAGCCAGGCGTTGGGCCGTCGTGATGACCTGACTCTGGAACGCCTTCTTGATACGCCACCAGTTTGTCGAGATCACTGGCACCCAGGCCAGTTCTGGTCCGTCAGGGTACGATGCTTCGGGCGAGAAGTCGTCACTGTAGCCGAGGGAGAGCGATTCAGGAGGAGCCTGTATCCATACTACTCCGCCGTCGGAATAGATCTCTTCATCCTCCGAGATCTCCTGCTCTGTGCCTGGATCGATACGTCGGGCTCCAATCGGATCGTTGAGTGTGACCCGGAGCGCCGAGAGCATCGATACGACCATATTATCTATGAGTTCTGCTGGAGCGGGGCTGTCAGGAATTGTGTCAATGGCATTGAGCAATTGCTGGCCTTGTACTGGTACCACTTTGGTCTGGTTCGTTGAAATTCCAACGATATGAAAATCCCGGAACGAGTCGTTCTCGGCGATGTTCGTGCCTTGAACGAGCCCACCCGCATCGACTCGATACAAGGTTTGACGGGTACCGGTTTGATTGTCGACACTAAAAACGGTCAACGACCCCGACAAGACGAGCCAGAAGTTCTGGCTCTCGTTGAGATTGATGGGAGAGTCCGCTCCTGCGGTGATAATTTCTGATTCCAGGTTCAGGTAACGAAGGAAGGTGCCGGCGGGCTCCGCCCATTCTTCCGGATTCGCCTCATTGGGTACATCGGTCATTGCTGACTCACCAGTTGGGAATAGCGACCCTTTTTCGCCATTAGAGAGTCATGCGTACCCCGCTCTTCGATCTCCCCGTTGTTCATCACAATGATCTCATCGCAGTCGCGGATGGTACTCAGACGGTGGGCAACGATGAGGCAAGTCAGCCCCCGACGCCGAATGTTGTCATCGATTTTCTTTTCGGTGAGAGCATCCAGAGAGGCGGTGGCTTCGTCGAGTATGCAGATGTTCGGGCTTTTAACGAGAGCACGCGCGATTTCGAGTCTTTGGCACTGGCCGCCGCTGAAATTTGCTCCGCCTTCCAGTACCTGGCCCTGGTAGCCGCTCTGCCTGGATATGATGTCGTCATGGATACAGGCATCGCGGGCCGCTTGAATGAGTTGAGCTCGTGAGATCGTGGTATCCCACAATTGGATGATCTCACTGATGGTCCCTTCGAAAAGGAATATGTCCTGGTCGACAGATGCCACGGAGGTCGTGAATATCTCTCGAGGAATCTCTGTGATCTTCTTGTCGTCGTAGAGGATATCGCCGCTGTTCGGCACGTAGAGGCCGAGAATCAGTTTGACCAGAGTCGATTTCCCGCTTCCGGATCCACCCACCAACGCCACTCGACTTCCAGGCTTGAGCGAGAGGCTGAAGTTTTGGATCAGCGGAGGATCCAACGGCCCATAGCTGAAACTTACGTTTTTCAGCTCAATGGCTCCCGAAAGTTTCTCAGGCGGATGGTCTGAGTCTATGTTTCCCTGGTTGAAAATGGGGTCAATTTCTTGATCCAATACATCCTGAATGCGAGTGAGGTCACCGTGGATTTGTTGGAATTGAGAGCCGAACCCTACGAGGCTTTGTACGGGCCCCGTGAAGTGGCCCATCAGGAGCTGAAAGGCGATCAGTCCACCCATGGTGAGGTGGCCGTCAATGATTAGAAGCCCGCCCACGCCCAGAACTGATGCGGTCAAGAACTGATTGATCAGACCTGGCGAGGAGCCGAGAAGTGTCGAGATTCTTCCCAGTCGCTGTTCCTCGTTGATCGAAGCGGTCTGGTATCCCGACCAGACTTCGAAGAAATTGGATTCGGTTCCACCGGCTTTGATGGATGAGATCGATTGCAGGCCCGACATGGCCGTTCCGGTAAGTTTGGCTTGTTTATTGAGGAGGTTCGTGTTCAGGTCTCGCAGGTTCCTGCTTGCCAGTCGAACAGAGAGGGCATTCAGGCCCGCGGCGACCATGGCAATCAGGGTCAGAGGAACGCTGTACAGCGACATGATAAGTCCGAAGAAACCCACCAGAAGGAGGCTGACGGCGCTGGTGGATAGCGGGCCTGAGAGGAGTTCGGCCACGCGATGACAAGAGGAAACACGTGATGCGATGTCTCCTACATAGCGCTGGCTGTAGAAAGAGACAGGAACGCGAAGAGTATGCCAGAACAGTTCACTGGCTGTGCTGATCGTTAATTTCACCTCCAGGCGGAGCAGGTAAAGTTGCTGAAAATATGAAAGCACCCCGTTCAGGACTGCCGCCAGCACCAGGCCTGCGAGCAGGGGAATGATCCAGTCGTAGTAGCCCCGGCTCAATACGTCATCGATGAAGGTTTTGACGATGACGGGCAAAATCAGGGCTGGAACGACGAGAAAGAGGCTCACTAGAATGGTGGCGCTGACTCCATCCTTCGAGTTCTTGAGCCGGGGAAGTAATAGGCCCAGGATGCCTCTGGGTTTCCCCTCGGGCTTGAAATTCGGGCCTGGATGCATTTCCAGGAGCACGCCGCTGTAACTCTGCTCAAAGTCCTCTCGTTCGATCTTTCGCGGGCCGGAGGCAGGATCCATCAGTCTGACTTTATTGCCCTGAACTCCTTCCACGACCACGAAATGGTTCATGTTCCAGAAAGCGATGAAGGGGGGTGCCAGTTTCAAGGCGGCGTCGGCATCGACACGCACGCCTCGAGCCTCAAGGCCAAAGCCTCTGGCTGCTTTTACCAGATTTCCGGCGTTGGCTCCATCCCGGGATACACCCGTCTGTACACGGAGTTTTTCGAGCGTGGTCCAGTATCCATAGTGCCCGAGAATGGCAGCGAGAGAGGCGGCACCGCATTCGACAGCTTCCATCTGCACAAACGTGGGAACACGAGTAACGGGGTTCGTGCCCTGCCATCGCTTGAGAAGGTTCACTCGTTACCCACTATCCATGTTTCGTATAGGGGGACGAGCAGGTCTCCGGGCCTGATCTCCCGAACCACTACTTCAACGCCAGCGATGGTGCCCGGGGTGATCTTGTGGGGTGGCCCTGAGGAAGAACCCCAACGCAGCTTCGAGTGTGTCTTGCTATCCGTATCCAGGCTGATCCGAGCTTCGATGGGAGCTCCGCCGTTGATCAACTGAGCGACAAGGCCAGGGTCGCCAAGGACTCGTTCCAGAGCCTCTCGGGTCACGGGGAGAAGGCTCACTCTGTCGATCCTGGCTGAGATGGTTCCGTAGATATCCCTCTCTACCGATCGGGGGGAAACATGTGCCTTCATTCTTGCTTGCAGTTTTTTCCCGTATTTGTTGTCAAAATAGCCCAGGAACTGCAATCCCTCGCCCGACTGTTCGATGACAAAAAGCTGCTTGGCCGCACTGATTCTTTCACCCGGGTTCACGTCAACTTCAACGATGGTGCCAAAGATCGGACTCGTGATGACCGCCCCCTCCTCGAGGGAGACGTCTAGCTGTGCGAGTTTTCCACGAGATTCTGTGAGTTGCTGGCGAAGCTGTTCCAGCGTGGAAATCTGTTGATTTATATATTGCTCGTGATTCGTTTCGAGGGTTCGGATGTCATTTTGCGTGGTGCGCAGAGAAGACTGGGTCTGATGAAGTTGATTCAGGGTTGATTCAAGCTGTTGGCGAGTGATGTATCCCTGCTTGAGTTCTTCGATTTGTGTTTTTTGAAGCGACGTAAGAAATTCGATCAATTGCTGATCGGATTGTTCGTCTTTCTCTCGCGCCTTTACCTTCTGGGTGAGGTCTTTCTTACGTCGTGGGAGATCTTCCCGCATGAAATCCTGCTGGCGTTCTAATTGCTGAACAAGCTCTTGCACTACTTGTTCGTTGGCGAGTTTCTCTGTTTCGCGAGTAGGAAAGCTGATATTGATGAGGCGATCACCGGGTTTGACAACCTGACCGATTTCTACATCAATTTGGGTGACGATTCCTTCGGCGGTCGAATTGATGTCGTAGAGGATGCTGTCCTGCTTAAGGATGATTCCGATCCCCGTAGCGCGGAAGGTGATCTTTCCGAAAACTGCCCACAGGATGACTCCGAATAACACCACCCCGATGGTGCATAACCAGATCCAGCCTTGAGGAGAGACAATGGAAAGGGCGGCATCGAGCTGGCCCGGGCCCTGGAGTCTTTTTTGATTCGGTTTTGAGGGTCGTATTTTCGGCATTGAGCCGGATTATATCGCAACCACTCAAGAAGTAGGATACCTAGGCCTCCGACTATTGGCTTGAATAAGGTGGGTATCGCGTGGAGCGATCAAAATCATTCGGTCGAGGCAGTCTCCTGAGTATGCCGGGAGAGAGGAAGGCCCTTCGACGGTATATGTCGCGAACAACCATTGTGAGGGCGGCTTCGGTGAGCCCTCCGTTTCCTTCCCACCTCCGGAGAAGTGGGTCGACTTACCAACCGATCAGCTTGTCTCGCACCTCCTCCAGGTGTTTTTGGGGGTCATAGGGGGTGAGAGGCAGTTGGAATCCAGCTGCGGTCAACGTCCCCAGGCTCTGCAGTAAATCGACTTCGGTCTGGAACAACTGGTTTGACGCCGTTGCATGGTCGGCCAGTACACTGTAGAGGCTCTCCTGCACCAGTAGAACTTCCTGCATGGTGGTGGTACCGTTCTTGTATTCACGTGTCTTGCCTTCCACGGCCGTCTTGGCAGAACTGACTGCACCCATATAGGCTTTGACCACTCGTTCCAAGGCCTTGCGGTGCTTCCAGGTTCCTCGAAGAATTGATATCTGTTGGCGTCTCGTGTTCGTCAGGCTTAATTCGCTGGCGGTCTCATCCTGTAGCGCTTCGCGTATATAGGAGTATTTGATCCCTCCTGAGTAGATCGGGATGGTCGCGGTGACTCCAACCGACCCAACCCTTGTGTCTTGAGTCCCCGGACCCTTTGAGGAGGCTGGGGAAATGACCGTGTAATCGTCCCAGCTGTTCTGGAAACTGGCGTTCAATCCGACTGTCGGGAGAAGGGCGGTCTTTCTTGCACTTACTGCGTATTGGGCTTGCTCGACATTTGCCTCGGCGGACCTGATCATGGGGTTGTTCTTGAACCCGAGTTCTTCGGCCTCCTCAAGGCTGTGGACGGAGGGTTCCAGCCGAGGCAGGGGCGCCAGATTGGAAGGTTCAATGCCAACGACGGCTTGGTAGTTCGCTTCAGCCGTTTCGAGAAGTCCTTGATCATTTGCCAGGGTTGCATTCGCTTGAGCCAGTTCAACTTCTACCTGAGCGAGGTCGGTGATGGTTGCCGTTCGAGACTGGTACATGTCCTTGGCCATCTTGAGTAGTGGGATGTATGCGTTCACCTCACGTTGGTCTATCTCGACCAGGGTGCGGTAGAGAACGACGCTGGCATAGGCACGGGCGGCCTGACCGAGCACGCTCTGTTCAGTCGAAACGAGATCCCACTGCCCTGCATCGATCGCTGCTTCCGCCGTCTTGATTTCGTAGACCGTTTGTCCGCTGCGAAAGAGAGGGAACTCGAGGTTGACGTCGACATCGGGAGCCAGTGAGCGAGTATGATAAGGAGCGGAGACCAGGCCGGAGCCAGCAGCGTCGAAGCCCTGGGTGCTCTCCTCGTCCTCCCATTCTGCGCCCCCAGTTGCGCTGAGGGTGGGCCGAAACCAGTTCTCCTTGGCTTGGGGCAGTCGTTCATCTGTGGCGCGCAGGATTGCACGTTGACTGGCCAACTCGGGGTTCGACTCATACGTGCGTGCCAAGCAGTTGCGAAGGGTTGTTTCTGTCTCGGCGGAATTGCCCGGATCTACAATTAGAAGAAGCAGAGCAAGATTGATGACGAGAATCAGGCTGCAAGTACGCCGATGCTGCGGGGAGCCGAATAGCTGATCACTGAAGGATGCTACGGGTCGGATGCTACGCAAAATGAGTTCTCCGTTAACGTCGAGAACGATGAAGCTTGCTTTTTCGTCTGTCAAGCATCGTTACTCCATATGGGAAGCGCTTGCCATCGAGCCAGCCCTCTTTCGACAATTTGGACTACAAGCGCCCAGGGACGCCACGCGGGGTATCGTCTTTTCTGCTCTGTCGCACTGACTTTGGAACAGACCTCAATCCTGACACCCTTCAGTGACTGATCGCTTGCCCGAGGCGTATCTCAATCACACTGGCCTGGACGGTTTTCTGCCATCGAGTCGTGGCTCGGGGCCTCGTCTTCTTGCGCGACGTCGAACCAGGCTGGGAATAGGACATGGAAGCTGCCTTCCAGCACAACATCAGAGTACGGGCGCTATGTTAAATCCCTAGGGGAGCCTCGTGGCGGGTGGTGGGGGAAGCTATCGCCGGACGGTGTCTTAATGACGTGGCAGAACCCGGCCCGCGACAGGGCTCACTTGAATCGAAAGATTTCCCCCTTCTGCCCTGTCTTAATTCAATCTGATGGGGAGGTAGTCAAAGACCATCTCGGGGCTCATGCCGCGTACAATGTCGGGCGCATCGGTCTTGGTGCCAGCCGATGTCGGGACCCGATCACGAGGCTCTAAAGAGCCCTCTAAGTAGACGGGCCGGGAACTAAGGCTGCCTCTGAAGGTTCGGATAGGGGGCTGCCGAACGGCCTTCCTGCTCGTAGCGATTTTGCAGCCAAATCAGGAACAGACCGGCCAGCGGAATCAGAATGTCGGTCCAGAAAACCGCCCCCGCGTTGCCGGGAGCAAAATTTGCATCGGTGATCATGCTACGGATGTGAACACCGGCAGCACCCCAGAGAAAGCAGGCCACTGGCGCGATGGCCGCAAACCGCATATGCAAACTTTTCCAGGGCGCGATCAGGCCGACCAGACCAAAGCCGATGCTCGCAAAGCCCAGTTCGATCTGGAACGGGCTATTCGCCCAGCCGATAAATTTGGCTGCCAAATCTGGCGCGCCGGCATGCAAGATCCCGTTGTAGAGATACGCGCAGCCGATGGAGAAAAACAGGAACCAGAAAAAAATCTTTTCTACGACTACGGGCGCGGACAGCGGGCGCGGGGCCCGAGAAATACCGACGAGCGAAAACACCACGCCGATCACCAGAAAGGTCAGCGTAAAGTTCTCCAATAAAAGCCCAATCCAGTCAGCCATATAATGCTCCCCTCAGCTGGGTCTTGCGAGCGCATAAAACTCAACGCCCCAACTGTTGTTGCAGGAAACCCGCGAGTTCGCTGTAGGTCTTCTGATACTCCGAGGACTCTCGCACAAATACAGAGTCTCATGGGAGGAATATTCAAGCACCTTCAATTTGACCACCCCTTCAGGTGGATAGGAATTTCAGTCCCATTCTACACCCATGGCCATGTCCGGTAGAGGATTGGACATACAAGCTTATTTTCCGCATAACGTCCGAGTATGGGGGGTTCCCTTAAATCCCTAGCGGAGCCCGTGACGCGTCGACCGACAAGGCCGAGGCCTTTTGAATAGTCCGTACAAACAGAGGCTTTAGGTCGGGTCGCTACTCCGCGCCCCGTGGCGGGGCCCCGGGTGCTCTCTTCGCCCCAAGAAAACCTTGGTCCATCTCTCCCGCACCGAGCGCCAGCCGAGCGAGGGAGGAAAGAAGTGCCGCCCCACTTTCCGCTTGAGCACGCTCCGCCTGAGCCTGAGCCCCACGCGCCAGAAGGAGCCCGGGCATGTCGACGAGCCCCTGTTTAAATGCAGACAATGCGCTCTCAAAACGCGCATTCGCCGCTGTGACCATCGCCTCGGATGCTTCGCGCCGGGCGACCGCGTTCCGGGTCTGGACGTAACTCCGCCACACTTGGGCGGTCGCCACGTTTCGGGCCTCCTCGAGTTGGGCCTGGGATGCCCCTCGAGCTGCTCGAGCGGCTCTTTCCTGACTCCTGCGAGCGAACCCGTCGAAGAAAGTCCATTCGAACGTCAGGAAGGCGCCGTAGTCCTCTAGTCCGTAGTCGATATCCTGCAGGCCCGGCACCTCTCGAATCGAATTGTCCATCTGGCTCCAACCCGCACGGCCCAACAAGCCGATCTTGGGGAGGTAAGCAGCTCGGCTGCCACGCAAGCTTGCATCATGGGCCTCCAGGGACGCTGCTCGAGCAAGTAGGTCCGGCCTCTGTGCCAAGGCCCGAGCGATAAACTCTTCGAGCGGAACATCGAGTGTTGCCGGCAGTCGATCCACATCCATGGGCACGATCGAAAGCTCGGTTCCGGGAGCAATACCTGTCGCCAGTGCCAAATTCACGTACGCCACTTCCGCCTCAGCCCGCGCTGTTTCCCGGATGTAAACCGCCGTCAGCGCTTCGCTCTTGGCCTGTAACAAGTCGGGCTCGGTGAGCGTTCCCAATCGGAAGCGCGCCTGGGCGGCTTCCTCGACTACTTTTGCCGCCTGCATGGAAACTTCGGCTGCCTGCTCGTGGTCTGCTGTCGATTGCCACACCGCGAAAGCCTCGACTACGGCAAAGGCCACTTGCTGATGGGCCGAATCGAAAGAAAGAGTGGCTGCATCGAGATTCTTTTCCGTTGCCTCCACCGCTGATTTCCGAGAACCGAAATCGAAGAGCAACCAGCGGAGATTCACAGAAGCCCCAGCATGTGTGTAGGCGGCAGCGATATCAAGGTTCGCGGATTTTTCGCCGGCCCCCGCAAGCAACGCACCCAGGACATCGTGACGAGTCGCGAGTTGGCTCAAATCGGCCCGGCTATCGACGTTCAAGTCCCAGTAGCCGCCTCCGTAGGACGCTATGAGTGCGAGCGTCGGGTAATACTGGGCTTCGGCAAGCCCCACGGCCGCCGCAGCGGCGCGCGCGCGTTCCCACGCGATGCGGGTCGCTGGATTGCGTCGTTGTGCGAGGTCGATCAACGCGGCCAGGTCGTAGGCGATTTCAGTATCTGCCGGCGGGTAGCTGGGAACGGCTAGCCCGACTGTTGCGGCCAGGCGGGCTCGGGACAAGCTCGAACGACCGGCCCCTACGTCCTCTCCCGCCACACCCTGGGCCCAAGAAGCCAAAGGGACAGAGATGATGAGGGCTAGGGCGAGAAGGACGACCGGTTTGGTGTGTCTAGATTGCAACATCAGGAGCCTACTCATCGCGGATACCAGGTATACGCGGCGTTTGGGATTGAATTCCTAGGATTCCTAAGATGAGACGGATATTTTATCCGGGCGTTAGCCCAGGGCCGCTGCGAAGCGGGCACGCACCTCGGCGAGTTCGCGGTGCGCTGTGGCCAGCCGAAGCTGTTCCTCTTCTCGAAAACGTGCCTCCAAGGCCGCCTCTTCGATTGAGTCCGCCACCAGCGCGATTTCCGCAGAAATTTCTCGCGCAGGTATGGGCCCAGAGTCTGCCGGCGTTGCTCCGGGCCGGCTCGCCCCGTCGATCATACTGCGGATTTTTCGGATGCTGCCACGTAAGGTTTCCACAGTGTTTTCGGGCCACGCGGTTCGGAATGCAAACTGCATTGCGAGGATGCCAATGGCGATCCCGACCCAGCGGTCCCAAATGACATCCAGACTCGTTGCTGGATGCGGGCCCTGAAGCACGGTCATGAAGAAAGCCAGTGCGATCTGCCAGCCCGCATAGGAGATCCGGGCACTACCCAATGAGACCCAGGCAGCTCCCATGGTCCCCACGGCCACCACGCACAAGAGGGCCAAAAGCGAATCGAATCGCGGAAGCACATAAATCACCGAGAAAATCCCGACCGCTCCACCGATAACCGCCCCCGAAATCCGCAGGGCCTGCTTATGCACCTGAGCCCCCGTCGTCGCGAGCGCTGTGGCCACAGTGGTCACCATGCAAGTGTGAATCCCGTACCAGTGCGTCGTCACCATCAGGAGATAGCAGCCCATAGTCGCAAGCGTCGCGCGAAGCGCGAACGATGCGTAGCGGGGGTTTGTGCCGAAGTCGTCAGGCAGCATCTTCGGTGATTCAGAAACTGGAAACGCCTTACCCTGCTCGGAAAGGATGCGCGTCCAAACCCGATCTAGAGTTTGCGTTGTGGAAAGCAGCGAAGCCGGCAGGCTCGCTACACCGACCGCATCCACCGCGCGCCGCTCCGCCGGATTCAATTCGCGTTCTTCCAAGATTCCGCAGCGCAGTGCTGCGAGTGCTTCGGCCAGACAGATTCGGCCGCGGGGCTCCACCTCGCTCCCGAAGGCATCACACGCATCGTCGACATCTGTCCAAAGTTGCTCGATGGCCGCATAGTGGTCTCCCTGACGGTTTGTCAGGCGACCTACCAGAATCGCGCGCTCGAGGGTTTCCTGAAGCTTGGTCCGTTCACCCGAAGGACGGGCCAGATACGGATTGTGCGCCGGATAGGGCACCAGACGAAGAGCGCGTTCGGTGGCCAGCATCCGGGTTTCTAGAACCTGCTCGAGGCGCTCCCTTCCGCTCGGGATTCGGGTGACCCAGCCTGCCACTAGGCTCGAAGCGATCACCACCGCCAGGGCAGCGATGAGCCAAGCGAGCTGAGTGAAAAGATATGTGGGCGTCGGCACTTGATCGAATGCAACCAGGACTAGGCCCAAGATCACAAGCAGGCCCAGCACTGCCTTGGGCTGGGCGAATGTCCGCATCAAGTAGAAGCCACCGTAAAAGAGCAGGATAAAGATTGGAATCCGAAGCCACGGAGCGTCGAAGGCGATCAAGGCCAGCAGGGCGACCAAGAGGCAGCCGCTCAGAGTGACAATTGATGCAAGAAAAGCCGCGGCCCGCGTCGAAATCGTCTCATCCTGGGAGAGTAGAAAAACAAGATACGGGGCTATACCAATAAAGGGCATCTGCGCTGCGAGCATCACGATGACGACGAGAAGGACGCTGATAGTAATTTGAAGTGTGCGTCGGACGCGCTCAGAGTCGTAGCGAAGCTCTTCGCGTACAATATTGAGAGCTGAATAGATCATTCAATCCTCGGATCTGGAGTTGCCAAGAATTGTCGCGGTGGCGGTGACGCCGACACGCAGGACTTCGGCTGGAGTATCCGGATCGAGCAGAATGTGTACGGGAAAGCGCTGAGCGATATGGACCCAATCGAGTTGGCGCAAAACGATAGGTAGGCCGGGGAAAGGGTTCTGAGGCATCGCCGTGACTCCCCAGTCTATGCCATCAACGATTCCGCCAACTTCGAGACCCGGAGCTGTAGCGAGGCTAACTTGTACGCGGTCACCCACTTGGATGTGGCGCAACTCGCTCTCGCGAAAATCAGCAACCACCCACCAGCGACGGGTGTCGATCAACGTGATGGTATCGAAGCCAGTTCGAGCAAACGCGCCCTCGGAGATGGTCAGCGCGGCGACGCGGGCCGGAAAGGGCGCGCGGACGACTGTATGGCTGAGAGCGAGTTCCGCCGCCTCGACGATGCCGGAAAGGGCCCGCTCTCTTGCGAGCAGCGGTTCGACGCCATGGACGAGCGCCCGTGTAGCCTCGAGTTCGGCTTTGGCGACGGCGACGCCTGCGGCCGCAGTGTCCCGCGCACG
>JAQWRT010000086.1 GCA_029243605.1 Myxococcota bacterium
GCGTCGATCTCCGAGTGCAGATAGCGCACCTTGACGTTGAGCTCCTCGTAGTAGGTGGTCAGCTCCTCCGCCGAGCGCTTGGTCAGCGTCGTCACCAGCACTCGCCAACCCGCACTGGTCACCTTGCGGATCTCCCCCAGCAGATCGTCCACCTGGGTCCGGGCTGGGCGCACCTCGATCTCGGGGTCGAGCAGGCCTGTGGGACGAACAATCTGCTCGGCGACCCAGTCCTTGCTGTTCTCACGCTCGTAAGCCCCGGGAGTGGCCGAGACGTGGATCACCTGATTGAGGGTCTTCTCCCACTCCTCGAAGCGCAGGGGTCGATTATCGAGGGCACTGGGCAGCCGAAAGCCGTGCTCGACGAGGTTCTCCTTGCGAGACCGGTCACCCTTGAACATGGCCCCGACCTGGGGCACGGAGACATGACTCTCGTCGATGAACATCAGCCAGTCCTCGGGAAAGTAGTCCAGCAGGGTGGCCGGCGGCTCACCGGGACGGCGGCCATCCATGTAGACGGAGTAATTCTCGATCCCGTTGCAAACCCCGGTCTCGCGCAGCATCTCCATGTCGTGACGGGTCCGCTGCTCCAGGCGCTGGGCCTCAAGGAGCTTGCCCTCCTTCTTAAAATCCACCAGACGCTGGTCCAGCTCCGCGCGGATCCCCTCCACCGCCTTTTCCAGGCGTTCAGCGCTGGCCACGTAATGACTCGCGGGATAGATCATCGCCCGCTTGGGCCGGGCCACGACCTTGCCCCGAAGCGGATCGATCTCGGCGATCGCATCGATTTCATCGCCGAAGAATTCGACCCGAATGGCGCGCTCGCTCTCGTATTGCGGAAAAATTTCGACCACATCACCGCGCACCCTAAATGTCCCGCGATGAAAGTCGTGGTCGTTGCGCGTGTAAAGCATGTCCACGAGCTCACGCAACAGGTCCTCCCGAACCAGAGCGGCTCCTGCCTCGAGGTAGATATGCATCGACCCGTAATTCTCAGGGGCCCCGAGGCCGTAAATACACGAGACACTCGCGACCACCAGAACATCTCGCCGAGTCAGGATCGAATGCGTCGCCGAGTGCCGAAGCTTGTCGATCTCGTCGTTGACGTGGGAGTCTTTCTCGATGTAGGTATCGCTCGAGGGGATATAGGCCTCGGGCTGGTAGTAGTCGTAATAGGAGACGAAATACTCAACGGCATTTTCGGGGAAGAGATCCCGGAACTCGGTATAGAGCTGGGCCGCCAGGGTCTTATTCGGAGACATGACCAGGGTGGGCCGGTTTATCTGCTCCACGACGCTGGCGATGGTAAATGTCTTTCCGCTGCCGGTAATCCCCAACAGTGTCTGGTGCGGGTCGCCTCGATCGAGCCCCTGACGCAACTCAGCGATGGCCTGGGGCTGATCACCCGAGGGCTCGAAAGGCGAGACGAGTTTGAAGGCGCGCTCGCTCACCCCCGCCTCCAGCGCGGACCCTCCGGCGTATCGATAAGTTGAACCCCCTCGGCGGTCAACTCGTCTCGAATCCGGTCGGCGGTGGCGAAATCTCTATTGGCCCGGGCCTGCTCACGCTCTTCCAGGAGGGCATCGATCCGCGGATCGGTCTCGTAGACTTCCCCAGCCGCCTCGGCATGGGCGAGATCCAAGCCGAGCACAGCGTCGAAATCGAGCAGCAGATCCCGGCGATCCGCCGGCGAAAGCGTACCGCTGCGGACCACGTCCCAGAGAACAGCCATGGCGCGAGGAGCATTGAGATCATCCGCCATGGCCTCCCTGAATTTCTCCCGGTGCGCGGCCTGGGCTGCCGGGTCGCCGGCACCCTCTACGGCGCGCAGCTCCGCTGCCAAGGCGACCAATCGCCCATGCCCCTTCGCCGCCGCCTCCATGGACTCCTCATTGAATGTCTGCTGCTGCCGATAGTGGGCCTGGAGAAAGAAATAGCGGAAGGCCAAGGGGGCATAGCCCCGCTCCTCGAGATCCGAGAGGGTTTTTACATTGCCCCGGGACTTGGACATCTTTTCTCCACCGAAGTCCAGGAATTCGTTGTGGAGCCAATATTCGACCCAGGGGTGAATCCCAAAGGCGCACTCGCTCTGGGCCACCTCGTTGGTGTGGTGCACCGTGGCCAGGTCGATTCCGCCCGTATGGATATCAAAATGTTCGCCCAGGTAGCGGCAACTCATGGCCGAGCATTCGAGGTGCCAGCCAGGAAAGCCCCGACCCCAGGGCGAATCCCACTCTTGGAGCCGGCGCACCTCGGGGTCGGCGAATTTCCAGATTGCAAAATCCGCCGGATGCCGTTTGCCTTGGACCTGCTCGATGCGCTGGGCGCCGGCTTGGCCCTCGAGATCCAGCCCGGCCAGTTCGACGTAGCTGGGAAAGCGCGAGATATCGAAATAGATTCCGTCGTCGATGCGATAGAGGTAGCCGCCCTCGTCCAGACGCACGCCCAGCTCGATTTGCTCGGTGATATGATCCGTCGCCTTGGGATTGAACTCGGGCTCAAGGCAATTCACCGCCCGGCGATCCCGACGCCAGGATTCGGTATAACGCCCCGCGATCTCCTCGGCGCTCTCACCCGCCCGCTGAGCCGCCAACTCCATCTTGTCCTCGCCCTCGTCGCCATCCGAGACGAGATGCCCCACATCGGTGATATTGATGACGTGGGTTACCTCAAAGCCCTCGCTCGAGAGAAAGCGCTTGAGCAGGTCGGCGAAGAGCTGGGAGCGTACGTTCCCGATATGTTGCGGCCCGTAGACCGTCGGCCCGCAGGTATAGATCCCCACCCTGCCCTCTTGAATGGGCCGGAAGGGCTCTTTTTTTCGCGTCCGGGTGTTGTAGAAAAAGATCGAACTCACGCCTCTCGGGCCCCCTTGCCAGCCCCAGGGCTGGCCATTGTTCGGCTATCCATCCACGGCCACCAGGAGCACCACCGCGAGGGCCGCCATGCCCTCTTCCCGGCCCAGGGCCCCCATGCCGTCATTGCTCTTGAGTTTGAGATTCACCCGCGCCCTCGGCGTCCCCAGGAGCTCAGCGAGCGTCGACTCCATAGCCTCCTGGTGCGGGGCGAGCCTGGGTGCCTCGGCGATCAGGGTGCAGTCAAGGTTCGCGATCTCCAGACCCGCCGCCTGCATCATTCCCACCACGCGCTCGATAAACTGCCGGCTCGCCGCCCCGGCCAGGCTGGCGTCGCTCGACGGAAAATGCCGCCCCAGATCGCCCTCGCCCAAGGCGCCCAGAACCGCATCGGCCACCGCGTGGAGAACGACATCTCCATCGGAATGCCCTTCAAGTCCTTTCCCATGGGGTATTTCCTCACCCGCCAGCACGAGACGCCGGCCCACCACGAGGCGATGGCTATCGAAGCCCTGTCCGATTCTCATGGGCCCGCCTCCTCAAGTGCGAGCAATCGCGCGGCCAAGGCGAGATCCTCGGGGACGGTAATCTTGAAATTCCCCGGATTCCCCTCCACCACCTGCACCCCCGCCCCGAGCCGCTCGACGAGTTGGGCATCGTCGGTGCCCTGGAAGTCTTCGGCCTGGGCCTTCGCCAGGGCCTCCTCGAAGAGCGAGCGATGAAAAACCTGGGGCGTCTGAGCGAGCCAGCAGCCTTCGCGCTCGGGCGTCGTCTTGACGACCCCATCCGCGACGAGTTTTACGGTATCCCGGCAGGGCGCCGCAAGCAGAGCCGCCCCCCATCGCTCGGCGACCTCGACGACCCGAGCGACGTCTCCCGCCGAAACACGACAGCGCGCGGCATCGTGGATGGCGATGAGCTCGAACTCGGCCGGGATCGCGGCCAGACCCGCGGCCACCGAGTCCTGGCGCTCGGCTCCCCCGATCACCGGCGGGGCAACCCGGGGATCCTCCGCCGAGACCCCTTCGGCGTAAAGCGAGAGGTGCGAGGCGCAAAGCACGGGCTGCAACCACCCAAAGCCCGAAAATTGGAGCAAATTGTCCAGGGTTCGTTGCAGAAGTGTTTTCCCCGCAAGGTCGACGAAAGCCTTGGGGGTCTTCCCCCCGAGCCGCTCGCCCCGCCCTGCGGCCAATACGATCACCGCCGTTTGCATCCCGCGAAGATAGATCGGTCGCCTCTCGAGTGCCTGCACAGACCCCGCAAAACCCGGCCCGGGGCCACGACCCCAGGCCGGGCCGAGCCCCGATGAGCCAGAATATTGCCCTCTCCATCGCCGGGATCCCAGCGCTGGGGGGAGGCTTTGGTACAGTCCCCGCCGGAGGAATTCATGCCCAGTCGTACCGTCTCGATTCTAGTCTCTCTACTCGCCCTGTGTCTCCTGGCCGCGCCTGGGCACGGCCAAAGCGCCAGCGGGGTCATCGCCGCGCCCGAATTGGCGCCGAACACCGGCACCAATACCCGACCCCTGAGCCTCGCCGATGCCATCGCACTCGGGGTCCAGAACAATTTGGGGGTCGAGGTCAACCGCTATACCCCCTACGTCGCCCAATACGAGAGCGAGGCCGCCTGGGGCGCTTATAACCCCCTCTTCGAGAGCCAGGTCCAGTACGGCCGCCAGCGAGAGCAGAACGGCTTCGTCACCAATCAGCCCACCAAGAGCGAACAAATCGGGGGCGAGATCGGGCTGACGGCGCTGATCCCCTATTGGGGCGGCGCGCTTACCCTGGACTTCGACGGCAATAAGAGGCAAACGACCAACCCCATCGAGCGCCTGAGCCCGGAGTACAATTCGGGCGTCACCCTCGGGCTCAATGCGCCCCTGCTGCGAGGACTCGTCTGGAATGAGCCCTGGACCCAGGTCAAGATCAGCCGGCTCGGCTACGAGAGCCAGGTCGACAATTTTACGACCTCGGTGATGAACACGGTTTTCTCCATCGTCAACGACTACTGGGTTCTGGTCGCCCGTCAGGAAGAGGTCCGGGTCGCGGAGAAGAGTCTTGAGAGCAACCAGGCGCTCCTCGAGCAAACACGCGTTCAATACGACGTTGGCGTCGTCTCCAAGGTCGAGGTCATCCAGGCCGAGGCCGGGGTGGCGAATAGCGAATTCAACCTGATCCTGGCGCGCAATGACTATATGAATTCCCAGGATCAGCTCATCGCATCGGTCCTGGGGACCCAGCTTCAGTCCACGACCACCCTGCTCTTCAGTCCCACGGACAACCCCGCCTACACCAAGGCTCCGCCGGTGGATCTCGAAGAGGCCGTGGCCACGGCTTTCAAGCTCAGACCCGAACTCGCCGCCGCCTACAAGCAGATCGAAACCGGGGAAGTCTCCCTGCGCTTCGCCGAGAACCAGCGCCTGCCCCAGCTGGATGTGAATGTTCGCTACCGGACCCTGGGGACCACGGGCCAGCCGAACTCGACGCAATTCCCCCTCTTCCCTCCCGGCACATGCCCCGACAATACCCCGGAACCCTGTAACCAGGGCAATTTCGGGGATACCTTCGGGTACTACTACGACCGGGGCGGACCGGACGAAGTGAGCGCCATGGCGCTGATCTCGATCCCTCTCGGAAATACCACAGCGCGTAAGAATGTGAGCAAAGCTCGCATCCAATTGCGCCAATCCAAGAGCCAGATCACCCGGCTTAAGCAGGAGATCATCGTCTCGGTTCGCAGGGCCGCGCGGGGGTTGCTCGCTTCGGCCCAGGGTGTCGAGGCCGCCGAGCGGCGGCGCATCGCAGCGGAGGAGCAGCTCCGAGCCGAGCAGATCCGCCTCGAGCACGGAGAATCCACCCCCTTCGACGTCCTCCAGCGCGAGCGGGATCTGGTGGACGCCGAGAGCCAGAAAATCGGTGCCCTTCGGGCCTACCGGGTCTCCCAAGCCACCCTACAACGCGAAGAAGGCACTATCCTGAACGATCGCAACGTCGTGATCGATCAGGTTCGTGCGCTCGACTGACCCGGAGCTTTAAGAGCATGGGATTATTTGGCAACAAGAACTCATCGGCCGAGGAAAACCCGTCCGCCGACGCGAGCTCCGGCGGTCGAGGATCGGCCACACCCGGAACACAGGATCAGGCGAATCGGGGCAAGGGCCCCCTTCGTACAGCAGCCAAGCCAAGTGACGGTGCGCCGTCCTCGAGGGAGAATGCCGTGGCAACCATAGGGAAATCGATCATCTTCAAGGGCGAACTCAGCGGGAGCGAGGACCTCGAGGTCAACGGCACCGTCGAAGGAGACGTCAAACTCCCGGACAACACCTTGATCGTCGGACAGTCCGGGCATGTCAAGGCCTCTATCGCCGCCAAATCGATCCTGATCGTGGGCCGAGTCACCGGCGACGTCACCGCCACCGAGCGCATTGAGATCGAGGCCTCGGGCATCGTCGAGGGCGACCTGCGCGCCCCCCGCCTCCTGGTCAAAGAGGGCGCCGTGATGAACGGCAGCGTGGAAATGACCGGCGCCTCAAAGTCCCTGGACGGAGACAAATCCTCGGCAGCGCGGTCCGATTCGGGCAGCTCGGCCTCCACGACCAGCACGACCAGCACGACCAGCACGAGCAGCACGAGCACCAGCAGCACGGCTGCCCCGAGAAGCCAGGCCTCGGCGGACTAGGTCGCCGAGGCGGCCTTGGCCTTGCCACTCTCCTGGCTCGAGTCACCGCCCTCGAGCATGAGCAGGAGCGGCGCCGCAATATAGATCGACGAGTAGGTCCCGACGACTACGCCGATCAGCATGGCGAGCGCAAAGGGGCGAATCATCTCGCCACCCAGGAAGTAAAGGCTCAAGAGTGCGACCAGGGTGGTCCCCGAGGTCAGCACGGTTCGCGAGAGAGTCTGATTCACGCTCTGATTCAAGACATCTCGCAAAGCCGCCTTCGTCCGCAACTCCATATTCTCGCGAATCCGGTCGTAGATAATGATGGTGTCGTTTAGGCTGTACCCGATGATCGCCAGCAACGCGGCGAGGACCCGCAGGTCGAACTCAAAACCGAGAATGACCCAGATCCCTGAGGTGACCAGGAGGTCGTGGACCACGGCCACCACCGCCCCTGGCGCAAAGCGCGAACTAAAGCGGATCGTTACGTAGACAAGAATCGCCAGACTCGCCAAGAAGAGGGCCCACAGGCCATCCGAGCGTAATTCTTGGCCCACCCTAGGGCCCACGAAATCCACGCGCTCGACGGAGAGCGGCCCGACACCACTGACCAGGGCCCCCTCGACCAATTCGACTCGATCGACGGAGGCGGTCACGGCCTGCTCGGCGGTCAAGTCGGCCGTCGGATCGGCGACCTCTTCGCCGCCCTTGAATTTGACCAGGAACTCCCGAGCCGAGGGATCGCCAAACCGAACGACGGCGGGATCCTCCACCACCCCAGACTCGGCCAGCACGCCGCGCACGGTTCCTTCGCTGACGGCCACTCCGGGATCGAAGCGCACCTGCATTTCGGTGCCGCCCGCGAAGTCGACGCCCAAGCGAAGCCCACGAACGGGAATCAGCGCCAGTGAAACGAGAATGAGTAGGACCGAAAGCGAGGCACACAGCTTTCCGCGGCCAATGAAGTCGATCTTCGTGTTCGGCGGAATCAGTTCAAACGGCACGGCAGAACCTCCCTAGATGGACATTTTCTGGACAGAACGTCCACCCGGATAGAGCATGAAGGCGGTGCGGGTGATCACCAGCGCCGCAAAAACGCTGGTCAGGATCCCGACGGACAAAGTGACCGCGAAGCCCTTGATCGGTCCCGTTCCGAACTCGAAGAGAATCAGAGCGGTGATCAGAGTCGTACAATTGGCATCGAGGACGGTGGAGTTCGCCTTGTCGAAGCCTCGAGCAATCGCCGTCCGCGGGGTTTTCCCGGATCGCAACTCCTCGCGAATCCGCTCAAAGATGATCACATTGGCATCTACCGCCATACCCACGGTGAGCACCAGGCCCGCAATCCCGGGAAGGGTCAGGGTCGCCTCGAAGAGCGACATGACGCCGATCAGCATCACCAGGTTGAAGAGCAGGGCAACACTCGCGTAGAGCCCACTCAAGCGGTAGTACACCCCAGAGAAGATCAGGACCAGCGCGAGCCCGAGGATAGAAGCCCGAGTTCCCGACAGAATCGAATCTTGCCCCAGAGCGGGCCCAATGCTGCGCTCCTCCTCGATCACGACGGGCACCGAAAGCGCGCCGGCTCTTAAAACAACGGCCAGGTCGGCCGCCTGCTGAACCGTATAGCGCCCCTCGATCTGGCCGTTGGTCGAAATTCGAGACCGAACCACCGGCGCACTGTAGACCTTGTCGTCAAGAATGATCGCGAGTTGGCTGCCGATATTCTCCTCGGTGAGCTTGCCGAAGATACGACCGCCTTCGGGGTTGAAACGAAAGGTAACCAGCGGACGCTGTTGGTTATCCCAATTGAGCCGGGCGTCGTCGAGATAGTCTCCGGTGATATCCGCCGCCTCGGGGAGTAGATAGGCCGCGATCACCTGCTCGCTCTCGGGGTCGGTCTCCACCGCGATTTCCTGATCGCTGGGGATCCCACCGACGAAGCGCGCCTTCAGAGCGTCTTCGCTCTCAGCGGTATCGAGGACAATCTTAAATTCGAGGAAACCCGTAGACTTCAAGAGTTCCCGGGCTCGACTGCGGTCGATCTGGCCGCCCGGAATCTGTACCAGGACCCGATCGTCGCCCTGACGAGTCACCACCGAGTCCGGGATGCCGCGTACGGGATCATCGATCCGGCGGCGCAGAACCTCGAGCACCTGGGCCATGGTTCGATCGCGAATCTCCTCTTCCCAATCCGCCGTGAGCTCGTAGTTTTCGGCGCCCTGGTCGCCCTCGACGGCCTGGAGCGAATTGTACTCGGCCAATGCCTCCCGAATCTGTTCGCGGCTCGCAGGGTCGACTCCGGCCACCTCGAGTTGGCCGGGCTTGACCACGATACTTCCCGCCTGGACACCCTGATCCGCCAAGCTCTCTACAAGGGAATCCCTGAGAAACTCAAGCTCGTGCTGGATCGCTTCCTCGATCTTAACCCCCACGACCCAATTGATGCCGCCCTGGAGATCGAGTCCCAATCGGAGGCCTTCATCGGGCCAGAACTCGCTCTGCTGACGCGTCTCCTTGGGCACAAAATTCGAGACCGTGACCACGGACAGGACCGCCATTAGGACCAGGATCAAGCCAACTCGCCATTTCAGACCACTCACTTGGCGCCCTCCCCTTCGTCTTCACTCCCCGAACGGATCACGCTTCCCACTCCGGTCCGGGCGAGTTCAACTTCAACCCGAGCGCCGCCCTTGACTCGGGCAATCTCCAAGGTCAAGGTCGAATCCCCCACCTCAGTCACCACGCCATGGATCCCTCCGGCGGTCACCACCCGATCGCCGCGAACCAGCGAGCGAATAGAATCCTCTCGCTCCTTCTGTTGGCGCTGCTGGGGACGGATCACCAGGAAGTAAAAGATCAGAAAGATCGCGCCCATCATCAGAAAGAAGCTGGGATCGAACCCTTCGCCCTGGGCCTGCAGGGGCACTACTGTGGAAAAACCCATCATTTCACCTCGCGGTCCATTGTCTCGAACTCATCCTATTCCGCGCCGGTCTCGCCCCGCGACACCGCGCGCGTCTAGCGGCCGGCAAATTCTTCGGCCTCTTCGCTTCTGCTTCGCCATCGGGTGAGGCGCGTCCCCGGGTAGAAGCTACTGAGGATCTCCGTGTAGAGCGCCCCTTCCCGGGCCATGCCCTGGGCGCCCCACTGACTCATGCCGACGCCGTGTCCCCGACCCGAGCCGACGAACACAAAAAAACCATCCTTCACGCTCAACTCGAAGAGTGTGCTCTTCAACGCCGACTCGCCCACCACTGATCGCAGTTTCTGGCCCGAAAGCCGAATTTCGCCTCCACTCCCCATAAAACGAAGTTTGACTACCCGCCCACTCTCCGACCGCGCCAGCACCTGGGCCGCCCACACGTCGCCGACGCTCATCCCCATGCCATCCAGAAGTTGGCCCATTGTGGTGCGCGAAACCGCCGTGCGCCAGTACGTATCGGGCGAGTCGTCCTCCCCCTTGACCTCATTGCTCGTCAAATAGGACAAGTGCTGGCCCCAAACCTCCTGGGCGCTCGCTGTACGGCCTCCAGAAGCCGAATGAAAAGCCGCCAGAATGGGCTCCCCCCGCCAGGTCAAGACCTCGCAGCGCGTGGCCGCCACGGCCCGCTCCACGGATTTAAGCGGCCGCCCCAGGGCGAAGACCTGATGTCGGGTATTCGCCTCCACATCGTAGGGCCGCCGAGCCCGAGTCAATTGCTGGTGCAAACCGTAGCTCCGACTGGCTACCGCCTGGGCACGCAGAGCATGGGCCTGCCAGAGTGCGGGAATTTCCCCCTTGAGGACGCCGGCCACGTAGATTTCGAGTGGCACCTCGGCGATCAGCCCCAGGCCACCCTTGAGGGGCACTACCGACAGCACGCCGGGCACCCGCTCACCGGCCAGACGAGCCTGGCCGGGCGCGCTCCGCCAGACCTTTCGCTCCGACCCGTTAATTCGTAAACGACCCTGGGAAGCCAGTTCGAAATCATGGGGCTTGCCCTGGCTGACCAAACTGAAGGCGGACCCCCGCCGTTCGAGCAGAACTCGAATGGTCGTATCGCACGCTGGATCCGCCAGCGCACACACCGGAACGATCACAGTGAAAACGACCACTGCCATCAGCCCGACTCGTCCCCCCACGAGAATGGCCTGCATTGCGCAGTCTTGATCGCACGAAGTTCGCGCCGGGTCAAGGGAATCGCGCGGGATTGTTAATCTTTTTCGATCCCGAGCTCAGAGGTCCCCGCGAATCGCCTCGGCACGATCGGTTTCCTCCCACGGGAAGCCGGCATCCTCCCGGCCAAAATGGCCGTGGTAGGAGGTGGCGCGGTAAATCGGCCGCCGCAGGTCGAGCATTTCATCGATGCCCCGGGGCGTCAGGTCGAAATGCTTGCGAACGATCTGTTCGAGACGGGCCATACCCAAATCGCTGGTGCCAAAGGTCTCCACCCGAATCGAAAGGGGCTCGGCTACACCGATGGCGTAGGCGAGTTGGACCTCGCAGCGCCGGGCGGCCCCGGCAGCCACCAAATTCTTCGCCACATAACGGCTCGCGTAGGCGGCACTTCGGTCGACCTTTGAGGGATCCTTGCCCGAGAAAGCTCCACCTCCATGGCGTCCCATCCCCCCGTAGGTATCGACGATGATCTTTCTTCCGGTCAAGCCCGCGTCACCCATAGGCCCGCCCACCACGAATCGCCCGGTGGGATTCACATGAAAGATCGTGTCGTTATCGAGGAGTTCGGAAGGCACGCTCGAGCGAATCACCCGCTCGACAAGATCTTCCTTCAGGCGTTCGTGCCGGACGTCCGGGGAGTGTTGCGTGGAAACCACCACCGTATCGACCCGGGCCGCCCTTCCCTCGTCGTCGTATTGCATCGTGACCTGGCTCTTGGCATCCGGGCGTAGATAGTCCAATTCGCCCGATTCAAAACAGGCACGGTGTGCCTCGATCATCTTGTGCGCATAGCGGATCGGAGCGGGCATCAGTTCGGGGGTTTCATCACAGGCATAGCCAAACATCATGCCCTGGTCCCCCGCGCCCTGCTCCTTATGAAGCCCTTCGCCTTCGCTGACGCCCTGAGAAATATCCGGCGACTGCCGCCCCAGAGCCACCATGACACCGCAGGTCGACGCATCGAAGCCCATGTCGGAGCTCGTGTAGCCAATATCGTGGACTACGTTGCGCACGAGAGGCTGGATTTCCACCTCGGCCTTCGTCGTCACCTCGCCGCAGATGAGGATCAGCCCCGTGGTGGTCGCCGTCTCGCAGGCGACCCGGGAGGCGGGGTCCTGGGCCAGCATTGCATCCAGGACCGCGTCGGAGATCTGGTCGCACATCTTGTCCGGATGGCCCATGGAGACCGACTCGGAAGTGAAGAACGAACGGTTGGCCATCGCTTTTTTCTCCTGACTCTTGAAGGCTGCCGATCCCGCACACTCGGGCTTCGGAGATCATCTCCCCCGAACTCAGAGTTCCGGACGGGGTTCGTAGGTGGCTGAGCAATGTAGGCAAGGGGCGGCCGGGCTGAAACCCCTATCACGCGTCTCCCGGCGCCGCCTCAAGCAGGGAGCCCAGCTCTGAAACGGCCCGCTCTGCATCGTCGCCCTCAGCCCTTATCTTAAGGGTACTCCCATGCTCGGCCGCTAGGGATAGGATCGAGAGAATGCTGCAGCCGCTCACCCACTCATCCCCACGGCCAACCGTAACCTCGCTGGCAAAACGACTGGCCAGGGACACAAACTGGCCGGCCGGTCGGGCATGAAGGCCCAACTCGGCGCGTACGACAAAGCTGCGCTCAACGATGCTTTCCTCGCTCACTCGGAGCTCCCCTCCGGAAGCAACTGGCTGGCCACCGAGATGTTGCGCTGACCGTACTCCTTGATGGATTTTGCGAGTTCCTCGAGGGTTTCCTTGCCCTTGGGGTTGGCCAACTTGACGAGCATCGGGAGATTCATCCCGGTAACGACTTCCACGTGGCGTTCTTCGTGGAAGGAGAGCGCGATATTCGACGGGCTTCCGCCGAACATGTCGGTCAGGATGAGCACCCCTTCATCCTCATCCGCCGCGCGAATACCATCCAGGATCTTCGCACGCATCTCATCCAGCTTGTCTCCCTCCTCGAAAGAGATCGCGTGAAATTCCCTCGCATCGGGAACAATCAACTTCAACGCCCTGAGGAACTCCTTCCCCAGGTCGCAGTGCGTCACGATTACCAATCCCACTGCCATCAGGACTTCTCCACGTCGCGATGCAACACGTTCACCTCTCGGTCACTCTCCTGGAGCCAGACCTTCAGAGCCTCGGTCATTGCCACAGATCGATGCCTGCCGCCGGTGCAGCCGATGCCTACGGTCACATAGGCTTTCCCTTCCTTATCGTAGAGGGGCAACATGTAGGCGATAAACTCCTTCAGCCGGCCAAGAAACTCTTTCCCACGCTCACTCTCCAGCACGTAATCAGAAACCGCGCCATCGAGGCCCGACCGAGCCCGGAGGTCCGCGTCAAAATAGGGGTTGGGTAGAAAACGCATATCGAAGAGCAGCTCCACCGAGGGGGGCGTACCGTAGCGAAAACCGAAAGAGACTAGGCTGATCACCGTAGGCCTCGACTCGCCCAGGACGTGCCCCACCACCCGGGATTTCAACTGGTGAACGTTCAGCCCTGTGGTGTCGATCACCTGATCCGCCAGGCCCGCAGCATCGGCGAGCAGGGCTCGCTCTCGGCTGACCCCATCGGCGACGCTGCCCTCGGGCGAGAGCGGATGCACTCTTCGTGTCTCTCGGTAGCGCTTCTCGATCACCTCGTCGGAGCAATCCAGGAAGAGAACTTCGATCGCCCCTTCCCCGCTCCGGAGCCGCTTCACGACGTCGGGAAAACTCTGCAGGAAGCGCTGCTCACGGGCGTCCACCGCGAGTGCGATTTGCTCCACCGCGGGATTCGACTGGGCGCACAGGTCTATAAATTGGCCAATCAAGGGCGTGGGCAAATTATCAATGCAGTAAAAGCCCAGGTCTTCGAGTGCGGCCATCGCGGTGCTCTTGCCGCTTCCTGACAGACCGGCCACGAAAACGACGCGAGGCTGGACGACTTCGCTCATTCTTTCGACCTCCCATCGGTCTCGGGAAATTAACCCGCGAACTCAACTCGTAATTGACCGGCATCCCCTGATGCCCTTGCCCCGGAACCAAGGCTCCGGATCCAAGCCAAGCCATCGTCACCGGGAAACGCGACCCGCTCTCCGGGACGGGCACCCGGTCCCATCAATCATCTGCCACGGGCAGAATGGAACCCGGCCTTCAAAATTTGCCGTCCTCGTCGGCGATCGCCGTGAGAATACCTTCGAGGTCGACTGCCTCGGACAGCTTCTTGCGGAACTCTCCGTTCCGACAAAACCGGGATATTCGCGCAAGCGCCTTCAGGTGCTGCCTGCCCCCGGCGTGCTCGGGGACCACGAGAAGGAAGAAGAGTTCTGTCGGCTGACCGTCGATGGAATCGAAATCCAGCCCATCCCTGCATCGGGCAAAGCCAGCCACGAGCCCGTCGAGGCCTGGGAGTTTGCCGTGGGGGATGGCCACGCCCTCGCCAATCCCCGTGCTCTGGAGCGCCTCGCGCTCCACCAGCACCTCCATGAGGCGGTCCGGCTCGATGGAGGGCACAGCGCTGGCCAGCGCCCGCGCCATCTCCTCCAACACGCCGTCTTTGGTCGTTGATGCTACGTCCAGGATGACTGCGTCCCGGACGAGAATATCCATGATTCTCATGCCGCCTCCTTGCTTGGCGGCCGGAAATCTATCCCACTATCCGACCTCTCGCCGCTTGGTCGAGGACAGGATATTGAGCGATTCCCGGTACTTTGTGACGGTGCGCCGGGCGATATCAATATTGATACTTTTCAGCTCTTCAACGATTTTCTGGTCCGAGAGCGGCTTCGAGGGGTTCTCGGAGGCCACCAGCTTACGAATCTCCTCTTTCACGCTCTCGCTGGCCACCGCATCGCCCTCGACTCGGCTGATCGAGGAGTTGAAAAAGTATTTGAGCTCGAAAATCCCCTGGGGTGTATGCATGTACTTGTTCGTCGTCACCCGGCTCACGGTGGACTCGTGCATCTCGATATCCTCGGCCACATCCCGAAGATTCAGCGGCTTGAGCGAGGAAACCCCGGATTCGAAGAAGTCCCGTTGGTAACCGATAATGCTCTCGGTCACCTTGTAGATCGTCCGCTGTCGCTGATGGATCGACTTGATCAGCCAGAGCGCCGCGCGAACCTTGTCCTGGACGTAGTTCTTGGTCTCCCGACTCTCGCTCCCCGAGGAGCTATCCGTCGCGAGGACATTCTTGTACACATTGTTGATCTTGAGACGGGGAAGTCCCTCTTCGTTCAGTTGGATATGAAATTCACCGGCGACCTTGTACACATAGATATCGGGAATGATGTAAACCGGTTCATCGCCCCCGAAAGCCCGTGCCGGACGGGGTTCTAGGCCAGCGATCTCGCGCACCGCAACCGAGACCTCTTCGATGGGGGCTTCCAATGATCGGGCGATCTTTTTGAGGTCCCGCTTCTGAAGTAGGTCGATATGGTCTTCCACGATGCTCAGCACCCATGGACCCATATTCCCGTTCGCGTGAATCTGAATCAGCAGGCATTCCCGGAGATCCCGGGCGGCCACCCCAACCGGGTCCAGGTTCTGGACCTTCGCCAGAACCGCGGTCACCCGCTCTGCCTCGACATTTGCCTGACCTGCGACTTCTTCAACCGTCGCGATCAGATAACCCTTCTCGTCGAGGTTGCCGATGATCCACTCGGCAATGGCCACCTCGAAGGCATCGAAATCCGAGAGCTGAATCTGCCAGGAGAGGTGCTCGGCAAGATTGGGAGCTCGGCTCAAGGTCGCCTCTATACTCGGACGTCCATCGTCGTCACCCGGAGCCCGGCCCTCGAGACCGGTGAGCGGATGCGAGTCCATGTAGTCGTCCCACTGCACGTCGGCAATCTTGTCTGCATCCGTGGGGGAATCCGACTCGCCGCTCTCGGCAGCAGCATCGGACGATTCTTCGCCGCTCAAGTCCGACGCCATCTCCAGCGCGCCGAGTTCCCGGCCTTCCTCTTCCCCGTCCCCGGCACTCGCCTCGCCCGAGTCGGCCGCCCTATCCTGCTCGCCCAGGGACTCCGGAGTTTCGTCACGGATCTCGGCGTCGGTGGCCTCTTCGCGATCTTCCTCGTCCAGGCAGGGATTCTCCTGGAGTTCCTCCTGAACCAAGCTCACGAGCTCGAGCTGGTTCAGTTGGAGCAGCTTGATCGCCTGCTGAAGCTGGGGCGTCATCACCAGCGTCTGCTGCATCTTGAGCTGCTGTTTGAGTTCGATGGCCATGTGTGTTTGCTTGGATTCCCCGAGGAGTTACTGGGAGACTAGCGGGATACTCGCCCCCACTATACTGACGTCCCCAAGGCCCTCTTTCTTGAGTGCCGATTTGCCCTTATTCCAAGGCGTTGCGCCCCAGCTTCGAATAGGCGAGAGAGGGCTTGAGCGCGCCCCACAAAGCGCTGATTATCGGCTGAAATCCCCCCGCAGCTCGATTGGGGGCAATTTACCTCGCCTTGTCATTTCCCAGGCCGTCGCCTCTTCGGGGGACAGTTCACTCCCAGGGCGGCCACGGAAACCGGGCTCGTTCGGGCCCTTTACGGCCCCAAATCGCCCGTCTTCCTCGTCGGTGGGCTAGTCCGTCCGACCGAAAACCGTCTTGAAGGGTTCCTGGGAGCCGACCCAGTAGGCCGGCCTCAGAATAAGGTAGTCGAAAACAACGCCCACGGGATAGATCACGTACGCCACGATTCGCAGCGGATTGCCCGCCTGCGAGGGTTCGTAGTCTTCCGCGCTGGCCGGCGAGGCAGAGCCACAAGCCACCAAAACGAGAACGAGCAGAGCTGCGCGCCACCCGCCCCGAGTCGAGCGTTCGCCAATCGCCATTTCACATCGCCTTCGATTATTCATTGCTGGTTCCCCCGTTCACCCCGGGCTCGCGCCCCGGGTGCCCTCACTCGAACACAATCTAGCCCTTCGCCGCCGAGATGGCAGCCTGGGCCCCTCAGCGCCTCCAGAAAGCGGGGCTCAGCAGGACCAAGACGGTAAAAATTTCCAATCGGCCCGCAATCATGCAAAACGCCAGGGCGATCTTCACCGGCGCAGGAAAATGGGCAAAGTGGTCGAAAGCGCCGATTTCCCCCAACCCCGGCCCCACGTTCGCGACACTCGTGATGCCTCCCGAGAGAGCGGTCTCCAGATCGTAGCCGTAGGCCGCGATCATCAGGGTCATCACCCCGATCAGCGCCAAATAGACCGCGAGAAAGACCCAAACCGCCGCGAGGACATCGTCGGGGACGGGCTTTCCCGCGTGCTGCACCGGGGAGCGAACCGCGTTGCGGTGCCCCGCCGTCTTCAAATTCTTGCGAACGGCATCGATGACGAGCACCACCCGCAAACTCTTGACTCCTCCCCCGGTCGAACCCGCCATTGCCCCGAGGATCATAAGAATCAGGAGGATCACATGGGCAAAGGTCGACCACCGCTCGAAATCGGCCGTGGCATAGCCAGTCCCCGTCGATAGCGAGACCACCGTAAAAAGAATCTGGCGGAAGACCAGCGGCTCGCCGTCGGCGTTTGTTTGACCGAGCATGCCGAAGGCCATGGCTGCTGTGGCCAATACGGCCAGGGACAGGAAATATCGCAGTTCCCGATCTCGAATCACCGACCGCCCCTGGCCTGCAAGCAGCTTGTAGTGCAGGACAAAATTCACGCCGGCCAGCACCATGAAAACGATCACGATGGATTCCACCGCCGCCGAGTCGAACGACCCGATGGATGCATTCCGGGTCGAAAACCCGCCCGTGCTCAGGGTCGTGAGCGAGTGACAAAGCGCGTCGAAGCCGGTCATCCCGGCAACCCAGAGGGCCAGCACCTCCATCGCCGTCAAACCCACATAGATGAACCAAAGTCTTCGCGCGGTTTCGGCTACCCGAGGACGGATCTTCTCGGTCACCGGCCCCGGAACCTCGGCCTTGAAGAGTTGCATGCCGCCGATCCCCAGAATCGGCATCAGCGCGATGGTAAAGACGACGATTCCCATCCCCCCTAACCACTGGGTCATGGACCGCCAGAGCAGCAGGGAACGCGGCCGGCTCTCGATCTCGGTCAGGACCGTAGAGCCCGTAGTGGTGAAGCCCGAGACCGACTCGAAGAGCGCGTCCACCGGCCCCAAAGCGCCGGTGGCCAGGTACGGGAGCGCCCCGAATAGGGAGGCCAACAACCACGCCCCGGTGACGATAAAGAAGCCGTCCCGCGGCCGGATCCGAATATTCTCAGGGGTCACCCCCAGGGCAGCCGGAAGCCCAAGAGCTAGGGCGATGGCTCCAGCGGCGAGAAAGGGCGCCAGGGGCTCTCCGAAATAGAAAGCCGCCATCAGGGGGATGGCTTGCACCCCCCCCAGGAAAACCAATAACCACCCCGCCAAACGAGCCGAGAGCAGGATATTCACAGCCCCGGAGCCCCCCAATTCATCGCTCGCCCACTTCAACGGGCGCGCCAAGCCTACAGTACGACGCCCCGGCCTGCGGATCATCAAGACCGATGCTTGGCGCCGAGCGGGCAACTTTGAAAAATTTCCCTATAGATTTCTATCGGACAGGTCGCTCCAGAGCTTTATTGGGAAGGTAATTGTCGAATTTTAATCGTATATCGAGCCCTGATAGGTCATTTTGGCTTCAACTTGGCCAACTTTTATCATACAATCCAATTTCTTCATTGATATAGGATTCAAAAAGCGACTTTTCACTTTTTCATGCATTCTCCGGTCGCTACCGGAGGGAAAATCGCCCCGTACAGGAGCCCAATGGACTCGAAAATCCCCACAGGTGCCGAACAGCTGATCCGCTCTCTCGAGGCGGAAGGGGTCGAATACATCTTTGGCCTCTCGGGCGGGGCCGCGATCCCGATCTTCGATGCCCTCGTGGATTCCCCCATCAGGCTGATCCTCACCCGCCACGAGCAGGGTGCGGCGCATATGGCCGACGGGTACGCCCGGGCCAGCGGACGTCCCGGCGTGGTTCTCGTGACCTCCGGACCGGGGGCAACGAACACAGTGACCGGCTTGCTCACCGCGCACATGGACTCGGTCCCCATGGTGGTCATCACCGGACAGTGCGTGACGAGCATGCTCGGGAAAGACGGCTTCCAGGAAGCCGACGTCACCAGCATCACCTACGCCGTGGTGAAGCACAGCTATCTCGTCCGAGCGAGCGAAGACATCCCGCGCCTGACTCGGGAAGCCTTTCATATCGCGGCGACGGGCCGACCTGGCCCCGTCTTGATCGACATTCCCAAGGATATCAGCCAGGGACCATGCGATGCCCCTCTCACCCGGGAGATCGATTTGCCCGGGTATTCGATTCCCGATCGAGCATCTAGCGAGACCCTCGACCAGGCAGCCGAACTCCTCTCCCGAGCCAAGCGGCCCGTCCTCCTCATCGGACACGGCGTCGTGATTGCCGAGGCCTCGGAGGCGGTCACCCGGTTGGCCGAAAAGATGGGCGCCCCCATGGTGACGACGCTCCTCGGCAAGGGGGGAACCGACGAAACCCACCCGCTCCACTTGGGGATGCTGGGAATGCACGGCACCGCCTATGCCAACAAGGCGACGGACGCCGCAGATTTGATCATGTCCATCGGCTCGCGCTGGGATGATCGGATCACCGGCAAGCTCGACGAATTCTGCCTCGGCGCCCGGAAGATCCACGTGGACATCGACCCCTCAGAGTTCAACAAGATGGTCGAGCCCGATGTCTGCATCGAGGGCGACGCCCGGCTGGTGGTCGAGGATCTACTCCCCTTGGTGGAGCCCTCAGACACTCGCGAGTGGCAGGCCCGGGTACAGGCTTGGAGAAAGAAATACCCACTCAAATACCGCAAACAAGGTGGTTTGCGCGCTCAGCACGTGCTTGACCGCCTGGACTCCATCACCCAAGGGCGAGCGATTCTCAGCACGGATGTGGGCCAACACCAGATGTGGGCCGCCCAGTTTTGCCGAACCACCCAGAGTAAAAATTGGCTCAGCAGCGGAGGCGCCGGGACCATGGGCTTCGGACTTCCCGCGGCGATAGGGGCCGCCTTTGCGCGACCCGACGATGACTGCTGGGCCATCGTGGGCGATGGGGGCTTTCAGATGACCCAGGCTGAATTGGCGACGGCAGCGATCCATAACCTTCGGGTCAAATGCCTGATCATTAACAACAACTACCTGGGCATGGTTCGCCAGTGGCAAGAATTATTCTTCGAGAACAGGCTCTCGGGAGTCGACCTCGAGGGAAATCCGGACTTCGTCAAACTCGCACAAGCCTATGGGATCAAAGCCTTCCGGATCAAACGGCCCGGCGACGTCGATCGCATTCTGAGCCAGGCCGATGCCTACGACGAAGGGCCCTGTGTCGTGGTCGCCGAAGTCGTCAAGGAAGACAATGTCTTTCCGTTCATCCCTGCCGGCGCCACCCTTAGCGACATGATCATCGAGAAGCCCACGGTCAAACTCGCCAAGCCCACGGGAAGCACCTGAGATAGCCCCCCCTGGCTTCCGGCAATGCCCGAAGCATGGAGAACACCTATGAGTTCAGCCGCAGATTCCAGCGCAGACTTCCATCGCATCTCTCTCTACGTCAAAAACGAGCCGGGGGTCCTCGCCCGGGTGGCCATGGTCTTCTCTCGCCGGGGCTATAATATCGAGAGCCTAGTCGTGAGCCCAGCCGCCAAGGCCAGCTACTCGCGAATGACGATTACCAGTTCCGGCGACCCGACGATCCTGGAACAAATGATCAAACAGCTCGCAAAATTGATCGACGTGGTCCACGCCATCGATCATACCGGCGACGAGGCCTACGAGACCGAGATCGCGCTGATCAAGCTGACCTGCGAATCCGAGGAGCGAGCCGAAATCCTTCAGGTTGTCGAACACTTCGGCGCCAAGGTCGTCGACTTTACGCGAGACAGCCTCGTGGTCCGGGTCTATGGAAGCAGCGAGAAGCTCGATGCCATCCGTAACCTGCTCGCCAAGTTCGAAATCACTGAGATCGTTCGTTCGGGCAAAATTCTAATGGCCCGGGGTCGAGCCACAACCTGAAGCTCTGGTCGAGGCCCCCGGGAGCACTGCTGCCCTGCCCTCAGCCCCCGTCGCGCGGGATATTCTTACGCACGCCGAAATCCGGGGGGAGATTTAGGATCTCGTTGGGGAAGGCCTCGACGAGGAATTCGACCACGTCTCGAACCGAGATCACAGCAACGGGACACCCGCGAGCGTTCACCACGGGGACGTGACGAAATCCGCCCACGGACATCATGTTCAGAACCCAGGCCACTCGTGCATCGGCCTGAAGGAATTCGGGCTCAGCGCTCATCACCGTTTTTAGGGGCGTCTCGGCGGGATTGCGCCCCCGGTTGATAACCCGCAGCAGGATGTCCCGCTCGGTGAAGATCCCCAGCAACGGGGAATTGGCGTTTCCATCCTTTGTCACGAGCACGACGCCGCTGTGCTCGGTTTGCATGGCGCGCATGGCTTCGCTTGTAGCCGTGGCCTCCGAAAAAATCAGCGGCGAGCGGGTCGCCAATACCGTTACCGGCTCCTGCAGCAGTTGGGTATCGAAGGATCGCGCCCGCTTCACCCGGTCGTCATCGAAATAGGCTTCGTCTTCCCTAGCACCCAACGTGTAGTCGGTCGTTTTCGTCAAACCCGTCATAATCATTCTCCTCTTCGCCTGTTCTTCGTCTTGGTCTCGCAGCGAACACCCCCGGCTCGCGCGGCCTCCGAAGCACGCCGTCGGCCCGCTGTTCTCCCCAGAACAAACACGGGCGGCCCTGGCCTACGCTCGGCATTCATCGGCAAAAGCCGGCTTCCAAGCGCCGCGGGCACGGCAATCTCTCTAAGTTTCGTACGCATTCGACGATTTGCCAAGTAGAATGTCACCATGGCGGCACTCCCCCGTAGGGCCAAGCTTCCTCCGCACCGAGAGATCCCCGCCGGGGAAAAAGAGTCGCAAGTCCGTGCCAGGACTTCCCCCCAGGTGATCGGGACCGGGTGGGCCCCATCGCCATGAGCGCCCTCGATCTCGGCATCCTTGCTCTCTACGCGGCGAGCCTCATCGCGGTGGGCGTGGCTGTCGCGCGCACTCGGGGCGACGAATCTGACTTCACCCTGGGCGGCCGCAAGATGCCCACGCCGGCGGTGCTCTTTTCCATGACCGCCACTGAACTCTCTGCCGCGACCTTCGTGGGAGTCCCGCATGCCGCCTATACCGGCGACTGGTCCTACCTCCAACTCGCCGTCGGTGCACTCATGGCCAAGGCCGTTCTCGCGCGCCACGTCATCCCCCTCTACCACCGGCTCGGCGTCATCACGGTCTACGGGTTCCTCGCCGATCGCTTCGGGGCCCTCGCCCAAAAGAGCGCCGCCATCGCGTTCGTACTTGGCCGGATCCTCGGGTCCGGGGCGCGTCTTTTCATCGCTGGTCTCGCCCTGGCCGCGGTCACCGACCTCTCTATCAGTTGGGCCATTCTCGCCGCCGGGCTCGTCTCCGGGGCATACACGATGATCGGAGGAATCCGAGCCGTCATCTGGACCGATGTGCTCCAGGCATTTTTGCTTTTCGGCGGGGCGCTGGTGGTGCTGGCCGTTCTGGCGGGTTCCGTACCCGGCGGGCTGCCCGGCCTCTTCGAGTGGGGCGCCGAAGCGGGAAGGACACGGATCCTCAACATCGACCCGCTCTTCTCCCTCACCAACGGTCGCGCTCTAGGGACCGCGCTCATCGGCGCCTTCTTCCTCACCCTGGCCACCCATGCCACAGACCATGACATGGTTCAGCGACTCCTGACAACGCGTACCGGGGCGGGTGGCGGGCAAGCGCTCCTGGGATCCGCGCTTCTCAACTTTCCCCTGACCTTACTCTTCCTGCTGATCGGCACCGGCCTCGCTCATTTCTACTCGGTCCCCCCCGACTACCCGATTTCCGACAGCGAGCGAATTCTTCCCCTCTTCGCTCTCCACGAGTTGCCCAATGGCCTCAGGGGGCTCCTCTTCGCCGGCCTCTTTGCGGCTGCCATGTCCAGCTTGGATTCGGCAATCTGCGCCCTGGCGACGAGTTGGAACCATGACATCGCTGGCCCGGGAAAATCCTCCAGGAGCCCGCTTCGCCGAATCCGCGCCACCTCGCTTGTCCTGACGCTCCTACTCACGGGCGCCGCTCTCGCCATGGCCCAATACCACGCCCTCCTCGTCTCCCAGGGAACAGATCTCAACCTGGTGGAGTTTGCCCTTTCTTCCATGTCCATCCTCTACGGGGGGCTTCTGGGCATCTTTGCCTTGGGGATGACCACCCGGGAGCGCGGCAGTCCGGCCAGCGTACTCACGGGACTGATCGTCGGCGCAGCGACGGGGCTCCTTCTCTTCCTCCAGCCCCTGATCTTTCGATCAACGGTGATCGGATGGCCCTGGTGGATTCCGATCTCGGCGGCGATCACCTACGCCCTGGCCGCCTCGGCCAGCCGGATGCCCATTTTGCCCCAGACGAAACCCGAGTAGACTCTCCTCCATACGGCCCTAACGGCACACCGATGGATTCCAAAGACGAGCGCATCGGTGGCCTCAACGAGAGTGCAGCACCATGAACCCCGGCAATCGACGCGCGATCTACGCGGCCCTCATGGCCAACTCAGGGATCGCGATTCTCAAATTCGTAGGCTGGTCTTTTACCGGAGCGGCTTCTTTGCTCGCCGAAGCCGTGCACTCTGTGGCGGACGCTTCCAATCAGGGCCTTTTGCTCTGGGGCAATACTGCGGCAAAGAGGGCACCCACCGCCGCCCACGCTTTCGGCTACGGACGGGAACGTTATTTCTGGGCTTTCGTCGTCGCCATGGTGATCTTCTCCCTCGGTGGGCTCTTCGCCCTTTACGAAGGCATCACGAAGGTCCTGCACCCTCACGAACTTCAGGATCCCTCCTGGGCCATCGGAATCCTCCTGATCGGGATCGTCTTCGAGACCCTTTCCCTGAGAACGGCGATCCAGGCCGCCCGGCAGAGCATGATCCAGCCCAACTGGTGGATCTATATCCGCAGGACGAAAAACCCGGAGTTGCCCGTCATCCTGCTCGAAGATCTCGGCGCCCTATTGGGTCTAATGCTCGCCCTGGCGGGCATTAGCCTCGCTATCTGGACGGGCGATTCGAGGTTCGACGCACTGGGAAGCATCAGTATCGGCCTGCTCCTCGTCGTCATCGCTGTCCTGCTCGCCGTAGAAATGAAGAGCCTGCTCATCGGAGAATCGGCTGCGCCGGGCAACGAGGCCCTCATTGAGGCCTCGGCCATGGCTCACCCTTCGGTGATCCGACTGATTCATCTGCGGACCCAACATATCGGCCCCGACCAAGTCCTAGTGGGCGCCAAAGTCGAGTTCGACTCGGAGTTGAGTCTGGACTCCCTGACCCAAGTGATCGACGAGGTCGAAACCGCGATCCGGGTGGCACTGCCCTTCTCGGCGCTCATCTATATCGAGCCCGCGAGCTCCTCCGCATCCAACGAGCCCGCCACCGGCGAAGAGCCACCTTCTCCCGATGAAGACTGAGCGGCTGGCCTCACTCGGGCAGCGCGTAGGCCACCACGGCGTCGCCCGATTCTGACCAGCCATGGCCGCCAGCGGCAACCACCACGAACTGCCGCCCGGACTCGCTCAATCGATACGTGATCGGCGTGGCATTGGCTGTAAACGGGAGACGTGCGCGCCAGATTTCTTCCCCGGTCTCGGAGGAGAAAGCCCGTAGAAACTTGTCCGTAGTGGCTCCAATAAAGATCAGGCCCGACGCCGTGGCCATGGACCCCCCGGCATTGGGGGTTCCGAAACCGAACCAGAGCGGAAAGGGTGCCTGATCCCGGGTCGTTCCCAGAGGCCGAGTCCACAGAACCTCTCCCGCCACGAGATCCACCGCTGTGAGCGAACCCCAGGGTGGCCTCACACAGGGTGCCCCAAAATTCGAGAGCAGACTGACCCTCTTTAAACCGTAGGGCGTCCCGGTCATGGGATAGAGCTCATCGGGATAGACAGCGGCCGCCGGGTCGAGTTTGGCGAACTCTGCCCGGGGAATCAGTTGCTGTGCCATGGGCAGGTGGTTCTGGTTGACAAAAAGCAGTCCCCGGACCGGATCGATGGAAACGCCTCCCCAATTCGCTCCCCCCGCCGAGCCCGGGTATTGCAAGGAACCCTCGAGGGAGGGGGGGGTAAAGATGCCATCCGAGCGAAACCCCGCGATCAGGTCGCGACAATAAGCCTGGTCAAAGAGAGTAAATCCCCAGGCGTCATCGACCTGGAGATCGGCTTTGTGGATCGGCGGAGGATGGGTCGGGAAGGGTTGGGTGGGCGACAGCTTCTCCTCGGGCACCGCGCCCTCCTGGGGAACCGGTCGTTCCTCCACGGGATAGAGCGCCTCGCCCGTCTCTCGATCCAGCAGAAAAATATGACCCATCTTCGTCGCCTGGGCCAAGGCGGGTCGGCCCTCGCCCACATCGGGATTCTGAAAGAGTGCGGGCTGCGCCGGCGTATCGTAGTCCCAGAGATCATTATGGACGAACTGATAATTCCAGACGACCTGGCCGCTCTCGGCGGACAACGCCACCGTCGACGACCCGTAATAATCACTCCCCTCGCGCTGGCCACCGAAACTATCCGGCGCAGGATTGCCCGTGGGTACGAACACCAAGCCGCGCTCCTCGTCCCCCGACATGGGAGCCCAGACATTTGGCGTTCCGGCTCGGTAGCGCCCACCCGGATCGTTTTCCCCCTCCCCATCGAAGCCTGGCGGCACGGGATCCCAGGCCCAGCGAAGGGCTCCGGTCTTGAGATCGAAGGCGCGGACCACACCACTTGGGGCATCCACCCTCAGTTGATCGGCCACCAGGGCTCCGACCACTACGACATCGCCGATCACAAGCGGAGGGGATGTCGGGTAGTACTCCCAGACCGCTGCCTCCCCAATGCCCTCGCGTAGCGCGACGCGCCCGGCTTGCCCAAAGTCCTGGCAGGGCTCACCCGTCAGCGCGTCCAGGGCGATCAACTCCGAATCCCGGGTCCCTAGGTAAACACGGCTTTGGCACGCTTCTTCGCCGGGATCTTCTTTTCCGGACCAGTAGGCGACGCCCCGGCACGAGAGCGGATAAGGCCCCCCGCTCGCCCGACTGCGGAGTCGGGGATCAAAACTCCAGCGTTCAGCCCCGGTCTCTGGATCCAGGGCCACGACCCGTGAGAACGCCGTGCAGAAATAAAGCGTTCCGTCAGCCACCAGCGGCGTCGCGAGGAAGGAAGTTTTGGCCTCCTCCGCCGTGCCCTGAGAGATATCGCCGTGGCGATATTCCCAGGCCACTTCCAACGCGCTCACGTTGTCAGGGCCAATCTCGCTGAGGGGGGAATAGGTCAGCCCGCCCTTGTCACCTCCAAATTCGCGCCACTCGGCCACCTTGACCCCGGGCACATCCTCCACCGCCCGCGGATTTGCGCTCTCCAAGCCACAACCGCCCGCGAAGAGCCAGGCCAAAAAAAGCGGAAGCGCACGGAGCCGAGTCAAACCCGAGCGAGAGCGGAGGTCGAAATCAATCACGTCCCCGGCACTTTAGCGCCGGATTCTCGGCGGCCCACCCGAACTTGCACCGAGGGGCCGCTCCGGGGGCTCAGGCCTGGGGTATCCCGTCCCGATTGAATCCAGCCACCGTATCCCACCAGAGATCCCGGCGGAGCTTCGTTTCAAAGCCGGGGTCGGCGGGTCGGATACAGCTGCCGCCCATCAGGAATTCCCGATACGCGACGAGATCGAAGCTCTCGAGCTCCTCCCGAGACAGTGCCGCGATGGTTCGTTCTACTTCTCGCTCGACATCGAGAGAAAAGCAGTCGGCGGCCGAGCCTCTAGCTCGGCCCTCGGACCGGAGTTTTCTCCAGCCCGGTCTCTCTGACTCGCTCATCGAGCGTGAGCCTCCCCCGGTGCGTCCACCGCCTCGAAGATCAACTTCTTCATTCGGTAGAGGCTCGAGCGAACCGCATCGTTAGACCGCCGACTCGTTTTCGCAATCTCAGGGATCGACATATTCTCGAGATGTCGCATCTCGAATATACGCCGCTGCCATTTGGGCAAAGACGACATTCGAGAACCGATGACCTCGGCGTAGCGCTGGAGGCTCAGGACGTCGTCCGGCGCCCCTTGGCTGATAGAGGGCTTCGGAGCAAAATACTCCTTGTCCACGCTCTCGAACCGTTCCCTCTGATTCTGGGAACGGCGAATCATATTATTCGAGAGATTTCGCGCGATCCCGAACATCCAGGACATGAGCGAGGACTGGCCCCGATAATTGTCCATGGACTTGAAGATCGTGACGAAGGTTTCCTGGGTCACCTCTTCCGCATCGCAATGGTTCCTCAAGCGACTGTGGACGAAGCTGTAGACCCGCTTGAAATAGCGCTCATAGAGCTCGTTGAAATGAGCTTCGCTGGCGCGCTTCACCCCCTCAACGAGTTCGAGATCGCTAAGTTCAGCGGGCGAGCGCCGATCTTCCCCTCCGCCCGATTTTTCGGGCAAGGGCAAGTCCGACAAGGGCAACTTGGACGAAGCAGGCTGGACGAAGGCTTTTCGGACCGAATTCTCGACCGACCGGCCGCCAACCGGTTCTTTCACGCAATGGCTTATCACAGGCAACTCGGATTCTCCCGGGTAGCCCTCCCCAAGGCGCGTCGATTTCCCCCCGACAGTTATTTAAGTGGACGGTTTTCCGTGCTGGTGGCGGATTTTTTTGCGGTTTAACGACATTTGCCCCCGATTCTCCCCGGGGGCCTGGCCGGGCACCCGGGTGCCCAAACCGCCCGGGACTCCCCCAACGCACTCCACGGCGCGGGCTATCCTGCCCGGGCAGCGCCGAGCCCCAAGCCCCGGCAACCCTTGAGAGGACTTCGAAGTTTGACCCCGAGTTCCCTGCCCCAGGCATTCCGCCTCGCGCTTCTCCTGATCGTCCTCTGCCTCGCCCACCCGGCTTTGGCTGACGCCCCCTGGACCCCATTCACAGCCCAGGACGCGAGCTTTCGAGTCGACATGCCGGGCTCACCCACGTTGGAAACCCGGGAGCGCTGGTTTCCGGCGAGCCGGTTCGTCAGCACGGTCTACAAAGTTCGACGGGGAGCAGATGTCTTCGGCGTCAACCACACGGACCTGCCCGGCGCCGTGCTCTTTGTCACCAGCAATCGATATATTCTGAAAAACGCCCGAGACGGCTTTCTCGAGAGTTCCCTCGCCACGGAAATCAGTTTCGAGAAAAGCGAAGTCGATGGACACCCGGCTCGCCAACTCATCTACGACATTCCCGCCGACGCCGAGAACCCCGCCCAGCGCGGCACCGCCAAGCTCCTCTTCGTGGGAAAGCGCTTATTCATCTTCTATGCAGAAATGGATGCGCGGGCCGACCCTGAGCAGAGCGCACAAGAGGTGCAGCGCTTCTTCCGCTCGATCAAGTTTGGCCCGGAGAGCTAAGCGCCGAGCGGCTCGGGTTCAGCTCGACGGGGGGCGCATATCTCGGGGAAGGCCATACCCCCGCTCACCGATAATATTGAGCTGAATATTGCTGGCACCGCCTGCGATCGAAGGCCCCATGGAAAAGATATACGCCTCGACCCAGCCGGTCGCCGTCACGTTCCGCCCCCAACCCGCCACATCCTCGGAGGTCGGCGCCAGCATTCCTCCGGCGCCGAGCAGGTCATACGCACATTTCTGGATCATCTGCATGGTATCCGTCGAGTAGAGCTTTCCCATCATCATGGGTCGCATGGCCTTGAGGGGCTCTCCGCGAACCCCGGCCGTAAATTGCAGCATGGACGAGGTCTCTCCGGTACGCACGTAGCCCTCGATTTCGACCAATCGCTGCCTGAGGGAGCGATCCTCTAGGGCGGGACACCCGTCGATCTCGACACCACGCGCGAGATCGAGAAGGTCGTTGAAAGTGTCACGCATCATGTTCGGATTCGCGATGAGATTCCGCTCGTGCACCAGGGTGGCTCTAGAAACGGCCCAACCCTCCCCCGGCTTTCCGACGATATTCTCAGCCGGGACTCGAGCATCGTTAAAGAAGATCTCGTTGAATTCCATGCCCCCGGTCATTTCCTTGAGCGGTCGAACCTCCACTCCGGGCGTTTTCATATCCACGAGCAGATAGCTGATGCCAGCGTGTTTTGACGCGCTGGGATCCGTCCGAAAGAGACCGAACATCCAATCGGCCTGTCGCGCATTGCTTGTCCAGATCTTCTGCCCGGAGAGCACATAATCATCCCCATCGAGGGTGGCGCGGCATTGCAGCGAAGCCAGGTCACTGCCCGAACCCGGCTCGCTATATCCCTGACACCAGCGTTCTTCGTCGGCAAGCGCCTTGGGGATGAAGCGCTTCTTTTGGGCCTCGGTCCCGAACTCCAGCAGGGTGGGAACCAACATTCCGGCCCCCTGACTCGTGAGATCCCCGGGCGCTCCCGCCGCATAGAACTCTTGCCGCACGATGGCGTCCTTCAGCGCATCGGGTTCCTGCCCCGCTCCGCCGTATTCCGTGGGCACGTTCCGGCAGACAAAGCCCGCCTCGATGCCTCGCTTTCGGAAAACTCCAGCCGCGTCCGGCCGATCCGCCGCGTCACCTGCCAGGGGCCAACCCTTGAGGAAAAGTCGAACTTCGTCCCGATAAGCCTGGTATTTCTCCGTGTATTCGAGATCCATCTGCCTACCCTACCAGCCGGCCAACGCCGCGCATCGATCGCGCAGAACCGCTGGTGTCCCCAAAAAACCTCGGTCGAACATCAGGCGCTTGAAACCCATCTGGACATCGCACTCCCAGGTAAAACCCAATCCGCCATGCAATTCGACCACAGCCCGGGCCGCGCTCAGCGCCCGGTCCGTAATATGAGATTTCGCCAACGCCGCCGCGCGCGCGCCATCCTCGGGCAAGTGCTCCACCGCGTAGGCTCCGTACCAATAGAGCGCCCGACTGGGCTCGATATCCAGAGCCAAGCGAGCAATCTGATGCTTCACCGCCTGAAATTGGCCAATCTTCTGACCGAATTGCTCCCGGGTTTTGGCGTACTCCACGGCCAGGTCAATCAAGCGAGAGGCCGCACCGAATGCGTCGGCCGCGAGCAGGGCAAGGCCCGCATCGGAAACGGTCCTGGCCACGTCTCCCCCGGCATCGAGGGGCGAACTCGCAGCCTTGTCAAACTCAACTCGAAACACGGGACGGCTGCGATCGATCCCGTCAAGGTTTTCGACCCGGACCCCTTCGGCTTCGGTCTCCACCAGCACGAGGCCACCGCCAGCAACGCCCACCACAAGGAGGTCGGCGACGTCAGCACTGGGCACGAAACTCTTGCTCCCGAAAACTCGGCCCCCCTTGACTCCGCACTGCCACTGCTCGGGATTCCATTCGCCCTCGGCTTCACAGAGCGCGATCGAGGCGATCTTCTCTCCTGCGGCAAGGCTCGGGAGCCAACGTGATTTCTGCTCGTCACTGCCGCCCTGAACAAGGGCGAGGGAAGCCATCACATGACCGAAAAACGGGACGGGGACACCGCTCTCTCCCAGGACTTCGCAGACCAGAGCCAGATCGAGAATTTCCATCCCGGCGCCACCGTACTCCTCGGGAATATTCAAACCCGCGAAGCCCATCTCGGCGAGCCCGCTCCACAAAGAGGAGTCGTGGCCAACGCCGGCATCGAAAATTTCTCGCAAACGAGAGGCCGAGCACTCTTTGCTTACAAAACCCCTAAGCGTTTCTTGGAGGAGCTCCTGCTCCTCGCTCAGCCCAAAGTCCATCCATGACTCCATCTTCAATGACTAAATTGGAGCCCAGGGGCCCGACCCGACGTCCCGTTGGAACGTGGGCGGGCTAAGTTAGCCCCGAATCGCCCGTGTGGGGTCGTTTTTTCCGGGTGACGCCCCACCCAAAACAGCGTACACACCAGTACGTGTGTTCCACACCCACTGCCGAGGAAATACCTGAATGTTTCTGATGCGCTTCGATATGAGAGCCCCGAGTTTCGGATCGGCCAGCACCGCCGAGCTCTATGCCTGTGCGCTCGAGATGGCCGAGTGGGGCGAGCAAAAGGGCTGCGTCCAACTCGTGATCTCCGAACATCACGGCAGCGAAGATGGCTACCTCCCCTCTCCCCTGTTGCTCGCCAGTGCCATGGCGGCACGCACCCGCACAATGCCGATCCAAATCGCAGCCCTCGTTTTACCCCTCCACGACCCCATTCGTCTGGCCGAGGATATGGCCGTTCTTGACGTCGTCAGCGGCGGGCGGCTTTCCTATGTGTTGGCCGTCGGCTATCGCAGCGAGGAATACGCCATGTTTGGCCAATCTTTCCCGGACAGGGGACGGCGCATGGAGGCCGCCATCGAGGCCTTACGCAACGCATGGACCGGCGAACCCTTTGACTTCGAAGGACGCCCCTGCCACGTCACGCCGACCCCCCTCAACAAGAACGGCCCCCCTCTCTTGATGGGGGGCAACACCCCAGTGGTCGCCCGCCGGGCCGCCCGCTTCGGCCTGGGCATGATCGCGGGTGGCATCAACCGAGAACTCGAGTCGGTTTACCTCGAGGCCTGCCGAGAGTACGGCCAGCCTCCCGGCCTCTTCGTCAACCCGGAACCCGGGTCGATTACAGCGGGCTTCGTCAGCGAGGATCCCGACCGGGCATGGGCCGAGATGGGGCCCCATCTACTTCACGACGCCCGCATGTACGGACGCTGGATGGGAGAGGAAGCGGCGCGCAAAACCGGACAATGGGTAAACTCTGTGGAAGAGCTTCGCGCGGCCAATGGCATCTACCGCATCCTGACACCCGAGCAGGCCGCCGAGCGAATTCGATCCAGCGGAATCTGGGTCACCCATCCCCTCTGCGGAGGGCTGCCCCCGGAACTTGCCTGGCCGAGCCTGGAATTATTGGTGGACCGTGTCCTGCCGCTTTGCAGTGCTCCGGAATCGGGCCCGGATTGAGCCCACGGGCTCGCTCAGCGACTCAGCGCTCTGCCCAGCCCATCTTCGCCCGAAAATCATCCCCAATCTGGATAAAGGTCCCCTCGGACTCGGCGAGCAACACATCGCCATGCCACATCTCTCCCCGGGCATAGACCTTGCGTCCATCGGTTCCCGCGGTTTGACCCTCCATTCGAATCTCCTCGAAAAGCGGAGTCGGGCGGTTATAACGGACCTTCAACGTTCCGGTCATCGCACCCACCCCGTTCACGACATTGACGACCCCAAGAAGTTCGTCCATCACTCCGGCCACCACGCCACCGTGGACATGATTGGGCGGCCCACAATATTGGGCTCCGAAGCGGGCACGGCCGTGAACCACTCCCTCCTCGACCCTGAATTCCACGGGCGGAGCGATGGGGTTCCCCCGACCCACGATCGGGCTATAGGGGAATAGCGCCATGGGGTCGGTGGTCTCCTCGAATTTTCCGAGCCCGCCCAACAGATCCGCCTGGGCATAGGGCCCCCCGTGGACATGGGGCCCGAGAAGCGCAAGGGCACTGGCCACCGCCTCACCCGCCCGAGCGAGTGTCTCCGCGGGCGCCGTGCTCAACCGCAGCGCCTCGATCAATGTGCGCGCCTGCCCGCAAAGTGCCTGCTGTTCCTCATCTCGCTGATCCTGCGGGTCAACCATACCGGACATGCACCTTCCTTTTCTTGTTTGTTCGCTCCAGCGAGTTTCGCGTGGAGCCCCCATCGACCCATCGGACTTCCCTCCGAGGTTGAGTGGAACCATCGTCGCTGAATGACGGGCCGGCTATGAGAGCACCACAGGACCCGGCTTGCAAGCCTGTCCTCAACGATGCCCTTTGGGTCTCGGCGCACGTCCTTGGCAAAGAAGCCCTGAGCGCGCTATGGCCTCGGGGTGCTCGGCACACTCGAGACCAACCGGCAGGAGCCAGAATGACGAATCTATTGGGAGAACCGGCCTACGTAGGCCGTTTTTGCGGAAGCAACACGTATCAGGTCACGCCAGAGGTGGTCGCTTTTTACAGCGATGCTCTCGGCGACGACCACCCCAATTACGCGAAGTGGGCCCCGCCGCTCCTGCACCATTCCGAGTGTTACGAGTTCGTCGGTCAGTGGTACCTCAAAAACATTTTCGGAAACCTCCACGCCCAGCAGGATTGGGAACTCTTTTCGCCCATCCGCGTGGGAAGTCGAATTCGCTCGGTCTCCACCATCACCGAACGCTATGAGAAGCGCGGGCGCCTCTACATTGTCAACGAAACCGATCTCTTCGATGCGGATGACTCCCGCCTCCTGGTCCGAGGGCGCACTCACCAATCCTTCCTGCCCGAGAAGAAGGAGGGGGCCGAGGATGGCGATTTCGTCGTCGACAAGAATACTTCCAGCCAGAAGCAAAAAAAGGAGCGCCCCCCCTTCCCGGTGGCCCAGGGTCCCGACCTCCCCTCGTTCGAGAAGGTCATCGACGAACGAAGATGTTGGATGTTCTCAGGCCCCGAACCGAACTACCACACAAGCCGTGAGCATGCCCTCAAGCTCGGATTTCCGAATATCGTTGTCCAGGGAATGATGTCGACCTGCTTCGTTTCCCAGGTCATGCACGAGAGCTTCGCCGAAGGCTGGCTAGCCGGGGGCAAGATGTCACTTAAATTGACCAACGTGCTCTGGGTCGACGAGGAGATCGTCGCTCGAGGGAAAATCCGAGACGAGGTCAGCGAGGGCTCGGCTACCCGAGTTCACTGCGATGTCTGGGTCGACAAAAAGGACGGAACACGAATCGCCCTGGGAACCGCCAGCGCCCTGCGCTCCTAAGTCGAAAACTCGAGCCAAACCCGGGCGGTGAACCCGGCTCGATTCAAAGGGCGGCCAGGGCCGGGCGAACCTTTTGGCAAAGAAGCTCCAGATGGCGCTGGATCAAGTCATCGGACATCCCCGAAACACTGAGCCAAAAATAGGCCTCATGGGCCGGGAGCCCCTTGCATTGGTCGACAATGCGATCCACCAGGGCCTCGGGGGTGAGTATTTCAGTCGCCCGAAAGGCCTTCCCCTCGGCGTCGCCTTCGCGCAACATCTCGGGGGTGATCGCGCGAACTGCGCGTCCCGCACCCGCCTCCCGGTAGGTGTTCAACTGGTGCGCGATATGGGGCAGCAACTCCTCGCGGACCGAGTCGGGATCATCATGGGCGACAGCGCTCACGAGCCCCGCCATTCGGGCCAGAGCGGGATCGTGCCCCCCCTCGATGAGCCCCTCCCGATAGGGTTCAAAGCTGCTGCGGCCAAGGGTCAACAGACCGGTTCCCAATCGCCCGGCCCGAGCGGCTCCTTGGGGTCCCTGATAGCCAAGCCAAATTGGAAGCGGCGCCTGGACGGGGGGCGGTGTCAATTCTCCCCCGGCTATCAGTGCCCGAATCTCCCGCACCCGGTTATCGGTCGTGGTATAGCGCCTGGTCAAATCGGCCCCGTAGGCATCAAATTCCCGAGCCACATAGCCCGCTCCCAGGCCCAGATCCAGACGTCCTCCGGAAAGGCAATCCACCACCGCCGCCTCTTCGGCGATCTGGAGCGCCGAACGAAGGGGCGCGAGCAGAATGGCGGTGCCGATCCTCATCCTGCGAGTCCGCGCGGCCACGGCCCCAGCAAAGGTCAGCGGCTGGGGTAGGTAGCCATCCTCAAAAAAATGATGCTCCGAGAGCCAGACCGAATCGGCTCCCAGCCGCTCGGCCTCCTCGATCCATTCGAGACTCCGCGCGTAGTGTTCGCTCCACGGCCTTTGCCACTCGGGGGGATTGCGCAGATCCAGATAGACCCCAAGCCGCATCCTTCAGAAGACCCCGCCCACGGTATCCTCGAATTCCCAGAATGCCCGAAGCGAAGCCAGCTTGCCTTGGGGGTTCAGGCAGTAAACCGCGACGAGTTCCGTTCGGGAAATCGCCCCGCCCACCCGGGTCGTGATGGTGCCGACATTCGCGCACTCGCTCCCGCATGCAAAGCTTTCCCGAATATGGAAGCGGAGTTCGGCAGGAGCGATCACCTTGTCGTAAAAAGCCGTAATCGCCTGGATCCCACGATGCCCCAGGCCTTCCGGATCCAAGGGCGAAACGCCGACGGGATCCTGGATTACCCCATCCTCAGCCCAGAGCTCGAGCCACCCTTCCCGGTCTCGACTTTGGACACAGCCCATGGAGCGCATGGCCATATCCCGAGCGGGATGAGAACGAGCATCTTCCAGCACCTTAATCGACATCGGGCCCTCCTCTGGAAGCCACCGGCATCCTCCCGATCAGGGGAGACAAACCTCGGGCAAGGGGTGACCGTAGAGGTTCGACGCATTTTGGTGGGTGATCATCCGAATCTCCTCCACTGGCAAATCGCCGATCACATCGTGAATCACGCTCTGAGTATCGGGCCAGGTTCCATCGCCGTGCGGGTAATCCGATTCAAAGAGAATATTCTCAACGCCCATGGTGTGACGGGTGCACACCGTCGAGGGGTCGTCGATCATGCAGAACCAGAAATTACGACGCAGGGTTTCACTCGGGGAGCAGTCCTTGGACGGCCACCCCTGACCGTAACCCGAGCGGGCCATCAGGTTGTCGAGTCGGTCGATCAACATCGCGACCCAGCCGATCCCACCCTCGGACATCGCTATCTTCAGGTCAGGATAGCGAGCGGGCCAACCGCTCCAGAGCCATTCCGACGCTGCGGACATGGCCACCTGGGCAAAAAGAGTTCCGCCGAGTTCGAGCATCGGGGCGCCCGGAGGCATATCCGGAAAGCCCGACGAACCCACATGGAGGTTCAGAACGGTCCCCGTCTCCGCACAGGCGCGAATGATCGGCTCCCAACTCTCATCGAAGACCGGCGGCAACCCCTGTCGATGGGGTTGCTCGGGGATGGTCACCGCCTTGAAGCCTCGGGCCGCATTGCGCCGAATCTCCTCTGCCCCCACCACTGGATCACTCACATACGTGATGCCCAGGGGAACGATGCGATCGGGATAAGGCGAATACCACTCCTCGAAGAGCCAGTCATTCCAAGCGCGGGTACAAGCGATGCCCAACTCTCGGTCATCGATGAGACTGAAGAGCGTCCCCCCAAAGCCCGTGACCCCCGACGGGAAATTCACCGATGCGTGAATTCCACCGATATCCATATCCTTGATTCGATCGTCGATTCGGTAACAACCCGGCCGAACCTCATCGAAGCGCGCGGGCTCTACCCGGTGATCCTCCACCGGCCGCCCGGCAACGCACATGAACCCGACCTGAAAATAGGGCTGGCCGTCCATGACCCAAACCTCGTGGCCCTCCTCGGTCTCCACCACGCGAGGTCCACGCTCCTGGAGCTTGGCGGGCAATCTGCCCTCGAAGGTCTCCGGCGGTTCCATCAGGTGATCATCCACGGAGATCAGGGTGTAACGAGTCTCCCGGGTCTCGGGATCGGGCAAGAGCGGCTTCGTGACCGGTCGTTTGATCCCCAACTTGACTACATCCACCATTTCGCTCTCCTTCTTTGACTCGCCAACCTGATTCGCACTTCACACTAGCCCAAATCAACTTAATCCCACTCAGGGTTTAGCGAGTCGACTTGCCCGGCGAGTCGCCTCGGCCAGATGTCGCGGGTCCACATTTCCACCGGATAGCAGTACTCCGGAGCGCCCCTGGGCCTCCCGAAGAGCCAGGGCGAGGGAGGCCGCGCCCGAGGGCTCGAGCACCAAGCGAAGCGAATGCAGGGCCCACGCCATCGCATCCAGCATCTCATCGTCCGAGACCAACTCAACCCGACGCACCCACTTTTTCACCACGGGCCAGGTCTTCTCCCCTGGCCGACGGACTCGCAACCCATCGGCGATGGATCTCGGCGGTGAGATGCCACAGCGCGTACCGGCCGCGAGGGAAGCCCGGGTATCGCCGCCGTCTTCGGGCTCGCAGCCCACAATTTCTGCCTCGGGATTCAGCGCCGCCAAAACCACGGCACAACCCGCCATCAATCCACCTCCGCTGATCGGGGCATAGAAACGATCCAAGGGGCCGGCATCCTCGAAGAGTTCCAGACCGCTGGTCCCCTGCCCTGCCGCAATCTCTACATCGTCGTAGGGTTCCACCAGGGCCCAGCCCCGCTCCGCCGCCAGGCCCCGGGCCCGGGCGGCAAGCACATCGCTATCCGGCTCCTCCGGGATGATCTCGGCTCCCGAGGCCTCGGCCCGCTGGCGTTTGAGGGTCGAGGCGTTTCGAGGCATCACGATGGCCGCCGACAGACCAAAGAGCTTGGCCGCCCAGGCCACCGCCTGGGCATGATTTCCCGAGGAGTGCGCCACAACACCCGGACAGTCCGAACCGAGAAGCGAAAGCTTGTTGATCGCTCCGCGCAGCTTGAAGGCCCCGGTGGGCTGCAGGGATTCGGGTTTCAAGACCAGCGTGCAACCCTCTCCCCTTGCAACGGAGAGCACCGGCGTGCGCACGATATAGGGCCGAATCCTCTCGGACGCCTGCCGAACACGCTCGAGGGTGAGTTCAGCAAGCATAGCCGCCGACCTCGTGCGTCCCTCTTGATTGGGGACTCACCGTGCCGAGAAAACCCAGGCCGCCGAACCCATAACGAGGCCATCGTCGGTGATGAAAGGCGCAATCGCCTGGGCTACAGCCTCCCTGAGCCGGCTGCGCAAGCCTTCATCGGCCTCTCGCATGGCGGCACCCGCGGGCCCCATCTGCAGCGAGAAATCCACGAGTTCGTCCCGGGTCATCCCTGCACCGATGGTGAGACCTTTCTCCAAGGACTCGTATTCGACTCCCGAAAAACCTCCGGCTTCGAGAATGGCCTTGGTCCGCTCGGCGTCGGCGAAAGCGAAGGGGCCCGGCGCATGGGGCGTCGAGGGCTTGGGCATGTCCACATGCTTGGCCACCGCCGCACCGGGCACCGCCATCCATGGATTTTTCCCGATCTCTTGCCAGCAAACGAAAGTCATGGAGCCACCCGGGGCAAGCGCCGGGCGCAAATTGCGAAAAGCTGCCTCGGGATCGGCGAAGAACATCACCCCGAAGCGCGAAAAGATTCGATCGTATGCTCCGTCTCCCAGGTCCGCGGTCTGCACGTCGGCTTGGGTAAAACGGAGTTGGGGAAGATCGGCTGCGTGGGAACGCCCTTCGGCGAGCATCGGCTCGGAGAGATCGACCCCGTGCACCTCACCCTTGGCTCCCACCCGCTGGGCGAGGTCGATGCTCGTATGCCCACACCCGCAGCCGACATCGAGGACGCGCTGGCCCGGCTCAACCCCGGCACTCTCCATGGCCGCACGGCCAATGGGCTCGATCTGGCCGTTGATAGCCTGGGAGAGCTGCACCCATTTCGGTCCGGCCACCTCATTCCAATACGCGGATTGCTGGGCGTTCGGGTCTTCCTGCGCCGTTTTGTCCTCGGACATGGGCTCTGCCTCCTGGTGCGTGCCTCCGGGATCCCCGAAGGCGGTTTCCCCGTGAAAATCTAAACATGGCAAAGATCCCAGGGAAATGCTGCCTTGCCGGAGACCTCCAAAAGGTGTCAAGCTCGCTCTGCCCCGACCTGTCCTATCCTGAGTTCCATCCAAGACCGAAGGAACCCCAAGCCATGAGCCTGCTCGCCCCCCTCCTCGAAGTGCAGGAACTCGACCTTGAGGCAGATCGCCGCAAACTCGAAAGAGAGAACCTCCCGGAACGCGATGCCCTCAAGGTCTGCGGGGCCGAGATGGTGAACAACGATCAACTCCAAGCCAAGTCCAAAGCGGAACTCGAAAAACTCGCTCGCGACGAGCGAGCAGTGGCCGGCCAGGTTTCAACCGTCGCCGCCGACGCCGAGGGCGTCGAGGGCCGCCTCTACTCGGGTGAGGTCACGGCACCCAAGGAACTCGAAGCACTTCAAGAAGAACTTCGTTTGACCCGGGGCAAGCAAACCACCCTCGAGGAGGCCGAACTCGAAATCATGGAAGCCATCGAGGCCCAGGAGTCCGAACTCGCCAAGCTGGCCGAGGCCCGAACCGACACCGAGCGCCGGAGTCAGGAGATCGCCGAGACAATCAAAAAGGAAGAAGCGCGGATCGACGCCGAACTCGACGTCCTCACGGGCAAGCGCAAGAAGCCCATCACCGAACTCCCGGCTGGCTTCATCGAAACCTACTCTGCGCTTCGCGAAAAACCCCGGCTCGCCGGGCGCGCCTCTGCCGCCCTCGTCGAGGGACTCTGCCAGGGCTGCCGGGTCAGCCTACCGCGCATGGATCTCAGCCGAATTCTGGCCGAACCCGAGGAGGCCCAGGTCGAGTGCCCCCACTGCACCCGGCTTCTGGTCCGCTGAAGACTTCGAGTCACCCGCCCCGTTGGGGGCGATCCCGGGAGATCAGGCATAGGAAATCCAGGGCTAGGGTCGCCGCAGCCAGCGAGGTAATACCCGCGTGGTCGTAGCTGGGAGCCACTTCCACCACATCCATTCCGACGAACTCGGTGGAGGTCAGCCCCGAGAGAACCTGCCGCGCGAAGCGCGTCGAAAAGCCGCCCACCACCGGCGTCCCTGTGCCCGGGGCGTAGGCGGGGTCGAGGCAATCGATATCGAAAGTCAGGTAAGCGGGCCCGGCCCCCACGACCTCCTCAACCCGGCGACTCACCGCCGCCGCACCCGCGTCCAGCGCCCAATCCGCGTCGAGAATCTCCATTCCATGATTCTCCGCGTTATAGGTTCGAACGCCGATCTGGACCGAACGGCCCGGATCGATGAGCCCCTCGTTGAGCGCGTGATAGAACATATTTCCGTGACCGAGTTCGGGCTCGTCTGACCAGCTATCCGAATGCGCATCGAAATGCACCAAGGAGAGCGGCCCATGCACCGACGCGTACGCACGCAATAGGGGAAGCGAGACCAAGTGCTCTCCTCCGAGACTCAGCAGCGATGCGCCCCCGGCCAGCACCGCTCGAGCGAAGGCTTCGGTCTCCCGGAGCATCGAGTCCACGTAGCCGGGACTGAAGCTGATATCCCCGGCATCGATCAGCACCAGGCGGTCGAAGGGATCAAAACCCCAGGGCCAGTGCTCTCCGTACGCCAACTGCAGCGAAGCCGTCCGGATGCCGCGCGGACCAAATCGCGCGCCAGGCCGGTGAGAGGTGGTGAGATCACACGGGATCCCGCACAGCACGACGTCCGCCGACTCGAAATCCCGGGAAGAGGGTTGGCGCATAAAACTCGCGATTCCCGAATACGCGGCTTCCAATTCGCTCTCCGGGGACGCCGAACCCTCAGCGCCCTCTTCATTTGCCTCGACCACCCGGAATCGCCCTCCGCCCTTGGGATCGAGCCCTCGGGGTTTCCCTTCAAGCCACGCTAAACTCGCGCCCAAGGCCCAAGACTTAGCACGCACCGATAAAACTTTCTTCTGGGGACCGATGGCTTCCGAGACCGCTGTCCACGCCGCTTCGGAGGCCCCTCCTCCCTCACTTCAATTTTCAGAAGCGAATCCCCCCCGCCAGCCCGCAGCCCCCATGCCCCAAAGGAGACCGACCTGGCCACTCCGACGACGAGCGAGACCCCATCTCAAGGCCTTACCCGCTTCGTAGCCGACCTTCCAAATCTGGTCACCTTCTCCGGCCTGCTCGCAGGCCTCGGCGCTACCGGACTCGCGGCCCAGGCTCGTTTCGGCCCGGCTCTGGCCCTCGCCCTTCTTGCCATCTTGATCGATCAACTCGACGGCCGCCTCGCCCTGGCACGTCCCCATCGCGGCCCGGCGGTGCAAGCCTTTGGCGCGCACCTCGACTGCTACGCCGATTTTGTCTCCAAGGGCGTCTTTCCCGCGCTCATGCTTCTGGTCCTCACCGATTTCGGCTTGCTGGCCTGGGTCGTCGCCGGGATCCAACTCGCGGTCATCGCCTTTCGCTACAGCTACGAGTTCGTCCCCGGGGCCGCGCCCCGAGGACTTTCCCCCGATTACAGCGTGCTCGTTTTCAGCCTGCTCTTCCTGGCCCCTTCCCTGGCCCAGGCCCCCCTCTTCCCCATCCTCCTCGGCCCGGCCATGCTCTTCATGGCCGTGCTCAACCTTGCCCCGCTCCAGCCACCCAAATTGGCTGGAATCGGGCTTGCCGCCTTCGTCAGTGTCGCCCTCGGACTCATGGGCCTCCTGCTGACTACGGGCTAAGGGCTAAGGCACGGCCCTCCGCACAAATTCCCATGGGTGCCCGAGAAAAAAATCGTTTCATCGGGTCGTGCCGGCTCCCCCCCCGGTGTCGTATTCTCTCGCCTCGCCCGATCAGACAGGAGATGAGAAAAGCCATGCCGGAAAGCCATTCCTTTCGCTCGATTCCCGAAATTACGCGAACTTTCGCCAAGACCCAGGGCGAGAAAGCCGCGCTGATCGCGGGGGACCGATCCATCAGCTACGCGGAACTCGACAACCATTCGAACCGAATCGCCCAGGCCTTGATCGCCGCCGGAGTCGAACCCGGCGACCGCGTCGCTTTCATCGACAAGAACGTCCCGGAATATTACGAACTCCTCTTCGGCGCGGCGAAAGCCCGAGCGGCGACGGTCGCTGTCAACTGGCGCCTGGCTCCGCCCGAGATGGCCTATATCCTCAATCACGCTAAGGCCAAGGTGCTTCTCGTCGGAAAAGAATTTGCTGATCACGCGAGACAGCTCGAACTCGACTCGGATCCCATCATCCTCATCGCCGAGGGGCCCGAAGACGACTGGCAGGGCTTTGCCGACTGGTATGCGGGGCATGACGCCACCGACCCCATGCTTCCCTCTGAGTGGAACGATACGTGTTACCAACTCTACACCTCGGGAACCACGGGACTGCCCAAGGGCGTGGAACTCACCAATCGAAACTTCTTCGGGATGCTGGCCGCAATGTCCAAAGCCTGGAGCTTCGATTCCGAGAGCGTGAACCTAGTAGCCATGCCCCTCTTTCATATCGCCGGGAGTGGCTGGGGCTTTGCCGGAGCCTTCAACGGAGGCACCAATGTCTTGCTGCGGGACGTCAACCCCGCTGAGATCCTTGCACTGATCCAAGAACACCGAATTACCAACGCACTCCTGGTCCCAGCCGTCTTCCAATTCCTTCTCGCTACCCCTGGAATCGAGAACACGGATTTCTCGTCCATGCGCAGCATCGTGTACGGCGCCTCGCCCATTACCGAGGACGTGCTCGTCGGCATTATGCGGGCGACCGGGCGGCCGGTGCTCCAGGTCTATGGCCTCACCGAGACCACCGGGGCCATCACGCTCCTGAGCTACGAGGACCACGATCCCGGCGGTCCGCGTGCTCACCTACTTCGCTCTGCGGGTCGTCCCATCGAGGGGGTCGAGATTCGAATCGTCGACACCCAAACGAGCAAAGATTGCCCCGACGGCGAGGTCGGCGAAATCTGGACGCGCAGTGCGCAGAACCTGAAGGCCTACTTCGCCGACGCGAACGCCACCGCCGAGGCCTACCCTGAGGGAAGGGATAGCGAGGGCCTGGGTTGGTTCCGAACCGGCGACGCGGGCTACATGCAGGACGGCTACCTCTATATCCACGACCGGGTCAAGGACATGATCGTCTCGGGAGGCGAAAACGTCTATCCCGCCGAGATCGAGAATGTCTTGATGGACAACCCCTCCATTGCCGACGCCGCGGTGATCGGCGTTCCCGACGAGAAGTGGGGCGAAACCGTGAAAGCCATTCTTGTGATGAAAGGCGAAGGCGCAGCCGATGACGCCGAACTCAGCGAGTGGTGCCGCGAGCGCCTAGCCGGCTACAAATGCCCCACCAGCTTCGATCGGGTGGAAGCGATTCCCCGAAACCCCAGCGGTAAGATTCTCAAAACCGAATTGCGCAAGCCCTACTGGAAGGGGCGCGAACGGATGGTGAACTGAAAGATTATTCATCGTGTCGAGGAATGCGGTCGAAAAGGCCCGCGTGCCGGGCACGTACAAGAACCTCGATGGCATCCACGCCGCGAATGGCGCCCCGAATTTCCTCGGCGAAGGCCTCCCTCCGCCCGGCTAGGTCTTCGGTCCCGGGCTCGAGCAATCCCCTATTCGCGGCCAACTTCAGCGCGGTGGCGAAGAGAACCTTGGAGATCGACTCTCGGCGCTTCACGTGTTGCTGAAGCGCGTATTGGGTGCCCAGGGATAGACAACGCTCGAGAAACTCGGGCTCTTCGATCGCGGCCTGGGGATCACTCAGGCAGAGCGCATCCGCCACCACACGATAGGCCTCCAGGAAAGGCCGCAGGATACGGTGGGCGCTCAGCGGGCGAACCTCCTGAAGAAAGGCCAGGATCGCTTCCGGGCCTTTTTCGAGTTCATCCTCCCAGCGCTCTCCCCGGATTTCGTGCAGGGCCATCTCCCGGCGAACGTCCTCGCGGAAGGCGTCTTTTTCCTCGAAAAAGAATTCAAATTTCAACAGGTCTCGGAGAAGCATCGCCTCATCCCAAAAAACCTGAGTGCGATCCCCTTCCACGAGTTCAGCGGCCCGCACCAGAGCCAACTCGGCGATGGCCCCATCGACGAAATAGTGGATCACGGCATTGCGGTAATAAGCGGCCACCAGATGTTGGTCATCGGCGATGCGATAGACGGTTTCTGGCCCCCCCTTGAAGCGTGTCAGCAGGCCGCTCCGATTGAGCGCCTGAAGAGTCTCCTCGACTCCCTCTGCCGTCCGAAGATTCAGGGGTTCAGTGGTCGCCAGCCCGCGATTTTCGACATAGTCCACAAGGTTGGCCAGAGCGACGACGGTCTCTTTGGCCGAGAGCGAACGTTCGCCTCGGCCGAGCAGCGCCAGACACACCAGTGAAATCGGAGTAATCGGCGTGGCCGCGTTGATCCGAACACAACACTCGAAAGCGAGTTTCTGGAGCGCCAGATCTTGTTCGTCCGGGTGCGGCTCGGCTCCGGGCGTCGGGCTTCCCAAAGTCGCGGCCAGGGAGAGAGGCTCGCCGAAATCCACGGAGATTCGGCCGTAGCTCCGCCCCAGACGCCGAACCAGGCGTAGGAACCAGGCGAAACCTTCTTTTTGTTTGGTTCCACCGCGCTGTTCCGAGGCGTAGTCGCCGACATCCGAGATTTGGTCATAACCGATGGAAACCGGAATCAGAAAAACGTCTTCGCTCCGCCCACGCAGGTAGGCATCCACCACATAGGCGAGAAGGCCGAAGCGCGGGGGCAACAGCTTCCCGGAGCGCGAACGCCCCCCCTCGATATACCACTCGAGGGGAAAGCGTTTCTCGATCAAATAGTCGATGTAATGACCCAGGACGACCTTGTAGATCGGCAGATCCTTGAAACTGCGTCGGATAAAGAAGGTGCCGCTGCGTCGAACCAGTGGGCCCACCGGGAAGAAATTCATATTGATGCCACCGGCCGTATGGTTGGGAGGCAGTCCGTGCTCGTGCAAGAGAATTTGGAGGGCGGGATGATCCAGATTCGATTTATGGCTGGGCAGAAACACCACGGGGTATCGCTCGGAAAGCTTCCGCAAGCGGTCCATGGCGGCTGGATCAAAGCGAATCAACTCATCGTATCCACGCCGGGTCAATCGGCGCCATAGCTGGACCACAAGATCGATGACGAAAGGGCTATGAGTCGCGGCGATCTCCTTGAGATAGCCGCTGGCCTCGCGGTTAACCTGGCCCTCGTCCTTGCCGAGTTCTCCCGCCAGGCGAGCCAACTCTCCCCTCAGCGATGGACGCGACAGGACCTCTTCGTGGACAAAGCGCGGCACCTTATAACGCGCCCCTCGCAGGCGGCGCTCGCCGCGCTCCAAGGCCAGGGCCGCCTGACGCGCGACAAACTCTGCCAAGCCCTGGGTCGCACCCGCAGCCGCCTGATCCGGGCTGTGCCAGCGCGCCTTCAATTCCGAGGCCGTCGCGGGTTCCCCCACCACGATCCGCCAACGGTCCGAGTGAGTCGCGTGCACCCAGCGCGCGCGCAGGCGTCCGGGATCCCGAGGGTCACCCAGGGTCAGCAGATCCGAGAGCCGGGCCCGACGGCGACCGTCGCGCACCGCAGGAAACCAGGCCACGCGCAGGGGCGCAAGAACCAGGTCATCCCCCGCCGCAAGGGTCGACTCCAGTCTCGGATCGACTCGCCCCCTCGAGCGACGTGAGGACGGAATCCCAAGAATCGTTAGGGGTTCGCCATCCCCTGCCGTCCCCGGATCATTCTCGGCAATCCAGCGCCGAAGCAATTTGTCCTCGAAGGCCGTCGCCACATCGAGCAAAAAAACCATGCGCCCGGTGCGTCCCTCACCCGGCCAACGCGCTTCTTCGTTTGTATCCGGAGCGGGCGACCCCGAACCCGAGACCGAGTCCGTTTTCAGAGCCGTCGTGCTTCCCCCTGCCCCCATGAACTCCCCGTCAGCTCCCCAGCACTCTAAGGTACTGCTCGCGGATCGCCTCAATCTCCTCATCCAGACCCTCGACGGTCCAACTCGAGGTATCCACCGGGGGCAGAATGACCACTTCCACCGTAGCGGGCCGAACGACCAGGGCATCCTTGGGCAAAGCATCGAGAACGTTGCGAAAGACCACGGGGACAATGGGCACACCGGCCTGCATGGCCATATGAAAAGCGCCCTTTTTGAAGCGACCCAGTCGCGGAGTCAACGATCGCGTTCCCTCGGGCGCGATCGCCAGGGACAGGCCCTCGTGCAACGCCTGCACCGCGGGCTCCAGAGCCTCGATGGCCCGGGCGGTATCGAATCGGTCGATGAAGACGACCCCGCTCGCCGCGAGAAGCGGGCCGAAAATCGGGTTGTTCAGCATTTCCTGCTTGCTTACCCCGGTCACATCCCGGCGTACCAGCTTGGCCATCAACACGAGATCAAACCCGCTCTGATGATTGAAGATAAAAACCGCCGGGCGTTGGACCCAAAGGTTTTCCTCCCCTTCGACGCGCAGATCAACGCCGGAGAGCGAGGTCGCAAGATCTCCCCACAGGCCCGCTGCGGTATTGATCGCTTCCCGCCGACTCCCGCTCACCAGCCCGGCGACCAGCCCAGCCCCCAACGAGGGGGCCAAGCTCGCGTATGCCAGCGCCGTGCGTGCCCACTCGCCGGGCCCGGGCGTTCCCCGGCTCGTAAAGCGGCTGACCGGCCAGTGTCGCTCCTTGGCGATCTGCGCCAGGCCCCGGTTGGGGTTCAGCGGCCGCGGCCGTCCCACAATCTCGAGAAGCGGAAGATCCTCGTCGCTGTCGGTATAGAAATAGCTCTGCTCAAGATCCACATCGCTCTGATCGGCGATGGTGCGAGCTGCCTCCGCCTTGCCCTCGCCCCAGCAAGTCGGGTGGACCACCTTGCCCGTGAAAACCCCATCCTCTACCTCGAGGTTCGTGCAGAGCACCTGGGCAATATTCATTTCCCGAGCCAGGGGTTCGGCCTGATAGCGCGTCGCCGAGGAGATGATGGCCACCGTGTGCCCCATGGCCTGATGGGCCTCCACGAGAGCCCTCGATTCGGGGTAGATCTGGGTGGCCAGATGCTTGGCAAAGACCTCCTCGCCGATCTCCAGCAGGACCTCCTCGGACATGCCCCGATACGCCGCAGACGAAGCCGCCATCATGCCCGAGAAGCCTGTGCGCCCGAGGCTGAAGCTCAAGGCGCCCAACAACGAGTCGGAAATTTCCTTGGGGGCCATGCGCCCGGAGACAAGTCGTTCGAAGAAGAACGAGGCCGCGGAAAAACCCGCCAGCAAGGTGCGGTCGAGGTCGAAAAAAGCGCCGACCTTGGGGCCCTTCGGACCCTCGAGGATTTCTTTCGTCAATCCCTGGTGTAGACTCACGGGCCACCTCTCTGTGGGTGCTTTATTCTACCAGCAAATACAGAGACTTCCCCCATTTTACTAGGGTAACTTCAGAACACTTGTACCCGTCCGGGAGCTCGGCGACCTTCCTGGCCGTGACCCCCTCGACCTTCGCGGGAAGTTCACCCCACGGACTCAGTCCGCGGCTTCGGGTAGAGCTCCGACACCGGATCACTGAAGGGACCGCCCGCAACCAGCACGAGCTTCCAGGGTGGCCGAATCAATGCGACCCCAGCCAGCCCATACCCTCAAACCAGCCCGGCATACGAGCCCCCATCGAGCTGCAGATTCTGGCCCGAGATATAACCCGCCTGAGCACTGCACAGGAAGGCGCAGGCATCGCCAAACTCCCCAGGCTCGCCCAATCTCTGGGCCGCGATGGAGCGTTTCATTTCTTCGTAGGCTTCCTCGACACTCACCCCTCCCAGCTTCGACCGCAATTCAGCCATCCCTCTCTGGCGCTCGGTATCGATGCGTTCGGGAAGCAGGTTATTCAGGGTCACATTCGCGTGGGCCACTTGCCGAGAGAGAGCCTTACTCACCGAGGTCAATCCACTGCGCGCACCGGTGGAAAGACCCATGGGGGCAAGCGGCGTCTTGACCATCGCCGAAGTAATATTGATGATTCGGCCGAAGCGGCGCTCCACCATGCCATCGAGCACCCCTCGAATCAACAGAACCGGGGCCAGCATATTGGCGTCGAGGGCCGCGATCCAGGCATCCCGGTCCCAATCCTGAAAACGGCCGGGGGGCGGCCCCCCATTGTTGTTCACCAGAATATCGGGCTCGGCGCAGGCGGCGAGGAGCTCGTCCCGAGTTGCTTCGAGTTCTACGTCTCCCACTACAACCTCCACCCGCACCGCGTGGGCCGATCGAATCGCGTCAGCAGTCGCCTCGAGCGATTCCCGGTTGCGCCCATTGAGGACGACGTTCACACCCTCCCGCGCGAGGGACTCAGCGCACGCCCGACCCAACCCTCGACTCGAGGCGCAAACGATTGCATCGCGACCCACGATTCCCAGATCCATCCAGCTCTCCGGTTTCTCTTGCTTTCAAATCCATAACCCGGGCTCAGCCCGCCGGGAAGCGATCAAAGCTACCACTTCGGCCCTCCGCCGGGCACCGCCAGCCCGGCAGCTGCAAATTAGGAGTGATAGGATCCGTGGGTGCCGAATGAAGCCGAAACCACCAAGGGACTGAACCGCCTCAGCCAGTGGATCCCCCTCATCGGACTTCTACTTATCGGAGGAATCGGGCTCGAACGCTATCTCGAGGACGCGTCTTTCTGGGTTGATGAAGCCATTGTCGCTGAGAGCCTGCGCGACTTAAGCGCTTCGGAACTATTCGGCCCGCTCGGGCCCGGTGGGAACAGCTTTCCCCGGCTCTATATGCTGGTAATTCAGGGGCTTCAGGGACTCTTCGGATACGAAACCACGGTACTCCGGGCCCTGCCCTTCGGGTTTTACCTGGCCGCGACCTATCTCTGGTTGCGTCTACTGACCCGCCGGCTTCGGGCTCTACCACTCTTGGCGGTTCTCGCCCTCTGCCTACTCCTGCTTCCCACTTCCTGGTTCGCGTACTCGGTTCTGCTGAAGCAGTACACCTTTGACGTCTTTCTCGCGGTGTTGCTCTTCTCGATCCCGGACCGCTATATCGATCGTTTCCTCCGGGAGGGGCGCTCGCCCTGGCTTGGACTCCTCTTCGCGCTCCCCTGTGCACTCTCCTACACCTATATCATCAGCCTCGCTGGACGCTTCGCCGGCTGGTACGCCGGTGGCCTGGCCGAGCGCAAGCTCCGACTCTCCCCCGTCGGCCTGACGGTCTTTGTGGGCGCGACCGCCGCCGCATGCGGAAGCCTCTACCTCACGGACATCCGATTCATGGCGAATTCGGTCTTCGGATGGTGGGCGAGTTGCATCTTGGGGAACGACTGGACGACAAGCCACCTGCTGCTCGACAAATTTGTCATGGGCTGGTACTCGGGGCTTCAGGAATTCCCCATCCAAGGCGGGCTCCCCCAACCCCAATTGGTCGTGCTGAGGCTCGCCCTTCTTCTCGGCATCATTCAGGTCCTTCGAAGCCTGTTCGGGAAGCCTCTAGCCCGACAACCCGCGGGCTGGGGCACGCGATCCCTGGGCGCGCTCGCTGTGGTCGTGGCGGCTCTCTGCGCATCCTTCCTCATCGACTACCCGATCTGCTCGGGCCGTCTCGTCCTCTTCGTCCTTTTCCCACTCCAACTCCTTCTCCTTGAGGGGTTCGCCGCCTTACACACCTGGCTCGAAGACCGCCGCGGCCAGGGGAGACTCTCCCTCGCCCTTGGCACGCTCTGGCTCGTGAGCATCGCCCCCTTTGGGCTATTCGACGCCTACCGTTTCACGGAGGCCCACACCCCCGACGATGTCCGTTCCGTCATGGAAGAGATCGAATCCCAGGGTTCTCTCCCGATCCATGTGATGCCTTGCCTCACCACCGGGGTTCGTTCACTTCCGGAAGGCCTGCCCTCCCCCGAGACAATCTATGCCAAGACCACCCCCGAGGTTCCCTGGGGCCAGGAGATCCTTATCCTGGAGAAGAATCCCCACGCCATGCTTCCCTACTGCTTCGGCACCCACAAACTGCTGCGCAAGGATTCTCGATCCTGGGAAAGACTGAACCCGGTCTCTGACCCCGTCAGGCTTTTCAAGGCCGCTTTCCCCCCTCGACCCGATTGATCTCCCCACCCGGGAGTTCGCCCCCCCCTGCGCCGAAAATCACCTCGATGCCATGAGTCCGGCGCGATAGCATGCCTCTGCTCAGTCCTTCAGTCGCCCTCTCGGCCGGCTGGGTACGCGGGTGAGATCTTGGGGAGACCGAAGGTGGCGAGTCCAAGTCCAGAGGGCAGCAGCGGCAACAAGGAATCGCGCGCGCCCGGGCGCGGCCTGCGAAACGGGCTCTTCCTTCTCGGCTTCTTCTTCGCCGCAGCCGCGACCCTCGGAGCCGTGCTCGCCATACTCGACCCCATCAAGGCACGCCCCGGGCAAATCCCAATTGTGGTCATGGACAAGATCGAAGCCAACTTGGGCGTGCTCGAAAAGGCCAAAAAAGAAAAATCGAGGACTCGAGTCGCTTTTCTGGGCGACTCGACGGTGGACGACTATCCCCCCGGAGAAAAACTCACCGACTATTTCCGGAAGGCACTGAACCAAAAGTACTCGAGGAAGCCCGCCATCTTGGTCTCCAGCCTTGCCTTCCTCGCCATGGGGCCCGCTTCCTACTATTTCCTGTCCGATCGAATCATCAAGGCCCGGCCAGATCTCATCGTCTGGGAAATCAGCTTCACACACGCGTCGGAACGTTGGCACCGGGTCCTGCCTCGGCCAGAATTGGCGGCCTGGATGGCTCCCGAACGCATCCCCGATGCTCTCAATATGCCCGTCGAATATATCGGGCTCACTGCCGACGAACTCCTCTTCTACAACCTCATCGTCCAGACCGGGCAGCAGGACATCTGGCAAAAAGCCTTGAACCAACTTTCCCGGGTCGACAAGGTTCGCGGAATCGTCGAGGAGAAGACCTCAGCCTACACCGGCTCCCGAGCCGAATTCCTCTTCTTCCTCAGTGTGGCCCTGACGAATCTGCATAATCTTCAGCAGGACGGAAATCCGCTTCGCTACAACCAACTGGGCGAAATCAAGCACTTCGGCGGCGTCTTGTCCGGAATTGAACCCGGACACCCCACCCTGCGTTTCGTCACGGCGACGGTCCGTCAATTTCGCGAGGCCGGGATCCCGATTGTCGTCTACCTCAACCCCATCAACTTCCAGCACCTTAAAAAACTGGGCCTGATCCAGCCTGATCGATTCAGAAAATCTCTCAACTCCTTTCGGCTCTCGGTCACCGACGCAGGCGGTAATTTTCTCGACCTCCATCGCCTGCTTCCAGACGACCATTTTGCCGACATGTCGGGGCATTTCAGGCACGACGACGAGATTCAAGCCCAGAAGCGCGTGGCCGACGTCCTCGCTCAATACATTTACTCGGGAAAGCTACTCCCGGATCCCAAAAAGCGTAAGCAGGGAGCGGACTGATGCTGTTCAACAGCCCCCAATTCGCCCTCTTCCTCCTCGCCATACTCGGCATCTACCGCCTGCTTCCCCACCGCTTTCGCAACCCATTTCTGCTCGCTGCAAGCCTCTTGTTCTACAGCCTCTGGCTGCCCGCCTATTTGATCCTGCTCCTCGCCGATATCGCGGTGAACTACGCCCTGCTCAGGAGAATGCAAGCGAGTTCAAGACCCAAGATCTATCTCATCGCCGCCATCGCCTTCACCCTGGGTCTCTTGGGAAGCTTCAAATACGCCGCGATGGCGGTCACCACCGTGCTTCCCTTCCTCACCGGAATATTCGATGAAGCCACCCAGGTCCCGGACATATTCCTACCCCTGGGAATCTCTTTCTACAGCTTTCAGATTCTCGCCCTGACCATCGACACCTACCGCGGCGAGCGCTCGAGTGTTCCGAGCCTTGGGCGCTATGCCCTCTTCATTTCGTTCTTTCCCCAACTCGTCGCGGGTCCGATTTTGCGCGGCGCTGAATTCCTCCCCCAACTTGAACGAGGGGGCCAGATCGATCCCAGCAGAACCCGGAGAGGCCTTTGGCTCCTGGCCGTTGGCCTCGCGAAGAAGGTGATCATGGCGGACTACCTTCTCTCGGGCTTCGTCGATTTGGTCTTCGACGTCCAGGGAGTGCAGTCGCCGATCTTCTTCTGGGTCGCCCTTTATAGCTTCGCCTTCCAGATCTACTACGACTTCTCCGGCTATACCGACATGGCCCGGGGCATTGCCCTGCTCTTGGGTTTTGAAATCCCCGCGAATTTCATGGAGCCCTACCTCTCGCGCAACCCGACGGAATTCTGGCGACGTTGGCATATCACCCTCTCGCGATGGCTCGCCGATTACCTCTACATCCCGTTGGGAGGCAACCGCAAAGGCTCCGCGAGAACCCTCGTCAACCTGATGCTCACCATGCTGCTCGGCGGACTCTGGCATGGCGCCAGCTGGAATTTCGTCATCTGGGGCGGCATTCACGGGCTGATTCTGGTGGGCTACCGCCTGATCGGTCGAAAATCCGTCGATCTGTCTGCCCCGGTCCGGTGGCGCGATCTCCCGAGCATCCTCGTCTTCTTTCACCTGGCCTGCTTGGCCTGGGTCTTCTTTCGTGCCGAAAATTTCGACGCGGCGATTCTGTTCATCGAACATCTCTTCATCGGCGCAAACGCTTTCGGCCTTCCCTGGATCCAGATCGCCGTCCTGATCCTCTGCGTTTTCCTCCACTTCGGTGAACGATTGGTCAGGCTCCGGCTCCCAGCCATCCGCGAGCGACTCGCTGCCCACAGCTGGTCGGATGCCGCCGAGGGAGCGGCGATCGGAATCCTGGTTGCCCTAGCCATCGCCGTTTCGGGAGTGGGCGGCGACTTCATCTACTTCCAGTTCTAGCCCGGGTGCCACTCACCGCCTGAAGATGAAGTTCATACGTGATTTCGAAGCATCAGCTCCTTGGGATGCGGCGCGAGATAAGTTTGATCGGCCAGGTAATCGAGCCCGTTGCCCCGAACGTGGTGGCGAAGAAGCGTGATAGGCACGACCAGGGGAATCAGCCCTGTACGATACTCGTGGATGACCTCGGCCAACTCTACCCGGGAACCAGAGTCCACCAGCTTCTTCAAGTGACCCGCTGCGTGCTGAAGCGCGTTTGCGTTTCGCCCCGGGGTAGCCATCTGGCGCAACGCCCGCGTGAAGCCCGCACTGTAATCCCGCTTGAAGTCCTTGCGTGGCGTCTTCTTCACTTCGGCGACGAGTCGTCCCAGCTCCCGATAGGCCGAATTGGAGTGCGCCATCAGCTGTAGCTTATGGGTCGAGTGAAAAGCGATGATCGAACCCGCCGTCCACCTCGAGGCAAAAAGCGTTTGCAGACGTCGATAGGCGAAGACCCGTTCGATAAAATTCTCTCTCAGCTTAGAATCATGCAGACGCCCCTCCTCCTCCACCGGAAGGTCCGGAAAGGCTTCGAGTAACCCCGATGCAAAGAGACCCGAACCTCCCGCCGTCGGCATACCCTCGCTGCTGTACACCTTGACCCGGGCCATGCCACAACTCGGTGACCCCTTCTTCAGGATATAGCCGCAGAGATCAAGCTTCTTCAATTGTCTGAGCCGACGGGTCGTGTAGGCCTTCATCGATCGGGTGTGGTCAACTCCCGAGCGCGTTTCCACCAGTCGAGGACCCGTGTCCGAGGTGACCAGCCTAAGCGTGGGCCTGGGAATCGACATCCCCGACTCCGCTTCCGGACAAACCGGCACCCACTCCACGAAGGGACCGATCTGGTCGGTCATAAAACGGTCGCGCTTGTGTCCCCCATCGAAGCGAACCTCGTACCCAAGCAGACAGGATGAAGTCCCGATGCGGATGGTCTCCGCCTCTGCCGAATCCCCTGATGAAGCCCCTGATCTATCCCCGCTAGCGGATCCCATCGCTTTTCCTCGAACTTGCTGCCCGTTTAAAGCGGTCCAACGCGATCAAGCGCCTTTCCGCGTGATCCACCACCGGCCGCGGATACTCCGCGCCTGGATGGCCAACACTGGGTTCGTGTATTTCCGGAGCAGCCAGCCCCCTGAGTTCGCCCACCCAACGACGAATATACTCGCCCTCAGGGTCCCAGCGCCTGCCCTGTGCCGTCGGATTTAAAACCCTGAAATAGGGCTGCGCGTCGGTTCCCGTCGAAGCCGCCCACTGCCATCCCCCGCTATTGGAAGCCGGATCCGCGTCGACCAAGCGATCGAAGAAGAATCGCTCACCCTTGCGCCAATCGATGAGCAAATCCTTCGTCAAAAAGCTGGCCACCACCATCCGGAGCCTATTGTGCATCCAACCCGTCTCAAGGAGTTGTCGCATGCCCGCATCGACAATGGGAAAACCCGTCCTTCCCTGGCACCACGCCTGAAAGAAATCCTCGTTTTCGCTCCACTCCATCGAATCGTATTCGGGCTTCAAATTTCCCCTTCGAGCGCGGGGATTCTTCTCCAGGATACCCGCGTAGAAGTCGCGCCAGATCAATTCGTCGAGCCATTTGCCCACCCCATCAGCCCGCTGGGGATTATCGGCCTGGGCTTCGAAGGCCCGACCGAAGCACTGCCTCGGGGAAACCGCTCCGAAGCGCAGAAAGGGAGACAGCCTCGATGTCCCCTCCCGGGACGGGATATCCCGGTGGTGCCGGTAATTCAGGACACCCTTATCCAGAAAAGAATCCAGCAAGGTCATGGCTTGGGAAATGCCGCCTCCATGGCCCGGTGCCGAATTCCCGGATTGGTCGGCCCACGGCCGCGCCTCGGGAGGATCATTGGCAACCCCGGGAATCGGAGCCGGCAATCCAGAGGTACTCGACGGGAGTCGGGGCTCGTCCTGCCAGTGTCGCCACCAGCGCTTCCGGTAGGCCGAGTAGACCGAGTAGGGTTTACCCGCCCCGGTAACGACCTCGTCGGGGCCAAAAACCACTCGATCCCTGGCGGCTAGAACCTCTACCCCCTCCCGCTCAAGCACGGCGGTGACTCGCTTATCGCGTTGAGATGCAAACGGCGTGGTGTCCTGATTGAGGGAAACCCACCGAGCACCCACCTCACGACAGAGCGTCGGCAATACGACCTCAGGATCTCCGCTTCGAACGAGCAGAGGGATGCCCCGATCCCCGAGCTGCCTCTCCAGGCTCGCCAGGCACTCGAGGAGGAAAATCTCCTTGGGGAGGGGCTCGCCCTCCCCGGTGGACAGATCGGGGTCGAAGATAAAAACAGGCAACCACTGCTCCACCCGCTGGGTCAGGTCGGCGAGAGCCGTGTTGTCTTCGAGTCGAAGGTCATTCCGGAACCAGTGAATACCGCGCGTTCTTTCCGTCATCGTTCCGATCAACCTCCTTTAGATTGATTCCTCCCGCGCACCCGGGGTGCTGTAAATCCCCGGGTGGACTATCCACGGACTCGCACTAGAAAGGGAAGTAGTAGGGCCAAATCAAAGCATCCAGGAGCGCTGTCTGGATGCTGAAGAGCATGCAGCCCAAAGCCCCCACCCCTCGAGAGATCCGGGACCCGGGGGCATCCACCTTGAGGATGGCCCACAGCATGACAAGCGAGGCCAGCCCGACGATGCCGAGCACTAAGCGAATGGCGTACCAGAGTCCCGCCCCCGGAGCCTCGACCATTTCGAAAGTCAGCGGCATCCACAGGGCCGACGGGATCAGGATCAAGGCGTAGAGGACGGTGAATAATTCGAAGCCAGCCCAGCCACCGACACGCGCCGTGGCGGCCTCGACTCGGAAGAGCACGAAAAACCCGAAAAGGAAATAGCCCACCGCTGCAGAGAGCATGCTCACGGTGTAGAAGCCCCGGAATGAGTTCGGCACGCCCCCCCACACCTCACCCCGGAGTTCGGGATGCGTCGCGAGCCCGTAGGCGTAACTCGCCAGCACCGCGAGGCCGCCCACCAGGTTGATCGAAAACGCCCACCCCTTGCCTGCCGTCATGTTTGAGTCTCCGTCCGAGGATTCGGCCCGCCGGCCTCTCCCCGGGATTGGGAAGTAGGGCAGGCGCTCTGTTCTAGGAGTTGCGAAGCTAAATCAACCTCGCATTACTGTCAAGATATTTCCTATACAAGTAAAGGCTCATTGCGAAGAGTCTCGAGATTTCAGGAACCCCCTTCTCCCTAGTGGTCCTGTCTCCCTTCTCATGAACCTTTCCTTTCGTTTTGTCCCATCATTATCTAGACACTTAGGAAATCTTCTCAGGCGCTTGGGGCCTCTCAGCGCCCGGACAGGGCTCGCCCCCGGAGCCTCAAACCTTGCGCCGGGAGGCAGGCCGCCCGACCCTCGACGAACCCAAAACCGCCCAAGCGAACGCGGTCCGGAGGAGCTTCATGCCACCGAGCGGAAAACTCTCGTCACTCGCCCTCGGGCTCAGGGGCCTTGCCTGGGGCCTTGGATCGCTCGTCCTTTTCGGCTGCGCTGGCTTTCAAGCCGTGAACCAGCCGATCACCCAAATCACCCCGGAACAGGGCTATCGCCAGTTCACAAAACCCACGCCCGACACTAAAGGAGCGGTCTGGCTGGCTCTCGCCTTCTCGGGAGGGGGCACTCGCGCCGCGGCTTTCGCCTACGGGGTCCTCGAGGAGCTTCGCGCCACCGAGGTCGTCCTAGACGGCCAGAGCATCCGGCTCATCGACGAGATCGACACCATCAGCGCGGTCTCCGGGGGAACCTTTCCCGCCGCCTATTTCGGCCTCTTCGGCGATCGCCTTTTCGAGGACTTCGAAAGCAAATTCCTCTACCGCAACATTCAGCGTTCGCTGATCTTCGAGGCTTTGCGGCCCAAAAATCTCGTGCGCCTTTTGAGCCCCTCCTTCAGTCGCAGCCTCCTCGCCATGGAATACTATGACCGCAAGGTCTTCGACGGAGCCACCTTCGCTGATCTCCAGGCCGCCCCGGGCCCACACGTCCACATCAATGCCACAGACCTCTCCCATGGCTTTCGCTTCACCTTCAACCAGGGGCAATTCGACGTCATCTGTTCGGATCTCGACAGCCTCCCCGTCTCCGCCGCCGTCGCCGCCTCTTCCGCGGTCCCCGTCCTTCTCAGCCCCATCACACTCAAGAACTACGCGGGCACCTGCGGCTTTCAGTCTCCTCGATGGATTCTAGAATCCCTGGACAACCAAGGCGCAAACCGACGGCGCTATGAGGCCGCACTCTCATTCGTTGATTTCGCGAATGCCGAAACGCGCCCCTACATCCACTTGATCGACGGTGGCATCGCCGACAATCTAGGGCTTCGCTATTCCATCGAGTTGGCCGAAGCCACGGGAGGAGCTGACCGCCTCTTCGATATCGTCCAACGAGAACCGCCCGACCACTTCGTCGTGATCGTGGTCAACGCCGAAACCTCGCCCAACCCGGGCATAGACATGAGCTCGGCCTCCCCTTCCTTCGCCTCACTCATGAACTCGGTTTCAGGCTCTCAAATCCGCCGCTACAACCTCGAGACCCTGCTTCTGACCGAGGTCTCCCTCAAAAAATGGGCCCAGATCCTCTCGGAGAAATTCGGGAAAAACGTCGACGCTCGCCTGATCGAGATCGACTTCGACTCCATCCCCCAAGAGGAGAGTCGAGACTATTTCAAGCTCATCCCAACCAGTTTCGTCTTGAGCGATCAGACCGTAGACAACCTCAGATCCGCGGGCCGCGACCTCTTGCGGACCAATCCAAATTTTCGAGAGTTCCTCCAGAATTTAGAACCCGACCTCCCTGCCACGCCAAGCAAGACCTCAGCGGAACCCGCTCCCATTTGGCCCGAGGGGTGACCCCCAGGCCAAACCTCGCTTACCTTCGGCTGGAACCTCGAACGATGCCTCAAACAGAAATAGCCCGAGCGCCCGCATTCACGCCGGGGACTCGCTTCAAGCCTGCGAACGCTGGAGACTCCAATGCGTCATCGACCCCGCGCCCTCCTCGGATCAGGATCTTTCTCCCTGACCTCCCGCTCTCTAGCCTCTCTCCCAGGGCGATTTTCCAGAGGACGCTCTTTCCTGCTCCTCTCGCCAATACTGCTCTCCTTCGCCCTCTTCCCAGCCCGGGCGATTTCTGAGGACGTGGCCTGGGACCAAGCAAGGGTGACGGCGCTCGCCGGCCAACTGAGCGAACAGGTCAAAGCGCTCCGAAGCGCGACCCGAAAAGAGCCCCAGGTCATCTCCGCGAGTAACGCATCGAAGCAGCGGGCCACTAGCCTCTACCTCGACACCCTCAAAAAACTCGACCGCACCTCGGGGAAATTGGCCCGGCAACTTACGGCGGGGGAAGACAGAGAGCAGACCGTCGGCACAGCGCGGCGGATCGATTCTCTACTTCGCGACGCTCGGGATCAGGGTCGTAAACTCTACACCACGGATTGGACGACCCAGCACATCGAGCCCCTCGCTTCCGTAGTCGCCGAACTCCGAACCTTCTACTCGGCCCAGGCGAGCGGACCGAAGCCCAAGGGCAATCCGTAGGCGCTCACCCATGGGAAATTTAAGAAAGATTTTGGACAACGACGGGATTCAGCGCTGCCGGGCCGGGACAAGCGCGCTAGGCCTGCTCTCACTCTTCGCGCTCCTGACCCTACTGCTCTGGCCCCGGGCGAGCTTGGCCGAGGACAGAGCGTTCGGGGCCGCGCTCCTCGACTTCATGCAGGTCGCGCCGGGCGAACTCGCTTCCGCCGGGGAAAAGCCCCTGGTCGTGGAAATCAAGGTCTCCGAACGCTCGCGTCAAGCCGTTTACATGGGCTTGGCCCGGCTGGAAGACGGCGCCCAGAGCCCTTTCTTTTTGCCCGGTCCAGGCCCCGTCCCCTCGCTGATGCAGCCCAACCAATTCGGGTATTTCGAAAACCCGGCCCAAGCCCAGGATCTCGACTCCCTCGAGCTCGATGAAGACGACTACTCCGTGCTCGAGGAATGTCGGCCGCAAAAATGCCGGTTCAAGCTCTCTACTATCGGAATTGCCGAGGCCGAAGCCCTCAACTGGAAAGCACCCGGCGCGCGACAGGCTTTTCTGGGCGGCTTCCGAACCTCATTGGCGGACGAGGTCAGCGGGTTCCAGGCGAAGGGCTTCTCCGCCCTGATCACCTACGCCGATAAGCCCACCCCCTATCCGGTCACCACTGGCATTCGCCGACTGCTGGACGAAGCGAAGCCGGTTCTCGATCTATACCCCCGACTCTCCAAAACCCTTGCAGATCCTGAAGGCCCAGGGGAAAGCGCCAGCGGGGAGAGCGATCGTGTTCTCTGGTCTGTCTCCGATTTCGGCTATCGCCCTACCCTGTCGGTGGATCGGCTCGTCTATCTGGACAACGCCCCCCCTGCGGACCAGGGAAGTGTCATGGCACTCCAGAACCTCTACTCCAACCACTATCTCGCGGGCCGACTTCAGTTGGGCGGAATACTTCCCGAGGGAAGCCTACCCGGCCAGAGCGGTCGCTATTTTTGGACTCTCGACCTGATCCTCTTCGACGACGCCCTGGGCACGTTCAAGCGAAGTCTCCTGGGCCGGGGCCTCCGCTCCGAGGTCGAAGGCCGCCTCGAGACCATCCGATCCATGGGCCAACCCTGACCCGCGGACAATTCCCCGCCCTCCCTTAAAGCCAG
>JAQWRT010000088.1 GCA_029243605.1 Myxococcota bacterium
GAAGCCGATACTGCCTGAGCAGCCCGGGGGGCCGGCAGAGGTTTCGGTCATGAAAGCTCACGTTATCGGCTTTCGCGCCGGGCGCTCGGTGACCGTGATGGCCCTGCCGGAAGGCCATTTTATCGAGGTTGTCGGTGACGACAGCCAGGATGACTCACTCGTCCTGCCGCCCGGTGCGGAATTGATGCGCATGGAGCTGTCAGAACCCTGGGTCGTCTCGCTGCCGAACCCCACCCGCACCTTTTTCTGGTTCGAGCAGGGCATACGAAGTTTTCAAGGCCCGGTAGAGTTGCCCGGGGGCTGATTGCGCCCTGCACAGAGATCGCGCGGCACGCGGGTGTCGCTGCGTCGATAGTTGTTGGGGATACGGCATACAAGCTGTCTTCCAGCACAACGTCCGAGTAGGGGCGTTATGTTAAACCCCTAGGGGAACCCGTGACGGGCCTCTCTTGCCCTCCGCAAGAGGCGAACCGCCCCCTCGGCGAAGCCTTCGCCTCACCGGCAAGCCTTCTCCCCTCCAAATGATCCGACTCGCGTTGGCCGGGCGACTCCCCCCCTATTGGCCGATGATCTTCGGCTTCATTTTTTGGACGGCAACTCGAGTGGGCTGTGGGGAACAAACGATGAGCAGGGCTCAAAAAGACAACCGACGCGCGGCGGGCTCCCGCAATATCAAACTCTGCGTCGTCGAAGGGCACGCGAATCGCTCGCGCCCGGAGCCGACCCAGGCGGGCCACGAAGCAGCGCCCCTTCAAAACTCGCGCGGCCGCCAGACCATCGCCCTGGTTGCCCACGACGCCAAAAAAACGGACCTGCTTTCCTGGAGTCGCGTTAATCTGGCCAAATTACAGGGCATGCAGATCGTCGCCACGCAGAGCACGGGGCTGCTGCTCAAATCGGAGCTTGGGCTGGAGCCCAAACTCGTGAATAGCGGGCCCCTGGGTGGTGATCAGGAAATAGGCGCGTTGATTGCGCGTGGCGAGTTGGACATGTTGATCTTTTTTGTCGACCCTCTCGGCGTCCACCCCCATGCCAGCGATGTCCAGAGCCTGATCCGGATCGCCACCCTTCGCGAAATCCCCGCCGCATACAACCTCGCCACAGCCGACATCCTGGGTGAAAAGATGGCCCAAGCGAGGGCCGTAGTCGCGTAGCCGTATTTCACCCTCTTGATTTTTATCTGCCGGGGGGATCGCGTCTACTGGGTGACCTTCGTCGTGTTCCCCCACAACCGCTTTGTACGGCGAAGCCTCCTAGTCGGTCTTTCTTTGCTTTTCTCCGTAATCGCCCCAGGGCTCATCGCGTTCGCGAATAACTTCGCGAAAACCCTTTTCGGAAAAGGACTCGGCCCACCGGTAAGCCTCCTCGGTATGGCGCGTCATGCCATCGAAGAGCGTGCCCAGGAGCTGGGTCGTCCGCAGGCCCATATTCTCGAAGGCCTGATTGATCAGCAATTTATTCAGGGCCAGTTGGTTCGCGGGGATATGACGAAAGCGTTCGGCATGGGCCTCGACGACGGTGCTCAGTTCCTCTGCGGGGTGAACGGAGGAGACGAGCCCGATCCGTAGAGCGGTTTCCGCGTCAATGGCCTGGCCGGTCAACAGAAATTGCTTCGCGTGCTCCAGGCCCAGGCGATAGATCCAAAGCATGGTCGTGGGTGTGCCGTAGATCCGCGAAGGCGCGTACCCAATATGGGCGTCTTCGGCCATGAAGAGTTGGTCACAACAGAGGACAAGATCCGTCGCACCGCCCACGGCAAATCCGTGGATTTCCCCCAACACGGGCTTTGGGCAATGCCAGATTTTCATGAAGCGTTCGACATTCGACCCCATGAATTGCCAATCACGCACCGGGTCCCACGCGCCTTCCCGGCGCTGAGGGCCCGGAGCATCATAAGGGCTTGACCACGCGCTTTCGTCTCCGCTCACCAGGTCGTAGCCCGCCGTAAACACTCTTCCTTCTCCCCGGAGAACGATGGCACGAACTTCCCGGGATGCCGTCGCGGCATCGATCCCATCGGCCACGCCCTGAACCATCGGCTCGGTCAGGGTATTCAATCGCTCCGGCCGATTCAGCGTGATGACCGCAATGGCGCCACGTTCTTCGTAACGGACAACCTCTTCTTCACCTTCGGACTTCGAGCCACTCATGGATTCCCCCTTTCACCGGGCTGCCCCAGAGTTCAGACAACCGCGAGGTACGTCGGCTAGGCGTTTCAGAAACCAGCATAGCCCCTTGACCTCTGGCCAGAGAGCGCTTGAGGGAGGCCGGGGCTCCGAGCGGAAACAGGCTCAGAATTGCCTACCCTCCCCATCACCAAGCGAGTCTGATTGACTCGGGGTTCGATTTTTGAAAGGGAAGGCAGGTAAGCCCATCGCATGTCTCTTCTCCCGAACAGAGTTTTAAGCCTGTGTTTCGCACTCATTGTTTCAATAACAGTGGCCGTCTCGGCTTCGCCGCCCAAGTGGGATCTCGTCATCGCCGAAGCTCGTGTCATGGACCCGGAATCGGGCCTGGATGCTGTGCGCTGGGTGGGAATTCGGAATGGCCGCATCGAATCGATTTCCGAAAGCCCCATCGAGGGCGGGGAGACCCTCGATGCAAGCGGCCATGTCCTCGCTCCGGGTTTCATAGACCTCCATATTCATGGACAAGATCCGTCGAGCTATGACTTTCTCGCCCGTGATGGCGTTACCTCGGCACTCGATCTCGAAGCCGGCGTCCATAACATCGATGGCTTTCTGGCTCGGCGCGAAGGCAAATCCCGTGTCCACTATGGGGCCTCCGCCGGCCATATCCCAGCGAGGGCCTTCGTGCTGGACGGGGTCAGCCTCGAGCATCTGCTCACAGCCCGAAAGATGGAAAGCCAATGGCGACTTCTGTGGACGGGCGTGCAAACCTGGTTCCAGGGGGAACCCCGATGGGGAAGGGATCAAGCCAGCCCCCCCGAACAATCTGCGATCAGAACTGCGCTCGCTCGCGAATTGGACCGAGGGGCGATCGGAATCGGTATGGGCCTCGCTTATACGCCGGGGGCCGACAAGAGCGAAGTCCAGTCCGTCTTCGACCTGGCCGCAAACTACGACGTGCCGATTTTCGTCCACCTGCCCATCCAACTTGGCCCGAACGACACCAAGCCTCTCGAAGTTGTCATTGACTTTGCGCGGCAATCGGGGGCTGCAATCCACGTGGTCCACATCAACAGTTCCAGTCAGGACGCCGTGGGCGAGTATTTCAATCTCATCGAAGCCGGCCAAGCCGAGGGGATGGATATCAGCGCAGAGGCCTACCCCTACACCGCCGGTTCGACCTTGATTGAAACGGCTCTCTTCGACGAGGGGTGGGCCGAACGCCGGGGTATGGATTATGGCGACCTTCAGTGGGCTGCCACGGGGGAACGTCTGACGGCGGAGAGCTTTTCCCGCTATCGCGAGCAGGGCGGCACGGTGATCCTGCATTTCATGAAGCCCGAGAATGTGGCCACCGCAGTGACCCATCCCCTCTCCATCATCGCATCCGATGGCATGCCCATGTCGGACGCGAGCCCGCACCCCCGAGGAGCCGGAACGCGCGCCAGGGTATTGGCCGAATACGTTCGAGAGCGCGGCGATCTCGACTTGATGACAGCACTCAGAAAGATGTCCCTCGGTCCGGCACAGCGGCTTGAAGAATTCGTTCCCGCCATGCGAGAAAAGGGGCGGATTCGCATCGGTGCCGACGCCGACCTCGTGATCTTCGACCCACTACGCGTCCAGGATCTCGCCACCTTTGAGCGCCCCCACCAGGCTTCGGCGGGCATCCCCCACGTGCTCGTCGACGGAGTCTTTGTGGTTCGCGATGGCATACTCGTCGAGGGATCCGCACCGGGAAGGCCCCTGCGAGGCCTAGGCGCTTCAGCGCCGCAGTCGCCAGGCACCCAGGGCAACTAAGCCCAGGGCCACCGCCCCAAGAATGGATGGGGAGAGCGCCGGGACGCTGGGCACGAGCAGTGCGGACACATCGTTCAGAAGAACGAACCCGGATCCCCGCCGATACTGAAGAATGCGAGGGCATCCGGCCTCCGCTCCCAAGCGATCCCAAGATCAAGGGTGTCCAGCAACGTGACTACATAGGTGTGCAGAAGGAGTTCTGGCTCGGCCACCTCACCGTTTTCTTCGCTGCAAACAAGAGTGCAGTCCGAAGCGCCCGGATCGAAAGCGAGGCAGGCTCCCGAACACCCTCCCAGGGAATTCTGAACATCTGCAATCACGGACGGGGCATCGAAGTTTCCGTCCGGTGGCGGCAGAAGATCCTCGAAATGAAAGGCGCCATCCGGGCCGCCGATCGAAGCGTTATCCAAGGCTTGATTGCCTTGGGAGTGCAGGGTTCCAGCGAGCCCGATTGGGGAATTCGCCCCAAAAATTGAAATCATCTTACTGGCAGCCGCGGCGAAGGCATCCGGATAATCAAACTGAATCATTCCGAGCAGCTGCAGCGGGATCTCCAGCAATAGAGCGTCAGCTTCTGCCTGGGGCTGCTGGCCTTGGCGACTCGGAAGTCCTTCGCCTAGCGGATCCCCCGCAGAAATTCCCCCGTAGCCCTCCCGGCGGCGCCCCGAGTGGGAGTCGTCCATCGCCCAACGGCGAATCCTGGCGCGGCTGCGCGATCGCTCGGGTCATCGCGCCGCTTCCTGCGCTGGCGCACGCCTCGGCCTTCCGTCGGGCCTTTAGGCCTTGTGCTCAAGCCAGCTTTTATGGCGCAAAATCAGGACACCTACGCGCTCAAGGGCTGGCGAACGAGAAAGACCTAGACATCGCATTCTTCCTTGGATTTCCACTAGCATCAAGCTGGATTAACAAAACCTCTGAGGATCTAATTTTATGGGCTCGCAAAATAAACCACTGCTACTCGTAGCTGTTCTCTTCTCCGTCTGGACGCTTTCCTGCGCCTCTTCGATGAAAACGGGTTTCGATATGGATCCCGCCGCTGACCTGAGCCAAAACAAATTGTTTACGTGGGTCGGTCCTGGGCCGTTGACAAAAGCCAAGGAGGGCACGAATACAACAAGCTTCATTAGTCCACTCGACGACCAGCGACTACGCTCCTCGGTGAACCGAACGCTGGAGAAGTTGGGCTATTGGCTGGCCGTGCCTCCCGATGTGCCAGACATAGTCTTGGCCTACAGCGTAGGCTCGGAGGAGAAAGTTCGTGTCCACCAGTCGCCGGGAAGGGTCGTGACCGCCTATCCGTACGGCGGTCGGTATCGATATGGGGGTTGGTACTCGGTCTCCAGTGTCAGCGTGCAGCAGTATCGTGAGGGTACGCTGTCTATAGAAGTGTATGACGCGAAGACCGAGCAGGCTGTTTGGGTCGGGTGGGCTTCTAAGCGGCTATCACGCAATGATGATTCCAGGGCAGTGATTTCCGAGGCTGTGTCAAAAATCTTGCAAGACTTCCCTCCTGCTCGGGAAGGTGAACCCGTGTTGCCAACCGCCCGATAGTCGAAGAACTCCGTCCCGGGCTATCCGTAGCCCACCACGGCTAGGCCGAAGGCCTCTCCTGATATCTTGATGGAGGCCAGCGCTGTAATCCAGGCATAGGACTGCGGCCTCTCGGAGAGCATGGCCATGCTGAAACCGATGATGGGTGGAACCCGACGGTCAGCTCAATCGGCGAGACACTGAGAGGTCACCCGGGTCGCCAAAGATGGCGTCCTGGAGTTTCTCTTTGCTGATGGGTTTGAGGAGAATGCGGTCGATGCAGGACAGTTACGGTGCATCCTCGAGGCCTCCTTCGAAGGCTGTTAGCGGGAAGATACGCGTAGTCGGGCACATGGCGCGTACCCTCTGGGCAAATTCAATGCTCGATATTTCCGGCATTCGGAGGTCGGTGATCACAATTGCAAATTTCTCCGCATCCAGGTCGAAGAGTGCCTCGAGGGCGCGCGAACTGGTTTGTGGCTCCAGTCCCAGGTGTCGAAGGATTGCGGCATGCGCGTTCAACACGAATTCGTCGTCGTCGACCACCAGAATGCGAAGATCAGAGTTCAGTATTTCTGGCCAAGCGCGAATTTCAGTGGGTGCAAGTTCTTTCTCTGGGCGCGGAAGCAAGAGGCGGACCGAGGTACCCGATCCCAGCGTACTTTCGATTTCCAGGCGACCGAAATGACCTAGAGCCGTGTTGTTGACCATGGCAAGCCCAGGCCCTGTGCCTCTCTCCTTCTTGGTTGAAAAGAAAGGTTGTTGACAGCTTTTATTGTCTCGGCGGTCATGCCCTATCCATTGTCGGTGACCGTGACGACCGTGAATAGTTCCTCTATGGAAGTGGAAAATCGAATCTCTCCGCCTTCAGGCAGCGCATCGACGGAGCTGAAAATAGGATTCATCAGAGCCTGTCGATTTTCTGCAGTACTTCCCATGCTGCGGTCTTAATAGTGGCCAATGACTCGTTTCGTTCTTTCTTGTCAATATTGGAATCATCGATCAAGATGGATGAGTATGAGATAATCGGAACGAGAATATTGTTGAAGTCGTGAGAGATTCCGCCCACCATCTCGCCCAGGGCGGTTACGCGCTCCTTTTCGATGAGTGCTCGATGGGTCTGTCTTAAGTCGCCCATACTCTTGGCGAGGTCCGCGTTGCTCACCCAGAGCGATTCCTGAGTCTTCTGGTGTTCTGTGACCTGACCAGCCAACGCGGCAGTTCGCTCCTCGACAGTTTCTTCTAGGGAAACGATCAATCGGTGAATGCTGCTTGCTATCTATTGGAACTCTCGAGGTCATGCATTCATTTCGAGCACCGCTATCGCCGAGCCGATCCACTTATTTGAGGCGCTCGTGGTCTCGTGGATAGTTTTCGACACGTGTGAGAGGTCAGCGCCGGCGTCACACGACCATCGAGCTTAGTCAGGTCCGAATAGCCCCTGGCTCGTTGTGGCGCCGGCCTCCGTTCGGGCAGGACTCAGTCGAGATGGGCCTGGAGCGCAGCGAGCACCACCTCGGGGCCCGAGCGGCGCTGATAGTTTGCGGAGACATCCATCCACAACACCTTGCCGTTGGCATCCACGAGTAGGGAAGTCGGTATCGGCAACGCCTCGATCTCATCCCTGGGGTTGCCCGAATGGGCCCCTTGGTTTCGCAACCCGAACGCGTCCGTCACTCCGAGTGTTCGGTCGGAGAGCATGGTGGCTTGCAATCCGTGAACGCGTCGGCCCGTGCGGATTTCTTCGGGGTGATCGGTGCTGACGGTGAGTACCTGAACGCCGCGCTTATCGAACTCGTCCCGAAGTTCTTCCCATCGCCGTAACTCGGCGACACAGTAGGGTCACCAGTGGGCGCGGAAGAATTTGATCAGTACCGGGTTCCCGCGCAGCCGCGCCGAATCGAAGAGTTCGCCCCGGTCGTCTGGCGCGCTGAAGCTCGGAATCATCTCGCCCACCTGGATGGCTTCTGGCGGAAGGATCTGTTCGCTGATGCTCACCGTAAAAGGGAGGAATAAGCCGATTGCGATCGCCGGCAGAGCGGCGATGCGACCGAGCCATCCGGCCTTCTTTACGAACGCCGCGATGCCGAGTACAACGGCGCTCAGCCAGACGGCGAGAAAAAACATTCGATTCACGGGGAGGGCGACATTCTCGGCCTGGTAGAACCAGAGCCTCGTGCACCCAATGGCCACCACGAGCGCGAGCAGCCCAAGCCAGTTGCCAGGTTTCATCGAAAATTTTATCATGAATCTCCCCGCCCACTTCGCCCCGGTCTCAGGTCGCGTGGCCAGATTGGGGCTGTCTCTCTTTCTAGGGTAGTCCGCGCGGAGGCGAAGGCAAGCTGGCCAGGGGGCACAAGCAGTATCGTTGCGGGCCGCCTCATGTGCCCCCCGCCTGACCCGCGGCCCGAAGCGCTTCCAGCGTCGCGTCCAGGGTCAGAAGCTCGGGCAGGATCTCGGGCTGCTTGCCCGGATCGGCGGAGTAGACGAGGTACATCGGCACCCCCGCGCGGCCCCACTGGGCCAGCGCCTGGGTGATCCCATCGTCACGGAGGGTCCAGTCGGCCTTGAACGTGGCGAAGTTCCAGCGTTCAAGCTCTTCCTCAACGGCTTCGTCGGCGAGCACCACGCTTTCGTTGACCTTGCACGTAATGCACCAGGCAGCGGTGAACTCGACGAAGACGGGGCGTCCCTCGGCGTGCTCGCGATCGACCTCCGAAGGGTCGAAGGGACGCCAGTTGATTCCGTCCGATGAAAGCCCGGCGCCGGGAGACACCCCGGGCGGCGGCGCGAGGGGCAGGGCGGTGATCGACAGCACTGCGAGGCCGACCACTGTCACGGCGACGACCTGTGTCGCGATGGGTCGCGCAGCGGCCTGGACGGCGCCGAAAAGCCATACAAGAAATGCAATCGCAATGAGATGAGCGAGCAGTAGCCCTTGGCCGTCTGCGCCGACCGACTTCCCCGCCACCCAGGCCAGCCAGACAACCGTTGCCAGCAACGAGAACCCCAGTGCTTCGCGTAGGCGGAGCATCCAGGCGCCCGGGCGCGGAACGAAACGTGCCCACCCCGGAATGAGCGTTACGAGCACATAGGGCGCCGCGAGGCCCACTCCGATTGAGGTGAACACGGCAAAGATCACGACCCCCGAGCTTGCGAACGCGAAGCCGACAGCCGTTCCGAGGAAGGGAGCGGTGCACGGCGTGGCCAGCGCTACGGCGAGTGTGCCCTCAAAGAAGCTGCGCGATGGGGAGGCGGAGCGGGCCGATGAGCCCAGGGCGGGCCCGGAAGCTTGCAGCGTGATATCGAAAGTACCGAAGAGATTCATGGCAAAGACCACGAGGATCGTGCAGACAACCGCAAGGAAGACGGGGTTCTGGAGTTGAAATCCCCAGCCCACGGCTGTGCCGGCCGCGCGAAGCGCAACCACGACCGAGGCGAGCGCGGCCATCGAGACGAGCACACCTGCCAAGTAGGCAAGGCCGTGCTGCACGATGTGGCTGCGCTCGGCGCGGGCGAGGTCGGCAATTCCGAAGACCTTGATCGCCAGCACTGGAAGCACACAGGGCATCAGATTAAGGATCAGGCCGCCGAGCAGCCCGAGAACGAGCGCCCAGCCAAGCGACGAAGCGCGAGCCCCAGTAGGCGCCCCGCTGTCTCTTGTGTGCCCCTCGTCCCGGGGTGACGACGAGAGGGCGGCGACCACCTCGAACGGCGCCGGGTCGGCTCCTCCCACCACGGGAACAAGCGGGACGTCGACCGCGAGGTGTGCCCTGCCATCGGGCCGGGTGAGCGGAACGACACCACGCAGTCGCTGCCGGTCTATATGCGGTTCGTCTTCGAAGGCGTGAGCGGTCAAGGCCAGCGAGAAACCACGCGCGTCATCGGTCGGTGTGTCGGGCGGGTGCGAGAGGCCGAGCACTGAGAGATCCAGATCCGAAGCGGCCGCCGGGATAAATGCCTGGTCGGCATAGTTGGCGTCGAGGGTCCAGGGGCGGCAGTCCTCAGTCGAGTTAGCCTGAGAGCCCGCGCACGAGATGACCTCGAGTACGAGCTCGATATCGTCTCCTGCGTAGGCGGAAGGCTGGGATGCCCGTGCCGCGACGACAACGCCGAGCGACTCGGGGGTTCGCGGCAAGCGCGACTCGGCCAGGTCGAAGCGCTCGCGGATCGCGGGCGGTGGTTGCCCGCTCCGAACGGTCACGGGCACCTCCCGAGCGAGCTGGATGCGACCTGGAATGCACTGGAGCAGGCAGGCGACGAAGTCGACTTCCACTTCGAGGCGCCACTTTCCGTGGGCGTCTCTCGGAACAACGGCGGCGCTGGCGAGCAAGACGTCGTTCTGGTAGCCGAAAGTCGTGAGGAGGCCCTCTTGCTCGCGAAAAACCTGGGGAGCGGGCCATTGGGTCGGCCCGATCTCGCCATCGGCGACACGCCAGCTGAGCTCGGTGGGCAAGCCTGAATTGCCAGAGTGACGCCAATAGATGTGCCAACCCGGATCGAGGTCGACGAGCACACCCACCCGCACCCGATCGCCCGCCGCGACCGAACTGGCGTCGACGAGCAACTCGGCGACCACCCGATCTCCGCTTCTACCGAGAACATATTCTCCGCGGGTTTCGGGGTCGGGCTCGGCCGAAAGAGTGCTCAGGGCGAGCCACGGCAGAAACGCGATGCTGATCAACACCGCTCGCGTCATGAAATGCAGTCCTTGATGAGTCAATCGCTCCGGTAGGCTCTTCGTTCGTCTGGGAAGTTTGCCGTTCATGGCTGCTTCGAGCCTCTCATAGGATCGTGCAGGGTTTAGGATCCTGCGCCTTTAGTCCCCGAGGCTATCTCTCGAGTGATCCACTTGACTTTAGCAAATGAGAGTGTAACTCTCAATTCGCATTGAGGGCAAGATTCTCAGACCGGAGGCTCAGCTATGTCCGAATCCCCATGGCGCACGCCCGGTGCCCCTCAGCGGACGCCCGCGGCGATCCGGCGGCGGGCGGCTGCTCTCGACGCCTTTATCGACCTGGTGCTCGAGGGGAATCTTCCGCCGACACCCGAGCAGGTGGCAGAGCGTGCGGGTATCTCCATCGCCACGTTCTTTCGCTATTTCGAGAGTCTCAACGCCATGCGACACGATGCGGGCGCCCGCATGCTGGAGCGCTTTCGCTTCCTGGAGTTAACGAAGATCGGCGAAGGGAGCCTGGACCAGCGGGTTGAGGCGTTTGTCGCTCTCCGCGTAGCGCTCTGGGAGAAACTGAGCCCGCTCGCTCGGCTCCAGCGCACAGTCGTGCTGCAGGATAAGGATGCGGCGAAGATGGTCGACTACGTCCGAGGGGTCATGGTGAACCAGGTACGTGACCACTTTGCCCCGGAGTTGCGAGAGTTCACCGTCGCCCAACGGGACGATGCGGTAGCGCTCGTGGCAATGTTGACCTCGGTCGAGTCGTGGGAGCAGTTTCGCCTCGCTTACCGCCGCAGCCCCGCGCAGACTCGCCGCGCCTGGACCAATGCGATCAGGGCCATTTTGCAGGGCGACGATGACCGATGAGTGACGCGTCCCGCCGAGCGGGTGGGTATTGATGGCAGTGCTTCGAGGCGCTGATTAGCGAATTGGCGAATGGGAGAGCACGCCTGATTAAGGTTCGAGTCGACTATCTGGATGGATCTTCAAGCATAGGTGAGCAGGCAAGCCTCTAGTGTTCAGGTCTCACCGGTGGATTTCTAGTCTGCTCTTTCGCGAGCTTTAAGAGCTTTTGCGCGAGCGAATTTGCGGCGCAACCGAATCCCGCACCTTTTTTGACGTCTTCGTTCGCGGCGATACGGCGCAGGTGTGTCAGGTCAGATCCTTCGGTGTGAGCCTGGGAAACCTCTTTGAAAGAAAAACGGACCCGAACGCCAACCTTGCAAGAAACTGCCCTCCGGTAGGAAGTCCCGTTCCAAGCCTCGGTTCTGGTGCAGTGTTGCTCCTGATCACGTCGTTGCTGGTGTTGGCAGTCCACACAATAAGACCAACGGGCCGCGCAGTTTGAAAATACTCTGTCACGGGACCGTCCTCCGAAACTCGGGAAGGGCCTAGGCGATCGGGTCTCTCAACGATTACCGGAACCTCGCACGAACTCAGGGAGTAGGCGTGTACCAAATAGGCGAGGAGTAGGCACGCTCCTGGTTGACAATATTTCTGGCCGCCTCAGGCACTTCTGTCCCGAACGCGGCTGCGTCGTAATCAGTCCAGCGCGGCGTCGGAATCTCCAGCACGCGTACATAGTAGAATGCAGCTGCCGCCGGATCGAAGTCGGGGTCATGCCAAACGGTCGCTAGCTCGGCTGCGCCGATTTCGTTCCTGTAGCTCGCACTCGCGTAATCGACGCTCGTCCCTACTGGGTCCAGTTGACCGTTGGATTGAATGCGCCGCCGATCCGCTCTCTTGGGATCGCTATCCGACCAAGCGACATCGTAGACGCGCTCGTGGGTCTTTTTGTCTTCGTCGAGCCAGCCCTTCACGATTTGAATTCGATCGAGGTTGGCTCCGATTGGATCGCGTTACGCCGCGATAAGGAAGGAGGGCCCCGGGCCAGAAGGCCCCTTCGCCAAATCGCCGCCCATGGGAACGCCCTTCTCATATCCGACCCGTGCAGGGTCGGCCGCCCTCGAATCGCTCTCGACAAATTTCCACCCTCCGAAAAAGCGCAGGATCATGCGCGGGCCGGTGGTGGCGTAGACCTCCTTTCGCTCCATGGCCTCAAAGATGGCCTCGCGCGTATTTTCCCGGGCCCAGACTGCTGCGTAACCCGAAGCGGCCTGCTGCCAACCCATCGTGATGAATTCTCCAGCCTTGCCGACCGGCCTCACGGTGCGCGTATCCGAGGGTTCCATGCCTGCGCTGTGCTTGCCGAAGAAGTTGGCCTCATCGGCTGTCGCCAGTGCGGTGTGGGAATCGGTGGATCCGATCATTCCGAAGCGAAACGGGTTCACCCCGAGTTCTCCGTAGAGAGAGAGCCCCAGCTTCAACGCACCGCGGGCGTACTCGAACTCGAGCATTTCATTCGTCTTCGGAACACCCGCAAAATTGCCTACATCCCAGGTTTCATAGTTCGCGAATTCGTCGTCAGGCGAGAGAAAAGGATGCGCTTCGCCGTCGCCCTTGATCTGGGTGACCTCCACCAGCGGCTCCCAGCGAGAACGTTGCTTTGCGTAATCCGCATCCAGCGCACCGCCGTCGAAGGTTGCGGAGCGAAACATCAAGCCGTTCGATAGATTTCCGTTGTGCGGAATCGCGAGCACGCGGCCGCCGGTTGTCTCTTCGTAGCGAGCGAGTGCAGACCATAGGTCTTGGGGGTCACTACTCATGAACGAGGAAAAAGGAACGATATTTTCAAGCTTGTCTGCACCGTCGCGATAGATGACGACGCGATGCAGATTGCTACCTCCGGGCCACGAGGTCCACTCGTAACCGATAAACGCGGTGAATTTTCCTGGGTCATTGTGGCGTTCGGCCGCGAGGACGACTTCCTTCCACGCAGAGCCCACGATGGCCGGGTCGTTCAGTGCATCAGGCCACCCCGCCATTCGACCTTCTTCAGAGATCTGCAGCCCGGCTCGCGCACCACCGACCTCCGTCAATAGTCGGCGCCACTCAACAAGGCGATCATCCTCAAGCAATTTCTTATTGCCTTTGACGAGCGCATCCATCGAGCCGAGCCCATTCGCGTGATCCGCAATCACCAGGAAATCGAGAGGCCGATCGAGACGGGCAAGTTGACCGTGGGTCGCAGTCAGCGTCTCGCCCTTCGCGAAACGGTATGCGTCATTGGAGTCGAGCGTGACGCCAAACGAATAGGCGTCCTGCGAAAGTCGGGTGTGGACATGGGTATCCCCCCATAAGAGCGCCCGCGGAATCTCTTCGTGAGCCGGTGTCGAATAGGCCGGGAGAGGTGGGTTCGTGCCCTTCGAGTCTCCTTCTCCCTTTGCGGCGCCCCAGGCGATGCTGGTGAGACTCGCCCCGGCTACGGCGCAGAAGAGAGAGTGCAAAGTCAATCTCAGTAGGCTGCTTCGATTGATCGTCACCATTGGATTCGCCCTCGTCTCGTAGTCCCGAAATGAAATTAGAGGACCATTCTACACGCTTGGCCCTGCAGAATCATGGAGAATAGAGACGAGTGCAGAGGTGAAGAAGTAGGGGGATAAGACCTGCTAGCTGCTTGTAGCTGCTTGCCCACGCAGCATCGGATCTGGGCGTCATGTTGAATCCGGAATGGAGGCACGTTGCGGGTGGGCTTCTGATCAGTGGCCAGCCAAGGACCGCCTCATCGTAGCCATCCCGGAAAGCCCCGCGCCGATGAGAAGCGCAGTGGAGGGTTCGGGGATGGCGGAAAAACGAATCGTATCCAGGGAACGCTCCAATCCGAAACTGATGCCGTCGAAACTCATGGTCATTCGCGCGTAACCGAAATCGTCAACAGGCCCATCACGGGTCAGATCATTGGCCACGTTAAAGGGGTTGTCGAAGAGCTCGGTGCCGCGAAGATCGAACGAAACACGCACGAAGTCATAACTGTCTGCGTTCCCCGTGACCGTCCCCTCTGACCCACCAACCCCCACAGAAACGAAGCGGGTTCCAGGGTCGCATGGAGTGAGGGAGTCGTTGGGCGGGGTACCCGGTGGGTTGACTTGGCAGAACTGAGTCAGATCTCCGCCCTGCCCGAAAAAGGCGAGCGGCCCAAGGAGGCTGTCGTCGATCGTGATCGACAGGTCATTAATCGACCCTGAGAATGTTCGAGTCATGCCTGCCCCTGTTGATAAGAGGCTGTCATCGATGGAGAACGACCCCTCGATGGGGGATAAAGCAGTAAGAGGTCCCGGGTTAAACGAGTCGACCGCTCCTTGAAACTCGACGAGAATGGTAGCGTTCGCCGTCCCAACGACTGCTAGCAATGCGAGGGCGCCAATCCCCTTCTTCAGTGCTGAAAAAATTCGCGCTGCTTTCATTCTCATTTCGATTCAGCCTCTTCAAGGGTTGTGGTATGAAAGTCACGTTTGTGAGGAACTCTTAATCACTTTTATTCCCAAAAAAATCGCCAGGATGCGTTCCCTAAGTCTTTAGGCCTACCTCGGTTCGGGGCTATGGGCTGGCGTCCACCAACGGATTCCAACCGGCGTTGGTGGTGGGGCCCGTAACGGGGCCCCCTAGGGATTTAACCTAACGCCCATACTCGGCGTTGTGCCAAAAGCGAGCTTGCCGGGCCGCGTCATCTGGAGGACGTCCCAATGCTCGGCCATCATGCCGTCTTCCATGCGGAAGATCTCCGTGGTCTGCTGGATGCGAGGCATTCCCTCCGGAAAGCTGCCCCCGACCACTCGATCAGGAGTCACACCATGTCGTCTTCGGCATGGATCAGCTTGATCTCCAGGTGCATCGGCTCATCAAGGGAGTGCATGGCACGGATCACCTTCTTGAGCGCCTCGCGACCTTGGCCAACAGCCGGGTCGCCTTTCATCCAGGACTGTAAACGTCCCGCGGATCAAGATCTGTGTCATAATTGAATGCGAAATACGATGAAAGACGACTCGCAAAAGACGCCGAATCATGCGCTCAGCGCGATGAAGTGTCCCGTCTCCCTTGAAGAGGTCGATCTCTTCGGACCGGGCAGCCAGGAGCATTGGTACGAGGCCTACGCGATCCTCCACGCCGAGGCGCCGGTCCATCGGATTGCCGGGGAAGGCCTCGCCCCGGGGAGCGACGCGTTCGTTCTGAGCAAGTACTCGGATATTGCTCGTGTGGTCAAGGATCCCGAGCGTTTTCGGACGCTCCTCACCGTCGCCATCGAGGCCATCCGTCCGGCGATCGAAGAAGCCAACCAGGCGGGTGCTGAGCTCGAGCTTCCCGCCGCGATGAACGCCATGATCGTCTCCATGGCCACCCTGCGCCCCACCCAGGAACTCTACCGCGCTCATCGCCAGGAGCTCACCGATCCCTGGGTGGGCCCCGGGGCGACTCGACACACCGCCATGATCACCCACGCCGTTGACGAGCTTCTCGACCGCTGGATCGAGCGCGGACAAGTCGACTTCGTCTCAGAGTTTGCCCGCCCGCTTCCGCAACTGGTTTTGGCCACTATCCTGGGCTTTCCTCGCGAAGACATCCCCCAACTCGCCGAGTGGGGAACCTTCCAGGTCATGCCCTTCGTTTACGGAAAGGGCCCTCGCAACAAACTCTCGAGGGAGCAGATGGCGAGCCAA
>JAQWRT010000070.1 GCA_029243605.1 Myxococcota bacterium
CAACTGGTTTTGGCCACTATCCTGGGCTTTCCTCGCGAAGACATCCCCCAACTCGCCGAGTGGGGAACCTTCCAGGTCATGCCCTTCGTTTACGGAAAGGGCCCTCGCAACAAACTCTCGAGGGAGCAGATGGCGAGCCAAGTGGAAGCCCTCGAAGGTTTTGGACACTACGTCGAAGATCAGGTGGCCGAAAAACGCAGGCGTCCCCAGGACGACATGGTCAGTTTCCTTACACAAGTGACCTATAGGGCGCTCGGGCGGAAGCTGAGCGACATCGAGATCATCGGTGTCGTGTACGCCATGGTGATCGGTGGCCTGGAGACCACCCAATACGCCCTGACCGAGCAGGCCCAACTCGTGTGCGAACACCCTGAGCTCTATCGGCAGCTCCGCACTGACCCGGCGAAGGTGCGCCCCTTTATCGAAGAGGCAATGCGCGTGCGAGCGCCCACCCAGGGGCTTTCAACGCGCCTGACCACTCGGGACGAAATCTTTCAGGGCGTGCACGTGCCCGAGGGGTCTCTCTTGCATCTGCGCTTTGCCGCGGGCAATGTCGACCCCGAGGAATACGCCTGCCCTCACGAAATCCAGCTCGACCGTAAACGCGTGGGGGGGCACCTCAGCTTTTCCCAAGGGCCTCGCATCTGTCCGGGAGCAGGGTTGTCGCGACTCGAGCAAACGATCGCCTGGAGCCGGCTGAGTGAACGGATCGAACGGTTTCGTTACGCACCGGGCAACAAGTTTCTTCATCAGCCGGGCATCATGCTCGGTACCCTCGGCTTGCTCCTCGACTTCGATTCCGCCCCTGCGGACGGATACGGCCAGCGAAGCGAGTGAAGGAGCCAAGGTCTCTTTGACGAGTGCCAGCGGGCGACGGAATTTTCTCTCTCGTCAGCGAGCCCCGTGGCTGACGGTTGACGTCCCCGTGCTGTTCGCGTCCATGGAAACACCCGTATGAATATGGAGGTCTCCGAATAGAGCTTGACGCTCTTCAACACGGTGGTCACAGTCCTCCCGTGGTCTCAATTCCCCAGCAGTCGCTCCAGCAGGAGGCGGGGACCATGCGGCACTCGTGGGCTCCAGCCCCGGCCGACCACAGCCCAAAGAAAGTGCGACCAAAGCCCTCATCAGACCCGTTCTTCTTACATCGCCTCCGACTCGTCAGCCACAGCGTAGCGGGCTCGATGAATGTCTATCGTTGGTCATGCCCGGCGGGTCCCCAGCAGGCCGCGATAGAGCGCCAAGGTCTGCTCGACGATGGCGGACAGCGCGTAGCGGTTCTTCGCATAAGCACGGGCCGCCTCCCCGGAGCGAGTTCGCCCGGCGGAATCCCCAGCCATTTCCTCAAGGGCCACCCGAAGAGCCTCCCGATCACCGGGATCCACCAAGCGCCCCACCGGGGCTTCCTCAACGACGTCCTCCGAACCAGAGACCCGGGTGGACAGCATGGGCAACCCACAGCAAAGCGCTTCCATTAGACTGTTGGAAAGCCCCTCCCAGTCCGAGGAAAGAACGAAAAGATCTGCAGCCCAGTACCAAGGCAACGGATCCGAAACCTGTCCTGCGAGTCGAACCGATCGGTCAAGGCCTCGCCGTGTGATCTGTTCACGAAGTTTCTCTTCCAATGGGCCCGCCCCAAGAATAGCCAGGAGCGCGTCCGCCTGAGACGCAACCCCGTCGGCCCAGGCGTCAACCAACAAAGCCTGATTTTTCTGGGCTGTGAGTCGACAAACATTAATGGCCAAAAAGCCATCCCCGACGCCCAGTGCCCTCCTCGCCCGGCTCTTCTCCTCGACGCTCGGCGGTCTAAAATATTCGACGTCGAGCGCATTGGGAATCAAAGAAACCCGGCTGCGGCTGATTCCAAAGGACTCGGCCTCGTCTGCGGCGCGCCGACTCGTGCAAATACACGCATCCACCCGACGGTGGAGCCCGCGGACCAAACGACCGAGCATCGAATGTGGCAGCGCCGCATCTAACCCCTCGTGTCCGGTATTGGTCAGCTTGAGAACCACTTTCTTCCCGGCCCACTGCCCAAAGGCAATCGTCAGAGCAGCGAGCGGACCGTATTGATGAATATGGATCAAGTCGTATTGCCGGCCCCGACGGAGAAAAAAACCAAGCAAGCTCAACGCGGAAGTAAGCGTGTGCCATCGAGGGACCGGCTTACACCAGAGCCGGTGAATCGTCACGCCTGACGAGCACTCTCGCCCCGGCCAAGAAGGGTCCCGTCGCTCCGTCACCACCTCGACAGAATGTCCTTGCCGTGCGAGCTCCTGAGCCAGCCGCTCGGCCGCACGCTCATACCCGCCTACGAGCGGCCTGAACTGCGGGCAAACCATAAGGATCCTTAGACTTCGATCCATTGATCCTCGCGCCTTCCATCCGCCTACGATACGTGGGGCCCCCACGCCTCACCCACGCACTCAGGGTCGTCGTACAAGAGACCGTACGGCTTTCGTGGGTCACACCCGGCCTTGAGGGACGCCGAGCCTATCACAGGCTCAGCCTCAGTGCTGAGCGACATAGACACGCCACAAAACGATCGTAGAGAAGCCTAGGCCAGCCCAGAGCCTCCCCGGCCTCGCCAGCGGACACTTTCTGACGGTTTCGGGGGATAGGACATTCAAGCTGGGTTCCGGCACAACGTCCGAGTATGGGCGTTATGGTGAATCCCAACGGGGAGTTCCGTCGCGGGCCGCTATTAGCCGCTGCTCGGCGCTATTACCGTTGGGGCGCTCGGTGCTTTGCCCATCACGCTCGCGTGAGGGGCTCTTGGTAGCTGGGCCTTCGCTAGTCCGAAAAGCCATTGCGAAAGTGCGTAGATCGAATAGCCGATTAAGTAAGCGGACAAGACATCGACTGTATAGTGGTTGCGCGTGACGAGCACGGCGAAGGCCATGCAGAGCGAGCCCGCAAGCATCACAGCCTTTTGGCGCGGCGAGTCGAAGAATAGGTAGAAAAGGAATGGAACTGCCGTGTGTCCCGAGAAGATGAATTCGTTCTGAAAAGTGTACTCTCCCGCGACCAAGGCGAATAGCGTATCAAGTTGACGCATATCCAGAATCTCGGTGGGAGCGCCGATGGGCGAGAGAAAGACATACAAAGTCCGCAAGCCGAGATAGACGCTCAACAGTACGAGAAGGAAGGGCATTCGCCGTGGGTAGTAGAGAACTGCGATGGCCAGCGCCCAGGTGTGGAGCGCTAACCATCCCCAAGAAAGCAGCGGCACGAGATTCCAGGCAGGGAGGCGGTCGAGGAGCCAATCAGAGCTTTGGGGTAGCGAGCGCTGGTCGGCGTACCAACCGAGGTTCATATAGAAGAGGTACGCGCCGAGGAAGAGCGCGACGCCGAGCGCAATACCAATCGTCCGCACCCGTCCATCGAGGACATCCCATTCCTGGCGAATCTCCGTCCACTCATCCTTCGCCCCGCTCTGCAACTTCGCGCGTAAAGCGCCCAGTTCCTTCGCGCTCTCCCGGAAACGCTCCTCGAGCAACTCGATATCCCGCGAGAGTTCGTGGCGGCCATGATCGTCGTTCACGTTTTTTCTGTTGCTCATCGGGTAGGAATCTCTGACCCGAGCAAGCCCACACCGAGGACCACGAAGCCAATGCCAAGCCATGCACTCGGGCTCGGTACTTCGTTAAATATGGCCCAGCCAGCCAGCACGATGCCCACAGTGCCCACCCCCGCCCATAGGCCATAAGCAATCCCGAGCGGCACAGTGATGAGGCTGTGTGCCAGCAACCAGAATGCGAGCGCGTACCCAGCGAGGGCCGCGCAACCCAAGACCGGTCGGGCGAATGCCTGGGACTCTCGCAACGCAATGGTGGCCCCCACCTCGGCGAAAATTGCCGCCAATAGATGTGGGAATCCGTGAGGCATCGTCACTCTGCCCGCGTCAAATCTTCAAGCCGCGTGAGCACTGCTGCAGCATGCTTCTTCGTTAGGCCAGGCAATCCAAGCAGCGAACTCAGCCATAATCCATCGGCCGCCAAGCGCACGATCGTAGCGGCAACGGGATCGACTCCGTCGGTTTCTTCCAAGCGCGCTTGCCAACGGCTGAAGCGAGCCCGCACCGCATCTAGACGCGCTGAGTTCCCACCCATACATGCCAGCAGCCCCGCCATCAGCCGCGCCGAGTCGTCTGCCGCTTCACCCCGCGGCGTCACTGTCGAACGCAAGTAAGCTCGGGTATACGCGCCGCTCTCCTCCTCATCCGCTTGCGCAAGTTTGTCCTGGCAAGCGTCGAAACCTTCGAGCATGCGCTGGGTGAGGCCCTCGGTCAGTGCTTCTTTCGATGGGAAGTGATAAAGGAGCCCTCCCTTTGAGACCCCGGCGTCAGCTGCGACGGCATCGAGAACCAGGCCACTCGGGCCGTAATTGAGTAGGCGCTGTTCGGCAGCGTCTAAAACCAGGGAGCGGGCAGCGGGCGGTCTCGGCATTTCCAAACTATACCGTCTAGTTGGTATAGTTACAATAGGGTCTGAGGACAGACAAGCTGCTTTCGAGCAAAACGTTCGAGCCTGGGCGTTCTGTTAAATCCCTAGAGGAGCCCGTGACGGGGACAGCGGGGCGCTTTCGTCTGAAACGGCGACCTTGAGGGGAGTCAGCACTTCAAGTCTATTCAGCTCCCCAGAAAAGCTGGTCAAATCGCCACGGGGATGCATCATGATCGCGCCCGAATCGAGATTGACTTTCCCAACAGCCGAATCTGAACCCGGCCGATCGAAGAACGGATCCTCTCCTCCTGCCCCGAACCCCGAACGGGAAAAGGTGACCCGTCTGACGACGTTCCCTGAATCAGCGTCTATAGAGTAATTACCGGGGCTCTCCTGACTAAAATCGTCGTATGCAACTGACGCTGGCTTTGAAAACCCACACGGAGGGACTGCCGACGCGGTCCCATTGATCCAGCCATTTACCTCGCTGACGAAATAGCCCTCCGAGGCTTCTGGATCGGGGGGCTCCGTACTCTTATTCCACTCGGTAGACGAATTGAAAAAGAAGTGAAGAGGTCCCTCATCGTCTCCCGCGCCCCATACCTTGATAGGTGCTGATCCCGATCGCGATTTCCTAGCTTCGCGCAGCGGAGAGCGGGGCCGGCCAATTCCTCTTCCGGGACAGGACGCTGCGATACGTCCCACTTCGGAAGGCTGTGGGCAGTCACCGCCGCCCCCATGACCTACCAACGGCGTTTTTCTCAGACCTAACTGCGGCGCCCCATCGTCCACCCCATAACCGGCGACGAAGAAACCGTAATCGTCGCGTTCCCCGGCGCCGTCTTCTGTTTGCCGCTCTTATCTGAGTCTCTCCACCTGCTAGAATGGAAGTAGAGACTTCTTAGCTTATCGATACAAAGCACTCATAAGTGGAAAAACACATGAAGATTGCCCGCTACTTCACGTTTACCCTTCTCGCAATCATTGTTGTGCTGGGCCTGGCCTTTTCTTTCAAGCTCGATGACCCCTCTTTGTCCCCGAGAGCCCTCAAGCCACAGGCCGTGTCCTTCGCCAATAAACCTGTCGCGCCCTTTATCGAGGAGCGGCAGGTGCTGTTTGGCGATTTGCATATTCATACCGGGTTTTCCACCGACGCTTATGTGATGGGCGTGCGCAGTGAGCCGAACGATGTGTATCGTTTTGCCAAGGGAGAAGTGATCTCACACGGCGCGGGATACCCGATCCGGATTTCGAGGCCACTTGACTTTGCCGCTGTAACAGATCATGCGGAGTATTTGGGTCAGGCCAGGTTGGCCAATTTGGATGTGCCCACGACCCAGCAGCCCCTCAAGGATTTGCTGCGTAACGGTAGTCTGCTCGAAGTCACCTTAGCGTGGTTGAAAACAAGCCTGCAGATCCAAGAGAATGGCTTTAGCCCGGGCGGAACTCCTCCAAATAGACGAGTAAACCTTGATGCCTGGCAGGCGACGATCAAGGCCGCAGAAGATCATAACCGGCCCGGCATCTTTACCAGTTTCATTGGTTACGAGTGGTCTGGCGATGCAGGCAGTATCACTGCCCACATGCACCGGAACGTCCTA
>JAQWRT010000074.1 GCA_029243605.1 Myxococcota bacterium
GCATGGGAGCGCGGAGCCCTTCGATGAGGGCGCAGGCTGCTTCGCGGCCCTCTTCGAGTTCGGCGGCCAGGGCCGAGAATCGCCGGGGCGAGCCCATGGGAACCACCGCCCCGAGGCTCGCCGGGATGGCCGCGAGATCGGCCTGGCCCCGCATTGCCCACGCCCGCCGCGCGGCCTCCTCCCCCACGCCGCCGAGAAAGGCGACGGTCACGTGGAGGCCGCCGGGGGCAAAGAGCCGGACGCCCTCAGGCGGCCGCGCCACCGCCTCGGCCAGCCCCGGGATCTCGGGGCAACGCAGGGCGACGAACCAGTTGGGCTTCAACCCGGTTTACTGGCCACGCAAATGATATTGGCCCGCAGTCCCTCGAGGCGATCCGTCGAGTTGAGCAGGCGCTCCCAGAGCATCATGGGGTAGAAGGCCAGCCTCGAAAACTGGCCGTAGGCGGGCTCGGGCTCGATGCAGCTGAGCACCTCGACCTCGAAGCCCGCCCCCTCGAGAAAATCCCGGCACGCCGCGCGGGTATTCATGCGATGAAAGGTCGGGTAGGGATCGTGGGCGTCATCGCTCTCGTTCTGGGCCTTGAGCGCGACCCGCTCGTGGAAAGAATGGGGTGTGAATCGGGCGATGAGCGAAACATAATGCCAGAGGTTGGGCGTGCGAAAAGCCACCACACCCCCGGGCCGCAGAACGCGGAAGCATTCGGCCGCCATCTGCCCCGGGTTCTCCACGTGCTCCAGCACATAATTCGAAACCACCGCGTCGAAGCACCCATCGGCCAGGGGAAAAACGCCGCCGTCGTAGACTCGGGTCTCGCTGCACGCGGCATTGCCGGCAACATCGGGATCGACATCGAGACCGGTGACCGGGCCCAGGCCGGCCAGAAAGTCGGTGGTGGCGTTGGCCGGGCCCGCCCCGATTTCGAGAATCGAGCCACCCGGGCTTAGGCTTTCCCCGAGCAGGGCCCGGAAGCGCTCGGTCCCGGTCACCCAATCCGAACGGCTGTGGTAGTAGCGGTGAAAGAGCCGCCTCTGCCACGTTTCTTGGCCCGGGTCGCCCCCTGCTCGGTGGTCCTTGGTCATTTCCAGCTTGCCCCCGGCGCCCGACGTGCCAATCTCGGCGCTGCCGCGCGCGCCGACGGGCCGAGAATAACCCAGGCCCGGCTTTTTCGAGAAAAAGATGCCGCTTTGCCCCCCGTGCCCGCCGTTCGAAGCCCGGCCTCGATTCGTCGAAAGAGATAGACTGGGAGCATTGCCTGCCGCCGGGCCTCGCTCCGGAAAAGGACCCCTCTTGAACGACGCCCTCGCGACCCTCCTCGAAGCCCTCTCCCACCCCTGGGTGCGCGCCGCAGCGGTCGTGCTCGCCTCGCTCGCCATCGCCAAATTGGCGGACGGCCTGGTCTCGCGCTTCCTGGTTCGCCTCGCCCGGCGGACACACAGCGACCTCGACGATCGGCTGATCGAGCTCATGCACCGGCCGGTCTTCCTGAGCGTCATCCTCGCCGGGCTCTATGTCGCCCTGCGCATCTTGAAAGCGGGCCCCGAGACCGAGCGCATCCTGGTGGCGTTGCTCCAAACCGCAGCCATCCTCATCTGGGCGGGCGCGGGCTTCAAGCTCGCCTCGGCCACTCTCGCCGGGCTCAGCCGGCTGGCGGATCGCGTCACCTGGCTCGAGTCGCGCACCCTGCCCCTCTTCGAGAACCTCAGCAAAATTGTCGTTTTCGCCCTGGCCGTCTACTGCTTTCTGCTCGCCTGGAGCCTCGACCTCACGCCTTGGCTCGCCTCGGCGGGCATCATGGGCATCGCCGTGGGCTTTGCCGCCAAGGACACCCTGGCCAATCTCTTCGGCGGCCTCTTCGTCATCATGGATGCGCCCTACAAGATCGGCGACTACATCAACCTCGATAGCGGTGAGCGCGGCGAAGTCGTCAAGATCGGCCTGCGCAGCACCCGCCTGATGACCCGAGACGATGTCGAGATCACCCTGCCCAACGCGCATATCGCCAACGCCAAGGTCGTCAACGAATCCGGCGGCCCCCACGAAAAGACCCGGGTGGTGGTGCAAGTCGGCGTCGCCTACGGCTCCGATGTCGAAGAGGTGCACGCGGTGCTCCTCGCCGCCGCCCAGTCGGTGCCGTCGGTGGTGCGCGACCCCGAACCCTACGTGCGCTTCATCGAAATGGGCGATTCCGCCCTGCTCTTCCGGGTGCAGGCGTGGGTCGACGCCCCGGCCCAGCGCGGCACCTGCATCGATGGCCTGAACACCGAGATCTACCAGGCCCTGGGCCGGGCCCAGATCGAAATCCCCTTCCCCCAAAGAGTGGTGCACGCCGCGCCGCCCCCGGCCCCCTGAGCCGGCCCCGGCAAAGGAATCGCAAGATGAAACTCTATGTCTTCATGATGGCCCCGAACCCCACCCGGGTGCGCCTGCTCCTCGCCGAAAAACGCGCCGCCGGGGCCGAGATCGACCTGCCCGAAATCACCGTCAGCCTGATCGAGGGCGAGCACAAGCAACCCGAGCACCTGGCCCGGCATCCCCTGGGCAAGCTGCCCGTGCTCGAACTCGACGATGGAAGCTTCCTCACCGAGTCCGGCGCCATCGCCGAGTACCTCGAAGAGATCTACCCCGACCCGCCCCTGCTCGGCGCCTCGCCGGTGGAGCGCGCCCGGGTGCGCGAACTCGAATGCCTGGCCAACGGCGGGGTCCTCGCCCATGTGGGCCGCATCGTCCACGCCACGAACTCACCCCTCGGCCTGCCCGCCAACCCCGAAGTCGCCGCCGAGGGGCATTCTGCGCTGGCCGGCCCCCTGCAATGTCTCGACGACCGACTCGCCGACAGCCGCCCCTTCCTCGCCGGCGAGCGCCCCACCCTGCCCGACTGCACGCTCCAGGCCGCTTTTCAATTCGCCCGATTCGGCAAGGCTGAAATTCTCGAGGGCTACGAAAACCTGAAGCGCTGGGATGCGGCATTTAGGGAACGCGAAGCCGCGAAGGCCGTCCTCGTCGCCTAGCATGCTCTTGAGTTCTGCACCGAACCGGCCTACGAGCCAAGGGGAAAACCGTATGTACCCAAACAGCCCAACCGCGAACAAATCAAAGCCTTGGGGCGCCATCCCTGCAGCGGCCCCGTGTTGGTGATCACCATTGTCGAACCGATACGGGAGTGCATGTCTACCTGCACCTCGTAGGGAGCCAACATAAGGCAACTACTCGAATACTGTGTCAGGAACCAGTCTAAATGCCCCGTCCCCCGAGAAGAGTATAAAGTAGGTGTTGGGTTTATGAAGATTTGTCATCTCGCGATTATTCACAATATCTTCTGTGATTCTCGCATCCTGAGCAAGATGTGCGTCTCTGCCGTCAATGCTGGCCACGAAGTGAGTGTTATCGCTTCAAATACACCTGACACCGTCTTCAGCGGCGTTGATGTTCTAAGTGTCAGCGACAAACCTCTCCGTCGGGCAGATGTGACAAGAAAGCTCTTCTCAGCGTATCGCCTCGCCCTCAAGGCGAAGGCGGACGTCTATCACGTTCACGAAATACCGCTCCTGTTTGTAGGAATCATGCTTCGTTGTTTCCACAGAAAAAAAGTCCTCATGGATTTCCATGAAGACTTCGAATCCGACATGATGACCAAAAGTTATCTACCGGTCTTCGCAAGGCATATTCTCCGTCTTCTGTTTATCCCAGTTAGACTCTTGCTGGTGCCGTTATTCAGCGGCGTAGTCCTCGCTGAAGATGACTACCTTCTTCGCTACGGGCACCTCAAGCGAAAAGTAGTTATTCACAACTATCCCATCGTTGATTCAATTCGCTTCGACAGCCTTAGAGGGACTCCACAAGCCGCCTCGATCAAGGTCTGTTACGTCGGCGTTATCAGTGAAAACCGAGGCGCACTGGACCTACTTGAGGCCTTGAAAACAATTCATCAGGAACACAGGCTACCCTACGAAGCAATTTTCGTAGGTCCGATCCATTCGTCTGAACTGAGAAAGAGAATGCGGGCATTCGTCGATGACAATGGCCTGGGGGAAGCTGTGACGTTCGCAGGAGCAAGGCCCTACGAGGAAATCATGAATACAATGACGAACTACCACATAGGATTCTCGGCCTTGCACGATGAGCCGAACATTCGTGGCAGTTTACAAACCAAGATTCTTGAATACAGCGCTGCGGGCCTTCCTTGCATTGCCAGTGACTTCCCTGTGATGCACAACTGTATTCAGAATGGAAAAACAGGTCATATCATCCAACCGCAACAACCCGATGCCATCGCAGAGGCGATTCTGCACATTGGGCACGACTGGGAGCGGTATCTAGAGTACCGACAAGTATGCCGCGAGTACGTCGCCTCTCGTTACGCTTGGAGCGAGGAATTTGACACGCTCAACAAATTCTACGACTCGTGTGCTTCCCGGGGAAAATAGACATGTGCGGTATTTTCGGGGTTCCATTTTTCGAGACCAATTCAGCCAAATTCGCCCGGGACGCATATACGCACTGTAGTGCCATCCTGGCCTAGATAACTTGCCCGACCCCACGTTCGACCCCGAGAACTGCAAACTGTTCTTTGGTACAAGCGCCTAACAAACCTCGGCTTAAGCAAGGACGGGATTCAGTCCATTTCATCAGATGCCCCTTATTCATCACTCGCTTACAGCGGAGAACTCCATGAGCATCCGGAGTTGAAGGAGATTCAGAGATAATCTTCGCCTTTCCAGTCGCCACGACACCGAAACCAGAATCCGATCTGAAAAGCGCAAACCATCCGAGTTCACATTCCCGTATCATCGGTCACTGGCAACACGCTCCAAAAATTCGACATATTCCCCCATGATCATACTGCGATCGAACATGGTTTCCGCGAGTCGCCGTGCAGAAACGCCCATGGCTTTTTGTTCGTCCGGGTTTTCCACGAGATGCTTGACCGCCGCAAACAAGCTGTCTTCGTCACCGGCTTCATAGTTCAACCCGCACCTGTTGCGGGAAACTAATTCGGAAAATTCACCCGGCAGCGTGTTCAAAACAGCCACCCCTGCGGCGAGGTAGTCGTTGATTTTATTGGGCATATAAATGAACGCCTCAGGAAACGTGGCGACCAGGCCAACATCCGCGAGTGCCAATAGATTCGCCCACTCTGGCAGTGAAAGACGATCTGACATCGACACCGTATCCGGCGTCAGCGAGGCGTGAAGGTCTCGAGCGCGTTGTCCTAGGTCGCCGTCGCCAGCGACAAAGAACCGGACACGTTGACCAAATTCCTCACGAACACGGCATGCCACGTGAAGAATGGTTTCAAAATCGTAGCTATGACTCAAACTCCCGCCGTAGACCACCCAGGTTTGGCCGGGAGGCTTGACCCATTTGGAGTCTTGACGCGCCAGCGCATCCCTCATGGCGTTGTCAAGCACGCTCAGATTGGCTCCGAGATGCAGGACGTTCTGATACTTTTTTGTGCCGCCGACTACAACACCGCGCTCCAAATATTCGTTGGCGACCCCGACAATACCGGTTGCCTGTTGATAAGCAGCACGCTCGATTTTGTAGAACGAGCAGAATAGGAGCTTTCGAAACGGTTGTGCAAAACGTGGTAGCCCGCGCGTAAATGTGTCGGGCCATTGATCCTGAATGTCCACCACTGTGGGAACGCCATGGTTCGATCCGAACCGGGTCATTTCCAAGGTCGCTTCGAGCGGTGGCGCGCTCACGACGATAACGTCGGGCAACGATGCTTGACTTACGGCACGGCGCAAAGCCTTGGCGAACGAACGATGACTCCTTAAACGGCTCACCGAGATATTTCGCGTGTAGTGGGAAACGGGAAGGCAGCGGATGTCGATGCCGAGTGCCGCCCCGGCACGACGCACTTTGTCCACATTGATGTCAGCCTTGTGTCGATGCGAGAACTCCGAGGTCCACCACACGACGGAGTGCCCTGCTTCGGTGAGCGCACGCGCCAATGCGGCATAGCGCCCAGCGTGGTCGTCTTCTGTGCCTGGCAATGGGTCGAACGGATTAGTGATCCAAACTTTCATAAAACGCCTCACTAAGTGGGTCACGCGCACGCCACCCCAGGCACTAACCATTCATCGCTGGGGGAGAATAGGCCAGACTTCCCTTACCACCGAGTCATTGGCTCACATCCTGTTCAAAAAGACCAACGACGACGTCATGGTCGCCGATTCGACCCACGCTGCTTTCGGTCCAGTCCACTCGTCCGCTGGACTGAAGGTCGCCTGCTGAAATCGTCGCCGAGCAGATCATGTCCAGGACTATCCAACAACCACCCGACTTCGTTCTCCTACCTCACGCATGGCCTTGAAACAGGAGAATAGACCGCAAGTCGGCCTGTGAACGCGATTGACTGGAACCAAAACCCGGCCTTAACGAGGACAAGAATAGAGGTCTCGGGATGAATGCTCTCGTTGTAGTTTCCGAGCCACAACACCACGGCCTCTCAGAACCCCAACCGGTTCAAGACTCGTCGTGCAGCAGTCGATATTGCGTCGGCACTTTTTCTTCAATCCTGCCTCCTGCCCTCTCCGGGACCCCGGCAGACAGACCCGGATCAAGTTCAGCCTCTAATCGAGATCAGGAATCGCTTGAGGATCTGCTTCCGCCGCCAGTAGTCGAGGTCCCACGGCATGAGCCGCAGGTTCTGCAGCACGGTCTCGGCCGCCATGGTGAGTCGGCCCATGCTTCTTTGCCGCGACGCGTACACCGGCTCGTAGCCCCATTTCTGCATCTCGTCGAAGCAGTAATCTTCGATGATTCGCACCTGCTGGGCGTCGAGCTCCTGCTTCCATTTGCCCAGCGATTCCGGCATCGCTGGCCATGCCGCCGCCACGTCGTCCGCCACCTTCGTATCCCAAACACCCCCAAACCGGAAAATTTTTTCCAACGCGCCGGGCAGGTCGCGAACCAGATCCTCGTACCGGATCACCAGATAGCGGTCGGCATCCGCATACAGTTGCCTCGTCAGCGCCGAGTGCAGGTTCCAATAGATTGCCGAGTACCGCGGCCGGAACTTCGTGATCGCCACCTGCGACGAGAACACCGCGCGCGGATCGCGGATCAGGATCACGAACTTCGACATCGGCAAGTGCCGCAGCAGCTCCGGAATCATCTCGACCCGTAGCAGTTTGCTCCCCCAGCACCCCACCTCACCCGGCAGCATGTGTATATGCTCGACCAGATCGCCGAACGACCGCACCGCCCTGTGTCGGCGAAACAGCGCATCGCCGTTCGCCCGGATCGTGTCCAGCACCCACCGATTCCGCTCTGACAGCGACTCAATCTCGCACAGCTCCTCCATCAGCTGATCGAACTGACCCCGGTCCGACAGGTCCCGCCGCCGCCGGTAATAGTAGTCCCCCTCCTTGACGATACACCCCTCGTACGTGAGCCGGATCTGCGGGTGCTCGTTCAGCAGCGTATATGTATACGTCGTCCCGCTCCGGGCCACGCCGAAAATGAACAGGGGCGTCGGACCTGCACCGGCAGCAAAAGCGGTTTCGCGTGATTCCGTGGCCATGGCATCGGCTCGCATCCTTGAGTCCCCGGCCACCGTAGCATAACCGGCCTTCCCAACGAGGCGCTTTCTCCAGCCGCCTCCCCCGATCGAGGGTGCTCGGGCAGAGCCGCCGCAATGATTACTTGCTCGGCACCTCGCCCGCAGAGCACCCCCGGTGCGCGAACTCGAATGCCTGGCCAACGGCGGGGTCCTC
>JAQWRT010000075.1 GCA_029243605.1 Myxococcota bacterium
AGTGCCTCGAAACCCTGCTCAAAGCCTGGACCGGCGAGCCCTTTGACTACCGGGGCCAGCGCATTCGCGTCACGCCCTCTCCCCTCTCGCGCCCGCATCCCTTCTTTCTGGTCGGCGGGATGAGCGCCGTCGCCGCCCGCCGGGCCGCGCGTCTCGGGCTCCCCTTTCACCCCCCCATGGAGAGGCCCGACCTCGAGGTCGTCTACACCGAGGAACTCGCTCGGCACGGCAAGCAGGGGCTGTTCATCACACCGGGCGCGGGCAATACCATGCTCGTGGTCGACGAATCCCCGGAAGACGCCTGGCGCGAACTCGCCCCCTATTTCCTGCGCGAGCTCCAGGAGTACAGCGAGTGGAAGCAGGAAGGCGTTCCGCGCCCCGGAGAGGAAGAGGTCCGCAACGTCGAGGATCTCCGTGCCCAGGAGCGCTTCACGATTCTCGACCCCGAAAGCGCCCGGCTTCGCTTTGCAGGGGAGGCTTCAGCAAGCGCCGTGGTCCACCCCCTGGCCGGGGGCATCCCCCTCGAGCGCGCCTGGACGATCCTCGAAAATTTCAGCGACGCGCTACTCGGGTCCGGTGCGAACTAGTTCTGCCCTTCAATCCTTGCCCTTACCCGTTGAAACGCCTTCGCACACCGGCGCGCCGCGCGGCGATCTGCTTCGCCCGGGCTTCGGGGCCGATGCGCGCGACCCCCGCCGGCAGGTGATCGTCGAGCTGCGCGCGCGGCACCTGAGAGCAGACCGGCCGGGGGTTCTCGCTGGCCCCCATCCAGCGGAAGGTGACGTAGCCGTCCTCGTGTCCGCTCGGGTCGAGCCAGTTCGCGACCCCGGGGTCGTCGTGGGCGATCACTACGGTGAGCATGCCGTCGGGCTCGAGTTCGGCCTGGTGGCCATTGGTGTTCGAAAGCCGCCAGCGGTAGTCCATGGTTTCCCACCAATAATTGCCGAACTCGCAATTCCAATAATCGCATTCCGGGGGACGCACCCGGATCACCAGGGCTTGATCGGGCGGCACCCGCCAATAGCTGATCAGCGGCGTGCCTCCGGGCGTCGCGTCGATCTGGGCCGACTCGATTTCGGCAAAAGCGATGAACTCATTGGGCCGAGCCTGCCAAGCATCGATTTTATCCGCCCAGTAGCGCGTCGAGACACCCACCCAGCGCGCCGCCCCGGAAAGGCCCTCGCCCAGGGCCTCGCTGGAAAAGACCGGCGGCGCCTCGCCGACCCGGGACAGGTTCTCGATGGTCGCCGCCATGGGGACTTCGCTCTCCCAATCCGCAAAGAATTGCCGGAAGGTGACGCGGTAGGCGCCGGGGGTCGTGCGAATCCAGTTGCCGGGGTGCTCGTCTGGGGAGAGCACCAATTCGAAATGCCCCGAGGCATCGATCTCCAGATCTGGACCGAAGAGCGTTCCCACCACGCCGCCGCCCCAGGGCGTCTCTCCATCCTCGAGCACGGTCACCGCGAAATACGCCGCGCTCCCCCGCTGGCCCGCGATGCGAAAGGTGTCCGTTCCATTCACCGGCGCCCCCACATAGAGGGCATCGGTGTTGTCACCCCCCTGCTTGCGCAGCGGGTCGAAATAATGGAGTAGTTCCGGGTACCTGGGGTCCTTATTCTCAAGCTCGAACTGAAGTCCCAGGGCGATATTCCGGGCCAGCAGTCGCAGGCCCGTCGCCCGGGTGACCTCGCTGGCCGGAGTCGTCTCGCGCAGGATCAGGTCGCCGGCGGATTTGAGTTCGTCGCAGAAATCCGCCCAGATGGCCTGCAGGCGTTGATCGTTTTCCGACTCCGCACTCATCGAGGAGCACCTCCCAAGGGGTTCCTTCGGAGCATGGCGAATGCCATCGCCCCAGGCTACCCGGGCCAGCGTTTCGGGCAGCCTCCAGCGACGTATACTCAGCAATCCCTGTTGCCCGCCCCTTTGACCCTTCGAACCAGGAGAACCCGCAAGCCTTATGGACCTTTCGCTCGCAGGAAAAATAGCCATCGTCACCGGCGGGAGCGGCGGCATCGGCCGGGGTCTGGTGGGCTGCCTGGCCCGGGAGGGCTGCCGAGTCGTCGTCGCCACCCGGGACGAGACCAAGGGAAATGAAGTCGCCGAGGAAGCCAGTGCCGGGGCCGGCGACGCCGTGGTCATCCCCACCGATGTGACCGACCGCGAGGCGGTGGCCGCCCTGCTTGAGGAAACCGAGACTCGCCTGGGCCCGGTGGAGGTCCTGGTGAACAACGCGGGCGGAACCCCGGGCCCAGCGGGCTTCACCGAGGCGGCCTTCGACGACATCCAGGCTGAGATCGACCTCAACGTCTGGGGCGTCATCCACTGCACCCGGGCCGTCCTGCCCGGCATGCTGGAGCGGGGCGCTGGCTCCATCATTCAGATCACATCCAACTCGGGCCTCCACGGCGAGGCCGCGAACCAAGTGGCCACCTACGGCGGAACCAAGGGCTACGTAACCGCTTTCTCCCGCGCCCTGGCCTATGAATACGGCCCTTCGGGCGTCCGCATCAACTGCATCGCCCCGGGCTGGATCGTCCCCTGGGATCCCTCGCATACCGGCGAGGGCAGTTTCTGGAATCGCTACGGCTATGAATTCTTCGGCGAGCCCGACGCCATGGAGGCGGCGGCCCAAACGGGCAAGCTCTTCAATATCGACAGCCAACGCATCCGGCGCATTGGCCGGCCCGAGGACATCGGGAACATGGCCTGCTACCTGGCCTCGGATCTCGCCGGCTACGTCACCGGCCAGACCATCAGCGTCGGCGGCGGAGCCTACATGCCGTGAGCGGGCCCGCTGACCCGGATCTCAGCGCCGCCTTTGCGCGACCGGACTGGCTGCTTCGCCTCAACGCGGTGGCGCGGGATCTGGCGCCCCACCCGGATCGCCTGGTGCCGCTCAGCCCGGAGTCGCTCCTCGAGGCGGCGGCGGCGAATACGGAACTCGACGATTTCGGATCCGACGACTTTCGCGAACCCCTGGCCGTCCTCTGCCGGTCCCTGGCCGAGGAATCCGAGGCCACCCTCATGGGCCAATTGCTCGCCCGGGGCGATCTCCTGAACCTGCTCGAGAATCGCGCCCGCCTTGTGGCGGCCCGGGCCCAGATCCCTGCCGTCGCCGAAGAGTCCGTCGCCCAGCCCATCTTCATTGTGGGCCTGCCCCGATCGGGGACCTCGATCCTGCACGAACTCCTCGCCCGGGACCCGCGCCTGCGGGCGCCCCTGAGTTGGGAGGCCCACTCCCCCTGCCCGTCCCCTGGCGACCTCGCGGCTGGGCCCGGCGTCCGAGACCCGGATTGGGAGCGCGCCTGCATCGAACGCGCCGACAACATATTCACCTTCTGGAACGAACTCGTCCCGGCCTACGCCACCATGCACGAGATGGGCGCCCGCATCCCGTGCGAGTGCATCTGGCTGACCGCGCACTCATTTCGCAGCGAGGAATTCCTCGGGCGCAATCGCGTGCCGAGCTACGGGGCCTGGCTCGCCGGCGCCGACCTCGGCCCCGCCTACGCGATCCACCGCGAACTTCTTGAACTCCTGCAATGGCAGCGCCCCACCGAGCGCTGGCTCCTCAAGGCGCCGTCGCACATGATGGCCCTGCCCGCGCTCTTCGCCGAGTACCCGGACGCCCGCATCATTCAAACCCATCGCGACCCCGTGCAGATCATGGGATCGAGCGTGAATCTCTTGCGCGCCCTGTGCTGGATGCGGTCCGAGAGTGCCGACCCCGAACTCATCAAGGCGAGTTTTGCCGGAGAGGGCCTGGCCGCGCGCCTCTTTGCGGCGCTCGATTTTCGCGATACACCGGGGGCACCCGCCGGCGCCTTCCAGGACGTCCGCTTCGCGGACCTCATGGCCGATCCCCTGGCCGCCGTGGCCCGCATCTAACAGGGCCTTGAACTCGACTTCACCGAGGAAGTCGAATCCGCCATGGGAGACTATCTGGCCCATAAACCGCGCAACAAGTTTGGCAAACACGACTACGCCTTCGCCGATCTCGGGCTCAATCTCGGCGAAGAGCGCGAACGCTTCGCCGGCTATCAGGCACGCTTCGATATCGCCTCGGAGGTCATGTCATGAGCCCCGCCGCGGGAATCCTTGCGGGCGGCGCCGTGGTCATCACCGGGGCGGGCTCGGGCATCGGCCAGGCCACGGCCCGGGTCTGCGCGCGGGAGGGAGCCGCCCTTGTGGTGGGTGATCTCGATGCGGCTCGGGCGGCTGAAACCGCCCAGGGCATCGCCCGGGCGGGCGGGCGGGCCGTCCCGATTGCCGGAGACGTGGCCGACTCCGCGACCCACGCTGCCCTGGCCGAGGCCTGCCTCGCCGAATTCGGGACTCTCTCGGGTTGGGTGAACAACGCGGCCTTTGCCGGGGGCTCCGCCCTCGTCGACACCGACGATGAGGCCTGGCAACGAGTCCAGGCCGTCACCCTGGGCGGCACTTTCCAGGGCTGCCGCCGCGCTATCGCCGCCATGCCCGGTGGAGGGGCCATTGTGAATATCGCGTCCGGCGCGGGGCTTGGGGCCGAACCCGGCTTGTCGGCGTATGGGGCTGCCAAAGCCGGGGTGATCGCCCTGACCCGGAGCGCCGCCGTCGAGTACGCCGCCCAGGGCGTCCGGGTCAATTGCCTCGCCCCCGGACCCATCGACACCCCCGGGCTGGCGGGCTGGGTCGACGCGTTTCCCGGCGGACGCGCGGGCTTTGAGGCCCAGATCCCCCAGCGCCGATTGGGCCGCCCCGAGGAGATGGCTGAGACCATCGCCTTCCTGCTCTCAAGCCGTGCGAGTTATATCAACGGCGCCGTGCTCGTTGCCGACGGCGGCATCCACGCGCGCCTGGCCTCGCCCCGGCCGGATCCTTCGTAACTCGATTGCCGGCATCCAGCCCGGCCGGAACGGGCCGAGCCTAGACTCGAAGGCCGCCCCGAGCGTGGGTTTACGTCAGGACGGGCGAACGGGGCGCACGCGCTCACTCTCCACAGTGAGGCGACAACGCCCTCACTAGGCTCGCTTGTTTTTTCGGCCGGCTCGGCGTGAGGCCATCGCGAGAAGTCCGCTGCCCAGAAGAAGCGCCGTATTCGGTTCGGGGACGATGGCACCGAATCCGCTGTCCTCGTTGCCCGGGCTCTCGGGATCGTCCGGTCCGTTTACGAATTTCGCCGCCGCCAGATAGCCCGAAGCGTTCTCGATAACGAAATTGGCCGCGGTGCATGCGGTGGAGGTACAGGATCCGGTAATTCCCATCAGGAAAACAATCGATTCCCCGGGATCGATTATATTGGGGTTCCCTGCGCCAACGCCGTCGGTCAGAGCGAAGTCGAAACTGCCGAAACCGTTGGCGCTCGTGCCCGGCTCCACTGGGGTCCACGCCGCGAGTACGTCGCCGTTTGAAGAGTGGGTTGCGCTCGAGAGCGCGAGACTCGTGACGCCCCCGTCCGCATTCCACCAAACCCCGTTGATGTTGAATTCGTTGGGCGCGGAGGTTTGGTTCTCCAGGGTGAGGCTCAGGACATTCCCGCCGAGGACAGCGAGGGTGATTGTCCCCGAAAGGCTCGCCGCAGGCGTTGCGTCACTGCTCACGTCGCTGAGCGTCAAGGTGGCCGCGTGTCCGGCACTACTCAGGCTGATCGCGAGAGCCGCCAAGACTACGATTCGGATGGGACTCTTCGAAACGGTGAAGCGAAAAATTTTTCTCACGGACCCGACCTCCCAGGGCTTGTTTGACGCGTTCGGACCTTCTGTCCGACTGGCTTCCATCCTAAATAGACGGCAAAAAAGGTGCCAATTCGCCTCGTTTCGGGATGGATCAGCACCCCTTTAAACGCCCGGATTCAAGCCATTTTTCTCGTCTACAAAGGACCGCGGAATACGCCGAGAAACGTTCACGGAAACTTCTTTCCGCACGTGGGCATTTTTTTTACTCTGGCAGGAAATTCATTCCCGCCGCCTCGGCCGAGTAGGCCCCTCTCGCTGGGATCAATGCGCCGCACCCGACTCGCTCGCCGGATCCCCGGCGATGCGGCTGTGGTACATGACCCGCGGTTCTGCCATGTCCCAAGGCCGTCCGCGGTGGAGCAGGCAACGATTGTCCCAGACCACCGCATCTCCCGGCACCCAGGTGTGCTCATAGATGCGAGGTGCCTGGCAGGCGAAGGTGATCAACTCGTCGAGCAGGGCCTCGGACTCGCTGGCCGCGAGCCCGGGGATCCCGTAGGCGTGGCGACCGATGAGCAGTGCAGGCACCCCGGTCTCGGGATGTACTTTTACCAGGCTACGCAGGGGCGGCGGCTCCTCATGGAAGCCGTAGCCGGTGTAGTCGTCCGCGGCCCGGGGCGCCTTGTCCTCGGCCGGGCGCTGGGCGCTATGCCCGATCTTGGCCTGGCTATGAATAAGCGAGTGGTGGGCGGCCAGGCCCTGGATCCGCTCGCGCAAGTCGGGATCGAGGGCCGCGTAAGCCGCGCGCATATCCGCCCAGGCCGTGCCGCCGCCGGCGCTCGGCGTTCGGTGGGCGCTGAAGACGGCCCCCTTGGCCTGAACGGGCATATAGGTGCTGTCGGCGTGCCAGCCCATATTGCCCTTGAGGATCTGCATCATCTCGTCCTCGGGCACGTCATCGCGCACCGAGCCATCGCCGCGCAGATTGCTGAGGGGAGCGAGTTCCAGTTCGAGTTCGCCAAAGCGCCGGGCGAAGCGAACCTGGGCTTCCGGGCTCAGGTGTTGCCCGGGAAAAACCAACAGCGCGTGCTCAAGCCAGAGCCTGTAGAGGTCTTCGAACGCCTCCTCGCTGAGCTCCGCGAGGGGAAGCCCAGAGACCCGCGCTCCGAAACTCGCATCAAGGGGCTGCACGCACAGGTCCGAACCCATGATTTGGCCTCCTTTCCCCAAGCGGCTCGTGAACCCGAAAACTAGCGCGCCCACCGCCGCTTCGAATCGCACGGGTTTTGGGCAAGGCAATTGGGGATTTGGGGATTGGAGAGTGTGGATTGGAGAGTGGGGATTTGAGAGTGTGGATTGGAGAGTGTGGATTGCGGCCTGGAGAGTGATGCACGGATCAGCGGGGGCTGGCGGCGGGCCCTGCTCTCCCGGAGTATGTCCACTCCCTCTCGCCGGAAGGCCCTGGCATGACCCCGAACCTCGACATGGCTCCCTTGAAGACCGCCGCCGAAGCCGCCATCGCCGACGGGCTCACCGCCTGCCAGGTCGCGGTGGCCCGAGACGGCCAGATACTCTGGACCGAGTCCTTCGGCAGCGCCGAACCGAACACCCGCTTCTGGATTGCCTCGGCGACCAAGCCCATCGTGGCCTCGGCCATTTGGCTCCTCATCGACGAGGGGAAGCTCGACATCACCCGCCCGGTCGCGCATTACATCCCCGAGTTCGGCCGTTCGGGAAAGCAGGAGGTCACCCTCGAACAGGTTCTGCTCATGACGGGCGGCTTCCCCGACGCCCCCATGAGTTCGGCCGACGGAGCCGACCCTGAACGGCGAAGGCAGCAAATGGCGGACTGGCCCCTCGAGCACGCCCCGGGAACCCGGTACGTCTACCATGGCATGTCGGCCCATTGGGTGTTGGCCGAACTCATCGAGAGGCTTTCCGGGATGCCCTTCTGCGATTTCGTAGAGGAACGGGTCACTCGCCCCCTGGGCCTTCCCCGGGTCCTCGGCGTCCCGCGCGCGCAGCAAACCGGGATTGCTCAGCTCTCCGCCCCGGCAAGCGCCGAGGTTCAGCGCCAATACGATTATGCCGCCAAGATAGAAGCCGGTGAGCCCGGGGGGGGCGCCGTCATGACCGCGGCCCAGCTCGCCCTGTTCTATCAGGCCCTGCTCCACAACCCCGGAAATCTGTGGCACCCGGAAACCCTGGCCGACGGCGTGAGCCATGTGCGCTGCACCCTGCCGGACCCGCTCATGAACCTGCCGGCCAACCGCACGCTGGGCGTGGTGGTGGGCCCGGGCTTCGGGGCGACCTGGATGCAATCCGAGACGGCCTTCGGCTGGCCGGGGGTGGGCGGACAATTGGGCTTCGCGGAGCCCGCCACCGGGATCTCCTTCGCGTTCCTGCAAATGGGCGAAGTCGACCTGACGGCCCCCTTTATCCGGGCCGTGCAGATGACGAATCTTGCCCTCGCCCTGGGTCGCTGAACTCGTCCCCGGAATCAGCGGGGAACGAGTCGGTACACCCAGGCCTGATCGAGCCCGGCGGGATCCCGATGAAAACTGCTCTGGCTCGTCCAAACCTTCCCGAAGCGCGCGATCTCGGCGGAGGCGGTTACTCGTTCCGCTCGCAGGGGATAAATCGCCCCGTCCAGTCCGATCAGGACCCGGGGGTCGGAGTCCATGTTCTTGACCCATTGGGTCTCGGTATCCCCGGCGTTGACGTAGACGACCCCATCAATGACCGTATACGCGATATTTACCGAATAGGGCGCACTGGGATCGGTTTCGAGTTGCATGAACCCGTACTCCCCCGCCGCATCCCAGTTCCCGGGCACCGCCGCCGGATCACCGCTCAGTTTGCCGCCGGGCAGGACGCCCAGTGGGCCGCCCCCACAACCCGAGAGCATCGTGAGGCTCAACGCCGCCGCTGCCACCCAGGCTCCTACCGATCCCGTGCCGAATGCCGCCCTGGATACCATTGCCCTACCCCCGTTCGATGCGTTCCCAGCCCAAATGGCCGCGCCCGTTACTGGACCGAATAATTCCGAGCGTCCATGCAGGCCCCAAAGGCGCGGTTGAAAGTTTCCTGCTTCTCGGTGTTCGCAGTGGCCGCTGCCTGCTCTGCGGATTGCTCCGCCTGAGCCGCCGCCTGCTTTTGCCCCCGCCGACCGCGCATGGCGCCCGCAGCGGCGCCCACCGCTGCGCCGTCGCCCGCATCGTCCACGATGGCTCCGAGCGCCGCTCCCCGGGCCGCCCCGCGCGCCGCGCCCCGGACCATGCCGCCCCTGGGCTTTTCCACGGCCTGGGCTTGCGCGGGCGGTGCCTCGGGATCCAACCCCGTCCGCTCCTTGGCCGAGTCGTAACAGGCGAGCGTATCGCTGGCCTGCTTGGCCGAATCTTGATCGCCCTTGGGGTAGACGAAGACTCCAAGTTCTTTTTGAATTCGGTTGTTCACGCTATCCGACACATCGTCGCTCCAGGCCGGCCCAGCCAGAAGCAAAGCCATCCCCAAGCAAACGCCGCCCACAAAACCCAAACGATTCTTCATGTTCTCTCCTCCCCGGCTCTTTAACCGACTATCCACATTCAGCGACCCTCAACGACTATCGGGATTACTGAACGTCAGCACACCATCCTCAAGCGGAGCGTTCCGAACCATCTTCTTGTCGGCCGCGAAATCCTGGGTATTCAGCCACGGCGCGCGGTCGCCCTGCTTGGGGAAGAGGTGCATCCGCCGCTGCATATAACCCGCGTCGAAGTCAACGATCCAGGGCTGCCGCTCCATGTCCTGGTCTTCCTCGCGCAGCCTAGCGGTGCACTGACGCATGCCCAGTTCGCCCATGCGATTGATCAGACGACACGCGTACTCCGCCGTCAAATCTGCTCGCAGGGTCCAGGAGGCGTTGATGTAGCCAAAGGTTTGGACCAGGTTGGGCAGATCCGAGTAGAGCATGCCCTTGTAGCTGAGCCGATCGGGGAAATGCACGGGCTCGCCGTCCACGCTGAATTCGACGCCCCCCATCAACTTCAATTCAAGCCCGGTGGCCACGACGATGATATCGGCATCGAGTTCCTCCCCCGACCCCACGCGGATCCCCTTCTTCGTGATGCAATCGATTTGGTCGGTCACCACCGACGCCTTGCCCGAATTGATCGCTTCGAAGAGGTCGCCGTCGGGGACCAGGCAGAGGCGCTGATCCCAGGGGTTGTAGCTCGGCGTAAAATGCCGATCGATGTCGTAATCCGGCCCGAGGTGCTTGCGCACTTCCCGAAGCAGAATTTCCTTGATCCGTTCGGGGCGGGTGCGCGTTCGCTTGTACATCAACTTCTGAAACTGCACGTTCTTGAAGCGCGTGATCGCATAGGCCACCTTGTCCGGGAGGAACCGGCGCAGGAAGTTGGCCACGGCATCCTTTGCAGGTCGCGAAACCACATAGGTGGGCGAGCGTTGGAGCATCGTCACGTGGGCGACCTCCTTCGAGATCGCAGGCACCACGGTCATCGCGGTGGCGCCGCTGCCGATCACCACGACGCGCTTGCCCGCGTAATCGAGATCTTCGGGCCAGAACTGGGGATGAAAGATTTCCCCTTCGAACTCCTCCTGGCCCTCAAAAGTCGGCCAATAGCCCTCGTCGTAACTGTAATAACCGCTGCACATGAGCAACACGCCGCAGGTCATGGGCTCGCGGAGTGCTTCGCCCTCGGCCTCAGCGATTTCAAGCGTCCAGCGCGCTTCGGCGCTCGACCAGGATGCCTTTCGAAGGGCCGAGTTGAAGTGGATATTCTTCCGAATTGCGTTTTCGTCGGCGGTCTCGTTGACGTAATCAAGGATCGAGGGCCCATCGGCGATGGCTTTCTCAGCGCGCCAGGGCTTGAAGCTGTAGCCCAGGGTGTGCATGTCGCTGTCCGAGCGAATGCCGGGGTAGCGATAGAGATCCCAGGTACCGCCGATGGCATCTCGTGCCTCGAGAATCGCGTACGTCTGGCCCGGGCATTTCCCCTGCAGGTGGTAGGCCGTCCCGATTCCCGAAAGCCCCGCACCCACGATGATCACGTCAAAATGGCTCATGTTATTCCTCCAATCGGGACAAAATAGCACGCTTCTCGGCGCTGAAATCAGGAGCACGATCGGGAGTGCAACCGGGGCTCAGGTCTTCCGATACGCCCCCCGGCTCCCCACCGCGTCGAGCAAACCGAGGTCACCGGTTTCCAGGGGATACCCACCGGGAAAGGGGGCTCGCCCCTCGAGCCCCAGGGCTTCCATGACCTGGGGATGCTGGTAATAGCCCGAGTAGAGATGAAAGAGCACGCCTTCCAGAAAACCCGGGTAGTCTTCGCCGGCCTGACTCAGAAGTTCGGCGCGCAGGCTGGCTGGGGCGTCAGCGAAAGCCTGACCCGTGCGCTCCCGGGCGAGAGCGTCCAAGCCGGCCAGGGCCGGGGCCAGCGCGACGGCGGCGGCGCCGAGTTGGGCCTCGACGTATTCCCCGAGGCCGAGGGCTCCGGCCGCGGCCAGACCACCGCTCCGGGCGGGGATCAGTTCGTCGAGCACGGCGCTAAAAAGCGGCTCGGGCAATTTGTCCTGGCTCATGGTCTCCCTCCAAGGTGCCCGGTCTCGGGCCGCCGCCGCTCAGTCAAAGAGCGTGGCCAGGTTCTTCTTGATGTGGTCGGCCACGTAGAGCGCGATGGCCTGGAGCGTGCACGTCGGGTTCACGCCCCCGGAAGTCACGAAGACGCTGCCGTCGACCACGAAGAGATTTTCGACATCGTGCGCCCGGCCCACGGGATCGACCACCGAGGTCGCGGGGTCGGTGCCCATGCGCGCCGTGCCCATGAGATGCCAGCCCGCCGGCGGCAGGGGCGCTTCGGACCAGGTG
>JAQWRT010000077.1 GCA_029243605.1 Myxococcota bacterium
ACGCTGCCGGTGAAGGCCACCTTATCCACGCCGCCTCGGCACAGGGCTGCGCCGGTTTCCCCGTCCCCGGTCAGAACCTGGAGAACGTTCTCGGGCAAGCCTGCGTCGGCGAAAATTTCCCCGGCCAACAAGCCGGAGAAGGGTGTGACCTCCGAGGGCTTCAGGATGGCGGTATTCCCCGCCATCAGAGCCTGGATCACGGGATTCATCGCGAGCACGAAAGGACCATTCCACGGGCTGATTACCGCCACCACGCCCAGGGGTCGGTGCACGATCCGCAGGCGTTTCATGAACCGGGTCAGACCGTGAAGCTTCCTCTTCTCGCTCTTAAGGATTGTCTCGGCGTTCTTCGCGTAGTAGTTGAGGGCATCCCCCACCGCAAAGATTTCCATCTGCAACGCTTCGGTACGAGGCTTGCCAGTCTCCTGGATGACCGTCGTCAGAATATCTTCCTGGCGGGCCAGCAACGCGTCGAGGGCACCGTACATGAAGCGTGCGCGCTCGGAGATGGGAAGCGCGGCCCAGTCGACCTGGGCCTTGCGGGCGCGAGCCACTGCGGACTCGACATCGGCGGCCGTGTGAATTTCGATTTCGCCGATCGGCTCCAGGGTCGCCGGGCTTGCAAGAGCGAGCCGGCGGCGGCCGGATGCACCGGCATCCAGGGGGGTCAGAATGGCCATGGGGGGTGGGTCTCCTCGGCTGGGGTCTTCCAGAGCGTACACAAAAGCCAGACCCTCGCGACCCGCAATATCTGTCGTCGGGACTCGAGCCTCCGCTCATTTCCGCCTGGAGAGAAGCTACACTCGCGGTTCCCTCAAGCCCCCAAGGAACCCAATGGTCGGCGCAAGTCAATCGGCATTATCGAATAGGCGGGTTCTGGAAATCGCCGATGCCAGCGGTGCCTACTGCGGCAAGCTGCTGGCGGATATGGGAGCCGACGTCATCAAACTGGAAGCGCCTGGAGGCGCCCCGGATCGCTCGATCCCCCCTTTCCTTGAAGGGGTCCCGGGTGACGACCGCAGCCTGCACTTCCTCTACACGAACACGAGCAAGCGCGGAATCACCCTGGATATCCACCACCCCGAAGGCCGCGCCCTATTCAAGAAGCTGGCGAAGACCGCGGATCTGATCGTGGAAACCCTACCCGTGGGCTATCTCGACGATCTCGGGATTGGCTACTCCGCTCTTTCCGCCGAGCACCCGGAACTCGTCCTGACCTCCATCACCGGGTTCGGGCAGAACGGGCCGCGCGCGAATTGGAAGTCGTCGGATCTCGTGGCAGGAGCCGTAGGGGGCCCCCTCTTCGTCACCGGCGATGCCGAAGCTCCCCCGGTAGCCCTAGCCGGGGAACAGAATTTTCTCATGGCCTCGACCTGCGCAGCGTCGAGTAGCCTGATCGCCTTGCTCTCGGCGGGCCGCACCGGCCGAGGTCAGCACGTGGACATCTCGCTCCAGGAGACCACTCTGGCTATTTCCCATATTTCAGGAGTCGGGAAATGGCTCGACGACGGGATCATCCCCCGGCGCGTGGGGACCGCCCTCACCGCCTCGGTGCCTTCGGGCGCCTATGCGTGCCGAGATGGAAGGGTCTACCTGATGGTGAATCGTCCGGCGCACTGGCAAGCCCTGGCCCAGTGGATTCACGAAGAAACCGGCAACGAGGAAGTCCTCGATCCGCTCTTCGAGGGCCCCTCTTCCAAACGAATCGAATACCGCGAGCTTCTCGATCTCTTCATCTCGGAATTGACGGCCCTGCATACCGTCGAGGAGATCTTTCACGAGGGTCAGAGGCGTCATATCGCTTTCACTCCCCTGCAAACCACCGCCGAAACCGCCGCCGACCCCCACCTCGCCGCGCGCGACTATTTTATCGAGGTCGACCACCCCAAGACTGGAAAGCTGCGTTATCCCGGCGCCCCCTTTCGCCCTGAAATCACGCCCTGGAGGATCTCGCGCCCAGCACCCGAGATCGGTCAACACAACGAAGAGGTTTTCTCACAGGAACTGGGCCTCTCAAACAGCGAGCTTCATTCCCTGGCCGATGCGGGGGTCATCTAGGGCCTATGGATACCCAGGCGATGGCGGGGCTGAAGGTCGTGGAGTTCACCCAGGGGATGGCGGGCCCCTGGATTGGTCGCATGCTCGCCTGGTGCGGCGCTGAGGTCATCCGCATCGAATCCCACCAGGTTCCCGGGGTTGTCCGCCTCTATATCCCTCCCCGCTCGGTAGAACGCGTCATCGAACCCGAGATGTCGCCCTGGTTCACCGACTGGGACGCGGGAAAGCTCTTCGTCGCCATCAATCTCAAAGCACCCGGCGGCACTGATCTCGCTCTGAAGCTCGTCGGCCGCAGTGACCTGGTGATCGAAAATAATCGCTTCGGCGTGATGGAAAATCTGGGACTCGGCTGGGAAGAACTCCATGCCACCAACGAAAAGCTCATCGCCATTAGCAGTAGTGGCTTCGGGGACACCGGAGTGCATCCGAGCTATGTGAGCTGGGGTCCCAATATAGAAGCCATGTCCGGCATGGCCTGGCTGGGCGGCTTCCCCGAGGCCGAGGGCGCGATGACCCAATACGCCTACCCCGATTCCCTATCCGCGCTCCACGGCCTCTTCGCGGTACTCTGCGCCTTGGACTACCGGGAGCAAACGGGACAGGGCCAGCGCATCTCTCTCTCCCAACTCGAAACCACTGTCGCAATGATCGGGCCCGAGATGATGGACCAGATGGCCCACCAGCAATCGCCGGCCCGGATGGGGAATCGCTCGAGCTATCGAGCTCCCCAGGGCTGCTACCCCTGCGCGGGCGAGGACCAACACTGCGTGGTCTCGGTGGCCACCCAGCACGAGTGGGCCGCCCTGTGCCGGGTGATCGGACGCCCGAACTGGGCGGACGACCCCCGCTTCGCAAGCGGCGCCACCCGGCAAGCCGAGGCCGATACCATCGACGCGGCCATCGGGGAGTGGACCTTCGGCCTGACTCCTCAGAGCGCTGTGGAATCGCTTCAGGCCGCCGGAGTCCCGGCGGGCGTCGTGCAGAACACCGAGGACCAATACCTGCGCGATCCCCATCTCGCCGAGCGCGGCTATTTCGAAACCATTCCCCACCTCAAGAAGGGCGAGGTCGTGGCACCCGGAATTCCCCTGGGTCTTCAGGGCACTCCGGGGCGCACAACCCGAGCCGGTGCCGCCATGGGAGAGGACAACGAGTCCGTTTTTCGAGAACTTCTGAATCTCTCCGCCGACGAGTACAATGCCTACGTCGAAGCGGGTGCCATCGAATTGGCCGCCTCACCCGCTTAAGAAAGCTCAAAGCGCGATACCAGCGCTCATTCCCGAAACCGAAAAGGGGACGACGATGACGACTGCAAACTACGGTCTTCAATTGATCGATGTGAATGTCGAAGCGGGAGTCGCATGGGCGACGGTCAACAATCCCCCAGTCAACGTGATCACCATGGAACTCTTCTCCGAACTCACACGCTTGGGTGAAATCGTGGAGGCCGACGAAGACGCCCGAGTGCTCGTTCTCAAGAGCGCCAACCCCGACTTCTTCCTCGCCCACTTCGATGTCAGTGCGATCCTCAAATTCCCCACCGACAAAGAGGCCCTAAGGTCGGCGAAGAACGCCTTTCACGAGATGTGCGAACGCTTCCGACTGATGGACAAGGTCACTGTGGCCCAGATCGAAGGGCGCGCGGGTGGCGGCGGAAGCGAACTCGCGTCGGCCTTCGATATGCGTTTCGGGGTCCTCGACAAAACCGTTATCTGCCAAATGGAGGTCCCCCTTGGCATCCTCCCAGGCGGCGGCGGCACCCAGCGCCTGCCCCGCATGCTCGGCCGGGGACGGGCCCTGGAAGTGATTCTCGGCGCTGACGACCTCGATGCGGAGACCGCGGAAAAATGGGGCTACCTCAACCGCGCCCTCCCCGCCGAAAAAATTGGCCCCTTCGTGGAAAACCTGGCCCGACGGATCGCCCGCCACCCCCCGGAAGCCGTTCGACTCGCCAAGCAAGCGGTCAACGCCGCGGACCAACCCCTGGCCGAGGGCCTGATCGAAGAGGACTACCTCTTCCAGGTGCTCCTGCGTACCCCCGAAGCGCCCGCGGCCATGAAGCGCTTCATGGAGCGTGGCGGGCAGACCCCCGAGGCCGAGTCCCGGGTGGCCGAACTCGTCGAAGGTATCCTGGAGGACTGAGCGGGACCGCGCATCTTGTGATCGACCCCCGGCTCGGCTAATTGCTCCGCATGGCCGAGAACGGAAGCGACCGAGAATTCAGCCCCAACGAAAAGCGCATCGTGCATTTCACGGGCTTTGCCCACGCGGCCACCCACTACGTCGAACTCATCTACCCCACCCTGGCCGTAGGCCTGGTCGCGCAAATGCCCGGAGTCGCCTCCATCGAGGAGGCCCTGTCCTGGAGTTTTGGCGCTTACCTGCTCTTCGGGTTGGGAGCCTTGCCCGCGGGCATCGCGGCGGATCGATGGGGAGGACGGCGGGTCATCTTGGCGGGCCTGGTGGTAGCGGGGGGTTCGGCCTGCCTGGCCGCCGGCACCGAACCGGGCTGGACCCTGGCCCTCGCTCTTTGCGGCATCGGGACCGGCGCGAGTCTCTATCACCCCGCCGGCACCGGGCTTCTCTCCCGGGCAGTCGCCTCCCGGGGTCGCGCCCTGGGAATCAACGGCGTCTACGGCAATGTCGGCATTGCGCTCTCGCCCCTGGTGACCTCCCTGCTCGTCGAGAGCATCGGCTGGCGCGAAACTTTTGCGGTGACCGGCGGGGTGATCCTATTGGCCACCCTGGCTTTCAGTCGGGTCAAGATCGTCGAACCGGGACGCGCCGAGCACCCCGACCCGGACGAAACGACCACCGGCCAGTCCCGAGATTCCGGCGCCATCGCGGCATTCGTGATCCTGTGCCTCACCGCCACCCTGGGCGGCTTCGCGTATCGCGGCAATACGGTGGCCCAGCCCGCTCTCTTCGCCCAGGACATTTCCTTCATGGGCTACGGCTTGGCGGCCTCCATCGCCATGCTTCTGGGGACCGCCGGACAATATGTCGGTGGCCGAATCGCCGATCGTATGGATCTACGCGTGGCCTACCTCGCCTATCACGTGGCGAGCCTGCCCGCCCTCGTCGTGATCGCCTCGACGACCCAGTGGCCCCTGCTGGTGGCGTCCTCGATCTATGCGTTCTTCGCCCTGGGGATGCAACCCATCGAGAACAGCCTCTTCGCCGTGTTCACTCCCGAGCGCTGGCGCTCCACGGCCTACGGGCTCAAATTCGTGCTGACCTTCGGGGTCGGCTCCAGCGCGGTCTGGATGGTTCGATCCGTGGCCGAGAGCCAAGGCTGGCACGCGGTCTACAGCGTACTCGTCTGGGTGGTGGTAGGCCTGATCGCCTGCATCGGGGGGCTCTTCTTCGCCACCCGGGGGCGGGAAGCTCGAAACGCCTGAAGCCCGGGTCCCGGGCTCAATCCTCGAGAGATTCTGCCACCAGTTCGGCAATATCGGCCACGCGAACTTCGCCCTCGGGGTCGAGAGCGCTGCTGGCATCCGAAAACATCTGCATGCAGAAGGGGCACGAGAGGGCCGCCGTCTTGGCCCCGCAGCCCTGAATCTGCTCGAATCGATCCTGATTGATCCGCTTCTCGGGCTTGTCGTCCATCCACGCGTACCCGCCCCCCGAGCCGCAGCAATGCGATTGAGAGCGGTTCTTTTCCATCTCCACCAATGCGCCGGGCTCCGAGACACTCTCCACAACCGTACGCGGAGCCTCGTAGACCTCGTTGTGACGGCCGAGATAGCACGGGTCGTGATAGGTGACGCTATCGAGATTGCCCTTCGGCTTCAGCCGGCCTTCGTGAAGCAGCCCTTCGATGAGTTCGCTGTGATGGACGACCTCGAGGTCACCGCCGTAATCGGGGTATTCATTCTTCAGCGTGTTGAAGCAATGGGGACAGGTAGTCACCACCTTCTTGATCCCATAGCGCTCGAAGGTCTCGATATTTTCCTTCGTGCACACCTGATAGGTGAGCTCACCGCCAACGCGCCGAGCCGGATCCCCGGTGCAGACCTCCTCGGCCCCGAGCAAACCAAAATCGACTCCCGCCGCATCGAGGACCTTGACCATGGCCCGACTGACCTCAATATTCCGATCCACCATGGACCCGGCACACCCCACCCAGAAGAGCGTGTCGGCCTTGTCACCGCGATTGAAGACCTTGACGTCCAAATCCTCGAACCACTCCTCGCGATCCTTGGAGGTCCCGGCAAAGGGGTGCATCCGGTCATCCATATTTTTCAGGAAGGTCTGGGCCTCTTCGCCCATCTTCGACTCGGTCATCACCAGGTGACGCCGCATATCGATGATCTTGGGAACATGCTCGATATACATGGGGCACTCACGCATGCAGGCACCACAGGTGCGACAGCCCCAAAGCTCATCCTCGAGGACGGCGGGAGCGCTTTCGCCCTGGCCGTCACCGATCAACGAAGGCTGCCCCTCGGAACTCCCATTGGCGAGCAGGCTGGGAGCCACCTGGTTCAAGTGGCCGTGCATATCCTTAATGAGCTTTCGGGGACTCAGGGGCGAACCGCTGATCTTCGCCGGACAAACCGATTCGCAGCGCCCGCAATTCACGCAGGCGTCCAGATCCATCAAGCCTTTCCAACTGAACCGCTCGATTTCACCGATGCCGAGTCGATCCAGCGCGTCTTCATCCTCGTCGAGCATCTGGTCGATATCGGGATGCGAGAGCTTCCCCATGGGCTCCAGATTGCGAAGAAAGATATTCCCCGCCCCGTAGAGAACGTGGGTAAATTTCCCGTAGACGAAATAAGCGATGAATGCGAAAGCAGTCACCGCGTGAAACCACCAGAGCCAACGATGAAGCTCGAGCAAGCTGGCCGAATCCACCCCTCGCAGAGCCAGGGCGATCACGTAGCCAACCGGTGACCAGCGAGCGAGTTCGGGCGCGGCATCCAATTCCGTCGCCTCGATCCGAATCCCCTCGACGAGAAAGCCCTGGATAAAAATCAGCAAGAGGAGCCCCAGGGCGATCCAATCATCCATGGCCGAGTGCAGGCGCTCGGGACGAACGATCATCCTCCAATAGAGCGCCATCAGAAGGCCAACAAGTCCCATCAGGCCAGCGAGATCGGCAAAGAGCGAAAAGCCGAGGTAAAAAGGGCCGGCAATGAAGTGGATGCCGGTCCACTCCTGAATGGCAATCATCGTCGTGGCGAGGAAGGCTCCGAGGAAGCCATAGAGGATGAGCAAATGCGCCACACCGGGAAAGGGATCGCGCAGGTGGCGGCGCTGGCCAAAGATCTCGATGAGCGTGCCGCTCAGGCGCTCGCCCAAGCGGTCGGTTCGCTGTTCCGGGGTGCCCTCGCGCCAGAGTTGAATGCGCTGCCATGCACCGCGCAGCAGAATCAAGACCGCGACCGCGGCCAGGGCGTAAATCGCCGGGCCCCAAACTATGTTCCAGTAGATCTCGCGGGTAAGTTCCATTTGGCCAACGGCAAACTACCAAGCCCACGACGTTGGTTGCAACCTTCCCGACCGCTATACTGCCCTTCTGAGGCAAATGGGGCCCATCTGCCCGCACCTCGAAGCCGGGTTGCGCGGCGGGTGACCAGAAAGACTTCAGCGGGACTGCGCTTGTCTGGCCAGACCGCCCAAAAAGGTCGAAATCCGTACAAAAAGAAGGGTCCCACGGCTGGAAGAGGTCCGGCGAGTTCGCGATACACTCCGGGCCTCCATTATCGGACCTCGCGAAGGTCCGAGCCTTGGTCGGGCCCTTGCCCATTTCGGCCAACGAACTGAACGCGAGAGCGAAAGGAACCCCCGTGGCCATCGAAATCACAGAACAGATGACCGTCGAGGCCCCCATAGAAGTTGCCTGGGCCTTCGTGACCGATGCACGCCGAGTGGCCAGTTGCATGCCCGGCGCTGAAATCGTCGAGGAGATCGACGAAAAAACCTTTCTCGGGAAGGCCAAGGTCAAGCTCGGAGCCATCACCACCGCCTATAAGGGCCAGGTCGTCTTTTCCGAGGTCGACTCGGATAACCGAACCATGAAGCTGAGTGGCGAGGGGCGAGAAACCGGTGGAGGCACCGCCAAGGGCAGCCTCGACGTACAGCTCGCCGAGACACCCGACGGCGGCACCGAGATGAGATTCGACGTCAGAGTTGATCTGACGGGGAAGGTCATGCAGATGGGGCGCGGCATGATCAAGGGCGTATCCGCTCAGCTCTTCAAACAGTTTTCGGCCAACGCCCAGGCCCAGATTGCCGCGGCGGTTGCCGATAGCCCGGCGCCTGCACCCGTGGCCCAAGACGAAGCGCTTGCCGTGGGCTCACTCCTCGGCCGCACCCTCTGGCAGATGATCGTTGACTTCTTCCGGCGCCTCTTCGGAAGATCCTCGGGCTGAAGAATCAGGAGAGCTTAAGATGTCCAAGGGCGCTCTGGATGGAATCAAGGTCGTCGAGCTCGGTGAGAGCGTCTCGGCGCCCTATTGCGCCAAGCTCTTCGCCGATTACGGAGCCGACGTAGTCAAGGTTGAATCGGGTCCCGCAGGAGACCCTTCCCGGTCCTGGGGCCCCTTCCCCGGCGACGAACCCGACCCCGAGAAAAGCGGTCTCTTCCACTTCCTGAATACCAATAAGCGCTCCATCGACCTCGACCTCGAAACGAGTGCGGGACGCGAAGCCTTTCTCGATTTGGTGCGGTCCGCCGACGTCTTGATCGAAAACATGAGACCCGCCTGGAAGCGCGAGCGAGAACTCGACTGGTCCGAGCTCAAGGCGCTCAACCCCCAGCTCGTGATGATTTCCATCACGCCCTTCGGGCAAACCGGCCCCTACGCCGACTGGCGAGCCTACGATCTCAACGCCTACCACCTCACCGGAGCCAGCAATCGCTATTGCGGTCGCCCGGGGGAGATGCCTCTGGAGCACGGCACCTTCGCAGCGGATTTCTTTGGGGCTGTCAGCGCCGCCGCCTGGGGATTGGCCGCCACCCTTGGCCGAGAAAATGTCGGAGGCGGCCAGCACGTGGACGTCTCCTGCGCCGAAGCCATCGCAGCGGCCTTCGTCGGCGGCCAGAATATCGGAGGCTTCGCCCAGGATGGGGCTTTCGATAAGCGCACCGGGGTCGGCATGCCCCTGGCTGCGCCCGCCAGCATTGTCCCGTGCAAAGACGGCCACGTCTGGATGCTCGCCCTGGAGCCAGGGCAGTGGAACGGCCTACGCGAAGTCATGGGCGACCCCGAATGGATGCAACTCGAAATGTTTCAGGACATGTTCTCCCGGGGAGAGAACGCCGACCTGATCTATCCCCTGGTCCAGGAGTGGAGCGCCGAACACACCAAAATGGACATCATGGATCGCTGCCAGGCGGCGGGTTGCCCGATCACCGCGGTCTTCACCGTGGCCGAAGCCGCCGAGCATCCCCACCTGAAGGAGCGCGGCTATATCGTCGAGCTCGAACATCCACGCCTTGGCCGCTACCAAACCCTGGGCGCCCCCTTCAAGCTCTCCGAGACCCCGGGCGGCCCCGAGCGACCCGCCCCGCTCCTCGGGGAGCACCGGGATGAAATCCTCAACGAGGGCTCGAGCGCGAAGCCCAAGGCCTCGACCGCTTCCGGCGGCGAGAGTCGCCTGCCCTTGGAAGGGGTCAAGGTCGCCAATTTCGGTTGGGTCTGGGCCGGCCCCGTCACCGGGCAGACCCTTGGCTTCCTCGGCGCGGACGTGCTGAAGATCGAATCCTATGCCCGGGTCGACATGACACGAAGCCTGCCTCCCTTCGCCGGAGGGGAGCGCGATCCGAACCGCAGCCTCTCCAATAACGCCTGCTGGGCCGGCAATGGAAGCGTCAGTATCAACCTGAAGCAGGAGGGCGCCCGGGAACTCGCCCTTCAGCTAATCGCCGAGTGTGACGTCGTCGTCGAAAATTTTGGACCCGGCGTAATGGAACGCTTGGGCCTGGGGTACGAGGAACTCAAGAAGGTCAGGGAGGACGTCATCATGTTCTCCATGCCAGCAGCGGGACTCTACGGCCCCCTGAAGGATGTCCGTACCTACGGGCTCAGCCTCACCTCCACCACCGGACTCGACAGCCTGGTGGGGTACGAAGAGGGCGATATTGTCCCGGTGGAAAACGCGTTTTCCGATCCCTACAACGGGATCTTCGGTGCCTTTGCGATCCTCACCGCCCTGGCCCATCGGCGGCGAACGGGCCAGGGGCAACAAATCGACTTCTCCCAGCAGGAAGCCGTGATGCAGATGGTGGGGCCCGCCTTCAGCGATTACGTCCTCAATCAGCGCGTCGCCGGTCCCTTGGGAAATCAACACCCCCTGGCCATGGCAGCCCCCCACGGCGTTTTCCCCTGCGCAGGCGACGATCGCTGGATCAGTATCGTGGCCCAGGAGGAATCCGAGTGGTCGGGCCTCGTTTCGGCCATGGGCCATCCCGAATGGGCTTCCCAGGACGAATTCGCCGACATCGAGTCGAGGCTCGCCAATATCCAGGCCCTCCACGCGAAGATCGGCGAGTGGACGGCAGGCTTCGACGATCGGGAACTTGCCGAGACCCTGCAGGCGGCCGGCGTCGCCGCGGCCCCGGTATTGGGCGTCGATGACCTTCTGGACGACCCGCACTATAAAGCCAGACAGACATTCATCGAGGTCGATCACCCACTCGGATACCGGGAAACGATCTACAATGCCTACGTAAAACTGAGCCGAAGCGAGCCCCGGGTCTTTCCCGGCCCGTCGATCGGACAGGATAATGATCGTGTATTCCTCGAATTGCTCGGCCTGGACGAAGCCGACTACCAGACCCTCAAGGAAAACAAGGTCATCTACTGATAAGCGGGCACCCGCTCGCCCAAGGAAATCTCGTGAGCGAAACCGACGAAACCATCGAGCGCATCGCCAGCTATCGCGACCAACTCGAAAAAGCCCCCGGCACCTGGCCCGCCAAGCGCGAATTAGCCCGCTCGGTTCGCCAACTCATGGACTGCCTGTGCGCGACGGATGCCCCGGAAGAGGAGCTCCTCGCCATCGCGGATCAGGTTCGTGTCAGCGCCGAGCGCTTCCAGAACCAACCGCGGATGACCGAGCTTCCAGGAGTCGCCGAGGGTTCACTCGCCGGAGGCATGGAAATGTTCATGGACCGCAGCCCCATCGTGGGCCGCTCGAATCCCCTGGCGCCGCCCGTGACCCTCGACCCGGATCACGAAGCCAAGATCGTCCGGGGTGAGGTCTTCTTTGGTCGGGCCTACGAGGGCGCCCCGGGCTGCGTCCATGGCGGTTTCGTCGCTGCGGTCTTCGATGAAGCTCTGGGCATGGCATGCGTTTTCTCCAGTATGCCGGGCATGACGGGAGAAATCACCGTCCGCTACCTCAAGCCCACCCCCCTCGAGGTTCCCCTCAGGCTTGAAGCCCGCTTCGACCGCCAGGACGGGCGAAAGATCTACAACTCCGGGGAACTCTATGCCGGAGATCTATTGGTCGCGAAATCCCACGGCGTCTTCATCTCTATTCCGCGCGAGAGATTCGAGGCATTGCGCCAGGCCCAATTGGAACGCAAAGGCCAGAGCGAAGCCTAAGACCGGGGGGCCATAAAGAGCCCGACGGTCTCGAGTCCGTCGTCCCCCCAACGAGCCTTGTAGTCGGAGTAGGAACCCAGGTCGTAGCGCTCCACCCCGGAAGCCGCGAGTTGGCTGAGCGCCTGGTATTGCATCACGTTGCCAAGGCCCAGGTGAGCGAAGGCGTGATCGAAACTGAATTGGAGGCCCCGAAAATGGTCGCCTACCTGACCTCCGTGGAGATAGCCGACGGCCACGCCGTCACGCTCTGCCAGGAGCAAACGAAGCCTCCCCTCCCCGGATAGCTTGGGCCAGAGTTGGAGATAGAAATCCAACATCGGCCCATCCCCTGCCCCTTCGCCGCGAATGCCCTTCCAGCTTCGGGCCTCCACGTCGAGGACCGTGCGAAAATGGGCCTCGGCGGACTCTCCCGCCTCGACTTCGATCCAGCGAAACTCGACGGATTCATCCTGAGTTCGGCGCTGAGCGGAGCGTAGATTTCTGCGAAAGCTGGCACTCCGACGGGCAAGCCAGCCGTCGAGGCCGTCTTCCAGAGAAACCTCGAAACGCTTGGTGGCCGAGACCATGCGAAAATTAAAAACCGACGCGAGGGGGGCGACGATTTTCGCCAGGCGGTCACGATCCGCCGGGATGCCGAGCAAGATCGTCGGACGGGGCCGATCCAAAAGCCAGCGGGCCAGGAGCGCGCCGGATTCGGGGCCGATCAAGGGCGCGCCGAACCCCCACATATTCTCCAGGGGCTCGAGGAGCCCATCGGCGCGTTCGGCCAAGACCGCCATGGACTGGCCCTCTCGCCCCAGCCAGAGATCGCGTTCGGGATCGAAGGCCTGGTGAAACGAGTGCTGCCAGGCGCTCCGCGCGCAGAAGCGATCCACGCCGGCATCGCTTTCCGCCAGGGCATCCCAATCCCCGGAGAGCGCTTCGAATTCGCTGGTGGAGACCCGCTGCATCAAATCCCGTTTTCGGCCGCGGGAGTTCCCGGGCGTTGCTGGCATGAAGACCGCGGGACTCGCTAGCCTTTCCCGGCTTGGACGATCCCCACGCCCACGATTGGCCCTATTTCTGCGAAGAGAATGCCTGGCACCGTTGTGCAGGTCCTCTGGGCCAACTCGACGGTGCCAGCGTAGTCTTCATTTCGAATGCTGCACGCAGCGTCGCCGTCTGGCAACAGAAATCCTCACCCGATCCCGGGCAAGCCATCCTCTGGGACTACCATGTCATCTTTCTGGCCCGCAGGGATGGCCTCTACCTGGCCTGGGATCCGGACTCGACCCTGGCCTTGCCCACCCCGGCCTCCCACTACCTCGAAGCCTCCCTACCCCCCCTGCCCGCCGGGCTTGAAGCCCATGCCCCGCGCTTCCGTTGGCTTCCCGCCGCACTCTATCAGCGCGAGTTAAAGAGCGATCGCCGACATATGCGCTCAGCCGGGGGAGAATGGCTGAAGCCTCCGCCCCCGGGAGCCTGCATCGGAGAGGGCAGCAACCTCATGCGCTTCGTCGATACCCAGAGCGAGTATCTGGGGGAATTACTCGATCTCCCAGCGCTCCGCAGACGCCTCGTTCCCCGGGTGCTTGCCTGAATCCCCACGCAGCAACCCGCTGCACACCGGACCCGCACCGCTTCGTCTAGCCTCGCGGCTGTCTGGGCGGCAGTCCCGCCGCCCGACGAGGAAATTTTCCTTGGCCGCCTCCCCCACGCCCCACGACAAGGTGCCGACGCCTAACCTGCGGGCCTTCGACCGCCCGCTGACCTTCCAGCGCCCTCCCCTCTGTCCGGAGATCGGGCTCTGGCTCCTGGACGCGGACCTCGATCTCGAAGCGAGTTGCCGGGGCCTCGAGCGACTCGAAGCCCCGCCCTTCTGGGCGTTTTGCTGGGGCAGCGGTCAGGCCATGGCGCGCTTCATTCTCGATCATCCCGAAAGGTTCCGGGGCAAACGCATCGTCGATTTCGGGACCGGCTCGGGGGTGGCCGCCATCGCTGCCGCCCTGGCCGGGGCCGCTCGGGTCGATGCCGTGGACATGGACCCCCAGGCCCGGCGAGCCACCTCTCTCAATGCCCAGAGCAACGGGGTCGAGATTGCCACCCACTCTCGCCTGCCCGAGGACTGGGATCTGCTCGTGGCCAGCGACATCCTCTACGAGCCCCAGCCCCTGGATCGCCTCCGACCCCTGGTGAGGGACGATCAACCGATCCTGCTCAGCGACCCCGAACGCCCATCCTCACCGCGCCTCGGGCTGCCCTCGCTCGCGCGTTACGCCGTGCGTACGCTCCCGGACGTGGATTCTCCCGCCCGCTCCGCCGCGATCTTCGAGCTCGGGCCCGAAGCCCTGACCCGGGTCTAGCGCCCCTTGAATTCCGCCGGCCGCTTCTCGGCGAAGGCTGCCGGTCCCTCTTTGGCGTCTTCGGAGTTCAGCACCTTCTGACCCAGGGCCTTCTCAAGCACGAAGCCGCTCTCGAGCTCGAGGCTTCGAACGGCGATCTCCTTGGCGGTTCGCATGGCGAGAGGACCGTTCCGGCACATCTTCTGGGCCCAATCGAGGGCGGTTTCCATCAACTTGTCCGCGGGGACCACCTCGTTGATCAGGCCCATCTCGTAGGCCCGCTGAGCATCGACATTCTTGCCCGTGAGAAGGAGTTGCATGGCCATGGCCCAGGGAATCTGGCGAGGGAGACGGATATGCGTTCCGCCGAGAGGCACCAAACCCCAACGGACCTCGCCCAACCCGAAGGTCGCGTGTTCCGAAGCGATCCGTAGATCCGTCCCCAGGAGCATTTCCATTCCCCCGGCGATACAGAAACCGTTGACGGCGCAAATAATCGGCTTGTAGACGTCGGAGAATTGACGTTTCGTCCAATCTTCAAAGCCGAGTTGATCCCCGGAGGTCAGCATGGGGGCCGCTTCCTTGAGATCCAAGCCCGAAGAAAACGCACGCTCCCCGGTGGCGGTCAGGATTCCCACCCAGAGGTCGGGATCGTCGTCGAAAGCCTTGAAGGCCGCCTCTATGCCGAGCAGCATATCCGCGGTCAGCGAGTTCAGGGCATCCGGGCGGTCAATGGTGATGACAGCGACGTGATCTTTTTTCTCGAAGACAATCTCTTTGGGCAATTCCAATTCGGGCTCCAATCTCTTTCTCTAACGGGCGATTTCGATCGATATTCTCGCGACCCACACTCTTGCGATGCGCTCTAAACGGTCGCCCGACGAAAAATCGGTAGGCTGATCTCTTCGGTCACGGCCTCGAAATCGACCTGAACCCGCATTCCAATTTCGAGTTCAGCGGGGTCCACGTCGGCCACCCGGCTGAGCATGCGAACGCCCTCTTCCATCTCCACCACGCTCACCGCGTAGGGGGCAGAATCAGCGAATGCCGGATGCAGGGCACGGCCCACCACCGTGTAGGTAAATACCTCACCCTTGCCGCTCGAGCGCGTCCATGTCCAATCCCAGCTTCCGCACTCGGCGCAGAGTTCGCGCGGCACGTGCCGCCAGGCCCCGCAGCCATCGCAACGTTGGAAGCGCAATTCGCCCTCTTTGCAGAAGCCGTAGAAATCCGCGCTATGCCCCTCGAGAACGGGCAGAGGCAAGCTGTATTCAGTCATCGAGTTCTCTCCTCAGCGTGCCAAGAGGGCAATGCTGCCGTCTCCAAAATCGCCCCAACCCGTGACGACACCCAACTCGGCATCCTTCACCTGACGCTCCCCCAACTCACCCCTGAGCTGGCGTACGGCCTCGACGATATGACTCATGCCCAGGACGTGGGCCTCGGAGAGGAGACCGCCGTGAGTATTCACCGGGAGTTCTCCACCCAATTCGATCCGGCCACCCTCGACGAAGGGGCCACCCTCGCCGCGCTCGCAGAAGCCGACCTCTTCGAGTTGCTGAAGAACCTCGAAGGTAAAACAATCGTAAATCATGGCGAAATCCACGTCCGAAGGCTTCAGGCCGGCCTTGCCGAAAGCTTCCGGGGCCGCGATGGTGAGCCCGGTCCTGAAGATATCGCGCCGATTCGTAATCTCGTCCGCGGGGTAGGGTTGGCCGCTGGCCGCCGCAAGAATTCGCACCGGGCGAGTCCCCAAATCGCGAGCCCGCTCGGCAGTGGTGACCACCACCGCCGCGCCGCCATCGGTTTCCAGACAACAATCAAAGAAACGGTAGGGATCGGCGAGCATGGGCGAAGCGAGGTAGTCGTCCATAGTCATGGGCTTTCCATGCATCACCGCACTCGAATTGAGCTGGGCGTGCTTGCGCATGGCCAGCGCGATGGCACCGAGCTGTTCGCTCCGTGTCCCAAACTCGTGCATGTGGCGCCGTGCGAGGACCGAATACCATTGAGGGGGGGCGGTGAACCCGAAGGGCAGATAATAGTCCCGGGCGATCGCTCCACCGGGGATTGACGAAACATCCTGAGAAACGGTCTGGCGTACGCGAGCTCCCGAGTAGCCGTTCCAGCCGGCGGGCAGCAATACGTAATTGGCCATGCCCGAGTTGACGGCAGCCGCCGCGGCCTGGAGGGACGCGGCGGGTGCCGCGCCCCCCATATGGATGGTGGCCGCGTAGCGGAGGTTTTGGCAGCCCAAATTGGCGGCGAATTCCTCGGCCCTCCCCAGATTGGGGAAAGGCATGATGCCGTCGATCTCCGCGGGTTTCAGCCCGGCCTCGCCGATCGCCCGGGAAGCGGCTTGCAACTGGAGAGCCAGTTGACTGAGCCCCGACCCGGGTTTTCGGCAATAATCGGTCTGACCGATTCCGACGATGCAGGCTTCTTTCATCGCGATGAATCGCCTCCGAATCAGACGCGCTTGTTGGTGTCGATCTTGGCGAGCCGGGCCAGATTCTCGCCCAGGAAGCCCCGTCGCATGTCCTCGGTGATCTCGAGGTAGCCGTACTGCTCGCGCAACTCCTCGGGAATCTGGAGAGTGCGAACCCAATCGACCACGCGCTTCATGTCGTCAAAGGTCAGATCCAAGCCCATCACGATCTTGCTCGGCTCGACCCACTGAAGAGCTGTCCCAATCGCGTGGTAACCCCGATAGGGAGCACGTGCGTACCAACCAATAATTCCCGACATGCTCAGGTAGAGGTTGCTGTGCTTGCCCGCCAAGCCGATCAACTCCTCGGTATGGGGCCACCCCATGTGGTAGGCGATGATCTTGAGGTCGGGAAAGTCGAGCAGGACTTGGTCAAGAGTATCCGGGTGGGTGTGCTTGCTCGGCTGGGGCACCACATAGGACATGCCCGTGTGGATAGTCAGGGCGACATCGAGTTCGCAGGCCTTCTCGTAGAAGGGCCAGAGCCGCTTGTCGTCGAGAGCGCCTAGATCCTCAGGTGCATAGACCTTGCAGAGCTTCGCATTGCACTCCTTGACCATGTACTCGAGTTCCCAGATGGCATTGTCGACCCCGCGACGGATAATCGGGCCCACCATGCACTCGAGATACATGCGCTCGGGATAGGGAGCGATCTGCTGCATCATGAAGCCATTGGTAGACAGGGGAGCTGTCTGACCGCTGACATCCATCATCCCTTCGCGAAGGCAGAAACAAACGTCCACCTCGGCGATATCCATGTGCTTGATGAGCTCCTCGGCTACCGGAGCGGGCCACTCTGCGTCCTCGGCCGTGAGATCCCGGTCGGCCCAGGCTCGCATCACGCCGTTTACGCTATCCCACCAACGCGGCATGCCCGGGTAGTAGTTCAGCTCCTCCAGCGTCTGCGGATTCATGAAATGGCACTCTGATAGCGCCACGAAATGATCGTTCTCAGCCATACTCTTCTCCTTACGCAAGGTTTTCGGGTGGGTGGTTAGTAATTGTTATTCTCATCAGAGGCTCGTTCGCGCGCCTCCTTGATCAATTTCCAGAGCCGCATGGGCGCGGCCGGAACCTCACGGGCTGAGGTCCCAAGGGGTGCGAGAGCGTCATTGATGGCGCACATGACCGCCGCAGGCGTTGTATGGATAGCTCCCTCCCCGCAGCCCTTAGCACCGAGGGGTGTAAAGGGGGAAGGCGTCTCCACGGCCACCATCTCGAGCTTCGGCGCGTCGAAGACCGTGGGCATCAGGTAGTCCATAAAGCTGGTCGTCAGGGGTTGGGCATCCTCGTCGTAGACATACTCCTCGAGGAGCGCCGCACCAATTCCTTGAACCACGCTGCCCTCGGTCTGGCCTTCGACGGTATCGGGGTTCAGGCGAGTTCCGCAATCGTCGGCGAGGCAATACCGCTGAATCTCCACCATCCCCGTCTCCGGGTCGATCTCCACCTGAACGATATGCACCGCGTGGGCGGCGGTGAGGTAGCTCTTGGCCCGGCCCTCTTCATCGGCCGGGGTCCGGCCAGCGGCCGTCCAAACGTGGGTCGCTTCGGGCCGGGGGTCGATATCCGGAGGCAGGAGATCCGAGCGGGCCAGCATGGTCCCGGCCACTTCCGCCACCGTCATCTCAGCGCCGGGGGCACCCTTCAGCGTGAACTTGCCGTCCATGAACTCGATATTCTCGGGCTCGCTCTGCATCAGAACCGCCACGACTCGGGCCATTTTCTCCCTGATCCGCTCGCATGCGCCCAGAACCGCACCGGTAATCGCCACGCCGAGCCGGCTTCCTCCGGGCCCAAACGAGGGCGGGGCCGACTGGGTATCGAGTTGCACTACCCGTACGTTCTCGGGTTCGTAGCCGAAATAGTCGGCCACCAACTGACACACCAGGGTGTACTGCCCCTGGCCTTCCAGGGAAAAACCCACCCGAACCGTGGCATTGCCTAGGATATCGATATTGACCGTGGCCCCTTCGGGCACTCCCGTCCCCGGCATGCCCACGATCGCATACGCATTCCAATCGAAGACCCCGGGCTCGATGGCGTTCGCCACACCGACGCCCACCAGGCGTCCTTCGGCCCGGGCCTCGACCTGGGCCGCCCGCAGGGCAGAGTAGTCCGAGAGCGCCAATACCTGATCGAGGACCTCGCCATAATTGCCGCTGTCGTATTCGTTGCCGCTGGCAATCGTGTAGGGGAACTGATCGGCGGGAATAAAATTCTTGCGCCTGAATTCCGCGGGATCTTCGCCCAGACTGCGGGCGGCAATATCCATCATCTGTTCGAGGACGAAAAAGTGCGGCGGCGGCCCCATGCCCCGGTACGGACCGCAGGGCAACTTGTTCGTCGCCACCAGCTTCAGGTCGTATTGCGCGACGGGAATCGTGTAGGGACCGGTGAAGGCGGCCAGGGGTTTGGCCGCGGAAATCGCCCCGTAGGCTTCGCCGGTAGCGCCCAGATCATCGACCAACCCCACCTTGAGACCGCTCACGATACCCTGGGCATCCACCGCCAGAGCGACCTCGTAGTGGCGATCCCAGGCCTGACCGCCCCCGGAGAGCAGGTATTCGCCACGATCCTCGATCCATTTCACCGGGCGGCCGTCGACCTTGCGGGAGAGCAGGCAGCTGATGTCGCAACCCCGGGTTCCCCCCTTGCCCCCAAAGCTCCCACCGTGGGCATGGGAAATGATATTGACCTTATTGGAGGGCAGGCTGAAAGTCGCCGCCCTTCCCAGGCCGAACATGCCGGGGGATTGGATACTCCCGTGAATCGTCAGGTCGAGGCTCATCGGATCCCACTCGGAGATACACCCGAAGGTCTCGGTAGGATTGGCACCCAGGCGATTCCAGCGAAATTTCTCCTGAAAAACATGGGCGGCCTCCGCGAAGGCCCCGTCGACATCGCCCCAGGTGAAGACCCGATCCAACATCACGTTGGTCTCCTGGGCATCGAGCACCTGGGGGCTCTCGGGCTTCATGGCCTTGAAGGGATCGGCCACCGGCTCCAGAGGTTCGTAATCGACCTCGATGAGTTCCAGGGCATCCTCGGCCACTCGGCGACTCGAAGCCGCAACCGCCGCAACGGGCTCGCCCACATAATGAACTTTATCTCCCGCGATGCAATGAGTTCCCCAACCCTCGGGCGAGGATTGCGCGGGCAGGCTCCAGCGCCGGGCATCTTCCCCGGTCACTACCGCCGCAACGCCCTCAAGAGCCTCGGCCGCCTGGGTATCGACCCCGGTGATCCGTGCGTGGGGAAACGGGCTACGCAGGATCGCGCAATGCAACATCCGGGGAAGCACGACGTCGTCGACGAACTCCACCCGACCCGTCAGAAGACCGACGTCTTCGACGCGCCGAATCCCCCGGCCCACGTAGCGCGGACGGGTGGTGGGGAGTTCATCCAGATTTTTGGGAATTTCGATGGCCATGCGCTAATTGCCCTTTTGCCCTGCTGGCCGTCGCCTAGGAGCGACTGGCACCCATTTTCGCCGCGGCATTCTGAACCGAGCGAAGAATCGCGTTATAACCGGTGCATCGACAGATCTGGCCGCCGACCACCTCCTTGATCTCCTCTTCGCTGGGGCTCGGATTGCGATCGAAGAGTTCGCAGATCGCCATCATGAAGCCGCCGGTGCAGAAACCGCATTGCAGACCGTGCTCCTCGATAAAGGCCTCCTGGATGGGGTGCAATTTACCCCCTTCGGCGAGGCCTTCGACGGTGAGCACCTCCTTGCCATCGACTTGAACCGCCAGCATCAGGCAGCTCCGAACCGTCTGGCCGTCGACGAGGACGTTGCAAATGCCGCAGACGCCGTGCTCACAACCCACGTGGGTGGCCGTGAGCCGCAGCTCCTCGCGCAGGTAGTCGGCCAGGTTCATCCGCGGGTCGACGACGGATTCGTGCTGCTCTCCGTTGACCCTAACCTTCAGTCGGATGCCACCTTGTTGGGGTTGCTCACTCGCCATATTCATTATGCTCCTGTACTCGCCTCGGCTGCCCGGACCGCCGCTTCCCGCAGCACCCGCCCCACCAGGACGCCCGCCAGGTGGCGGCGATAATCCGCCGAGGCATGGGCGTCGTCGAGAGGATCCTCCACCGCCGCCGCGACCTGGGCGGCGACCTCATCGATGACTTCATCCGTGGCCGGCTGTCCGGCAAGCAAACTCTCGGCCGAGGGGAAACGGAGGGCCCGATCCCCAGCGCCGAAAACCGCGATTCGCGGTTCCACCGCAACTCCGGCCTCGAGACCCAGGGTGGCGGTGGCTCCCACGATGGCGAAGTCACCGTGGCGACGCGCCACCTCCTGGAAGGCCCAACCCGTTCGCGGCGCCAGGCGCGGGATCCGGATTTCGGTCAGAACTTCGTCGGGCTCCAAACACGTGGTCAGGTAGGTCACGAAAAAATCGTCCGCGGGGATAGTCCTCTCGCCTCGGGCGCTCACCGCGACAAGTTCGGCTTCGAGCACCAGGGCCACCGCCGGATATTCCGATGCGGGATCGGCCTGGGCCATCGAACCGCCCACGGTGCCCCGGTTGCGGATGGGGGGATGACCGATGGCCACCGTCGACTCCCAGAAGAGCGGGTGCTCACGCAGGATTAACTCTGAGTCCTCGACGGCCCGCTTGGTGGTCATCGCCCCGATGACCACACCTTGATCGGTCTCGCGAATGAAATCAAGATCCGCCACCCGGCCTAGGTCGAGCACCAGGGCGGGCCGGGAAAGCCGCATATTGAGCAGCGGCATCAGGCTCTGGCCTCCGGCCATAAGCTTCACTTCATCCGGATCATTCTGACCGAGAATTTCGAGGACACCGCTGATCGTGGAGGGAGCCACATACTCAAAGGGCGCCGACTTCATGAGCTTGATTCCAATTCGATTTCTGGGGTCACACCAGCCCCATCCCAGGGACTTCGCCTGGGCGAGAATCGTCCTGTCACGAGTTCCGGGAATGACCCATTGCCCCGCGAAGCACGGGGCGACCTATAGAGGTCTATCCGACCTTGGGCTATTCCCTGAGCATAGACATTCCCAGGGCCAATGGGTATATCGGCGGACTCGCCCGCGACGAGTTTCGGGCGAGGGAGGGCGGCGGCCAGTGCCCACCCGAGCCGAACCCCACGGCGCCAAGATGCGACGAAATAAGCAGTTTCACTGAACCCAAGCTCCCGGCAGCAGACGCTGCCCAACGGGCGCGGGTGGAGCAAACCGGAACAGGGAGCCAGCACACCCATGAGTTGGAGCGACTGGAAAGAGGTCGAGGGTGAGGGCATGACCTTCGACGAAATCCTCTACGACAAGAAGCACCACGAGGGACTCGGGGGCGGGATCGCCCGGGTGACCATCAATAAGCCGGACAAGTACAACACCATGTCCCTGGCTACGGTGGACGAGATGTTCCGAGCCTTCTACGACGCCAACCACGACACCAGCATCGGGGTCATCGTCGTGGCCGGAGCGGGGAAGCATTTCGGGACCGGGGGGGACGTGGAGTGGGAGGAATGGGGCCTGCGCGAAGCCTTCTACAACCGTTATCCCCATAACCGCCTGATTCGCAATTCCCGCAAGCCGGTGCTGGCCGTTGTCCAGGGCTACTGCCTGGGCGGGCACAACCACATGGCGTATTGCTGCGATTTCACGCTGGCCGCCCATACGGCCAAATTCGGTCAGGCCGGTCCGAAGGTCTCGAGCCCTGCGGACGGGTTCTTCGTCCCCTATCTCACCAAGGTCGTCGGAGCCAAGAAGGCACGGGAGATGTGGATGCTCTGTCGCCACTATTCGGCGGAGGAGGCCCTGGATATGGGGCTGGTCAACGCCGTCTTCCCCCTGGACGAGATCTGGCAGGAGGTCGAGAACTGGTGCGAGGAATTGCTCCAGAAGAGCCCCGGTTGCTTGGAAATTCTCAAGGCGAGCTTCGACCAGGAGATGGACGGCTACACCGAAATGGGCATCATCTCGAGCCAGTTCTACCCCGACTGGTTCGACATGCCCGAAGGCAAGGAGGGCGGCGCCTCCTTCCAGGAAAAGCGTCCGCCGCGCTTCTGGTCGCTCCGAGAGCGCGAAGCCGAGCTTCGGGCCCAATTCCAGAAGGAATACGAGGACGAGAAAAGCTGAGTGGAGCGGAGCCAACCCGGCGGCGGCACACGCCGCCGGGTCCTGGCGAGACGCGCGAGACCCTCTCAGGGCGCTCCGTCGAGCATCCCCTGAAAACCCGAGGGCTCGTGGCGGCCGAAGACAATGGTTTCCAGGGTCGCGATCCCGGTGCGATCCCCCGAGGTGGCCCGGCAGACCTGGTGGTTGTGGATATGCTTGTAATCGAGGAGATCGATCTCATCGAGCTTCCACGATTCGCCCCCGATCACCTCTTCCCCCTTCCAGACCGCGTGGCCCCACTCGGGATGCTGATAGCCCAGGGCCAGCAGGTGAAAACGAATCATGGGTTCGAGGACGAAGGAGATCACTTCTCCATCGGGCTGGGTGAGTTCGAACTCGGCCCGTTCCGCCACTCGAGTCCCCTTCTTCCAGTGGATCGTATGACGCGCTGAAGCCATGTCCACAATTCCCGGGTCGCTGTCCGCGGGAATCGCCTCGGTGTTCGCGTAGAGGGGCACCCGGTGCCCGCTCACCTGAGTCGGCCGACCCTCTCGATCCTCGAAGGTCCCGAATTGAGTGCAGAAGCCCTCGTCCCAGAAGGTCGGCGCCCAGACCCAGTACACCCCGGGCTCGGAGGTCAGCCGCCCGGGGGCGCCCGCTTCGGGCTCACCCACCGGTCGTACGCCCCAGGATTTATCCCGGGTTCCGTAGGTGATCTCCGGCCGAACGTCGGTGCGTTCGCCATTCACCGAGAAATAGCCCTCCCAGCGCCCGAGTTGGGTGAAACGCGATGTGTTCATGATGCAGCGAAGCTCGTCGTACATGACGTTCTTGGGCTCGAGGTGGGGAAAGGTTCGAGCGGTAAACGTCAGATCGCACTCGATCCCCGTCTCGTTGGCTCCCAGGGTGACCCGGAGGCTCCGCATGGGCTCCACCACCCGAATTTCAAGGGGGCCCAACCGGGACTCAGTGCGGTCCTGGGGCGCCCGGCGCGACCCGTGAAAAGAGTGCTGCACACCGTCGATGGAGACGCTCCAGTGGGCATCCATCACTCGGCGGTTGGGGTAGACCCCCATTCCACACTCGAAGAGAAAACCCGCGTCGGCGTCGTAGCCGTTCATCCAATACCGGTCGTAGAAATTACGATCCGTGGGATCGGGAACCGCGATGGGCTCGGAGGTCTGGTGGATTAGGTAGTCGTCCATGGATGTGATCACGAGGGCTTCCTTTCGAGGGCATCCTGGGCCCCTTCCGGCCCAATCAACCGCTTAGGGTATCACGGCGCGTCACGGAGAGTCACGGAGAGGGCAGAGAGGACGAGGAGCTCCGGCTATCCATCATCGCCCAAATCAACACGACCAGAAGCCAGAGCCCGTCGGCCAGCACGAGCCCACCGGCAGCCCGGCACCAGGCGTCGCTTTGGGCCACGATCCCCACCGCACCCGCGACCAGCGCCGCCGCGTGGCTGAGCAGCCCGGCCTGGGCCGCTCGGGTCAGGCGAACCGAGCCCTCGGACGACAGGGGGCTGAGGAGCCCCGGCAGGGTCCCCAGAAGCAGTCCCGAGAAAAGGGTTCCCGCCCAGCCGAAAATCGCCAACCAGCCGAAGAGCATGCCCAGGCGAAGGTCCTGCTGGGCCCAGGCCACGACCCCAACGCCCAGGACCAGGGGAGCCAGCCCCAATCCCAACTGCCAGTGACGCAGACCCGGCCCCCGCCGACCGCCGGCCAGGGCACTCAGGCCGAGGACCGGATGCACGAACCAAATCGCCAGGGCCGCGGGCGCCAGAAGCCCCATGGCCCAGGGCTCGATCCAGCCCTGATCCGGGCTGGGCACGAAAAAATAACCGAAGAGGAGGAGCAGGAAGGGCGGAAATATGCCCAGCGCCGTCCCCCCCAGAATCGTGTCCAGGCTCCGGTCCGAAAGCCCGGGAGCTCCAAAATTCGTGGGCAGAGCGACCCCACTCAGGGCCACGAGCATTCCCCCCAACCAGCCGAGCAGGGCAATGCACAGGTGGACCTGCATCCAGAGCGAGCGCAGCCCCGGAAAGCGCATCCCGCCGTGACCGTGGGCCAACCAAACCCCCAAGAAGGTCGCCAGGCCGAAACCCCAGAGCGCCAGGCGAAGGGCCCGAACTCCTCGGTGCGCCCCGGACACCCCCCGGACCACCCGACCCGCCTCGAAAACAAAGACGGAAACCGCGAGCCCCATGGCGCCAATAGCTATAAAGACCGGGGTGCTCTGGGCCGAGGCGGTCCCCCAAACGAGCCCCACGACCCCTACCAACAAGCTGTAATAGACGAAATGAGTGCGCCGGGTCTTGGCGATGGAAGCGAGGCCAGAGCGCGCGGCGAGCGCGTAGAATCCACCGAGGCCGGTCATGGTCAGGAAGCCCAGGGTCATCACGTGGGTCAGGGCCAGGGTCAGCGAGGACCAGGGGGTGGAAAGCGCCAAGGCGCCCCAATTCAGCAGGAGCCCACCGGCGATGGTCATGGCGATGGGGGCGGTATAGAAAAAGGGAAGCGAGGCCACCCGGGGCGGCCCGGCGCCCTCCCCTTCCCCCGTCTCCTCTGGCCAATCGGCCGAGCTCATTGCTTTGTCTTCGACCCCTCGATGCCTTCGCGAGTCCCAACAATACCCGATGCGCCCAACTCGGCGATGGCCTCTTCGGGGTAGCCGAGTTCGCCCAGCACCTCCTCGGTATGCTGTCCGAGCATGGGGGGCGGAAGGCGGATGCTCCCCGGGGTTCCGCGCATCTTGATGGGCACCCCGGTCACCGTCATCTGCCCCACCCGGGCATGCTCCAGGGCCACCAACATTTCGTTGTGGAGAATCTGCGGATCGTCCACCACGTCGGGGATCGTGTTGATGGGCGCGGTCAGGATGTCACCGGCCACCAACTTTTCCACCAGCGCTTCCCGGGAGAAATCCTTGCAGCGGGCCTCGATAAGGGCGTCGAGTTCCTCCTCGTTGGCCTTGCGCGCCTCGATGGTGGCGAAGCGTTCGTCCGAAACCCAATCCCGATCGAGGGCCTGGCCGAGCTTGACGAAGAATTTCTGGGAGGGGCAGGTGATCGCCACCCGACCATCCTGGCAGGCATAGAGGCCCGAGGGCGCAAAATAGAGGCTTCGGTTTCCCGTGCGCGGCGTGTCGAAATCCGCGTTGGCCCAGGCCCCGATGGGGTTGCACATGGCGTGGGTCAGGGCGTCGAGGAGAGAGACGTCGATCCGCTGGCCCTCGCCCGTGGTGCCCCGGGCCACCAGAGCCGCCAGGGCGCCGGTGCAGACCAGCTCCGAAGTCATGACGTCGATCAGGGGAACCGTCAAACGAACTTCCGGACCTTCCGGGTCTCCGTTCTGGGAAAGCAGCCCCGCATAGCCCTGGGCGAGGAAATCGATGCCCGGGCGACCGGCGTAGGGGCCATCCGGGCCGAAAGCCGTCACGCCCACCCAGATCAAATCTTCGCGAAAGGCCTTCAGACTTTCGTACTCGAGGCCCAGCTTGGCGAGGGCCGCGGGGCGAATATTGGTGATCACGATATCCGCGCTCGCGACCAGACGCCCCAGAACCTCCCGGGCCTCGTCGCCCCGGGTCATGTCAACGACCACCGCCCGCTTGTTGCGATTCAGGCTCATGAAAGCCGTTCGCTCACCCTCGCGGCCGGGGCCGAGATGACGACTATCGTCTCCAAAGAACGATTCGACCTTGATGACGTCGGCCCCGAGATCTCCCAACAGGGTGGCGCCGTAGGGGCCGGCCAACATGGTCGCCATGTCGAGAACGCGAATGCCCGAAAGGGGCCCATTCGCCAGAGCGTTGGTCATTTTGCGTGATCCTCTCGGTGCGGGTGCTCGGTGCGGGTGCTCGGTACGGATGCTCGGAGAGCCCGGCGCGTGAAGCCTTCAGGGGATGACGCCGAGTTCCTTGAGTTCCCCGATGCGGTCCCAATCCAGCCCGAGCACGTCGAAGAGGAGGAGTTCGGTGTCCTGCCCGAGTTCCGGTCCCAGGGTTTCCACCGAGCCGGGCGATCGCCCCAGGCCCACGGGAACGCCACGGATGGCGACCTCTTCCCCCAGTTCATCGCACTGGACCTGGGAAAAGTAGGTATTGGCCCAGGCGTGTTCGTCTTCGGCAACGCCCCGATACGTCTCAATGAGTGCGGCCGAGAAGCCCGCCGCTTCGAGCGCTCCGACCCAATCTCCGGCGGTGCGCGTCGCGAAAAGTGCGTCGAGCTCGGCCACCAGGGCCTCGTTGTTCTCCCGTCGACCGACCGCCGACTCGAAACGCGGATCCTCCCCCAGACTTGGGGAAGCGACGCAAGCCAACAGGGCCCGCCAGGCATCCTCGCTGTTCTCGGCGCACAGGGCGAACCACGTATCCTCGGCGCGGTAGCGATTCCAGAGCGGGTTGCGCGTCTTGCTCCGAGATTGTTGCAAACCGTAGATTTCGTCCCCCGTCGCCAGGTAGGGCTGAAGGGTGGGCGCTGCGAGAAAGAGTTGGGCGCCATAGAGCGAGGCATCGATGGCTTGACCGCGCCCGGTCCGATCCCGATGATAAAGAGCGAGCAGGATCCCCAGGGCGCCCATCAGTCCCCCGTAGGCATCGCCCGCCCCCAGACCGAGATAGATCGGCGGCTCTCCGGGTTCCCCGAGTCGCGCCATGATTCCGGTCAGCGCCTGAACGGTCATGTCAAAGGACGGCTTGCTCACCGTTCCCGCGGTGCCATAACCACTATTGGTCGCGTAGATGAGCTTCGGGTTGATCGCCGAGAGGGTCTCGTAGTCGAGACCCAGGCCGGCCAGGCTCTCGAGTCCCTGGTTCCAGAGAAAGACGTCGGATTTCTCGACCAACTTGTGCATGAGATCCCGTCCCTCATCCTTCTTGAGGTCGACGGCGATGCTCTTCTTGTTGCGATTGACGGCGAGGAAATACTGGTTCCAATCGGCCACGGGAACCGCGGCGATGCTGCGAACGCCCCGGGCCTGATCACCGGTAACCGGGCGCTCGACATGAATGACCTCGGCCCCCATATCGGCCAGGTATTGGGCACAGACCGGCCCCTGGAACCAGACTGTCGCATCCAGGACCCGAATGCCTTCCAACGGCTTCGCCATGACGCATTGCCTTTCGTCTCTGAGGTCCCCAATGCAGGGGCGGGCTCCTGGGCCCGAAGGCTATGAAACCCGGTCCGAAATTCCCACGGCGCCTTTGCCGCGAAGATCGACGACTTCTTCCGCCGTCAAACCCAGAAGGGTTTTCAGGACAGCCTCGCTGTCTTCGCCCACGGCCGGGGCCGGGCGATGCAACTGAGCCGGGGTTTCACTCATGTGAATCGGGAAGCCCAGACTCTTGATCTTTCCGAGTTCCGGATCTTCCAACTCGATCACGTAACGATTGTCGCGGGCGTTGGGATCCTTCGCCGGGTAGTCGTAGCGTTCGATGATATCGGCCGAGAGATTCTGCTCGTCGAAGTCCGCTCGCCAGTCGGCGGCGGGCCGCGTCGCAAAAATTCCCTCGAGGGCTTCCATCATCGCCAAACGCGAATCCCCACAGCGCTTTTCATGGGTATCGAAGCGTTCGTCGTCTTCAGCGAGGCCAACGATCTTCGAAAAAGCAGGCCACCAGCGATCGGTATCCGGCATGGTCAGAGTCACCCAGCGACCGTCCTGACTCGGGTAGGAAATTCCGCTCATGGGGTTCGCGGCGTCAAAACGCGCCTTCGGCTCAGCCAGGCGATCCTCCCGCATGGCCATGTAGGCGTCCAGGGTGAGGGTCGAGGCGTACATATGGCCCCCGAGCAATGAGGCGTCTACCCGCTGCCCCTCCCCGGTCTCATGGCGATGATGCAGAGCGGTCACGATGCCGAGGGCCAGCATCACGCTGGTGTACATCTGACCCGCACCCGCATTCACCGGAGGCTGCCCCGGCTCGGGAAGGGAATACATTACGCCCGATCGCGCGGCGGCCAACTCGTCCAAGGGGGGCTGTGAAGATTCGGGTCCCAGAGGGCCGGCCAGGGAGCCGACGGCATAGACGAGCTCCGGGCGGCGGGCCAAAAGATCCTCGTCGGCGATTCCCCAACCCTTTCGGTTCTCCGGGGACGCATCCGTGAGGAGGACGTCGGCACAGCTCACGAGTTGCCCGAGCAGATCGCAACCCGCTTCGCTGGCCAGCGCCAGGGCCACGCTCTCCTTGTTGCGGTGGATCAGTCGAGCCTCACTGTCCACGGCATCCACCGGGTACACGCCATCCCGGCCGGGATCCCTCGCGGGCGTCGAGAGATCCTCGACGCGGATGACCCGGGCACCAAAATCACCGAGCAGGGCAGCCGCCAAGGAAGCCCAATACTCCCGGCTGAGATCCACTACGACAATGCCTTCGAGAGCCTGACTCATCGAGTTTTCACCGGGCCTCTAGCTCGACCACTCGGCAATCTTGTCGAGAGTCTTATCCTCGAAGCGGACCGTATCCGGGAGCGGCCGGCCCAGCCATTCGCCGTAGAAGGTGTCGAGGTCGGGCAAGAAATCGAAATCCGGCGGGCAGCCCCGGGGCACGGCTTCTACCTCGAGCTGAGCGCCGCAACCGCCGCAGATATACTCGCGAATCTGGACCCATGCAGCGTCCGGCATCTCACGTCCCTTGTAGATCTCGGAGATCGAAGCCTCGTCGTCCCGAACGTTGATCAGGGAAGACAATTTCCAGTTGGCGCGATAATCCCCGAAGGAGTGACCGCAGCGGCATTTGACCACGCGCTCACCCTCGGCCGAAACGATAAAGAGCATCGGCGTCAGGGGCAGGAGGATGGGATCCTTGAAATCCACCCTCGCCTGCATGATCTCGACGTACTTATCGAAGCGGTCCGCATCCTTCGAACTCTTCAACATGTCCTGGGTCGCGGGCCACGGAAGCACCCCGTCGATCAGTTTCTCGATATCGGCCTTGTCGAATTCAGCCATTCCTATTCAACTCCTCTCGGCTCGTCTTCACTCGCTTTGATTCATCTCGTTGCCCTTGCCTTCCCAGGCACCTTCCCGAAAAGGAAAATTACGGGAGGGAACGGGCAACTTCTCCAATATCAGCCCGAGAAAGTAAAGTCCTCGGGGAGTGCCCAGAACGCTCGCAATTCCTCGCCGTATTTCGGAGAGAGCTCCATGCAGGTCGACCACATGGTGAGAATCGCGGGGTCCATATTCTCTTCGGCTTGCACCTTCTCGCGCTCCTGAAGCCACCAATCCTTGAAGGGAATGGCGCGAGCCTTCCGCTCTTCCCGGATTTCGGCTCGCTTCGCATCCGTCGCCGCCGCGTCCACCACGAAAGCCCCATTGGGCTTATTGGTCACGACTCCGTGAATATCAGTGGCTACACGCGAAGTCGTCCAACCCTCGTTGAGATCGCGTTCCACCGAAGCGCTATCCCGATTGATCGGATCGCCCATGGCCTGAGCTCCCGCAATCGGATGCACGATGATATCGAAATCCTGGAGCGGCTCGGGGGTCACGAAGGGCGCTATGGCGTTGTCCTCCACCAGCTCGGCATCGATCAACGAAGCGATCAGCGGGCTTTCCGGGTCGCCCCGGCCGTGAATCAAGGGCTTCTGGGCTTCGATGAGTTCCTTCACATTCGTCTTGTGTCCGTAAGCCGGGCGGTCGGGCACGACGGGATAGGCGCCGTACATCCCATGGTTGGCCACCATCTTCGAGCGCATTCCCGCATCCCCGCACTGGTATTCGAGCCCGGGGGTGTTGTGCACCATCCAGACCGCGGTGTGCCCAAGGCCCCCTCGGAACTGGCCGTAGCCGCCGGAGTTCGGGGACACGTTGCGGCCCAGGAAGAGGATCGGGTAATAGAGTTCGGAGATCTCGGCGTTGCCGAAATCGGCTTCCGGGGTGTAGATGCACCAGGCGCTGTTCTCGCCGTCGCTATAGCCCCGAGCCGGCGAGCCCTGGCTGGCCTGCTCGAGGGTCAGACCGGTGAGATACATCCCCGTCTGGTTGATGCCCGAGAACTCGGCGGTCATGATCGTGCCCGAGCCCGCGGCCATTTCCTCGACGAAACCGCGCATCTGGAAGAGCCGGCCAAAGACCTCGTAGAGATTGCTCACCCAGGTCACCGCCGGCGCCCAGGCCACGCCCGAGGCCGCCTCGTAATTCAGCGGGAAGGGGTTGGCCCAGGAACCGTCCGGGGGCATTTCGATATTCCAGGCCGCGATGGGCCCCGAGTTGAACATGTCGAAGCCCACGATGTGCGAGTAGCCCATCATGAGTCCGGATTTCAGCGCCGTGGGGCTGATGTTCTCGCCGAAGGGCACCGTTCCGCTGGCGCCCTGGAGCGAGAGATCCACGCTGGCGTCGGCGTTGATGGTGAGTTCCATCGGGAGATTGAAAGCGCAATCGATATCCTGCTTGGCGAGCAGCACCCGCTTGCCCTTCATGGCCAGGTCCTTGAACTGGGATTTCCTGATCCGACCGGGCACGGTCTGGGTCTTGACACGTCCCACGGCATAGCGACGACTGTCCTCGACGTATTCCTTGCTGGCGTCGAGAATGAAATCGAGGCCGTACTTCTCGATGACCTCTTCGAGTCGGTCCCGGATAGTCAAACAACCGGCGAGACGCCCTCGGGCATCCCCCATCACGAAATCCGGAGTTCGCGTACGTGAGCGAATCCGCATTTCGTACCAGGGGTAGAAGCGGTTGTTCTCCCCCACCCGCTCCATGGAGATGGGCAAGCCATCCGAGTAGCAGTCGGGGTTGAGGAAGCCGATGGAGCCGGGCGTCACCGAACCCGCATCGGAAACGTGGCTGACGCAGGAGGCCCAGGCGATCAATTTTCCATCGTAGAAAAGGGGCATACACATATCGAAATCAGGAGAGTGAATGCCGCCATAATGGGGATCGTTGTTCTCGAAGATATCCCCGGCCTTGAACCCCGGGTTCTCCTCATAGCCCAAATCGATGAAGTTCTTGATCATGTCGGAGAGCAACCCGGCATGCGCCGAAATACCCCGGGAGATACAGACCGCTTCGCCCGTCGACGTATGCAGGCCCCAGAGCGCATCGCCCCCCTCGGCCGCAATCGGGGAAGACGAAACCTTGCAGCCCGTCGCCCATGCGGCGTTGCAGAGATTCGAAAGAATATGCCAGACCGCTTCATAGGTTCCCGGATCGGCTTCCTTCCGGGCGAGGGTCTCCAACCCGAAGAGGCATCCGGTCTTCTTGAAAGCCTCTTCGTTGGCCTTGGTTTCTTCGCGAAGAGAGAGCGCCATTACGAATCCTTCCTCGTGATCCAGTAGATGTCGTGGGCGTCGATGCGCACGTGCCATTCCGGCGGAACCAGCAGAGTGGTATTGGAGGCTTCAATCACGGCCAGGCCATCGATCTCGTTGCCCGGCACCAACTTCTCCATCTCCCAGATATCCGCATCCTGCCACGCGCCCCGCATATAGAGGGGGCGAGAGCACTTGTAGGCCTCTTCCGCCGGCTTCTTGCCCGCGAGTTCGAATTTGCGGAGCTTGGGCTTGACCGTCGCCACCTTGGCAATCACGCAGACCTCGGTGATGTGGTAGGCGCCAACATCGGGGCGAGCCGCCATCGTGAACATCTTGGCGTAGAGATCCTCGAAAGTCGTGATCAAGGAGTTCATGTCTTCGAGCGTATCCAAGTTGGCCACCGGAGAATCGACCTCGACATCGTCGAGTTGGCCGTAGTATTTCATGTAGACCACTCGGGAGATGGAGACCTGCTCCGGGTCGAAACCCTCCTCCTTCAACTCTTCGCGCAATTCGGCTTCGAGTTCGTCCCAGGCGGCCGTCACCGGTTGCAGGTATTGCAACTTGGTGGCGTCATCGAGGTCCGGGGTCACGACTGCTCCCACGCTCTTGTGGCGGCGATGAGAGTAATCCATGCAGGCACCCCCCCAGGCGGAGAACCCGCCGGCATGGGGAACCGTGCAAACGGCCTTCCAGGGGAAATCGCCCGCATAACCCAGAAGATGGAGCGGGCCCCCTCCCCCGTAGCCGAGCAAGACGTACTCGCGCAGGTCATGCCCCACCATCAGGCTGTTGACGAGATGCTCGCGCATCATCACGTTGAGCAATTCGAGGCAGGTCTCTGCGGCATCGTAGACATCCATGCCCAGGGGATCCGCCACCTTCTCCTTGAAGAGCTTGTAGGAGACATCCTTATTGATCTTGACCTTGCCCCCGAGATAATTGGTCTCCGAGAGAATGCCCAGGAGCAAATTGACATCGTTGATGGTGGGCGTCGTGTTGCCCGCTTCCATGAAGGTCGGCCCGGGCGTGCCGCCAGCGGAGTCGGGACCCAGCTTGATGCGGTTCGTCTGGGGGTCGACCCGGATATAGGTCCCCGTGCCCGCCCCGATGGACGTAATGCCCAGCATGGGGACGTTGACATACATGTCCTGGAAGCCCGGTTCGCGGTCGATGGGCAGAACGCCCGCCGTGATCGTGCCAGCATCGAAGGAGGTTCCTCCCACATCGCTGCACACGATATTTTCTTCACCGATCACGCTCGAGAGATATTTCGCTCCCATCAATCCGCCAACGGGTCCCGACATGGCGGCTTCGAAGAGGCGGGGGTAGCGAATATTCGTGATGCCGCCGTAGCCCAGCACCGTCTTCAGGCTGTGGGCATAGCCGGTCTTCGCGAGCTCTTCCTCGATGCGGTAGAGCTGCTTGCGCGCGGGATCCGAGGCGTAGGCCTGAATGACCGTGGCGTTGGCCCGGGAAATCTCCCGGGTCGTGGGGGCCACCTTGTTGGAAACCTCCAGCACCACTTCCTGGCCCAACTCCGCCATCACTTCCCGGCAGATCTCCGCGGCCCGGTTTTCATGGGCCGGGTTCACGAAGGATTGGAGGAAGATGATGGCAATCGCCTCGACCTTCTCGTCCTCGATCAGCTCCCGAGCGCCCTGGCGCACTTCGTCCTCGTAGATGGGAATCACAGGGGTGCCGAACATGTCGATCCGCTCGGTCACGCCCCGGGCCAGCTGGCTCGGCACCAACGGAGTCCGATGCCGGCGGTACTGCATGTGGGTGATTTCTGACCACTGCGCACCGATAAAGGTCTGGGAACCGCGCCCCTGGGAGATGATATCCTCAAACCCACGGGTCACGAGAATGCCCGTCTTATAACCGTTCATGTTGATGACGGTGTTCAACATGGAGGTACCGGTGTAGATCGCGGTCTCCACCGAAGCACCAAAATTCTGGCCCTCCTCCTTAGAGATCCCCATGTACTCAAGGGCTTCCCAGAAAGACTCCATGTAGCCGATGCTCTCGTCCTGGGGCGAGGTCGGGGCTTTACCGATCACGCTCCGACCTTCCTCGTCAACGACAATCACGTCGGTCATGGTGCCGCCAGCATCGCAGGCAACTAGATAGCGGGACATCGAGAGACTCTGCCTCCTTGAACAACTCGGGTTTGACTTGGGTTCCTAGCTCGAACGCCGCCCGGTGGGTGGCGCCTCTTCCGGCTTCTCGCTCGCTTACCCGCGCGGCCCCTTCCGGGAGCACGTGCAAATCGATTGAAAAATGACTTTCCGGGGCATTCGATACCTTCCGAATTCCCCGTGCCGGGGCTAAGCTAGAACGCGTTGCAGTAATGTATCGAATCTGGCACCGTCGGCGCCACGCCGCAAACGCATATCCCGGCGGACACGCACCCCACCCGAAGCCCATAAAGGGCCAGTATCGCCCCAGGAGTCCCCGAAATGACCCAGGATCCGCTTCACACAAAACTCTGCGATCAGCTCGGCGTCGAGTTCCCCATTGTCTCCTTCACTCACTGCAAGGATGTTGCAGTTGCTGTGATCAATTCGGGCGGGTTCGCGGTTCTCGGTGAGGCGATGCACACCCCGGAAGAAATCGAGGCGGACATCAAGTGGATCCGTGAGCGGATCGACGGCAAGCCCTTCGGCATCGACCTCGTTTTGCCGGCTTCCGCCCCCGCCGAATCGAGCCTCGACGAGATCAGCTCCAAGATCCCCGAGTCTCATCGCGAATTTGAACAGATGATCATGGAAAAATACGACGTACCCATGCCCAAGGAGTCCGTCGACCTCCACCAGTGGGGCGGACTCAGCCAGGCCCTCGGTCGGGCCCAACTCGAGGTTCTCCTCGAAGAGCGCGTGCCCGTCATCGCCTCGGGACTCGGCAGCCCGGCCTTCCTCCTCGACGCTGCCCACGAGAGAGGCAGCCTGGTCTGGGGTCTGGTCGGCCGTACCCGGCAGGCCAAGCGACAGCTCGAGGCGGGTGTGGATGCGATCATCGCCCAGGGCTTCGACGCCGCGGGACACACCGGCGACATGGGAACCCTCTCCATCGTGGCCGAGGTCTCGGCCATCGCAGGGGATACACCGATTATTGCGGCGGGCGGCATCACCACCGGCCGACACCTGGCCGCGGCTCTCTGCCTCGGGGCCTCGGGGGTCTGGACCGGAACCCTCTGGCTCGCCTGCCGGGAGTCGGATATCGACATGATCATCAAGGAGCGCCTGGTCGCAGCAACCGCCGCCGATACGGTCTGGTCGGACTCGATTTCGGGCTTCACCATGCGGGTTCTCAAATGCCCCTGGACCGAGGAGTGGAAGAAGCCCGAGGCGCCCCGACCGCTGACCTCGCCCTACCAGATGATTCTCAGCTCGGATTATATCCAGGGCGCCAACGACGCGCGGCGCGCGGATCTCATGACCGAGGCCTCGGGCCAGGGCGTGGGTTTCGTCACGGAAATGCTGCCCGCCAGGCAGATCGTCTCGGATATGGTCGAGGAAGCCCTTGGGGTCTTCGACGATCTTGTGGGCCTGCCCGATTGACATCCTCGCCCGCGACGCGCACCGAGCCGGGCATGGATCCGGAACGAGCCGGAAGGCGGGCCGAATGCGACGGCGGCGGCCTGATCATGGGCAGCCACTATGCGGCTCGCCAGGACTTCACCGGGACGCTGACCGGTGAATATTACGACGAAGGCGACCCTCCGTGGCGCTGGTACAAAATGATCGAACTCACCCGCAAGCCGAACGACTACCCCTTCGAATCCGTCTGGTGCGAAGCGGAGAGCCTGTTCCTGATCGAGAACGAATAAAGCGCACCCCGAGCGGTTTGCTCTTTCCCTACCTCAACTCGCATTCAACCCAAGGCTCTGCGGCTCGAACCGCATCCCAACGGGAGCCCCGAACATGAAGATCACCGTCTGCGTCAAAGAAGTCATGGACCCGGATGCGGTCAATAACTACGCCGTGGCCGGCCGTCTCGAAATCGGCCCCGACGGAAAAACCCTGACCCAGACCGCAATCCCGCGGCTGATGAACGGCTACGACGAGCAAGCCATCGAAGCCGCCCTGCAACTGCGCGACGCCGGAGCGGATTTCACCTTGACCGTGGTGTCCGCCGGTCCCGAGCCCGAGAAAATGCTCAAGCACGCGGCGGCTCTGGGCGCTCAGGAAATCGTCTCCATCCCCATCGATCCCGGGCAAATCGATTACCACGGGGTCGCCACCCTGCTCTCCGCCCAGGTCGAGAAGGCCGGAGGCGCCGACATCATTCTCTGCGGCCGCCAGGCCTCGGATGACGACCAGGGTGTCGTCCCGGCTCTGGTAGCCGAGCGCCTCGGAATGCCGGTGGTCACTCTGGCCCGGGCCCTGGAACTGAGCGGCGACAAATTGCGGGTCACCCGGGTCACAGCCGAGGGCGACGAGGTGGTCGAAGTGGCCTGCCCCGCAGTGGTCACGATCAGCAACGAGATTGGCGATCCCCGCTACCCCTCGGCCTCGGCGAAGGTCAAGGCCCGCCGGGTCAAGCCCACCGTCACCACCCCGGCGGATCTGGGCCTGGGAGACGCGGAACTCCAGCCCCGAGTGATGCTCACCAAACAATTCGTGCCCGAGGTCCAGGGCAATTGCGAGTTCATCCAGGGCGAACCCAGCGAGGTCGCCGACCAACTCATCGAGCGACTCAAAGCGGACAGCATCCTCTAATCGAAGCGGGAAGGAACGACCATGTCGGAAAATGCCATCGTTGTCTGCACTTGGAGCACGGGCCGAGACGGCCTGCCCGAGGGCGTCGAAGAAATCCTGCATATCGGCCGGAGCATGGCGAGTGCTCTGGACACGGACCTGGCCTGGCTCGTCCTGGGCCCCCTGCCCGAGAGCGCGAGCGAACTGGCCGGAAAATACGGTGTCGGCCAGCTACAGCATGCGGCGGACCCCAATCTCGATCCCGCGGGTAGCGACGCCTGCGTCGAGGCCATCGCGGCCTATTGGGAAACCCATTCGCCGGCGACCCTCATCGTTCATCAGACCAACGAGGCCCGGGTGGTAGCCCCCCGGGTGGCCGGACGTCTGGGCAAAGCCGTGGTCATGAACGGCATTTCCGTGGAAACGGTGGCGAGCAATTACCAGATCACGGCTTCGGCCTACGGCGGGGACACCCGGGCGATCTACGAGGTCAGCAGCGGGAGCATTCTCTCCTTCATCGCCAACGCGGTCGTACCCGAGCCCGCCGAGGGTGCTCCGGTGGCCCCCGAGGCCCTCTCCCTCGATCTCTCCGGAGTCGACGAACGCATTCAGGTCGTCGAGCAGGCGAGCTTCGACGGACCCCGGCTCGACGATGCAGAGATCATCGTTTCCGGCGGACGCGGTCTGGGCGGCGCGGACAATTATAAACTGATCGAGCAACTCGCCGCGGCCCTGGGAGGCCTGCCCGGCGCCTCGCGGCCCATTGTCGACGAGGGCTGGGTGGACTCGAGCCACCAGGTGGGCCTGACCGGGCGGATTACCCGTCCGAATCTCTATATCGCCGTGGGAATCTCGGGGGCCAGCCAGCATATGGCGGGCTGCTCGGCCGCAGGCACCATCGTCGCCATCAATCGCGACGCGGACGCCGCGATTTTTCAGCACGCACGCTATGGGATTCAGGGAGACGCCCTCGAGATCCTGCCCGAACTGATTCGGGCGGCCAACGCGCGTTAGTGATCCACTCCGGAGAAGGCTATGACCGATTCATCTCCCGTTCACGCAGCCAAAGATCTTTTCGTCGAGACCTCAGACGGACCTCGCCTCCTGGGTTCGCGTTGCGATACCTGCAAGGCCCCCTACTTCCCGAGTAGCGAAGCCTGCCACAACCCCGACTGCGACCACTCGGATATCCAACCCGCGCATTTCGGGCCGCACGGTACCCTCTGGAGCGTCACGGTTCAGAATTACCCCCCGCCGCCGCCGGTGGTCGCCCCCGAGCCCTATAGCCCCTACGCCGTAGGCCTGGTGGACCTCGAGACCGACGGCCTTCGGGTGATCGGGCGCCTGCACGTCGAGGATCCCACCTCCGTGAAGGTCGGTGGCCCAGTGGAACTCATCCTCGCCCCCCTCGGCTCAGGGCAGGATGGGCACGAGGTGATCTCGTGGCAATTCGAACCGCGCTGATCTTTCCCCGCTCGCGGATCAACTGACCGCGGCGTATCCGTATCAAGACCGGGAGACCTGGCATCACTTCGGGCCCCCCAAAGCAAAATTGGAGGCACCAGCCAATGGGTGAAGTCGCCGTTCTCGGCATCGGAATGCATCCCTGGGGAAAATTCCCCGAGAAGAATCTGAACTCGATCTGCCGGGTCGCGGTGGACGCAGCCCTGGCCGACGCCGGCGTCAGCTGGAAGGAAGTCGGGGCCGTTGCCGCAGCCAGCTCCCGCTTTTCCGGCGGCAAGGGCTGGGGACTCAACGGCAACGATATTGTCGAGGATATGGGCTCCACGGGCCTGCCCGTCTACAACCTGTCGGCGGGCTGCGCGGCGGGCTCCAACGCCTTTAACGTGGGCCACATGATGGTGGCCAGTGGCGCCCACGATGTCGTCCTTGTCGTGGGCGGCGAAAAAATGCCCAAGGGCTTCATTCAAACCTCGGGGCTCGAGGACGAGACCGACCCTGAATATCTTCGACAACGCTGCGTTGGCCTGCCCGGACCCGGCTTCTGGGCCCTACTCACCCGGCAGCGAATGGAGGAGTTCGGCACGAGCCACGAGGACTTGGCCGCCGTCGCCGTAAAGGCTCATAAAGTGGGCACCCACAACGAGAACGCGCGTTTTCGCCAACTCTTCAGTCTCGAGGATATCCTCAACTCGAACATGGTCAGCGATCCCCTGCGACTCTACGAGATCTGCCCTGTCAGCGATGGCGCGGCCGCCGTCGTACTCTGCTCCGAAGAGTATGCGCGCAAGAAGGCCAGCAACCCCGTCTGGGCGGCATCGAGTGCGGTGGCCACCGCGCGTTTCGACGACGGCCTGCCGCGCGGGCTCGGCTGCGTCCCCTCCCCGTGGCGTACCCATCACAGCGAGGCTCGGATCTCCGTGGCCAAGGCGCTTGAAGGCGCCGGTATAGGGCCCAAGGACCTGGATCTGGTCGAACTCCAGGACAACACGGTCTACTACGAGCTCGCCTTCCCCGAGGAGTGGGGGATGTGCGAACCCGGTGAATCCGAGAGCCTGCTCCACCAGGGCGAAACCCTGCCCAACGGGAGCATGCCCATCAACCCCAGCGGTGGCTTCCTCTGCTTCGGCGAGGCCACCACCGCCCAGGGCCTCTTCCAGATCTGCGAGGTGGCCTGGCAGTTGCGCGGTGAAGCCGGCGAGCGTCAGGTTCCGGGTGCGAAGATCGGCATGGCCCAGAGCATCGGGCTCGGTGGCAATGGGACCGCGACGGTGCTCAAGCGCTAGGAGCGAAAGCGGTCGGGGATATCGCGATCCAGCACGGTCATGCGGCCGTCGGCCCGGGCGTTCCGAATCGCCTCTTCGGCGATCTCGCGAACGATATCCGAGAGCGGGCCGAGTACCCGCTCGCTGGTCTTGTACCCCGCCGAAGCCCGGATGTATTCCTTGAGCCGGCTGGCGACGATCAGGACCTCGTCAGCCGGTGCGCCCGAACTCGCCGCCGTCGGCGACGACGCTGGTCTCGGTGCTGCCGGCCCAGGCTTCTCGGAGATGATTCGGCGAGGCTTGCGAGGAGCGGACTCCTTGCCTGTCCCGGCTTCCGCGGCGGCCTGGCGCGCGGCCTCGGCCTGGCTCGGCGCGCGTCTCTCCTCTGCCCAGGACTCCCGATGCCGGGCCACGGGCAGGTGAACTTCCCAGCAGCTCACATCGCAAAACTGGAGAGCGGTGCGCTTTCGGTTGCACGTCGAGACGTTGCAAACGTAATAGTCCGCACCGAAATCAATCGACTTCTTACACGCGCTGCATTTCTTCCAGCTCGCCTCAAGCTCCTCGGACATGATCGCTCCCTCGGCGCCCTCGTGGTCGAGCCAGCGGAGCGCCGGGCCGAGCATAGCGGACATAATCGAGCGCAATCGACCGGAACGGCCGAATACCGCCCCCCCCCTTCCGAAGACAGAGCGAGTTCTGATCGGATCACCGGCCCAAACGGCTAGCGGCCCTTGTACTTGGGCCGGCGCTTCTCGAGAAAGGATTGGGTGCCCTCTCGGGCATCCTCGGTCATCGCCGACATGACAGCGGCGACGCCCTCGTAATCGTACATTTCGTCGGCGGTCGAAGTCAGTGACTTGTAAACGAAATGCCGGGCAAGGTCGATGGCCACGCTGGGGCCGCGAGCGAGCTTCTTCGCGTAGGCCATGGCCGCCTCCAAAGCGTCCCCCTCCTCCACGAGTTCGTCGATAAGCCCTTCCCGGTGGCATTCTTCGGCTTCGAGAATATCACCGGTCGTAATCATGCGAAGCGCCGTGGGGAGCCGGGTGATCCGGGGCAGGAACCAACTGATCCCACAATCGGGACCGAAGCCCAGGCGAACCATTGCCGCGCTCATGCGAACGGTCTTCGAACCGAAACGCCGATCGCAGGCTAGGGCGTAGGCGAGACCAGCGCCCATGCAGACGCCCTCCACGGCAGCGATCACCGGCTTGTCCACCTCGATGATCCACTTGGTCATCTCGGCGAAGGCCCCGGCCGGAGTCTTGCGCTGATAACGCTCGAGAGGCGTATCCGTGAGCCCCGGAATCGGGCGACCCTCATCGTTGCCGCTCAGAAACTCGGCGTCGCCGCCGGATGAAAAATTACCGCCGGCCCCGGTCAACACCAGGACTCGAACATCATCGTTCGTACGCAACTCGCGGAGCTTGGCCGATATCGCCGCGCACAGGTCCCAATTGACCGCATTCATGCGTTCGGGCCGGTTCAGGGTGATGATTCCAACACCCTCATCCGTCGTAAAACTGAACTGGTCCTCGACTCCCATCGTGCTTCTCCCTCTCTCTGCTCTTGTCCTATCGCGATATCGCGTTTTTCATTCCCATCGGTGCACCGCTATTTGAGCCGGGCGACCGTCTCCCTCAACCAATCGTCGTCACTGCGGAAATCCGGCGGGATATCGAGGAGGATCGTCGAGTAGAGCCCGTCGCAGCGTTCTTTGATCCGATCAACAAATTCGTCGGCGGTGGCGATAATCGCCCACTCGTCGAGCATCTCGTCGCTGATCACACCGGGCATCGCTTTCCACTGTCCCTCTCGGGAGAGCCGGTGGAGTTCTGCCGCAGCATCCATCCAGCCGTGAAACTCGAGCACCGAATGATAGGTGGGCGTCGAAGCGTAGAACGAAATGTGCTGCTTCAGATCCAGCTTGGCCGCTTCTACCCCTTCTTCGTCCCGAGCCAGGGCAAGAAAGGGCGCACCGATCAAGTCCACAGCTTCGGGACTGCGCCCGGCTTTCTCGGCGCCCTCGGCAATGGCGGGGACCAGCACCTCCTCGGTAAATCGGAAGGTCGCAATCGGGTGCAGGCGGAGTCCGTCGCAGAGTTCCCCGGCAAGGCGCCCCATATAGGGGTTCACCGCGGCGATCTGAATCGGGATATCCGGGTGCTCTACCGGGCCGGGATTGAAGAAGGGCGGGCAGAGAGTGAACTGGTAATGCTCTCCCTTGAAATCCGCCCGGGTTCCGTTTTGAAAGCTGTCGAAGATCGCCTTCATGCATTCAATATATTCACGGAGCCGGGGGCCGGGAGGGCCCGTCCAGGTACTCGCGTAACGCCTCTCAACATGGGGCTTGACCTGGGTTCCCAGGCCGACGCAGAAACGTCCCTTGGAGTAATGCTGCAGATCCCAGGCCAGCTGGGCGGTCACCATGGGGCTCCGGGGAAAAGCGATAGCCACGTTCGTGGCCAACTTCACCCGTTCGGTGTGTTCCGCGGCGATCGCCAGGGGAAGATAGGGATCATGCCCTGCCTCGGGGGCGGTCACGCCGTCGAAGCCGAGTTCCTCGAGCCGCCGGGCCGCAGAGCCGATCTCCTCAAGGCTGGCTCGCTTGATCCCATCACCCGCGTACTGCTCGGTATCGGGCCCGAGCATCACTGTTTCCACTCGCAATGGCTCTCCCTTTCTTATTTCTTATCTCGAATGCCCCAAAACCTAAGGGGCTCTAGTCGGCGGTCAGATCCCGGGCGGCGAGATAAGCAAATGTGGTCGCCGGTCCCAGAGTCGCACCCGCCCCAGCGTAGGTTCGCCCCATCACCGGCGAAGAGCAATTCCCGATGGCGTAGAGCCCCTCGATCACTTCGCCCGCTTCGGTCAGAACCCGGGCCCTCTCATCCGTCCGAATCCCCCCCTTTGTCCCGAGTTCGCCGGGGTAGGACTCCATCCCGTAAAATGGGGCCTGAACGATGGGCGCCAGGCAGGGGTTCGGCTCGACCTTCTCATCGCCATAATAGCGATCGAAGACCGTATCTCCGCGACCGAAATCGAGATCCTTGCCGGTCTTCGCGAACTCGTTGTTCCGGGCGATGGTTTCTTCCAGGTTGCCGGCATCGACGCCCAACTTCACTGCGAGCTCCGCGATGGTATTGGCGCGCTTGAGATAGCCGTCGCGCAACATCTGGGTAATCAGAAGATCGGGCTGCTGGGCTCCCGGGAGCAGAGGACCGACCGGGTAGCTCTTGCGGAAGCGCGCATCGAAGACAAGATAACACGGGACACAGGGTTCCTCGTCCGAGTGATCTTCGTACTGAGCATTGACCACGTCGTTATAAGGGGCGGCTTCATTGACGAATCGTTTGCCGGCCTTGTTGACCATGACGCTGCCGGGCAGGGATTTCTCGATCACCAGCATGCGCGCATTCGGTTCTCCGGGCACCACGGTCACCGGCCCCCACCAACCCTCGTCCATGAACTCGACACCGGCACCAAGATCCCGGGCCAACTCGATCAGATCGCCCGTATTCTTCTTGTTCGCGCAGGTCCACTCGACCCTGGTCGGGCCGGGCAGGTATTTCTCGCGCATGGCCTGATTTCCCTCGAACCCTCCGGCGGCCACCACCACGCCTTTGCGGGCGCGCACGCGCACGGGTTGGCCGTCGCGTTGAACGACGATACCGACCACGCGACCATCCTCGGAGACAAGGTCGCTGACACCACTTTCCAGCCAGAGAGGTATCCCGCGATCCAGCATGGCCTGACGCAGCATCCCCACCAATGAATTCCCCATGGCGAGAAAACGATCGCGCTTGGATTTAAAACGCCAGGGAATATCCAGGACGTAGCGAACCACCAGGCGGAGCATCAGTTGAATCCAGCCCGGGGCACGGGTCAGCATGGTCCGGGATTCAGGGATCGTCATGAAGAGTCGGCCCATGACCAGCATCTGGGCGTTCTGATCCTGCATCGAAAGCAGGTCATTGCCCAGACTCCGCGCGTCAAAGGTCTCGGGATCAAGGGATCGACCGCCGGGCTTGCTTCCCTTCGCCCTGGGATAATAGTCCGAGTACGCGGGCATCGAATACATCTTGAGGTGCGCGTGGTCGGCGAGGTAGCGCAGCGCTTCGGGCGCATGGTCCACGTAGGCTTCAAGCTTCGCCGAATCGACCTGGCCGGCGGTGATCTCCTGGAGATAGGCCAGAGCCTCCTCGCGCGAGTCCTCGATGCCGGTCTCTGCCATGAAATGACTCTGGGGAATCCACAAACTGCCGCCGGACATCGCCGACGAACCACCGTAACGCTCGGCCTTCTCGACCAGCAGCACTCCGGCTTCTCGGTCGTGGGCAACGATGCCAGCGGTCATGGCTCCGGCTCCGGACCCGATCACCACTACGTCGAATTCCTCGTCCCAACCCTCAATGCCTGATTCGCTCATATGTCGATCTCCATCTGCCGTGGTGGCCGCATCGGCCGCACGTGGGGCCCCCATCCCTCGCTTTCGGGAGATGGGGCGAATCTGGCGCTCCTCGCCCAACCCGCGGCCCGAGAAACGAATCGCCCGACTCCTCCTAAACCGCCCACCCTTTGCCCGAGGGGCGGTGGACACTTTCAACGGGCAGCTATCCTCCGTTACTATAGGTCAAATTCCAACAACGGCGGCACGCGGCCGGCAGCAAAAAAACTGCGGAGTTCGACAAGCCGCCCCACGATCCCCGAGCCAGGAAGTCATCCATGACCCGAGTCGCTCCACTGCTCATCACCCTCATCGCAACCCTAATCGCAGTCACCCTGAGCCTTTCAGCCCAAGCTCATGATCCCGAGCATGCCGCCGACTACTCGCGACCCGGGCTCTATCTCAGCGGGGGAGGCTATTTCGCCCTGAGCACTTCCAACGAAGGTTTCCCGGGCGCCGAAACCCCGAGTTGGCAACCCGACCCATCCCTCGATTTCCGGATCGGCTGGCGTGAGCACGAGAGGCTCGCCATGGAAATCGATTTCGGCTGGATCCCCAGCACCGAGGGCATCGAATACGGCAACTGGCTGCTCGGGGCGAACCTGAAATACTTCCTCGCCGAAGACCGAGTTCAGCCCTACTTGATCGCTGGCGCTGGAGCCATGTGGGCCCGGCCGCCCGGCGCGAATTCAACCAAGATCGACTGGGCCTTCCGTCAGGGCGTCGGCGTGGACTACTACATCAGTCACCACTGGGCACTCACCGCGGAAAGTACCTTTGTCTGGGGGGTCGGCGAGGTCTGGAATAATTATTTCCTCGCTCTGAATTTCGGCGCCATGTATCGATTCTGAACGACTCCGAGAGGCCCCCTGCCCGGGTCGGAATCAATCCGAGGCCGGGGGAAGTTCAAGTTCAACATTCGCCGTCACGTGATTGCCCAGACGGTTGTAGCCGCGAATGGCGACTTCGACTCGGCCCGCTTCGGATGAGCGCACCGAACCCGACAGGGTCATGGTGTCGTTGGGGTAATTGGGCACACCCAGTTGCAACGAAAGCCGCTTAATCACGGCTTCGGGCCCCGCCCAATCCGTCACGTAGCGAGCGCAGAGCCCCGATGTCGTCAGGATATTCATGAAGATATCCGGCGACCCCCGCTCCATGGCCAAGTCCCGGTCGTGGTGCACGTCCTGGTAGTCCCGGGAGGCAATCGCCGTCGAGATGATCAGAGTCGTGGTGATGGGAATCGGGCACGGGGGCAGTTCATCTCCCACCGCGACCGCATCCCCAGCCCGAGTCACCTCGCTGCGCGGAGGGCAGACCGGGCGAAAGAGGGGCAGGGAACCCTGGGAGTTCTCCCGACGGATCACCAATTCCACGGGCATGCCCACCCGAACCGCCTCGGGGTCAATATCGACGATATTCGTCAGCAGGCGGGTGCCCTCTTCGAGTTCCACCAGACCCACCACGTAGGGGGGATCAAAGGCGGCGAAAGCGGGGTGAACGGGTTCCACGTGGCTGTAGACCGTCCCGCGACCGCTGGCCTCGACCCAACCCAGATCATAGTTGCCGCATTGAGGGCAACGAACCATCGGGGGGTGATGGAGCACCGAACACGCCCCACATTGCTGGATCCGCAATTCCCCCGCCTCGAGGCCCTCCCAGAAAAAGGCCGTATCCAGGCTAATGCCCGGTTGAGGACGCATGGGCCGTTCAGCGGCTTCCTGCCCCCCGGCCTGAGCCATACGACCCGTCCCCGGCTTGAACTTGAGAATTCTGAAGAGCATGCGACCCACGCTCTCCCCGTGCTGGTTCCGATACTCGGTGCGCGTGGTCACGAAATGGCCGACCCCGAGGCCGGTCTTCTTCTCCTCCGAAACGTCCTCCACCACCTGGGACGAGTGCAGTTCATCGCCTGGCCGCAGGTAGCGGATATAATCGTGCTCGGAGTTGGTGGCCACCACTGAGGTGAAGCCCGCAGCATCCAGGGCGCGATAGACACCGGTTCCCGGATCCTCGGCGTCGTCGGGTCCCTCCCCTGCCGGTTCGAGACCGCGCATGGACCAGGCCATCAGCATGGCGGGCGGCGCCACGATCCCCGCGTGAATCGACCGAGCTGCCGCATCGGCATCGGTATAGACGGGGTTGTGATCCCCCATGGCGTCGCACCAGTGGCGGATCATCGCCGGATTGACGGGATCGCGCGCCACCCAGATAGACCCCGACCGACCAATCGATTCTCTCAGCCCAGCGACAAAGCCCGGCTCCTCGGATTCGCTCATGCCTCTCCCTTTTTCATCGCGCTCTCATTGTCCCCACCGGGGGGCGCCAGCGCCGCCTCGATCTCAATTTCGTTCAGCCCCGCGGCCCGCAGCACTTGCGATGAATCTGCACCCAGACCGGGGGCCGGGGCATTCGAGGGCATCGGATGCCCCGACATGGAGAGGGGCGGCCCCACGGTCTCGAAGGCTCCCAACTCGGGATGCTCCACCGTGCGAAAATACCCCATGGTCTGAATCTGGGGGTCGTCCCGGGTTTCCTCCAAACGCCTCACCGGCGCCCAGATCACCGAATGACCCGCGAATTTCTCCTCCCACTCGGAAAGGCTGTGGGCCGCGAAGACGGCGTCGAGAATCTCGACCAGCTCGCGGTTCTGGCGATAGCGTTCCACCGGGCCGACGAAGCGTGGGTCGGCTTCGAGCTCCGGGCGGCCGATGGCCCGGGCGAAGCCCGGCCAGTAGCGCCCGGACTCGATCATCACCAGCATCACCCAGCGGCCGTCCCGGGTCTCGTAGTGGTTCCAGAGCGGATTGCGCGGAGCCGAGCGGTCGTGCATGGGCGCGGGATTGCCCGTGGCCAGGGTCTGAGAAAGATCGTTGCCCTGGAGATAGAGACCGGTCTGGAGCAGGGATACATCGACGACCTGCCCGCCGCCCCCGGCATCCCGGACCCGCAGAGCCGCGAGAATCCCGCAGACTAGGGAGAGCGCTGCCGAGTGGTCTCCAACCCCAGGCCGCAGGAAGGCCGGCGGAGCCGAGGGGTCCCGGGTGAGATCCATCATGCCCGTACGCGCCCAGAGCGCCGCGTAGTCGAAGGACGGAGAATCGGCCTCGGCGCCCCTATTCCCGTAGCCGGTCAGCGAGGCGTAGATCAGCTCCGGGCGCTTCTCCCGCAGACTCTCGGGGTCGATGCCGAAACGCCGACAGCGGCCGGGAAGCATATTGGTGAGCACCACGTCGACCCCGTCGATGACCTTGAGCAGCGCTGCTCGGGCGGCGGGGTTATTGAGATCCAGGGCGAGGGATTCCTTGCCCCGATTTTCCATCTCGAATTGCGGCGAGCCGTCAAAATCCGAGCGAAAGCCGTTGTGCCGGGGCCGGGTATGGCGCAACAACTCGCCGGCGGGCACCTCCATCTTGATCACCTCAGCGCCGAGTTCGGCGAGCAGCGCACCCGCGGCGGGGGCAGCGACAAAGGTCGCCACCTCCAACACCCGGATGCCCGCGAGGGGGCCACCACTGGCCGGGGCCGATTCATTCGTTGACATGCACTTCCTCCTGGGCCGCCATGGTAGCCCGCCTTGATCGCTTCACTCTTCCCCGCCCCACGCAGACGAACTCGGCCGACGGGCGGGGTCGGCGCCCCGAGCCGGGGCGGGCTCGGGGGGATTTTCGAGCCAGCCCTTGAACTCCCCGGCGCGCCGGACATCGCCCTTGGCAAGGGCCGTGTACCAGGCCCGTCGAAGCTGGCTTCGGTCCTGATCCGAGATCGCCCGCCAAAAACCCTCGGCCCGCATGCGCCGATCGAGGGTATAAAGCGAAATGCCCGCCATCACCGAAACGTTGAGATAGGACGTGAAGCCCACCGAAGGGAGAAAGAAGAACCCATCGGCAGCGGCGCGCAGAGCCGGGCTGACCCCACGCTGCTCGCTGCCGAAGGCCACGGCGACCCGTTCTGCCAGAGGGGCAGCCTCCAGGGATTCGGCCCCGGACGAGTAGTCGCTCACCAGGATCCGGTAACCCCGCCCGCGCAGAGCCGCGATCGCTGCTTCGATATCCCGGTACCAGAAGAGATCGAGCCAACGCTCGGCGAGCATGGTCACCGTGCGCTCAAGATCCGCTCGCCCCTCCTGCTGAACGATATGAATCTCCTGCACCCCCAAGGCCTCGCTGGTGCGCAGCACCGCGGACGCGTTGCGCGGATTGACCAAATCATCGAGGAGAACCACCATGGACCGACTGCGCTCGCTGAGCGCCCGCTCGGCGGCCCTCAGCCGGGCCGGCGCGGCGGTCCCCTCCACCGGCCCCACCGCCTCGAGTTCCGGTCGCTCGGGGAAACGGAGGCCCGGGGTCAACTCGGCGGTCTCCTCGCCCTCCTGCCAGGGCCGACCGATAAAATCCGGCGGCTCGAGACGTTCGTTCTCCTCCAACTGGCGAGCTCGCGCGATCAGCCCTCCGATGAAGGGCATATCCAGTGCCCGGCGCACAATTTCGGTTTCGACGCTCTCGCGCTGGCGCTTATGCCACAGGCCGCGCTCCCAGGCCTCGGCGATCAGTCGCTCGGCCTCCTCGAGTCGTTCGGCGGCCTGGCGCATGACCACCTCGAGTTCGTCCATGTAGCCCCGCCAGCGACCCCAGCCGCGACGCATGCGCTACTCCCCCGTAAAGCGCGGAGCGCGTTTTTCCTTGAAGGCGCGCGGTCCCTCCCGAGCATCCTTCGACATCATCACCGCAGCGGATACCTCGTCCTCGATCTTCAAGGCTTCGGGGAGACTCAAGCCGCTGCCTCGCATCACGCCCTCCTTGATTTTGCGAACCGCCAGCGGCCCATTGCGCGCCAGCTTATCCGCGAGTTCGTGGGCCTTGGCCAAGAGCTGTGCATGGGGGACCACATAATTGAGCAAGCCCATTTCCAGGGCGGCCTGGGCGCTCCAATGATCGCCGATCAAGAGCATTTCCATGGCCTTCGCCCAGGGGATCTGCCGAGGCAAACGGCTGATCGAACCGCCGCCGGGGAGCAGACCGACCCGGGCCTCGGGGGTTCCGAAAACCGCGTGCTCCGAGGCCACCCGCAAATCGCAGGCGTTGGTCATCTCCGTGCCACCGCCCAAGGCGTTCCCATTCACCGCGGCAATCACCGGCTTGTAGAGTTCGAAGCCACGAAGAATGGCGTCGGTGAACTGACCCGGATTTTCGAGGATCTGATGATCCCATTTATCCTCGGGTTTTCGCGCCCCGGTCATCAGGGGCATGGTGAGCTTGAGGTCTCCCCCCGCGCAAAAATCGGTCTCCCCGGCGCCCGTCAAGATCGCCACCCGCAGGTCGTCACGATCGCGAAATTCATGCCAGGCTTCGCAGAGTTGAACCAACATCTGGGGGCTCAGGGCGTTGCGCGCCTCGGGGCGGTTCATGACCAGGGTCATGACGCCGTCCTCCTCCTCGACTAGGAGGTGGCGCTCGGGGGCGTTCGTTTCGGACATGGCTGAATCTCCTCTGGAGCCTGGAGCCGGCGGCTCTTCGTCTGGCCGGGAACCCTAGTGGATCCCACCCGGAATGGGCAGGCATCCCAGCGCAAAGCACCCCACTCTGGGATAGGCTCCTCCCATGCCCGGTGGCCCTCCCCTGCCCCAAGAATTGACCGCCATCGAAGGCCCGCTTCCGGACGGGGTCTGCGAGGGCTCGATCCTCGGCCTCGGGCCCCACGCCGGGGGGGTGGAGGCTCTGGTTGCCCTCGGCTTGGTTCCCCCGGACGTCGTCACCGCCATGACGCTTCACCTCTTGGCGCGCCAACCTCGGCGACCCCGCAGCGAAGGAAAAAAGATCCGGGGCGCCATCGAAGGCGGGGTCTGGGTCCGCGAACAGGTCACCTTCCACGCCCCCATGCGCATCGATGAACCCGTGCGGGTGACGGGGGAAGCCATCGGACGCTTCTCGCGCAAGGGGCGGCGCTACGGCGTCACCCGGTCGACCACCGTCGGCGAGGACGGCCGACTCCTGGTCTCGAGTTGTACCACCGGACTGCTCTCCTATCGGCGCGAGCCCGGGCTCGAAGACGCCTACCACGGCGTCGCCGAACACGACCATGCGCGCCCCGGCCCGGACATCTCCGCGGCGGCCCAAAACCCCTGCCTCCATCGACTGGCCGAGACTCGGCCCGGGGACGTGATCACCGGTGAGCGCGCCCGAGTCACCCTGGCGATGATGCAGCAGCGCGATGCCGGACGCGACGACAACCCCATCCATACCGATCCCGCAGTAGCCGAACGCGAGGGCCTGTCGGCTCCCATCGCCGGGGGTGCCCATGTCCTCTCCTTCCTCCAGACACGACTCATGGAGGCGTGGGGGCCCGAGTGCCTCTTGCACGGGGCCCATTTCGACGTTCGCTGGGTCGGGCAGACCTACGCCGATAGCCATATCGTGCCCTCCGCCCGGGTCGTCGAGGTGACCGGGGATCAGATCGTTTGCGAACTCAGCGTCGAGGGTGAAGAGCGCACTCTGCTGCGGGGGAAGATGATCCTTCCCCTGGCCGGTGGCGGCCCGGGGTGAAAGCCGGCGCCCTCTCCGGCATCCGGGTGCTCGATCTCGCCGACGCATCGGCTGCCTTCGCCGGCCGCCTGCTCGCGGACCTAGGCGCCGAGGTTATTCTCGTCGAGCCTGGAATGGGCGCGCCGATCCGGCATCGCGGCCCCTTCGCCGGCGAGGGGCCCCACCCCGAGCGCGCGTATGCGCATCTCTACTTCAACGCCAACAAGAGGTCCGTGGCCCTGGACCCCGCCCGGGCCGAAGACCAAGACGCTTTTTCCCGCCTGGTGGCCAGCGCGGACGTGCTGATCGAAACCGCACCGGTCGCCCAACGAGGGGCTCGGGGCCTGGCTCCCGAAGCTCTCCGGGCCCTCAACCCCGGCCTGATCCACGCCTCGATCACCCCCTTCGGTCCTGAGGGCGAGTGGCGGGATTGGCGGGCCAATGACCTGGTGGCCGAGGCCGCCAGCGGCCTGCTCTGGCTCTGCGGCGAGCGTCGGGGGCCGCCCTGGCATGGCAGCGGACGCCCGGCCTATTCCATGGCCAGCCTGGCCGCCGCCACCGGGATCATGGCGGCGTTGACCGCCCGGGAAAAGCGGGGGACGGGCGCCCCCGGTGCCCACCTCGAGGTCGCGCTCCAGGAGGCCGCCAGCATGGCGGCGATCCAGTCCGCCACCCCGACCTTCTGGTCGTGGTTCGGCCGAATCCCAGGACGACCTGGCCTCTCCAACGCCCTGCAATGCCGGGACGGGGGGTGGGTGGGCCTGCTCGTTCGCCCGGTGAGCTTCGCGAAATTCCGGGACTGGGTGATCGAGGCCAAGACCCCCACCCAACTCTCACCGGATGACGACCATTGGGCCGAAATCTATGCGCCCCGAGAGGGCAACCCCGTCGCCCAGGTTTTGCGCGAACTCGCCGAGCGCTACGACCGGGACGCGTTTGCCGACCGCGCCGCCGAGGCCGAGACGATCTGCCTGCCCATCATGGATTTCCCCAGCATGGAGCACCACCCTCAGTTCAGCGGGAACCAGCAATTCGTCGACGTAAAGCACGCGCCTCTCGGGGAAAGCTTCAGCTTTACCCGCAGCCCGGTGGATTCAGTGACCGGGTCCATTGCGCTTCGCTCGGCACCGACACTGGGCGCCGACAACGTGCCGATCCTCAAGAACCTCCGGGCCAAGGCCCCCGCACCGGCGGCCCCCACCCCCGCCCTCGATCCCTACAAAGCCCTGGACGGCATCCGGGTGGTGGACTTCTGCTGGGTTCTCGCCGGTCCCCTGGGCACCCGACTGCTCGCCAATTTCGGGGCCGACGTGATCCGGGTCGAATCGAGTCGCCGTATCGACGGCATGCGCAAACAATCGGGGCCGGACGGGGAGCCCCACCCGGACCTGGGCGGGCTCTTCAACAGCGCCAACGCGGGCAAGCGCTCGCTGACTCTGGACCTCAGCTCGCCTCGAGGCCGAGAGATCATCCTCGATCTGGTCGCCCAGGCCGACGTGGTCACCAATAATTTTCGGCCCGGCGCCCTGGAGCGTATGGGCCTGGGTTTCGAAACCCTGCGCGCGCGAAAATCCGACATCGTGCTGCTCAACCTGCCCGGCACCCATGCCGAGGGTCCCTGGAGCCAGCGGCCGACCACGGGCAACGCCGTCATGGGGGCCGCGGGGCTCAATATGCTCATGGGCTTCCCCCACCAACGTCCCCGGGGCTACGGCGTCGCCTATCCCGACTTCACCTCCCCCTACCTTCTGGCCACCTGCACCATGGCCGCCCTGCGCCTTCGCGACCAGACCGGGGAGGCCCGAGCCATGGACCTTTCTCAACTCTCGGGCACGCTTTCCCTGGTCGGCCCCGAGTGGATGCAATACGCCCATACCCGGGAGGCGCCCCAACGCTCGTCCAATCGCGACCCCGCCTACGCCCCCCACGGTCTCTTCCCCACCCGGGGAGAGGACGAGTGGATCGCCCTGGCTATTGAAGGCGACGAAGAGTGGCGCGCGCTCTGCCGCGCCATGAACCGGGCCGAACTCGCCGACGACCCGCGCTTCGCCCAGCACCGCGCCCGCAAGGAGAACGAGGACGCCCTCGATGCGCTGATCGCGAACTGGACCGCGGAGAACGATCGCTTCGCCCTGGCGGAAAGGCTTCAGGCCGCGGGGATCGCCGGGGCGCCGGTGGAGAACCTTCGGGATACCTACGAACGCGATCCCCAACTCCGCGCGCATTACCAGCGGATTCAGCACCCCCTGGCGCCGGATCTCGATTTCCCCGTCGACCGCGAAGCGATTCGCTTCGCCGGGGTCGAGCACCAGATCCCTCGGGCCCCGATGTGGGGCGAGCATAATGAGGAGATCGTGCGCGAGGTACTCGGACTCAGCGAGGCCGACTATATCCAGCTCGTCCTCGACGAGGTTCTCAGCTGAGGAAACCTTTCCCTCGGCCGCGAAGAGCCCGGGGCATCAAAACCACTCCACTTCCCGGGGAATGTCCTCGGCCATCACTGCGAGACATTCCTCGACGCTCCCCCAGGCGAGCGAGCGCTCCTTGCCCCGCAGCGTAAAGAAATAGAGATCGTTTTCCTCGATCACCCCGTTCCCGCCGTGTACTTGGTGGCCGAGCATCAGGACCTCGGGCGCCGAGCGCGAAGCCGCCGCCTTGGCCGCCGCCACCCGGACCCCGGCATCCTCACCGCGATCCAGAGCCGATAGCGCCTCAAGGGCGAGAAGCCGGGCGCTCGCCACTCGGCTCGCCATATTGGCGCAATGATGGCGAACCGCCTGAAAGCGTCCGATGGGCTGACCGAATTGCTCCCGGGTATTCGCATAGGCAACGGTCATATCGAGAGAGGTCTGCATGGATCCCACGCATTGCAGGGCGGCCAGGGCCCGAGCGAGAACAACGGCTCCGGAGACCTCCCCCGCGCCCCCCACGCGCTGGGCCGATGCGGATGAATAACGGACCACGGCCACCGGGGTACGCCCGATGGAGAGCAGGGGTTCGCACTCCACGCCGTCCGAACCCGCGTCCACCAAGAAGAAGCCCGGCTTGTCGCCCGCCAAGGCGGCGACGAGGTGATGGGTCGCGTGCTGTCCGTAGTCCACGAAATATTTCGTCCCAGAGAGCCGCCCACCCGAATCGACTGCGAGGGTCAACGCTCCGAAACGATCGGCCGACTCGAGGATCGCCGGCACCGGCCGCGTCTGGCCCGAGAGAATCCGGGGCACCCATTCGCCGGCCAGAGCCGGATCCGCCTGAAGAGCCCGGCCCGCCACCGCCACCTCAAGAATCGGCACCATCACCGCCCGCCGGGCAAATTCCTCGACGAGAAGGCCGAGTTCGAGGAGGTTCCCCCCTCCCCCGCCAAGGCTTTCGTCGAAGGCCAGGCCGAGAAAACCCTGCTCGCAGACGCGCTGCCAGAGCTCGGCGTCCCAGCCCTGCTCGACCTCGAGCTTTCGAGTGCGATCGTAGGGCGCTCCGGTTTCGAGAAAGCCCGAAACGGTTTCCTTGAGGAGTTGCTGGGTTTCGCTGAAATCGAGATTCATTCCCGCTCTCCCTAACGAGCCAGCCCGAGGCCCGCAGCTGCGATGATGTCGCGCATGACTTCGTTGGTGCCGCCCCCGAACCGAAAGATCGGCGAGAGCCTAAAATTAAATTCTGCGCGCCCAGCGAAGGGTGCGTGCTCGCCAGATTCGGCGCTCAGCCCCCCGTAACGTCCCAGGAGATCCATCGCGGCGCTCGCCAACCGAGTTCGCAACTCGGTCCCCGAGACCTTCGCCATGGACGCTTGGGCGATGGGCGTCCCGCCCTGGGAAATGATCCAAGCATTCTGGAGCGCTAGGGCGCGGTGCTCCCGAAGATCGAGTTGTAATTCGGCCAGCCGACGGCGGACCACCGGGTCGGCAAGCTTATCGGGACACGACTCAGCGAGGTGGCCTACCAACTGGTCGTAGATCCGCGCCAGGGCCCCGGTGGCGGCGAGCCCAACCCGCTCGTGGTTGAGGGCGTGCATGACGATGGGCCAGCCCTGATTGACTCCGCCCACGACGCTGTCCACGGGAACGCGCACGTTGTCGTAAAAGGTTTCGGTGGTATGACCGCCATAGAGCGTCTGTAACGGGCGGATCGTGATGCCCTCGGTCTCGGTGGGGACGATCATGATGGAGATACCCGCGTGTTTTTTTGCGTCGGGATCCGTGCGCACAGCCAACCAGAGATGGGTCGAAACATCGGCCAGGGAGGTCCAGATCTTCTGGCCGTTGATCACCCACTCGTCGCCATCGAGCTCAGCCCGGGTCCGCAGGGAAGCGAGGTCGGTGCCCGCGTTGGGCTCGCTATAGCCGAGTGCAAAACAATACTCCCCGCGATAGATACCGGGCAGGAAGGCGCGCTTCTGCTCCTCGCTCCCGAAGGCGAGGATCGAGGGGGCAATCGAGGTAAAGGTGAGATTTCCGTAGGGCATGCCCCAGTACTCCATCTCCTCGACGAATATGTACTGATAGAGCATATTCCGGCCCTCGCCCCCGTATTCCTTGGGCCAGCACATCCGCATCCAGCCGCGCTCGTGGATGGCTTCGTGGAAGGCGCGGATCAACTCGCCGCCGCCGCCATAGGTTCGGGCGTATTCCTCGAGGAGTTCCGGCGTGCGCCGCTCGGCGATGAATTCTCGCAAGGCCTGGCGAAATTCGACGTACTCGTCCTCCCATCTGAACTCCACGCTTAGTCTCCTTGCTCGGCAGGGGCGAAATAGAGAAGTCCGAAACTCTCGTTCCCGGGTTCAACTTCGGTACGAACGGGCAGATCGAGGCAAATCTCCTCGAGACTTCCCCGCCAGCCGCCCACCAGGCGAATCCCCTCTTCCATCTCGATGACCACCGTCGCGTAGGGCAGTTCTTCGGAGGCCCAACCCGGATCGACCGGACGGTGGGTCACCGTCCAGGAAAACATTCGTCCCTTGCCGAGGGAGGGGTTGAAGACCAGCGCATCCGAGCCGCACCGAGCGCAGCGAAAACGAGGCGGATGGAAGACTTGTGAGCACCCTTCACAACGTTGCAGGTGCAGCGTCCCACTGGCGAGGTGCCGATAAAAATCCGCGTTTCGGCCATCGGGGTCGGGGACAAATTTTGCCGGGGCACTCATTCGTAGGTCTCCGTTTTCTGAGCTGATGCAGAACCGGTCATCTCAATTCCCCCGACCCAGGATCGCGATACTGCCATCCCCGAAATCTCCCCAACCCGTGACCAGACCCAACTCCGCACCTTCGACCTGGGCGGCGCCGGCGGCGTGACGCAGTTGCCGGGTGGCCTCAACCACATGATTCATCCCCCACATATGTCCCTGGGAGAGCAAACCGCCATGGGTATTCACGGGCATTTCCCCCCCCAGACGGATTCGGCCGCCCTGGACGAAATCCCCGGCTTCCCCCCGGTCGCAGAGTCCCAGGGCTTCGAGTTGCAACAAGACCACATAGGTAAAACAGTCGTATATCTGGAGGAAGTCCATGTCGCCGACCTCTACCCCGGCCATGGCCAAGGCCCGGGGAGCCGCGTGGCAGAGCCCGACCTTGAAGGGGTCAGGACGGTTGGTGATATCGTCGGCGGGATAGGGGTGTCCCTCGGCGCCGCCGAGGTAGAACACCGGCGTATGGGGCCGATCGGGCGCACGCTCCGCCGAAGTCATCACCACCGCCGCCGCACAATCGGTTTCGACACAGCAATCGAATTTACGCAGGGGCTCGGCCACCCAAGGAGAGGCCAGATAGTCCTCAAGGTCCATGGGGCGACCCCGCATCAGGGCCTTCTCGTTCAGCTGAGCGTGGGCTCGGCACGCCAGGGCCACCTCCGCCGCTGCCTCGTCTGATATTCCGTAGAGCTGCTTGTAGCGCATGAGGATAAACGAGTAGAACTGGGCGGCGGTTCGCGCGCCATAGGGGAGGTAGTAATCCATGGTGACATTCCCCACCGAACCCGGATCCAATCCGAACCGCGGCGGTTTCAACCCGGGTCGCGGGCGAAAAGCCGAAAAGCCGTTCCAACCCACCACCACAAGCACGTTCTTCGCCACGCCCGAGTGAATCGCCATGGCTGCGCTCTGGAGCGAAGCTGTGGGACTTGCTCCGCCCAGGTGCACAGTGGCGGCGTAGTGGAGATCCTCGACTCCCAGGTTCGCGGCCAACTCCTCGGCCGAGGTATAGCCGGGGGGAGGAATAATGCCGTCGATCTCTTCGACCTCGAGTCCCGCATCCTCGATGGCCGCGACTGAGGCCCGCAGCATCAGCTGGACGGGTGTCTCGTCCGCTCCACGCACGTAATCGGTTTCGCCGATACCGACCAGGGCGGCGCTGGCTCGGAGCGGATGCGGGGACAAAATTTTCTCCTGATCATTGCGGGATTCGGTGCAGCTTCGAACTTTTCCGAAGCCCCTCTTCCGCTTCCCCGGCGAATATTTAATCTGGGAGTCTAGCCACTAATCAGGAGATTTGACCCCAGACCTTGGCGTCGGCCGATGCACCCGACGCGTTCTCAATGGACAGGTGCCCTTGGGAAAACGACTATTCGTCGAGGGTTAGCGGCCGGGGTCGAGTTTCAAGAAGGAGAAGAGGTTGCTGTAGTCGTCGGTCCAAACCGGAACGTGGTGAACCTCTCCAGGTCCGACCCGGACCATCTCAAGAGCGCCCGGATTCAGCCCGAGGACACGATGACGATGGGCGATGCCTCGCTGTATCTCGTCCAAACGCGAAGCATCTTCCGCAAGGATGACCCAGTTCGCCTTAAGGCTGAAATAACCCGGAACGTTCTGAGTGGAGATTCGAAGGCTCTTCAAACCAACCTCGAAGCCTACCCGCGAAATCAAGTCAACGAAGTCAAAGTGGCGGCTCGAGACATGGACGGTCAGCAGTCCGTCCTCAGCCAGAGCCGCCCGATAATAACGAAAGGCCTCCTCGGTCAGGAGGTGCACCGGGATACTGTCGCTGTTGAAGGCGTCCACGACCAACACATCGAAATCCTGGGAATTTCCCAACTCCTGTTCGCCCTCGAGGGCGAGCCGAGCATCCCCGAGAACGACTTCGATATCCGCTTCGCTTTCCTGGAGATAGCGAAAATCACCCGAGTCACGGGCGATCCGAACCACGCCGGGATCGATTTCGTAGAACCGAAAGAGATCCCCATCTCCTCCGTAGGCCGCCAAAGTCCCTATTCCGAGACCGATGATCCCCACCCGGTGGGCTTCGGCATTCTGGAGCGCACCCAACACCAAGCCCACGCCGGTCGCCACTCCGAAATATGAGGTCGGCATTCTCGCGCTCTCACGATCGAGAAACTGGACGCCATGAATCGTGCTGCCATGCATCAACTGCCGCTGCCCCGTCGAGTCGTCACCGATCTGAACGACCTTCAGAACTCCGAAGAAGCCCCTCTCCTGGTGTCGGAGATAGGGGTTTTCACGAAGCCGGAAAGAAGCGGACGTGACAAATAAGAGGAGGGTCAGCGGGCCGACCAACCACCAACGCCACAGAGGAAGCCGGAAACACAGCGTGCTGGACGGATCCCGGGCACAGACGAGAAGGAAGAGCATAATCACCAAACCGAGCGCCAGATCAAACTCGAAGAAGTCGGAGAAGACGAGTGGAACCAACACCCCGGCGAGTATGCCTCCGACTGCGCCTCCCCCCGAGATACAGAGGTAGAAGCCAGCCAGGGAAGTCGCGGGCGGGCGCAATCGATAGAGCTCTCCGTGCATCATCATGCAGGCGGACAAGAGCAGCAGACAGTAGGCCGGAATCTGACAATAGACCGAGAAGAGGAGCAACTGGGACCGAGGACTGATCAGGGGCGCCCAGAATTCTGCCGCAAAGGTAAACCAGAGAGAAACCAAGAGACCGAGCAGCCAAGGGGGCCGAAAATAGGCCCGCTCCGACCAGAAGCAGAAGACAAAGGTCAGGAGGTAGACCGTCAGAGGAAGGACCCAGAGAAAGGGGACGCTCGCGACGTCGAGACAAAGCTTATTGGTCACCCCAACGAGCATGAGCACGGCTGCTGCGGGAAGCAGCAGCCAGAGACTCACGTCAATCGAGCCCGAACCGCCATTCGGGCCCCCGGCCGAAATCATATCCGCCCCACCCGACCTCTCGTTCCCGTCGACAGCCGGGGATAGTTCGACTTCAGGGATGCGAAACGAGATCAGCCCGCATCCCAAAATCGTCAGGACCGCGGGGACAAAGGCCCAAGACCAGAGAACGGCCGTAGAGGAAAGCGAGAAGGCAGGCTCGAGTAAAGCGGGATAGGCGAGCAGCGCGAGCAAGGAGCCCAAATTCGAGATGGCATAAAGGGGATAGGGCGAAGAACTCGGGTAAGACCGAGCAAACCAGGCCTGGACCAGAGGACCCGTAGACGTCAGCGCCATGAAGGGGAGCGCCACATTGGCCACTAAGGTCGTGAGGATATGCACGGTCTCATCGACCTGCCCAACGGGTCGCCAGTCTTCGCCGGGGAGCGCGGGCATGAGGACAAGCGCCATTCCAAACACGGCCGAGTGAACCACGAGCTGAAGTGAGGGGCGCACGAAGCGGAGTAACAGGTAGGCGTACGCGTAGCCAAAGAAAAGAGCGGTCTGATAGAAAACGAGGCAGAGAGTCCAAACCGCAGGAGCGCCCCCAAACCACGGGAGTATCCGCTTCCCCACCATGGGCTGGATCAGAAAAGTGAGGAAGGCCGCTAAAAAAATCGCCGTAGCGAAAAGCCAATACACCCTGCCCGGAGAAACGGGTCGAGGCATCGGCATGGTGCTCAGCCCTCGGCCCCGAGCGGCCCTAACCAAGGGAGCCGCAATCCGGTCGAGGCTTTGAAATGCCCGACCCAGCTACGAGGGACAAACCAGGGCAGCAAGAGAGCGCCTTTCCAGAACCCCGGAGCCGTCACAAGTCGGACCGAACTCCGCTTGGGAGAATTTGAACAGCCGACAGCGGTCCAGCCGCTCCGAACGCATCCTCGCCGCTCGCCCGCACACCCTGCAATACCGAGATCAAAATTGGGCGCGGATTCGAACCCGAGCCCCAGAACCGATGGGCGACGATCTACGAAAAAGAAAAACACAGAAATGTGAGGCTAACCGCCTCAAGGATCGCCGCCAGGGTACGCGGCGAGAAGGACCGCGAGAAGCCCCCTGACGCCCTAGAGCGCACTATTTTCGGTAGAAGCGGGCCACCAGCGGATCGATTTCGGACTGTTTGTCCCAGTCCCAACCCCCGCCACCCTCTGCCGACGGGAAGCATTCGGAGCACCAATAGCCCCCGTGGATCAGGATCCAGGGGCTCGCTTCGAACTCGTGCCCTACGGCGCACGCCCAGCGATGCCCTGTCCTCATCCCCTCGAAGTCGAGCGAGAGCAATCGCCCCCCCCGGGATTCTGCGTAGGCCGTTAGGTCCTGGATCCCCATCGTCGACTCGCTCATCGGATTTCCTTCATGGCCTGCCCTGCCCCCAGTTCTTGCCAGCCCGGAATGGCCGCCCAGGCCTCCTTTGAGCCGAAAAAGGCTTCGATATAGGCCGTGTTGTCTTCATCGATCCATTGCAGGGGCTCTGCCCATCGGCGCGCGAGAACCTTGAGAAGCGGGGCCGGGGCCATTCGTGCCCCCCATTTCATCCAGGTCGCCAGCCCCTCCGCCACCATCGCGTAGCAGTCGTCGAGGGTGTCTCGAAAATGGCCGAGATGATGATTGAGGTCTTCACTGTCCGCAAAATAGCCGCAGTGGAAATTTTTCAACGCGAACCAATTCCGATCGAAGATTTTCCGGTAATCGCCAAGCCCCACGGCGGCGAATTGATCGGCGAGAAAATCCTCGTATACCACCCGGCAACTGGGCCCCCCGGACATATTGTAGATCCGTCCCCAGAAATCATCCGAGGTTCCCAGGCACTGAACCAATCCGTATCCCGCATCCCGACTCGTAATCAGTTCAATATGCTGATTGAGGGGCTGATGGAAGAGAATCGGATCGAGCAACCCCAAGAGTTGTGGAGGAACGATGAACGTCTGGCGAAGACTCGCCCAGTTTTTTATTCCGGAATCTGCAATCAAGCGCTCGGCTGCACACTTCGTAAGCGCGTAGTAGTCATGGACGCTGGGAATCAGGGGATCACCCACCCGAATCATTTCGTTGGGTGGGAGACGATCGCCGTATTGAGCCACGGACCCCACACCCACCAAACGGATCCGTTCCGCCCCGTCAGGCTGACGCAGGATTGAATCGACCAGATTGCGCGTACCGCCAACATTGATCGCCTGGGCGAGCGCCGGATTGCGATCGGCGGCAGGAGAAATCATCGCCGCCGGATGCAATACACAATCCACTCCGTCGACGGCTCGGTCCACATCGCCGGGATTCGTCAAATCGCCCCAGACGATCTCCAGCCAGCTTTCGCCCTCATAGGGTGCGAACATCTTCTTGTTGACTTTCGATGGGCGAAGCAGCAACCGAGTCGCGTGAGCATCGCTGCGCCGGCGCAATTCGAGAAAGGCTTCGTGCCCCATGCTCCCGGAAGCACCCGTGAGCAGAACCGTGGATCGAGACATCTAAACTCCGTTTTCATTCAGGGGGAACGCGAGCCGGAATTTCGCAAAACCGGCCCGCTGCGCCAAGTGAAATCGAAACTTATTTCCGATGTTTTACTTGGACCGGGGGGCAATTCATCTCCGGCAGGCCGCTAGGTCCACCGTTTCTCGGATCTTTGCCGCCAGGGCATCGCCGGAGCAGGGTTTCCCGATCACTCCGTCCAATCCATGGTCTTCCAAACTCCGCAATTCGGCAGGCGAGAGGTTCCCACTCATCAGCACCACAGGAATCCGGGGCGACATTTTCTTCAAACCCTCCAGGGCTTCAGCGCCGCCCATGACCGGCATCCGATAATCAAGCAGGACCACGTCAAAATCTTCTCCGCGCTCGCGAAAGATCGAGAGGGCCTCGAGGCCGTTGGCGCACCGAACAACGCCATAACCGCGCTGTACCAGCAGCCGACTCGTGGCTACCGCGACCATGTCCTCGTCCTCGACCAGGAGAATCGTCTCGCTTCCTCGGCCATCGATGGTTGGAGGTGAGTCTTCCACGCTGGTCGGCCGTTCCGGGCAAAGGGGAACATAAATAGAGCACGTCGTTCCCTCGCCCAGGGCGCTCTCCATGGTCATGGCTCCACCGATCTCGCGCAGGTAGACACTGAAGACAGAGAGACCCAGACCCGTCCCCTTTCCAGCCGGCTTGGTCGTGAAGAAGGGGTCAAAGACCCTCTCCATCGTAGACGGTTCCATACCGCAGCCATCATCGATCAAGTCGATTCGCGCTTGGCTCGTAGTGGTTGGGCTAAAATTGGCGAAGCGCGAATGACTCGGATCGATTTCTACCGCCGCGCTCCGCACCGTCAGCGTGCCTCCGCCGGGCATGGCATCACGGGCGTTGAGCGCCACGTTGAGTAGCCCACTGTCGAAACGAGCAGCGTCGCCCTCGGTGAAGAGTTCATACTCATAAAAATCCGGACAGACCTGAATCGATTCGTCGAGGGCGGGTCTCAGAAGTTCAAACATATTCCTGAAACTCTCATTGACATCGAAGGTAGTGGTCGCCGACGGCCTTGCATGGGCGAAATCGAGCAACTGGCTGGTCAGCGCGGCAGCCCGCGTCGCCGCCATGGTGATCATGTCCGCCATCTCCAATTCTTCGTCATCCGGACCGGAATTGCGGAAGAAATCCTGGAGGTGCTCGCTGGCGGTCAGAATCGCCATCAGCAGATTATTAAAATCGTGGGCAATGCCCCCGGCAAGATGTCCGATCGCCTCCATCTTCGTCGCCTGATTCAGCTGGGCGGAGAGTTCGCTCTGGCGGGTGACGTCTCGAGCGAACCGATAGTGCTGGCCTGGCTCTCCGCCGGGGACCTTCACGGCGGCTATGAATTGAGGGAAATCCGAAGCATCGGAACGCAACCCAGCAACACTATTCTCCGCCTTCCCGCCATCCGCGATATTAAGAACGGCCCGCACCATTTCCGGCCTATCTGACGCCGCGATCCATGCGTTCGCTGACGACCCGATCATTTCGTCAGCCCTCGCGCCGTGCATCTCAATGAAAGCGGCGTTCACGCTCTCGATATGGCCATCCGCCCCAACCCGGGCGACGCCTTCGATCGCCGCTTCCATCGCGGCTCGAATGCTGGTCAGCTCAATCGCTGCCCTCTCGCGTGCTTCGATCTCGAATTCAAGGTTCCGATTCGCCACCTTGAGTTCCAGGGTTCGCTCATCGACCCGCAACTCGAGTTCCCGACGCGATTCCTCGAGATCCGATGTTGTCTCACTGAGCGTGTTCACCGTGCTCAGCAGCTTGCCCTGGTTTTCTTTGAGAAGCTGATCGTGCTTACTCATCCTCGAAAGCAGGAAGAAACCGAAAAAGGCACACAGGAGTCCACCGATCACGTTGACCGACCCCATTCCCAGCGCCCAAAAAATCGACAGGGAGCCGTCCAATACCGGCCAATTTCTCAAGATCGGCGCGTAGGGAATTACTCCCACTTGCTCCAGGAGGCTCAGGGTCGTGAATATCAAAAGCCAGCTGACCAGCCCGAGCCGGGTCGGAACCGTCCCAAAGAGCGGAATGCCGACCAGCATCCCTCCGATCAGCGTGACGAAGCCGTAGGGATCCGTGAAAAATCCGTAGAGATAGGCGAATAACACATTGCTGATGGCGAAGAGTTGGATCGGAGCATGCTCGAAGAACGCCGAGTTCGAACGGCGGGCCGGCACGGCGAACGACACAACGCCGAGTAGAACCCAGCACCCGATGGTCAGAAACGAGAAATCGATCTGGTACCCAAGCACCCAGGGATCGATGAAAGGAAATCGCTCGGGGTTGAATCGAGCAACGTAGAGGAGGCCGGTGGCGTAGAGGCAGAGTCCAAGAACCGCTACAGAAACCAGCAGGCTCTTATGCGCCGCAGGCCAAGAGGCTATGTCGGTCAGACGCTCACCGAACCCGACATCTTTCCCGGCCTGGGCCTCTTGTCTCGCCTTGCGAACTGGATTGATACCCATGCCGCCTCAGTTAGCGCCTGATTGAACAACAGCGTCCGGTCCAAGGATAGGCAGCCCCATGTTGACGTGGCAACACCGGGTTGTCTTTGTAACGGTTGCGTCCGCTAAGACATGGTTTAAAACACGTAGAGGCGCTCTCTCGTCGATTAGTCGATGAGATAATGCCCTCCCGAGAGAGGCGAGAGCGACTCATCCGCGGTGTAGAAATTCACCTGATATTCGCCCTTTTCCCAACCCTCACTCGGCTCGAGCCACACGTAATTGAACTCGGCCTCGGAGCGGATGGGGTAGTGGTTGAACAGGATGATTTTCGGATTGTCCAAGCGCACCCACTTGACGAATACCTCGTCTCCCCCGTAGCCCTCCATGGGGAACGTGGCCCGAATTCGCCCCTCCCCGGGAAGGATCGGGAAGACCTGGGAACCGAGATCGGCGTCGCTTCCGGTCTCCGAGAAAAGAACGTTCTGCGGAGCCGGCTGAGCATCGCCCCCCACATTAAAGAGGTCTTGCATCGCCAATTCGGCCAACCGGCGGGTGAACGCCTTCGGGTCCGAGATTTCCTGAAGCTTCTCGGGCGAAATTTGGCTGAAGCTCGCGAGGGAAAGAGCCAACTCCTTCTCGCTCATGGAATCAATAATCATCGTCACCATGGCCTCTGGATTGGGGCTGAAACGAGCCATTAGGCGCAGAAGGCTTGCCTGGGGAAGCGAATCGTCGCTCGCTGCTAGGGCTTCGAGCAGGGCGCGATTTGCCGCGCCGGGCGGGGAGCCTGCCCCCTCCGCCTCCTGGGACAGTCGTGCGAGTTCTGTGCCCGGGGCGGAGAGGCCTTCAAGGCGAGATCCGTCCATGCCCGTCTCGGAAGCCTGTCGGGCCGCACTCCACCAGCCGACACCGACCCCCAGAAGAAAAAGGGTCAGCAGTCCGCCACCGAGATAGGCGTTCCATCGTGTCATAGAATCGATCTTAGCCAGAGGCATGCCACCCACCAACTTCTCCCCTGGCGGCGCGTTTACCCGCGAGAGCCGGGCCCGGAAGGCACGCGGAGGACGCCGAACAAAAAATGCCCCCGGCGAGATCGCCGAGGGCATTTTTCTTTGCTGGAGCACGAGACCGGATTCGAACCGGCGACCCTAACGTTGGCAACGTTATGCTCTACCAGCTGAGCTACTCGTGCCTAAAATCGCTTGGGGAGGAAGGGTTTAAGCAACCCGAGGCCCGGAGTCAACCGCTCGCAGAAAAGCCTCTCGCCTTCCCCCTGGGGGGACTAAAGCTTGACCACCTTCCCCTCCGGATCCGCTCTACCCGCGGTTGCGTTCCGGGTGTCGAAAACCCGCTTAGCCCTGTCGATCACACGCGCGTAGTCGACGCCCCGGTGGTCGGTCAGGATCACCACGAGATCGCTCTCGGAGAGGGCTTTGTCGCTCAATTCCACGCCTTTGTAGCGGGTGCCGTCGATCTGGCATTCGGCCACGAAGGGGTCGTGGTAGCTGATCTGGGCGCCCTTCCCGGCCAGGAGAGAGATGACATCGAGCGCGGGGGACTCGCGGAGATCGTTCACGTCGCTCTTGTAGGCCACACCGAGCACGAGGACCCTTGCGCCGTTCACCGCGCGTTGCGCATCGTTGAGAAGATCCGCGACCCGGTCGGCGACGTGGGCCGGCATGGAACTATTGATCTCCGTTGCCAACTCGATGAAACGCGCGGAGAAGTTGAGCGATTTCATCCGCCACGAGAGGTAACTGGGATCCACCGGGATGCAGTGGCCCCCGAGCCCCGGCCCGGGAAGAAATTTCATGAAGCCGTAGGGCTTGGTAGCGGCCGCTTCGATAACTTCCCAAACGTCAAGATCCAGGCGCTCGCACATGAGGGCAACTTCGTTGGCAAGCCCGATATTGATCGCCCGAAAGGTATTCTCGAGCAACTTGACCATCTCTGCCGCTTGGGTCGAACTGACCGGAACCGTGGTCTCGAAAACCGTACCGAAAACCTTGCAGGCCAACTCGGTACAGATCGGGCTTTCCCCCCCCACCACCTTGGGGACGTTCTTGACCTTGAATCGCGTATTCCCCGGGTCAATACGCTCGGGAGCGAAAGCGAGAGAGAAATCCTTGCCAACCTTGAGGCCGGTTTCCTCGAGAACCGGGACGAAAAGTTCCCGGGTCGTCCCCGGATAGGTGGTGCTTCCCAGGATAATGAGCTCCCCCGGATGAAGTCGTTTCCGAATCTCCTCCACGGCATGCGCCATAAATGAAACATCGGGATCGCGAGTTTTGGTCAGGGGCGTCGGAACGCAGACGTTGACGATCTGGACGTCATGGAGTTCATCGAAATCTGTCGTCGCCCGCAACCGGTTGGCCTCACGGGCGGAACGAAGCGCCTCGCTGGACACGTCGCCGATATAGGAGTTTCCGGCTTCGATCGCCTGGACCTTCTCTGAGTCGATATCAAACCCCACAACCTCGAAGCCCGCAGCCGCCAATTCAACCGCCAGGGGCAGCCCGACGTAACCCAGCCCGATCACCCCGATACGCGCGGTTCGGTCGTCGATTTTCGCGCCCAGTTCCTGCAGTGCGCTGCTGCTCATTCTCGTCCGTCCTCGCTCTCTTGGTGGCGACTTGCCTGGAGTCGATCCCATCTTAAAAATCAGGGTTTTGAAGCGAGCCGCCGTGGGGCGGCCTCCGAGCGGGGCCCGAGTCTTTAGGGCTGTATCGGTCGATTCGACCCAAAGTAATCAGCAAAATACACGTATCCCGACCACAAAGTGAGCACTGTCGCGAAAGCGAGGAGCGTCAACCCAATCTCGTGGGCCGGGAGTCCGATCGTCTGATAGTGAAAAAGGAGGGCTCCCACCGAAAAATTCTGGACCAGGGATTTCAGCTTTCCCTGCCAGGAGGCCCCGACCACATGCCCATCCGAGGAGGCGATACTTCGCAGGCCTGTCACCGCCAACTCGCGCGCCACGATGACCACCACCATTCCCACGGCCCACACGGGGATTCGGTCGGCAGCCACCAACATGATCAGCGAGGTGGTCACCAGCAACTTGTCGGCAAGAGGGTCCAGCAACTTGCCCACTCGGGTCATGTGCTCTCCGCCTTGGCGCCGGGCGAGCCAGCCGTCGAGAATATCCGAAAGGGCCGCCAGAATGAACGCCCAGGCCATCACCTGACTGCCCGTCCGGGTCAGCCCCCAGTCCGTGGGGATGAAGAAGAGAACCGGAACCACTGCGATCCGGAGCAGCGTGACCGTATTCGGCAAATTCCAGAATTTCTCGTTGGAACTCGCCTGGATCCCAGCGAAAGCCGAACGCGCTTCGGTCCCCGCCCCGGCGGACTCCGCTTTGGCTCCCGACTGGGTGGCCTGCTCGGATGTCATTCTTTCTCCCAGGGTCCTCCAGGCGCTCCCCAGCGACCCTTCGCCCTCTCCAAATCTCTCCCCCTCACTGGCAAAGCCCGCAGGCTGGCGCGGGATGGGGAGAACGCCCAAAACTCGGCTGCCGGGATCATAGGCCCAGATCCCGGTCCGGGTAAGTCCGCCCAGCGAGACCCCGGCCGGGAACTCCACCCGGCCACGGGCGCCAGGCCGGCGCGGGCTCACCCCGGGGGTAGAAGGTTTGCATCGCCTCGGCGGGTGGGGATAGACTGCCGCGGGTCCCATGCCTCTCCCGAAAAGATCCGGAGACCGCTTAAATCTCTTCATTCCTGGAGCTTTTCGCTCCTCGCCCCCATCCAAGGAATCAGGGTTCCCCATGGCAGTACCCATGAAATTTGACTTCCTGGTCATTGGAAGCGGCGTCGCCGGCCTCCACTTCGCCTTGCGCGTCGCCGACCGAGGCCGAGTCGCCATCGTGACCAAGAGACGCGCGTCGGAATCCGCCACCAACTATGCTCAGGGCGGCATCGCTGCGGTGATGAACTCCGAGGATAGTTTCGACGCACACGTCCAGGACACGCTCTACGCCGGCGCCGGACTCTGCGACGAAGATGTCGTGCACTTCGTCATCGAACGCGGCCCCCGGGCGATCGATGACCTCCTCAAGTGGGGAGTCAACTTCGATCGCAGCGAGCAGGCGGGGGCAGATGGCCTCGGCTACGACCTCGGCCGAGAGGGAGGGCACTCGAAACGGCGTATCCTCCACCACCGGGATTCTACGGGCCGGGAGATCGAGAATTCCTTGCTGCAAAGGGTCTCGGATCATCCCAATATCACCCTCTACGAGGACCATTCCGCCGTCGACCTTCTGACCTCCCACCGGGCCGAACGCAACGAAACGAATCGCTGCCTCGGTGCCTACGCCCTCGACTCGCTCACCGGAGAGGTCGATCTCTTTCTCGCCAACGTCACGCTTCTGGCCACTGGAGGTGCAGGCAAGGTCTACCTCTATACGAGCAACCCGGACATCGCGTCGGGGGATGGGGTGGCCATGGCCTATCGGGCGGGGGCCACCATCGCCAACATGGAATTCATGCAATTCCACCCAACCTGCCTCTACCACCCGAATTCGAAATCCTTTCTCATCAGCGAAGCCGTCCGGGGAGAAGGGGGCATTCTCAGAAACCGCGGAGGCGATGCATTCATGCGTCAGGCTCACGAGATGGGCGACCTCGCCCCTCGTGATATTGTCGCCCGGGCGATCGATGACGAACTCAAGCGCTCGGGCGAAGATTTCGTGACCCTGGACATCACCCATCAAGACGGCAATTTCGTTCGACGACGTTTTCCCAACATCGATGCTCACTGCCTGCGCTTTGGCATCGACATGACCAGGGAAGCGATCCCGGTGGTCCCGGCGGCGCATTATTGTTGCGGCGGGGTCAGGACCAATCTCAATGGCGAGACCGATATCCCCAACCTATTTGCAGCGGGTGAGGTGACCTGTACCGGGCTCCACGGGGCAAATCGTCTGGCGTCGAATTCACTCCTCGAAGCCCTTGTCTTTGCCGATGCCGCGGCCACCGAGGCCATCCAACGCCTCGACGACCATCCCCCGGTGACCAAGGCCCCGGAGTGGATTCACGGAGAGGTGGGCCAGAGCCACGAGGCTGTCGTGATTACCCAGAACTGGGATGAAATCCGCAGGTTCATGTGGAATTACGTGGGCATCGTTCGCAGCAACGGCCGTCTTGCCCGGGCCCATCATCGAATCGACGTACTGCAAGAGGAAATCAACCAGTACTACTGGAATTTCCGGATCACATCGCCGCTTCTGGAACTTCGAAATCTCGCTACTGTGGCCGAGCTCATCATCCGATCGGCGGAGAACCGACTCGAAAGTCGTGGGCTCCACTTCAATCTCGACTATCCTGACAAGGATGATGCGAATTTTCGCACCGACACCCTACTTTCGAAAAGCTCAGGGGTCAGCTGAGCCTCCTCGAGGGGCTCTGATAGAGAGCGATCCCTGAGCAACGCCAAACCCGAAGCGACGAACCGGAAGAAGCCACTACTGATGCTCTCTCTCCAAGACCAACCTCACCCTTCGACCCGAGCCATGCTGCTGCGCGCGCTCTTTCTTGTGCTCTCGCTTGCGCTCTTCCTTGGCCTCCCGGCCCCGGCGCTCGCCCTCATCCTCGATGCCGGTGACGGCTCTGGGAACACCGCGCCTCCCGAGGACGACCCCGGCTGGAATAATGTAGGCCAGCACCTGGGCAGCCCATCGGTGGTCTACCTCGGAAATGGCTGGATTCTGACCGCAGCGCACGTGGGCCCCAGCATCGTGACCTTCGGCGAACAGCGATTCGATCCCATCGCCGGTTCCCCCACCCAGCTAACGAACTCCGATGGCAGTCAGGCTGACCTCCTGCTCTTCCGAATCGACGGCGACCCGAATCTCCCCGAGCTCTCCATTGCGACCTCCTCGGCGAAAGTCGGTCAAGAGGTCCTACTGGTGGCGGTCGGCTCCTCCCGAAGCAAGCGCGTAAGCATATCCACCGAGGAACAGGGGATGGTCGACGGCTTCCGCTGGAAAGCGGGCCAGACCAAGCGCTGGGGAACCAATATCATCGAGGGCGAGCCGACTCTGGTCGAGCAAGAAGACGTTCAAACCATGGCCTTGCCGATCGTATTCGACCGCATCGAATCAGCCGCAGGCACTCGCCAAGAGGCCGTGGCGGCTAAAGGAGATTCCGGAGGAGCGGTTTTTGCCCGGTCCGACCCCCTCGAGCCCGACTCGCCCTGGACCCTTGCCGGGCTTCTCTTCAGCGTTGCCTCACCATCGGATCATCCCTCGAACAGCAGCTTCTACGGTGACGTGACCTGGGTCGCGGACCTGAGTAAATACCGCAATCAAATCCTCGCCCTCGTCTACCCCGGAGGCGGCGGCGCTTCCCGAGCGAACTCGGAGGCCTCCGAATCCGGAAGTTCTAGCCTTCCCCAGAGCGTCTCCACCCTCGTGCTTTGGGCCGTGGTCGGATTCGCGATCTGGAAGGTCTTCCAAGCCTCGCGTCAGAGCGATCGGTAGAGAAGACCGCAGGCGGCGGTCACCGCAAAAATCAGCACTGCCGGCCGGGTAAAGGATTCTTTCATCCTCGGCGCCGTCCAGAGCGAGAGGGCAAAGCCGACCAGGGTGGCTGGGACCAGGGAAAGACCGGCGGTCGCTCCCTCCCAATTCAGCTGCCCCACCAGGACCAGCGCCACAAGCCCGACTCCGCTCGCGACGATGAAGAACGGGGCCAAGGTTCCTCGCATCCTTGCCGGGGAGACATGCTGGTAGACCAGCGCCAGCGCGGGGCCAGGCATAGACGAGGTCATCCCCATGAATCCCGCCAGAACTCCGCCCAGCAGAAAGCTGCGGTTGTTCACAGGCGGCTTCAAGCCGGATACGGATAGCCCGGCCCCCAGCAGCACCACCAAGGCAACGAGCACCGAGAGGCTTCTCGCATCGCTGAAATGGAGAAGTACCAGCGCGACGAACATCCCGAGCACCTGGCCGATGATCGGAATCGGCATCGACCGATAATCGACGGAAGCGCGCTCCTTCCAGCCGAGTATCAGCATGAAGGGAAGCCCCACGATCAGCAAAGGCCCCGGAACGAGTGCGGGGTCCACCATCACCAGAACCGGTGCCGCCACCAGTGCCAATCCAAAACCAATCGAACCCTGCAAAGTGGCGCCCGTGGCCACGGTCACAAAGGCCACGAGATACTCGGGCGTGGTGAGCTCCATATGCGGATTTATTCCGGAGTCACATAGGACGCGCTGATTCCACCATCCACAAGAAAGGTCGTACCCGTCACATACGCCGAGGCCTCAGAAGCTAGGAAGAGCACCGCCTGGGCGATCTCCTCGGGTTCGGCAAGTCGCCCCATGGGAATATGAACGAGGCGCCGAGCTTTCACTTCAGGATCCGAGAGAAATTCTTCTAATAGAGGCGTCCTCACCGGGCCCGGGCAAAGCGCGTTTGCTCGAATGCCCTGGCGCGCGTACTCCACTGCGATTTCCCGGGTCATGGCGAGCACTCCCCCCTTGCTAGCGGTGTAGGCAATCTGCGAGGTCGCTGCTCCCATTACAGCCACGAAAGAGGCCGTATTGATTATCGAGCCGCCGCCGCTCTCCAGCATGGCCGGAATGCCGTATTTGCATCCCAGAAAAACACCCTTGAGATTCACATCGATCACCCACTGCCAAATATCCAGGGGTGTATCCACGGGCGAACCATCTCCGTCGGGGAAGATGCCAGCATTGTTAAAGAGAACGTGCAGACCACCGTACTCGCTGCAGGCCGAATCAATCGCTGCGCGCATCTGCCCGTCGTCCGAGACATCCGCCACGACCATAGAGGCCGCCCCGCCCTTTTCCTCGATCATCCCGACGGTCGCCCGTCCCGCCTCTTCATCACGCTCACACACAACAACTCGGGCACCGGCGCCGGCCATCAACAGCGCGCTCTGGCGACCGATCCCACTCCCTGCACCGGTGATAAAAGCGACTTTTCCTTCGAGCGAACTCAACGCCGTCTCTCCCTGATAGTCATGCTGACGGATCTCCCAACACCCTCCGAGCTTACCGAGGCTAGGAGAACGGACACCCCGCGAACGCGAGCACCGCTAGATCCGCTCAAAGAATCGAGCCCTCTCGAAATCCGTCACCACGCGCTGGTATTCCGCGAGTTCGGCGCGCGCAAAATGGGCCAGATGCTCGACCACTTCTTCGCCGAAGGCACCTTGTATGAATGCGCTGGACGCGAAGGCCTCGATGGCTTCGCCCAGGGTATGGGGAACCCGGGGCAGATCCTGCGCCTCGTACCCGTTCCCCTCGAAAAGGGGACCGGGATCGATTTTTCGCTCAACCCCGTCGAGAGCTGCGGCCAACATTCCCGCGTAAACGAGGTAGGGATTCGCGTCGCCGCCGGGAATTCGACATTCCACCCGGAGACTCGGACCGTGCCCCACCACCCGAAAACCCACCGTACGGTTGTCATAGCTCCAGGCGATACGCGTCGGCGCGAAGGTATCTTCGATATAGCGCTTATAGGAATTCACGTTGGGCGCGAAAAGCATCGAAAGTTCCCGGGCATGCTCGAGCAATCCGCCCACGGCATGGCGAAAAGTATCCGTCGGCCGCGCCTCAGTTCCCGGAAGCTTCTCCCCGTCCCCGGAAAAAAGTGAGGCACCTTCTGGGTCCGTAAAACTCATATGAACATGCAGGCTGTTGCCCGCGTGATCCGTGTGCCATTTGGCCATAAAGCTCAACGACGCGTCCTGAGCCGCGGCGATCTCCTTTGCCGCCAATTTGTAGATGACGTGACGATCCGCCATCTCCACGCCCTGGGCATATCGGAGATTGATCTCGTGCTGCCCGGCACTGGCCTCTCCCTTGCTGAACTCCACGGGCACACCGGAAGCATCGACGAGGCGGCGAATCGCGCCAATAACCGGTTCAGCGAAGGCTCCGGAGAGAACGTGGTAATCCTCGTTGTAGGACTGGCTTAACTCAAGATCCTGATAGTGTTTTTTCCGGGCTCCGGAATAGGTTTCCTTGAAGAGGAAAAACTCGAGTTCGCTGGCGAAATGCGGAACGATTCCCGCGTCGGCTGCCTTTGCGAGTTGCGCCTTGAGGATACTCCGGGGCGCCACAGCGATGGGCACATCCCGCTCTTCCTCAAGGGCATCGCAGAAGACGATGGCCGTCCGATCCAACCACGCGGCTTCTCGCAGGGTGGACCAATCGGGTACCGCCCGCAGGTCTCCATAGCCGGTCTCCCAACTCGTGAACGAGTAGCCGGGCGTCGGCTCCATCTCGATATCGCTGGCCAACAGGTAATCGCAGGCGTGCATTCCACCGTCGGCGACTTCCTCGAGAAAAAAGCGCCCGACGATTCTCTTCCCCATCAGGCAGCCATAGAGATCGGGGAAAACCGTGAGAACTGTTTCGATACTGCCGTCCTCGATCTTACGCCGGAGCGTATCCAGATCGAGTCTTCCGCGCTCGCTCATTGAAAGCCTCCGTCATTTCGGCTCCTCCACCCGGTGTCGAAGGCGAGGCCGTCAGCTGGTTTCGGGTTCGTCTTCGATGGCCCTAAAGAGGGAGAGTTGCGGCACCTCTCGCTCGCTCTCCACCGGGATCGGGTACTCGCCGGAGAAACAACCGTCGCAGATCCCACGCTTCAACTCGTGCTTGGCCGCATTCCGAAGGCCGGACTGGGTCAGGTAGCCGAGCGAATCAGCCCCGATGATCTCGCGAATCTCTTCGTTTGTGTGGTTCCACGCGATGAGCTCGTCTTGGGTCGGGGTATCGATCCCGTAATGGCAGGGTCCGATGGTCGGCGGAGAGGAAATTCGAACGTGTACCTCGCGCGCGCCCGCTGTCCGCAACATCGCGACGATCTTGACGAGGGTAGTCCCGCGTACGATGGAATCGTCCACCAACACGATCCGCTTGCCCTCGAGGAAGGACCGGATGGCGTTGTGCTTCACCTTCACCCCAAAATTCCGGATGGACTGAGCGGGCTCGATAAACGTTCGGCGCACGTAGTGATTGCGGATCAGGGCCGTCTCGTAGGGAATGCCCTCTTCCTCGGCATAGCCCAGGGCGGCGGCCGTTCCCGAATCAAGAACGGGCACCACCATGTCCGCCGGTACCGGAAATTCCCGCGCCAGGGTTCGACCGAGTTCCTTACGGAAGGCGTAAACATTCCGGCTCATCAAATTGGAATCAGGGCGCGCGAAATAGATGTACTCGAAGATGCAGAAGCGTTCCTCGGCAGAGCGGTCCATGGGCCGGAGGCTTCGGAGCCGTCCCCGGCGAATCACGACCACCTCACCCGGCTCGATATCCCTCTCGAATTTTGCCCCGATCAAATCCAGGGCGCAGGTCTCGCTCGCGAGCACCCAGGCGCCATCCAGACGACCCAGGCTGAGAGGGCGAAAACCGCTGGGATCCCGGGCGGCGATCATGGCATCCTCGGTGAGGAGGATCAGGCTGAAGGCACCCTTGACCCGGGAAATCGCATCGATAAACCGATCTTCCATGGCCTCTTCACGCGAGCGCGCCAAAAGGTGCAGAATCGCTTCGCTATCCGAGGTCGAGCCGAAAATCGCCCCCCGGCCCTCCAGTTCATGACGAATCGCGTGAGCATTGACCAGGTTGCCGTTGTGGGCGATCGCTACGGGTCCGCCGTCGGTATTCGCGCAGATGGGCTGTGCATTCCTGAGCAGGCTCTCACCGGCTGTGGAGTAGCGCACGTGCCCGATGGCGTGGCGCCCCTTGAGGCGGTTGAGGGTCTTGGCCCCGAAGATATCGGCCACGAGCCCCATGGCCCGGTGGGCCATATGCTCTCCGCCATTGGAGGCCACAATGCCGCAACTCTCCTGACCCCGGTGCTGGAGCGCGTAGAGGCCGAGATACGTGATATGCGCGGCCTCGTCGTGGCCGTGGATCCCGAATACACCGCACTCGTCGTGAAAGTGATCCGCTTCCCGCTCTCGGGCCAGCTCGCTTTCGGCCTCCCGGGTGATGGGAAGTCTGGACCCTACGGCCTGCTCGGAATCGCTCAACGGAATCCTCCTCCCGAGATCAGCGCCCTCGCTTTCCAGGGGCGAACCTGGAACGTTCTCGCGTCGCAGAAGAAACCTACGCGAAGCAAAAAAACTGCCTTCAAGGGGGCCTCGGGATGATGAGTCAAGGGTCAATCCGGCGGGGCTCCGCCGGAACAGCGCGAAAACCGAGTCTATCCGAGAGGCGCCCGCTCGCGCCACCTCCATGCCCAAGCCGGGATCCCCAAAAACTTGACCCGGATCGGTCGAAATGCTCGGAAAAAAGGGAGCCCCAGCCCTTGCCAGAGGCCGACCGAGGGCTCAAATGCCTGTAACAATGCGGGGCCATCGACAAGGAATATATCCGTCTCTGGCTCGGCGAAAGGGGCTACAAGGGAGAGGGAACGCCTCCCGAGTTGAGCGATGAGGCCCGCTGCGAAGCCGCCCGTCGCTACGTGCGTGCCTACGAGCAGGTCAGCGGGCTCAGCTTCACACGGGATCTTTCGGAGCCGATTTCCCGGATTCGCAACAACCGGGGAATCTAGAGGCGCTCAGCGCGAGTGGCGCGGCCCCAGCCTCTCACAGCGTCGGCTCTCAGAGGAGACGAAACCACAGGTAGCCCAGCATCATGTAGTACATCGCGGGGAAGGCCAGCAGGGGAGAATCGATTCGGTCGAGGACGCCCCCCATGCCGGGTAGAAGCGCGCCCGTATCCTTGACCTCGGCATCGCGCTTGAGAAGTGACTCCACCAAGTCGCCGATAATGCCCACCACGCAGAGCACCCCGGCCATGACAAAAGCCGCGGTCCAGGACAGGATTGCGGACTGCTCGGGCCAAAAGATCCCGAAGACCGCCTTGGTCGCGAGAGCCGACAGGGTCCCGGCGACAATGCCCCCCAAGGCCCCTTCAACGCTCTTGTTGGGGCTGATATCCGGGGCGAGCTTCCGCCGCCCCCAGGCGCGCCCTGCGAAGTAGGCGCCGGCATCGCACAGGACCACCGCCACCAGGCAGAAGATGGTCAGAAAAATGCCCGAGTTGGGATCCAGTCCCACCGCCGAAAGCGATTGCTCCGAGGAGTGGTCGGCTGCCGAGCGATAGAAGAAGCGCAGAAGCACGGCGTGGGAGAGAAGCCAGGCGACGTAGAACACGCCGAAGAAGGTCCCTGAAATGCTGGCCAAGGCTTCCTGGATGCGAGCCTTGCCCAACTGCCCCACCATCAGCACGAGCAACGAGGCGGTCATCAGCAGCATCGCGTGGTATTCGCTGCTGAGCCAAGCGACGCTGATCACAGCGGCCCCGAAGAAGAGCCCCACAGTGGTCAGGGGCCGCGCGCCCTTTCCCTCGATCAGCTGGTAGAACTCGCGCTGGGCGAGCAAACCAAAGACGAGCACGGTCGCCAGGTAGGGATAGCCGCCCACCACGATGATATAGAGCACCCCAGGGATCAGCACCGAGGCCGTCAAAAGCCGGGAAGTCAGGTCGCCCGGGGGCTTCCGAGTTTTCTTCTCGGGAATTGGCGTCGGCGGATGGGGATGCACGCTGCCGCTGGACTCCGGACGAGCCCCTTCCGAATCGCTGATATTTTCGGTCACGGCCAAAGCATACACCATGCCGGTCGCGCCGAGAGACATGCCCGGTGAAGCGACCTCTTCGCCCCATCAGGGGCGGTGCATCACCGACCCGTGTGGCCGAAGCCTCCGTCGCCGCGTTCGGTCTCGTCCAGGGCCTCGACCTCAGTCCAAGCGACCGAACTCACCGGCGCGACAACGAGTTGAGCGATCCTCTCCCCCCGGCTCACGACAAAATCGCCGTCGCCGAGGTTCATCAGGATCACCTTGATCTCGCCTCGATAATCGGAGTCGATGGTTCCAGGGGCATTGGGCAGCGTAATGCCGTGGCGCAGGGCGAGACCGCTGCGAGGACGCACCTGGGCTTCATAGCCCGGGGGCAATTCAATCGCGAAACCCGAGGGCACCAAAACGCGTTCCCCGGGACGGATCACGATGTCGGCCTGGATGGCCGCCCTCAAGTCAACGCCGGCGGAGCCCGCCGTAGCGGGCTCCGGCAGCGGTAGACCTTCTGCCCCAGGCTGACGGAGCAGCCGAACCTGGACGCCTTGGCTCATGGAGACGCCCTTACTCGGCCTCGGCCGCAGCGTCTGCCAGGGCTTCCTTGCGGGAGAGCCGAATTCGTCCTGCGGGATCGATATCGATGCACTTGGCCAGGACCTCGTCTCCCTCGGAGACGACATCGGTGACGTTGTCGACCCGCCCCTCGGCGAGATGACTGATGTGGATCAGGCCGTCGGTACCGGGGAAGATTTCGGCAAAGGCGCCGAAGTCCACCACACGCTTGACCTTGGCGAGATACACCTTCCCGATTTCCGCCTCCTGGGTGAGCTCCTGGACCATCGCCAGTGCTTGCTCAACCGAGGCTCCGTCAGGACCAAAGACGGAAACCCGTCCCGAATCCTCAACATCAATCTTGGCCCCAGTGGTTTCCTGGATTGCGCGGATCACCTTGCCGCCTGGCCCGATGATGTCCCGAATGCGGTCCGGCTTGATCGAAAGAACCTCGAGCCGCGGTGCAAACTCATGCAGTTCCTGGCGAGGCAGGAGGCCTCCGAGCTCGGCTTCGGTTTCGCTCTTCATGCAGCCAAGAATATGCAGTCGACCATCCCTTGCCTGAGCAAGAGCCGTCTCAAGAATATCCCAATCGATCTGCGTGACCTTGATATCCATCTGGAGAGCGGTGATTCCCTGCTCGGTTCCCGCCACCTTGAAGTCCATGTCGCCGAGGTGATCCTCGTCGCCCAAGATGTCCGAGAGGATGACCGTGCGCTCGCCATCGGTGATCAGCCCCATCGCGATGCCAGCCACCGGGGCCTGGAGAGGCACACCGGCGTCGAGCATGGCCAGGGTCGAACCGCAAACCGCTGCCATCGATGAAGAACCGTTCGACTCGAGGGTCTCGCTCACGATACGAATCGTGTACGGGAAATCCTCGTGCTCGGGCAGCACCGGAGTGACAGCCCGCTCGGCCAGAGTGCCGTGGCCAACTTCCCGGCGACCGGGCCCCCGCAAGGGACGTGCCTCGCCCACCGAAAAGGGAGGGAAGTTGTAGTGCAGCATGAAGGTCTTCTTGAAACGACCGTTCATACCGTCGATGGTCTGCTCATCGAAGCCACTGCCCAGGGTACAGTTCACCATGGCCTGGGTTTCACCTCGAGTAAACAGGGCCACGCCGTGCGGGCGCGGAACGGCCCGAACTTCGCAAGCAATCGACCGAATCTCGGTATTCTTGCGCCCGTCGATCCGCTCGCCTGTCGCGAGTACTCGCTCGCGCATCAGGTCACCGCCCAGATCGTGCAGGATCTGCCCGACATTGGAACGCAAGGTCGAGAGACCCGTTCGGCGATCTTCCCAGCCGGCGAGAGTATCGACGCTCACCTTCTCGTTCGCATAGTCGTCGACATAACCCGCGAGGATTTCCTTCTCCACGGACTTCACCGCCGAGCTGCGCTCGAATTTGCCCTGGATCTGAAAAGCTTCGGACAGGCGCTGCTCGGCCTTGCCCTTGATCTCAGTCTCCAAGCTCGAGAGATCGGCGGCGGCGGCGGGAACAATTTTCTCCTTGCCCACCTGCTTCTGGAGGCCCTCGATGGTCCCGATGATCTCGAGAATCCTCTCGTGAGCGAATTTAATAGCCGCGAGCATTTCGCCTTCGGGCACCTGTTGGGCGCCGCCCTCGACCATGACCACCGAGCCCCTCGTGCCGGCCACCACCAACTCGAGATCGGCGCCTTCAAGCGCCTCGGGGGTGGGGTTGACGAGGAATTCCCCATCCACTCGGGCGATTCGCACGGCTCCGATCGGCCCAAGGAAGGGAAGATCCGAGATCGAAAGCGCCGCAGAGGCACCCACGAATGCACACATATCGGCGGACGAGTCGGCCTCCGCGGAGAGCACAGTCGCCGTCACCTGGGTGTCGTCGTTGTAGCCCTCGGCAAAAAGCGGCCGAATCGAACGGTCGATAAAGCGAGAGGTCAGGACTTCGCGGTCCGAGAGACGACCTTCACGCTTGAAAAAACCGCCGGGGATCTTGCCAGCAGCGGCGAACTTCTCGACGAAGTCCACGGTCAGCGGGAAGAAGTCGATCCCCGGTCGCGGCTTCGAATGAACCGCTGTTACGAGCACGGATGTCGCGCCGTAGCTCACCAGAACGGAACCAGCCGCCTGCTTGGCCATGCGGCCAGTCTCAATCTTCATTTCTCGACCGCCCACGTCCATCGTGACAGTCGTCGGTTCAAACCAATAAGGCATCTTATATTCTCCTATTCGGAAATCCTCTCATGGGATTCCGAATTTTGTGGGATGGCCACGCGGAGGAGAGTTTGCGCCGGAATGCAGGATCACTCATGCGCGAATAAGCCCTAGGGCCGCTTCGCGTATGACCAACTCCCGCACCCCACCGAAAAACGTCCACACCGCATCGCCGGTTGCTTTGGGTCGTGCCTGTCCTACCCCCCGGGTGGACAGACTCCTGGTGTCGTCTCGAGTTCTCCGATCCTCATCGGAAAACTCGCCGACAATTTATCGCCGCAGACCGAGGCCCTCGATGAGCTTCTGGTAGCGCGCGTAATCCTTTCGCTTGAGGTAATCGATCAAGCGCCGCCGCTGGCTCACGATCTTCAGTAGACCGCGACGGGAGTGATGATCCTTCTTGTGGTACTTGAAATGCTCCGCCAGCTCAGTGAGCCGAGCGGTGAGCAGAGCCACTTGGACCTCGGTCGAACCGGTGTCCTTATCGTGGTGCTTGTGTCCGTCGATGGTACTTCGCTTGGTCTCAGCCGAGATCAACTTCTTTTCCTTTGGCTTTATGCTTGTTCTGATTTTGTTAGAAAATTTATTCCGGCCCAGATCCGAGCCGTCGGCGACATTCCCGAGGCTGAGTGACCAGCACCGGATCCCGCCGTGGGCCCCGCGACGGGGCCAAAAATAATTACCGGTCGGTTCGAGTGGGGGGAACCTGAGCTCCCGTCCGCGAGTGGGACAAACTATCCTCTCGATCCGAATCGGCGTGAGTTTGGCAGACACCCCCGGGAAGTGCAATCCCCCTGCCCCGGCTTGGCCCAAGAACTCGCCTCAACCGGGCAAAACCCGCAGGGGCCAGAGGCGGCGATCGGCTCGAAGTTCCAGAACGGCGATCATTCGCCCCTCCTCATTGAGCGCCGATACTCGGGTCCCGGGCTTTGAGCGCTCCAATGTCCCCGGGGAAATATCTCCCCCATTTTCCACCCGGCGTACCCCCTGGGTGGCGAGACGAATGACGGGCAAATCCAGACCCTTTTCGGGGGAAATCAGTAAATCGTCCATTTTTCCGGCCCGAGCCGCCTCCTCGCAGGCCTCGAAGCTGTGCGCCATCTCGATGCCGAAGGGCTCGCTCCAGAGCCTGCGCAAACTCGCGAGGTAGCCCCCACACCCCAAAGCACTGCCCAGGTCGTGGGCCAGACTCCGAACGTAGGTCCCGCTGCCGCATTTCACGGCAATCTCGGCGTCCGGGGATTCGAATCGGGTCAATTCAAGGGATTCAACGAGCACCTTCTTGGGCTCGCGCTCGACCTCTTCGCCCTGACGGGCGAGCTTATAGAGAGCCACACCGTCGCGCTTCACGGCGCTGTACATCGGCGGGATCTGCTCGATCTCCCCCACGAAGCCCTTCAGAGCCTCGCGGACCGCGGCCTCGTCGGGAAGCGCCCCCTCGTGGCGTTTCACGACCTCGCCCTCGCCGTCCAGGGTATCGGTCACCGCTCCCAGATGAACCGTCCCCACGTAGGTCTTGTTCCCGCTCCCAAAAAAGGGAGCCAGTTTCGTCGCCCCTCGGACAACCAGGGGCAGCACCCCAGTGGCCTGGGGGTCCAGGGTCCCCAGATGACCGACCCTTCGGATGCCCAACCAGCGGCGCGCAGCATCCACCACATCGTGGGAAGTCTGCCCGGGCGGCTTGTCCACCACCAGGAATCCGGCCGGACCGGGCCTCTCTCGCCCGCCTCGCCTACTCCTCTTGCCCATAGCCTTATTCCTTCCCCTTCTCTTCGTCGGTGGCTGATCCTTCGTCTTCGGGCTCCTTGGCCAATTCCGGCAAGGAGCGAATGAGCGCGAGCGTCCTCGACCCCTCCTCGATGGATCGATCGTGTCTGAACGAGAGCGCGGGCGTCCGGCGTAGGGAAAGCGCGGAAGCCAGTCGGCTTCGCAGGAAACCCGCGGCAGAATCGAGCCCCTGGCTCATTTCATCGGTTTCGGCCTCGTCATCGAGCTCCAGGGGGCTCCAGAAGACGGTGGCGGTGGAAAGATCGGGGCTCACCTTGACCCGGGTGAGGGTCAACAGTGAAATCCGCGGATCCGTGACCTCCTCACGAATCAGGCGAGAGAGTTCGGAGCGAACCTGCTCGGCGATACGTTCGTTTCTTAGCGACACCAATCACTCTTTCTCCCAGGGAAGCGGATCGCCCCCTGGAAACGTTTTATCTGGGTTCCAATCCTCAGTCGCCAACTCGAGAACCTCGACATCCGTATCGCGAACCTCGGCCAGATGCATGGACTCGACGAAATCAACAGCGGCCCCGAGACGACTCCGAATCCCTTGGGCGTCACCACCCACCACCGCCAGGCCCAGAACTGCCCGCTGCCACGTATCCTGGCCACCGACTTCGGCCACCGAGATATTGAAGCGGTTACGCAGGCGCTGAACGATGGACTTGACCACCCCTCGCTTCTGCTTCAACGACTGAGAGCCGTGGACGTGTAATTCGATCAGGCCCGCACCAACCCTCATGGGCTCCTAACCTCCCGGCCTCAAAGAGTGGCCGGCACCTCCTCGACCTCGAAAATTTCAATTTCGTCACCAATCTTCAGGTCGTTGAAGTTCGTAATTCCGATACCGCATTCACTTCCGTTGGAGACCTCCCGTACGTCTTCCTTGAACCGACGCAGGGAGCCCATCTTGCCCTCAAAAACCTGTATGCCATCACGAACCAGGCGGCAGTGGGCATCGCGCGAGGCCTTACCTTCCACCACCATCGAGCCGGCGATCGTACCCACCCTGGGCACAACGAAGAGTTGACGAACTTCCGCTCGACCGAGCAGGCTCTCGTTTCGAACCGCCGGGAGCAGTCCCACCATGGCAGACGTAATGTCATCGAGAAGTTGCATGATGATCGTATAGGTTCTCAGATCGACCCCGCGACCATCCGATGCTCGTCTCGCAGCGGGATCCGGGCGCACGTGAAATCCCACCACCACCGCGCCGCTCGCCGAAGCCAGCATCACATCGTTCTCGTTGATGGCCCCCACTCCTGCGGACAGAATCTTGACCCGCACATTCTCCGTGGAGAGTTGATCAAGGGCGTCCCGTACGGCCTCACAGGTGCCCTGAACATCCGCCTTGAGAACGATCGGCAGTTCCTTGGCCCCCTCTCCGCCCGCCTGGGCAAAGAATTCCTCGAGGGTGTATTTCGCGGGCGCCACCGTGGTCTTGCCGCGTTCTTGGTCCGCGCGATGCGCCGCGATCTGCTTGGCGACTCGGTCGCTTTCCACCGAGTGGAAGCCCGCACCGGCTGACGGGACTCCGGAGAGCCCGAGAACCTGAACCGGCATGGAAGGACCCGCCTCGGTGACCTTCTTGCCGAGATCGTCTTCCATCACTCGGACCCGGCCAAACTCAGTCTCGACCACGATGACGTCACCCCGTTTCAAGGTACCGTCCTGGATCAAAACCGTAGCCACCGGACCGCGTCCCTTATCGAGTCGCGCGTCGAGAACCACACCCTTCGCCTGGCGATCTCCTGCGGCCTTCAACTCCATGACCTCGGTCTGCAGGGCGAGCATTTCCAGGAGATTATCGATGCCTTCTCCCGTCTTGGCCGAAACATTGACGCAGATGACGTCACCACCGAAGTCTTCAGGAACCAGGTTGTGCTCAGTCAGACGCTGTTTGGTTTTCTCAGGATCGGCGTCGGCAAGGTCGACCTTGTTGACTGCGACCACAATGGGGCAGCCTGCCGCCTGGGCATGCTCAATAGCTTCAACGGTCTGGGGCATCACGCCGTCATTGGCAGCCACCACCAAGACCACGATATCGGTCACAGCGGCTCCCCGAGCGCGCATGGCGGTGAACGCCGCATGCCCTGGGGTATCGATGAAGGTCAACCGCTTGTCACCCGTGGTCACCTGGTAGGCACCGATATGCTGCGTAATCCCACCCGCTTCACCGTCCGCCACCTTCAGCTTGGCATTCCGGATGGCATCGAGTAGGGAGGTCTTCCCGTGATCGACGTGTCCCATGACGGTGATGATCGGCGGACGATTCTCGAGATTTCCGGGAAGTTCGGTCTCCTCGTCCGCGACCGGTGCAGAACCCGTATTAATGAACGCCTCTTCCTTGAAGCCGACATCCTGAACTTCAATACCGTATTCCGTCGCCAGATTGCGGCATGTCTCGAAGTCGACGCGCTGATTGATCGAAACCATGATCCCCAAGGCCATCAGCTTGCCCTGAACCGCAGCCGCCTTTGCCCCGAGGAGTTTTGCGAGTTCACCGACGCTGATCTCGCCAGCAATCTTGACCACGCGTTTCTGATCCGCCGGCGGACTCGCGGCCGGAAGGGCCAATTTGTCGCGTCGTTTACGTCGAGGATTGACGACCGTTGTCCGCGGCGCCACGTCCGAAGTGCGGCGGGTCTGAGCGCCACGACCGGTGATCTGCTTCGCGAATCGCTCCTGCTCCTGGAGATTCACCACCTCCCGGACCCGCTTTCGCTGGCGCCCCTTGCGGTCCGGAGTCGCCTGCGGGGCATCCGGCTTGGCCGTAGCCGGCCTTCGATCTGGGGTGTCCGTCGCAGGACGAGCGGCACTCGGCTGGGGAGCCTGGGCGGGCGGCTGAACCTCAGCCTCGGCCGCCACTTCTTCGGGCGCTTCGGGTGCATCCTCTGCACCTTCCGGGGCCTCGCTTTCGTCGGCAACCACCTCGGGCTCCGGCGTTGCTTCTTCCTCGGCCTCGAGTTCTACCTCGGCAACGGGCTCCGGCTCGGGCGGCGGCTCTTCAGCCTTGACCCGCTTCCGTCGACGCAGGACGGTCTTGCCCCCCTTGCGCTCGACCCGGCTTTCTACCACTTGCTTGGCAGACTCCTCGGGCTGCCCGAGTTTCCGGCGTAGCTGGGCCTCCTGCTCCTCGTCGAGAGAAGCCATCGAATTTTTGAGAACGATGCCCGCCTCTGCTGCCCGATCGACAAAATCATGTCGATCGATCCCGAGTTCTTCCGCGAGCTTATATGCCCTAATTTTGGCCATGTACCCCGTACCCCGAACTACGACTCGTCCGGCCCACCCGTTTAAGTTGTTTCAGCTTCCTCACCAGCCTCTTCGCTGGCCGCAGCTTCTTCGACCCCAGCCTCGGGATCCGCTTCCGCTGCTTCTTCTGCTGCTACTGCGTTTTCTTCACTCTCTTCACTCTCTTCACTCTCTTCGTTCTCTTCACTCTCTTCACTCTCTTCTTGTACTGCTGCTGCTTCCGCTGCCGTCGCCGCCGCTGCTTGCGCAGCCGTCGCCGCTTCCGCGGCCGCCTCGGCAGCCTCACGCTCTTCCTGGACCTTCACGTCCACCAGTTCGGTTGCCCTCACCTTGATCTTTCCGGCCCCGTCCTCGTCGATACCGGGGAACGAGGTGAGCAACTCGACCGAGCAGCGGGCAAGATCCTCCAGGCTCGTGACGCCCTGCTGGAGCAACAACTCCGCCTCGGGATCTCCGCAACCCTCGACCGTGGAGATCGCGCGAGACAACCACTCAGCGATTTCCTTCATCTTGGATTCGCTCTTGATATCGATCTTCCAGCCCGTCAACTGAACGGCGAGCCTCACGTTTTGGCCTCGGCGACCGATGGCCAGAGAAAGCTGGTCATCGGGCACGATGACATCCATCGCGTGGGTCTCTTCGTCGATGATGACCTTCGAGACCTGCGCTGGGGAGAGTGCGCTGTATACATAGCGGGCGGCATCGGCGTTCCACGGCACGATATCGATCCGCTCACCCCGGAGTTCCTGCACAACGGACTGAACGCGACTCCCCTTCATTCCGACGCACGCCCCTACCGGATCCACATCGCTGTCCCGGGAAGAGACGGCGATCTTCGAACGTCCCCCGGGCTCCCGGGCGGCGGCTTCGATGGTCACAATCTTCTCGTACATCTCCGGCACTTCTTGCTCAAAGAGCTTCGTCAGCAATTCGGTTGCCGTTCTCGACAGTATGATCTGGGGCCCCTTGCTCATGCGATTCACATCGAGCACGTATGCCCGGATCCGGTCGCCGGGCCTATACCCCTCGCGCGGCACCTGCTCCTTCGGAGGAAGAATCGCCTCGGTCCGGCCCAGATCAACAATCAGGGAACCCTTCTCGAAGCGACGAACAATCCCGTTGACCAACTCGCCCTTGCGATCGGCATACTCATCGTAGGTATGGTCGCGCTCGGCATCTCTGAGGCGTTGGATGATGACCTGTTTCGCCGCCTGAGCCAGAATCCGCCCAAAGCCGGTGGTGTCCATCTTGATACCGATTTGATCGCCGATCTCGGCCTCGGGATCGTAGTCCGCAATGGCCACCGAATATTCGATCTGGCTCTTGCGATCGGTCACCACCTCGACAACTTCCATAAACTCGAAAAGCTCAATCTCTCCGAGTTCATCGTTATAACGCGCCTCGATTTCCTTATCGGGTCCGTGGCGTTTATGGGCGGCCTGTTCCATGGCCGATTCCAGGGCGCCAATAATCTCGCCCGAATCGATGCCATTGTCCTTGGCGATCTGATCAATTTCACGCTTTAACGTCGCGATGAGCATGCTTGCTCCAGTCAATCAAAGAACCCGGGCTCGCACCCTGGGTCGCTTCCCACTCCGCGTCAGGCGGAGCCATCCGTTTGAAAATCAGCGCTGCTAAACGCATAGATCGAGTTTGCCCGCTCGATAGCATCGAAGGGAATCCCCATCCGCTTGCCGTCGACCGCCACTTCCACCACCCCATCCTTAAAGTCGAGCAGTTCGCCCCTGAAACGCCGCCGCCCATCGAGCGGACGCCGCGTTCTCACTTTTACTTGGCTGCCACACGCCGCCGCGAAATCTTTCTCGCGTGCGAGCATGCGATCGAGTCCGGGTGAAGACACCTCAAGCCGGTATCCCTCTTCCATGATCTCTGACGCATCGAGGACGCTCTCGACTTCGCGCGAAACCTTGGCAAGAAGATCGACCGCAACTCTCCCGTCACCCTCTTCGGTATCGATCGTGACGCGAAGAATCGTCATGCCTCGATCCCGAGTTGTCTGCACGTTCATCAGTTCGAGTCCGTGCTCGAGCACAACAGGTTCGATCGCATTCTTGAGTTCCTCAGGTATGTCTTTATACACCCCTTCGGCCCTCCCGACGTTTTGAGCTGCGATCACCTTTGAACTCCATCATCTCGGGTTTCCGCAAAAAAAAAACGGACGCTCGTCCGCTTTTCCGGTTTCAACCCATCCTGTCCCTCGACACGATGGGCATCGACCCAACCCTGAATACCTGAAAAGCATTCTACCTACACCGGCTTACCGCCCGGTTTGACCCAATCATCGATTGCTCACGACTCGCCCGCCCTGGCTAACGTCGGTACTCACTCCACCCCACACACGGACCGGCCGCGCGCGCAGTGTATTTTCCCAACCGACCTTCAAAACGATCGACCCACTTGCTTCATCGATGCTTCCAAACCTGCTTACACGAGGCGGGTCAAGGTTCCCTTCGGTCCCAGGATCCGCACCTCGCTGATACTTTTCTTCCGATCTTCTAACGCAGCACACCGGATCCGCTTCGCGACCCTCAAGACCCAGAGGGCCTTCAGCGGCCTCTCGGCAGCTTCCCGTTCGCTTTCTCGACACTTTTTGGTGATTTCCCACATCGAGAATGCCGGCGAATCCGTCTCGACTTCGCCGCCTTTCCCCGAGTCCAAAGTGCCGACACGCGGCCCCTCTCGCCAGGGGTTCTCTCCGTAAGGCGCCGCAAAGTAAATAAAAATCGGCGGATTAGCAAGCCGCTAGGGGGCGCCTGGAAGCCTCAGCGCTCCGGTCAGATCCGCCACCCGCGGGAACCCGTGGCGAGCGGCGTAGGCGGCGATTCCCTCGGCGACTTCGCGTCCCACCGCGGGATTGAGATAATTGGCCGTACCGACCTGGACAGCCGTCGCCCCGCAGAGCATAAATTTGACGGCATCCTCCGGGGTGAAAATCCCACCCACCCCACAGATCGGGATCGAGACCGCCTGGGCGGCCTGCCAGACCATCCTCAGGGCGATGGGACGGATCGCTGGCCCCGAGAGCCCGCCCAAGACGTTGCTCAGGACCGGCCGGCGGGACTCCACGTCGACCTCCATGGCCTGCACCGCATTGATCAAGCAGATCCCATCGGCTCCCGAGGCCTCGCAGACCCGGGCCATATCGTCGATCCGTGTCACATTGGGCGAGAGTTTGACCAGCAGGGGTTTCGACGTCACCCCCCGAACCCGCTCCACCAATTCCCCAAGCAACCGGGGATCCTGGCCGAACTCGATGCCACCGCTCTTGACGTGGGGGCAGGACGCGTTGATCTCGATTCCGGCGACCCGGGGCGACTCGGACAGGCGCTCGGCCAACTCGGCGTAATTTCCGGGATCGGTGCCGAAACAGCTCGCGATCACCACCACGTCCCCGGGCAGCTCGGGGAGGCGCTCGTTCAGAAAGGCCTCCACCCCGATATTCTCGATACTGATGGCGTTGAGCATCCCCGAAGGTGTTTCGGCGATCCTGGGCGGCGGATTTCCCGAGCGGGGCTCCAGGGTCAGGCTCTTGGCCACGAACCCGCCCAGGGCCGCCAGATCCATGAAGGGCGCGAACTCCGTCCCATAGCCAAAGGTCCCCGAGGCGGTGAGAACCGGATTCCGGAGCGCGATGCCCCCGAGATCCACCCGCGTGTCCACGGATTCGGTCAAGGCAAGCCCTCCCAAACCACCTGATCCGCGGGGTAGACGGGTCCTGCCCGGCACACCAGGGAATATCCCCCGGAATGAACCGGCACGGCGCAGCCCAGGCAGACGCCAAAGCCGCAGGCCATATTATTTTCCAGGGAGACCTGGCACTCGAGCCGTTGTTCCTGGGCGATTTTCGCGCAGGCGTGCATCATCGGGGTCGGGCCACAGGCAAAGAGTTCCGCCGGCGGCCCCGGGGCTTCGAGAAGTTCGGCCAGGGCATCGGTCACCCGCCCCTTGCGGCCCCGGCTCCCGTCCTCGGTAGTGATATGGCAATCCACCTCGAGAGCCTCGAAGTCGTCCACCCCCATCAGATCGCCCTCGCTGCGCGCCCCCAGGATCACGTGGACCTCGGCGTCGGCCGCCCCCCGGGAGGCGAGTTCGTAGAGCGAGGCGATACCGGTGCCCCCGCCCACAAGGATCGCCCGCTTGCCCGGGACGACCGGGGCGAAGGCGCTTCCCAAGGGGCCCACCAACCGAATCGACTGCCCAGGAGCCAGGTCGGCCAGCAGGCGCGTCCCCCGGCCGGTGACCTTCAATAGAAATTCGACCTCGGCCCGCCCACCCCGGGCGGCGGCATGGCCGCGGTAAACCGCCATGGGGCGCGGCAAAAGAGGGTCGGTGCGCTCGGCTTCGCTGGACCCACCGGGCGACAGCATCACAAATTGCCCGGGCTCGGCGCCGGGCCAGCCGGGGATCGCGAGGACGAGCCGATGATTTCCCGGACCCTCCACGGCGTTTTCCAACACTTCGGCAGCCACCCGAAGGGGCCTGGACGGCGCGGGAGGGTTGGAATTCGTCATGGGCTTCTTGGGAAATCGAACCTGGGTTGAGGGGATCGGGGCGCTCGCGGCCGCGGGAGGCGCCGAGTGCCGGAGTTCCCGCCAGCCCGTGCGCCTCCGTGTTATTAGCGCGCACGGGACACGCCGACCATGGAACCCCGTGCTCGGCAAAGCCGGAAGCGCCCAAAGGACGCCCGGGAAGGGGGGACAAGCCCCCGGCCTCGCGTATCATCCCGGGCGTGCCTACCCGTACCCACCGACCCTTCCGATCTCGCCGGCTGGCCTCCCGCGTGGCCGCTCTGCTCTTCCTCGGGCCGGCGGTCCTCAAGGCGGCTCCCGAACCCTTCGCCGGGGTCGAGCTTCCCGTGGCTGGGCGCCCGGTCCAGGTCTGGACGGGACAATTTTCCCAGGACTGCGGCGACCGGGGCTTGGATCTCTTCGTTCTCGCCGTGGAGGGCGTACCCCCGGACGAGCGCCGGCGGGTGGTCCACCTCCCCTGCCGCGGGATGGCCCCCAGCGATCTGCGCGTCTTCGAGTTGGGCCCGGACGTGGTCGCCGTGGACAGCGACCCCCAAGGCCATCGCCTGCTGATGCTCGAGCCCGAGGGCCTTGAGTTTGCCGATCTCGCGGATCCCGCGGCCAGAACCCGGCTCCCCTTTCCCGGTGGCCTGCCCCTGGTCCCCCGCAGCCGGGGGATCTCGCGGATCCCCATGGTCGGGCCCTGGGGAGCGAACGACGGGGCCGGCGCCCTGTTACCGACCCTCACCGGCGCCTCGGTCGTCGATTTCGAGAGCGGTGAGTTCTCGCCGCTTCGCCTGCCCATGCTGGCCGACTACGAAAAACAGGCGCCCGGACTCCCGGATCCATCGGACCCCTTTCTGTCCGCCCAATTCACCTGGCCCCTGCTGGTCCCGGGGGAGGACGACGGAGCCCCGGGCAGCGACCTCTTTGCCCTGAATCGCTGGAACCTCTCGGTCTTTCGCCGACAGGATGGCCGCCTGCCCAGGGAAGCCAGTCGCAGTGTACCCCTGCGCCCCTTCGAAGCGGATCAGGAGACACGCCCGGAACAGAGCGAGACGGTCTACCGCGCCATCGATCTGAACTCCGACGGCCTGACCGACCTGGCCATGCACCGCAGTTGGGGAAGCCTAATGCGGGGCTGGGCGAGCACCGCCATCTACCTCAACCGCGGCGAGGGCGCGAACCCCGCCGCCACCCCGGACGCCCGGCGCAAACTCGAGGACGGGTTCTCGAGCCTCGAGTTCCTGGATCTCGACGGCGACGGGTGGTTTGAGGTGGTGGAAACCTCCCTCGAATTCGGCTTGGTCCAAGCGGTTCGGATGCTGCTCACCCGAAGCGGCAAGGCAACCCTGAGCATCCTCGCCCTGAGCCAAAGCGAGCCCTACCGGCTGACTTCGGTTTGGAAACAGGATATCCGCTTCAAACTCGACTTCGCCGAGGCCCGGGTCGAGGGCCTCTACCCGATCCTGACCACGGATTGGAATGCCGACGGCCGCAACGACATTCTCTTCCTGGACAGCGACGGCGAACTCTCGATTCGTCTGGGCAAGGCGACGCGCCAGGGCATCGACTTCGGCCCCGATGCCGCCCGCCAGGAGATTTCCCTGCGCGCGGGGCAGAGCAGCGAGGCCGACCTCAACGGCGACGGGCTCGCGGATCTGATCCTCTTCGACCCCCGCAACCCCCAGGGCAATGTCTGGGTTTACTACAACCGAGGGGTCCTGCCCGGAACGCCGACCCTACCCGAGTCCCAGGCCCCCAAACAGGCACCCCAAGACTGAGGGCCGGGCTCAGCGCGAACGCCAGAACTCGATGGCACGCGACGTCGCCACCCTTCCCCGAGGCGTCCGATCCAGGTAGCCGTTATGAATCAGGAAGGGCTCGACGACATCCTCGAGGGTGCCCTTGTCCTCCCCCACCGCCGCGGCCAGGGTCTCCAGCCCGACGGGCCCGCCATCGAATTTCTCGATCAGGCTTCCCAACAGGGCGCGATCCAGAGAGTCGAAACCGACGGAATCCACCTCGAGGCGTTCCAGGGCATGCCGGGCCGCATCCACCTCCACCGGGCGACCCCGGCCATCGCCCACCTCGACGAAATCCCGGACCCGGCGAAGCAAGCGGTTGGCGATGCGAGGCGTCCCCCGCGAGCGCCGGGCAATCTCCCGGGCCGCTTCGGGCTCGAGTTCAATCGAGAGCAGGACCCCCGAGCGCAGCACGATCCGTTCGAGATCCTCGACGGGATAGAATTCCAAGCGAGCGCTCCAACCGAAGCGATCGCGCAGGGGAGAGGTCAACAAGCCCGCCCGGGTCGTCGCGCCCACCAGGGTGAAACGCGGCAGGTCCAGGCGGATCGAGCGCGCGCTCGGGCCTTCCCCGATCAGCACATCCAGGTGAAAATCCTCCATCCCGGGATACAGAATTTCCTCGACGCTGGCCGACAGTCGGTGAATCTCGTCGATGAAGAGCACCTCGCCCTCCTCGACATTGGAGAGCAGCGCCGCCAGGTCTCCCGGACGCTCGATGGCCGGGCCGCTGGTCGCGTGAAAGCGCGCGCCCATCTCGTTGGCCACGATCCGGGCCAGGGAGGTTTTCCCCAGGCCGGGCGGACCGTAGAAGAGCAGGTGGTCCAGGGATTCGCCCCGGCTTCGCGCCGCCTCGACGAAAACCGACAGGTTCTCCCGCAGCCGGGTCTGGCCGATCATCTCGGCCAAGCTCTGGGGGCGCAAACTCTCCTCGACGCTTCTCTCGGGAGAGTCCGGCTCGGCACTGAGGGGGCCGCGATCGAGATCGCCAGGACTCATCGAGAGAGCCTCTGAAGGGCAACTCGGATCAGGGACTCGATGGAGGCGCCCTCCCCCGCTTCCCGAGCCGACTGATCGGCGACTCGCTCCGCCTGATTCCGGGGATAACCGAGGTTCATCAGGGCCGAGAGGAGTTCATCGCGCACATCCCCGGCAACCGGGGACGCCGTCCCCCCGTCGACCGGGGCGGCGGGAAGGCGACGCTGCTCGACCAACTCCTCGGCCCCATCGTGCAATTCAAGGCTCATTCGCTGGGCCATCTTGGGCCCGACCCCAGGCGCCCGTTGCAACGCTTCGGCGTCGCCCTCGCACAGGGCCCGCAGCAGAGCCTCGGGAGTCACCCCGGAAAGGATCGCCTGAGCCAGCCGGGGGCCTACACGGTTGGCCCGCACCAGGAGATCGAAGGCATCGCGCTCGAGGGGAGCCGCGAAACCGTAGAGCAGGAAAGCATCCTCGCGCACGACCGTGCGAACGTGCAGGGAGACGGTCTTGGCCACCGCGGGAAGGCTTTCGAAGGTCTGCAGGGAGACCAGCAACTCGTAGCCCACCCCGTTCACATCGACGATCACCCGAGTCGGCGCCTTCTCGCGCAATTTACCCTCGAGCCAGGCGATCATGATTTTTCTCTGAGCAAGCGACTCGCCGCCAAGGAACTGCGCAGGGAGCGCCGGCGGCGGCTGACCCCCAGGCCCGCAAGACGCCCGGCGTGGGCTTGGCAGATCGCCACCGCCAGGGCATCCGCCGCATCGGTGGGCGGGCGCGCGGCGAGTTCCAGCAGGCGCATCACCATATCTTGGACCTGGGCTTTGCCCGCGGCTCCGGTGCCCGCCACAGCCTTCTTGACCTCCCGGGCGCTCAATTCCGCGACTTCGAGCCCCGAAGTCGCCAGAGCCGCCAGGGCTGCCCCGCGTGCCTGGCCGAGGACCAGCGCCGAACGCGGATTCGACGCGACGAAAACCCGCTCCACCACAGCGATATCGGCTCCGTGCTCGCCGACCACCGCGAGCACTCCGGCGTGGATATTCGCAAGCCGGCTCGCAAGAGCTTCCCCCCGCCGCGCCCGAAGCACGCCGTGGGTCACATGGTGAAGCTTTCCCCCGGCGAACTCCACGACTCCGTAGCCGGTGGCGCTCGAACCCGGATCGATCCCGAGAATCCTCATCGTACCCCCCGTACGATTCGTCCCGTGCCTCCGCGCCCGCCCCAGCGAACCCGGATACCCGGAAACCGGAGTATAGGCGGTCTGCCGCCGGCGCCTAGGCGAATTGCTCCATCTCCTCTTCGGAGATATCGAAGTTCGCGAAGAAATTCTGGACGTCGTCAAGATCTTCCAGGGTATCGGCCAGCTGCATCATCTTCTCGGCGTCCTTGCCCGCCAGCTCCACCGTCGTGGACGGCTCCATGGTGATCGACGATTCCGCGGCGACAAAGCCCGCCGCCTCGAGGCTACCCCTCACCGAGTCGAGTTCCTGGGCGGCGGTCACAACGTCCACGCTCTCCTGGCCCTCGAGAATATCCTCGGCGCCCGCCTCCATGGCCGCTTCCATCAAAGCCTCCGAGTCGAGGCCCCCCATGGCGAATTGGAGCAGACCGCGCTTCTGGAACAAGTAGGCAACGCAACCGCTGGCTCCAAGGTTGCCGCCATTCTTCGTCAGCGCGTGGCGAACATCGCTCACGGTACGGTTCTTGTTATCCGTTAGCGCCTCGATCAGGATGGCCGTCCCGCCCGGGCCATAACCCTCGTAGACGATCTCGTCGTAGGACTCGCCCTCGCCGCCGCCAATCCCCTTCTGGATCGCCCGCTGGATATTGTCCTTGGGCATATTGGCGGACTTGGCCTTGTCGATCACCAGGCGCAGGCGCGGATTGCTCTCGGGGTCACCCCCCCCGATTCGGGCGGCTGTCGCGATCTCCCGGATCAGCTTGGTGAAGACCTTCCCCCGCTTGGCATCCGCCACACCCTTCTTGCGCTTGATCGTCGACCATTTTGAGTGTCCGGACATTGGCTTTCCCCGAGGTTCCCTCTCCATTTAGCACGCGCCCTCGCCCGGGGCCATTTGCGAACCCCAGCGTGCCCCCGGGGTCGCGGGCCCCGGTGGAGCCAGCGCCTCCCCGTCCCGAGCCAAATAGGGCGTTGGCGACCGGGGAGCGAGGTGGCATGCTTGGGCTCTCCATTAGTTTCAGACACTCCAGAAAACGAGGGAAAACGAAATGCCCGGGAACGCCGACAACTCCGAGACAGCGGGCCTCCTGCCCGTCGTCCCCTTTCTCAAGATTCCCGACGAGGGTTCTCCCTACCTCGAGGGCTCGCGCTGCAGCGAGTGCAACACGACCTTCCTCGGGGAGCGCTCGAACTGCGCGAAATGCGGCTCGCGCGACGGTCTCGAATCCCTGCCCCTCGCCAATCAGGGCGAGCTCTACGTCTACAGCATCGTATGCCGGTCGTTTCCCGGGATCGAAGTCCCCTACGTATCGGCCATCGTCGATCTCGAGGGCGGCGGAACCGTCAAGGGCAACCTGATCAACATCGATCCGAAGCCCGAAAAGATCAAGATGGGAATGCCCGTCGAAGTGATCTACAAGAAGGCCCCCCGCAAGGACGCCGAAGGCAACGAGTACCTCACCTATTATTTTCAGCCCAAGAGCTGAGCCAGCGAATCGGAGACCTCTACCATGAGTGACGTTTACGTAATCGGTATCGACATGATCAAGTTCGGACGCTTCCCCGAGACCAGCGTTCCCAAGCTCGGCGCCACGGCGGCCCACCTGGCCCTGGACGATGCGGGCCTCACCATCAACGATATGCAGGCGCTCTATAGCGGCAATCTCGGCCAGGCCGGCGCCATGGTGGGCCAGCGTATCCTCGCGGAGATCGGCCAAACCGGCGTCCCTGTGGTGAATTGCGCGAACGCCTGTGCCACCGGCGCTACCGCTTTCCGTGAGGGCTGGATGTCCATCAAGGCCGGCGTCTACGACATGGTTCTCTGCGTGGGTACCGAGCAGATGGGCAAGGGCCTGCTCGGCGGCGGCGGCGGCGGCAAGGGGATCCCCACCGAGGGCCTCCTGGGCTCGGGCACCATGCCGGCGGTCTTTGCCGAGGCGGGCATGGAGCACCAGCGCAAATACGGCACGACCTTCGAGCAATTCGCCAAGGTCTCGGTGAAGAACCATCACCACTCGACCCTGAACCCCAAGGCCATGTACCAGATCGAGACACCCCTCGAGACGGTCATGGGCGCCGAGATGATCTCCTACCCCAACACCAAGCTCATGTGCTCGGTGAACGTCGACGGAGCGGCGGCGGCGGTGATCTGCTCGGAGGAGAAGGCCAGGCAACTCGGCAAGCTGGACCGGGCCGTGCGGGTCAAGGCCTCGGTGCTCACCAGCGATCCCTACCAGGAGCGCAATCTCCAGATGCCCGACGTCAACACCTGCACCCAGCGGGCCGCCAAGTCCGCCTACGAGATGGCGGGCGTCGGCCCGGATGACATCGACCTCGTCGAACTCCACGACTGCTTCGCCACCGCGGAAATTCTCCACTACGGGAACCTCGGCCTGGGCAAGCCCGAGGACGCCGGGCGCATGGTGGACGAGGGGGAGACCGCCCTGGGCGGCCGCATCCCGGTCAACGTCTCTGGCGGCCTGCTCTCCAAGGGCCATCCCCTGGGCGCTACGGGCATCGCAAATATCTACGAGATCAGCACCCACCTGCGCGGCGAGGCGGGAGAGCGACAGGTCGAGGGCGCCCGCTTCGGGATGACCCATGTCATTGGCCTGGGCAGCGCCTGCGCGATCCACATCCTCGAGAAGGTCGACTGAGGAGCGGCGCCCGGGCAAAACGCCGGGACCTCGAAAGCAATCACGGGCCAGTCGGATTTCCGGCTGGCCCGTTTTCTTTGGGAATTCGGAACCGCCGGGCTCAGTGCGCCGGGGAAAACCAGATCGGCGAACTCCAGGCCCGCTCCCGGATCGTCGGGCGATGGTCCTCGGAGCAGCAGGCCTCGAAACCCTCCCCCACCGTCGAGTCATCGTGGCAATCGACCCCGGCCTCGACGCAGGCCCACTGGCTCCAGCGGCAGGTCGGGTTTTCGAGCACCCGGGCGTAATAGAAGGCCGGCAGCGCGGGGTCGAAATCGGGATCGCTCCAGACCGAGCAGAGCCGCTCGGCCCCGCTGCCCTGGGGCTCGCAGGTCGACAGATCCACCGAGGCGTCGTTGTCTCCGCCCGCCACGGCGATCACCCGCTCCCGAGACTCGCCGTCGGCGAGCCATCCCTTGACGATCTCGACCCGCTGGAGGGGAGCCGCGTAGGCGGCGGGGTCGCGAAGGGCGGCCACCACGAAGGTTGGGGTCGAGGCACCCGCCGGCCGAGCCGGCAGATCCCCGCCCATGGCCACCCCGCCCGCGTAGCCCCGGGCGGCGAGATCCGGGGCCCCGCACATCTCCGCGGGATAATCCCAGCCCCCGAAGAAGCGCAGCACCGGGCGGTTGCCGCTGGTCCCGTAGGCCTCCCGCCGGAGCATGGCGTCAAAGAGCGCCTCCCTTGAATTTTCCTCGGCCCAGAGCACCGCCAACCCGCCCGGGCTGAAGAGCAGGTTGTCGGGCAGGCCCTCGGGAAGCGCGTCCCGGGCGTGCTTGCCCCCGCCGCCGTGACCCGGGTGGCCGCGCTCCCGGGTCAACCCGGGCGTCCCCAGGTGGGTGTCGGTGCTCGCCAGCATCCCGTATTTCAGGGGGTTGATCCCGAGTTCGCGCTCCAGGGCCAGACCGCGCCCAAGGGCAGTCCGGACATAATCCGTGGGGCGTAGGGGCTCGTCGCCAAAATACGAAATCATCCGCGGGCTGGTCAGCTTCTCGAAAGCGCAGGCCTCGTCCGGGGCCGAGGGATCGAGCATGCACTCGGAATCGCCCTTGTGCTGCATGACCTCGGCCAAGCGGTCGTAGCGCTGGCGGAGTTCGGCCTCCTCACGGTCGATGGCGACGCCCATTTCCCGGGCCGAGGTAAACGTGTAGCCCCCTCCGATATTCGAGTTATGGGGAATCGTAATGGCCTCGCAGCCCGGGCGACCCAAACGGCACTCGGCCTCGAGCCCCTTCCAGAGGTTGAGCGCGGGAAAGCCTGTTTCCATCACCGAGATGGGAAGCGCCGGCACCCGGTCGTTGCGGAAGATCACATTGCGGTGGAGGTGCGCACCGCCCCCGGGCCCCGCCGTCCACTCGTAGCCGACGAAGCTCGTGAATGCGCACGCCGGGGGAGCATCGTTGGCCTCCTCGGCGGCGGCCTGGATTTCGCCCCAGACCGTTCCCGCCGCGGCCAGGCAATCCTGGGCCTCATCCCCGCAAAAGCCCCAACGCGTCCCGAGCACCGAGTAGCGCGCATTCATCAAGTAGAAGGCCACGCGCGGGAAATTTCGATAGATCTTGCAGACCAGGGAATCGTGCCCCGGCGCGCCCGGGGTCTTGCAGATATGGGTCTCGCCCAATTGCTCGGCGTGGTCGGTGATCACGCTGAAATCCAGGGGCCGATCCAACTGCACCGTGCGCAGGGCGGCGCCGTCCGCGCCGTAGGGCTGGATGCCCAGGGCCTCGCCCCGGGCAAAACGGTAGGCATCCCGAGGCGTGGCCCGGGTGTCCTGGGTGCTGGCGTCCTGGGAGAAGGTGGTGTGAACGTGGGTATCGCCGAAGAAGGGAAGCCGATCGACCGAATGGATCGCACACGGCTGCCGGCTGCCGGCCGCCGACGACACCTCGAGGCCTTGCGCCTCAACGAGCCCGAGCGGTATTCCAAGCGCCAGAAGCACGAGGGCAAACCCGATCATCCCGCACCGAGAGCGCGACTCGGTCGGGCGCACCCTCGAAATATCCTGCCCTCTCCCCGGGCACCGAATCTCCAAATCCCTAGTCCGACCCAACCGCTGAAGGATCAAGTTCCCGCCGCGCCAAGTCGTCGGCCAGGGTACGCGCCGAGCGCTGGAAGAAAATCGCGCCGAATGCGCCCAGGACACTCACCGTGAGCAGGGAATAACGAATGGCCTCCTCTCCCCAATAGGGGGCGTAGAGATCATTCATGAAGCCCACGATCAGGGGCCCGAGGCCGGCGCCCACCAGGTTCACAATAAAGAGAAGAATCGCCGCCGCCGTGGCCCGCATGCTGAGTCGAGCCAAGTTCTGGTTGAGCGAGTGCATGGCGGGCACGTAGATATTGGCCAGAAAATAGAAGACAAAGAAGCTGAGCATGGCGAGCCAGCCCGAATCCACGAGTAGGAACACAAAGGCGAAGGGAAGGCAGGCCCATGTCACGCGAGCGGGGAAACGCATCGCCCAAGCAGGGTCCCGCTGGGAGAGACGATCGGTAATCGTTCCCCCGGCGAGCGTCCCCAGGCTACCGCCGAGCCCCACGATGGCCGCCATCCAGAGCCCGATGTCCATGGGCGTCATGTGGTGCACCCGCCCAAAGAATTCGTACCCCCACATGAGCACCCCATACCCCATGAGCGAGAGGAAACACGAACCCACCACCAGGTTGACCCAGGAGGGACACGAGAGCAGGTAGTGGAGGGTCTCGGAGAGGGTCGAGGGCTCGGCGCTCACGGCGGTCTTCTCGGAGTAGCCGCGGGGAGGTTCCTTGACGGTAAAACGAACCACCAGGGCGAAGAAGAGCCCCGGCAACCCGAGCAGGATGAAGGGCGTGCGCCAGTCGTCGACGAATTGCTCTCGCAGGTAGCCACCGCCCAGGTAGGCCAGCGCCGACCCGATGTAGACCCCCCAGGCATAGATCCCCATGGCGGTTGCCCGCTTGGAGGCTGGGAAATAATCCGAGATCAACGAGTGGGCGGGGGGACTGCCCGCGGCCTCCCCGACCCCGACGCCGACCCGCAGTAGGGCCAATTGTCCAAAGCTGCGCGCGAAGCCGCATAAAACCGTCATCCCGCTCCAGACCGTCAGGCCGAGGGCAATGATCGTACGACGATTGCCCCGGTCGGCCCAGCGGGCGATGGGAATGCCCGCGATGGTGTAGAAGAGCGCGAAGGCAAAACCCACCAGCAGCCCCATCACCGTGTCCGAAACACCAAATTCCTGCTTGATCGGACCGATGAAGACCGAGAGGATCTGCCGATCAATGAAGTTGATCACGTAGACGACAAAGAGAACCCCGAGCACGTAATTGGAATAGCCGGTACTAATTATTTCTTTCGCGCCCTGCTCGGGTCGGCGGTCATCCATCGACGTATTGTCCTCCAAGATCGAATTCAAAAACCCGGGGGTAAAGATAGGCCAGACCGCCCGGTCTGTTGGCATGCCTGCCAATTTGAATTCCCTCCGTGCGTTTGGCACAGCAAGGAAAGCTACCCTTGAGCGGTCGCCCACCAAACCGTAGACTTCAGGGGCGCGCCTTGAATCGAGCCGACAGACCCACCCCGCCCGATTCAAGACTCTGCCCCTCGGAGAGGACATCGGCTCTTGGAAAGCAAGGACGCGCCAGAGCACGAATCATACCCACAAACCCTTGCGGGCCAGGACAAGAGCCTCCAATGGGTTGCCTCGCGATCCAAGTGGCTCGAGCGACCCACACAGGAATCCGCGGAACTCGGCCAAGTCTACGTTCTCTGTCTGAACGATCGAATTGATCGAGTGAGGGATTTCCTCTCGGCCAATCGACTGGCCGGAAAGGCCTCAATTCTCTCGGCGTTTACACCCGAGGACTTCAGCGTAGAAGAGCTCATCGAGAATGAAATCGTGGCGCCGACTCCGCCTCAAGGCCGCCCTATGCACCAATGGATGCGGGAGATTTGCTGCTCGCTGGGGCATATGGCCATCGCCAACGACTCCGAGCGCTCGGGCTCGAGCCAATACCTCGTGTTCGAAGATGACCTTGAGCCAATAGACCAGAGCAGTGAGGCTGCCCGACTCGTCCGCGCTGCTGAGAATATTCCCTGGGATTTCCTGTACTTCTCGTACAGCCATGCCGACATGCTCGAAAGTCAAAGGCATTCGGCGGATTTCTTTCGACTCGTGGGGCACCTCACCACCAACGCTTTTGCGGTTCGATCTCACACGCGCAGAGATCTGCTTCGATCCTGGCTGCCCATTGGTGCGGCGATCGATGTGCACCTAAGAGACTCTGCGAAAGGTGCGGGCCAGTTCGTCCTTGGAGCCGCGCGAAGGATTTTCAACCAGGACCGATCGGGTCTGAGTTCACGAATCTCGCCTAATCGAAGCGTTCCTCCTCCCAAATGGAAACCGATCCTCCCACAGAAGATCCTGGCCAAAGCGCACTCCCTCATCGCGCGAACGGGAGAAGTCGGTTACGACGAAACCATTCTCCAGATCGATGGAGTGCGAGAAGGAAGATCCACGCCGGAAAACGGAGTGCGCTTCTTCAATTGGACTTGGCGGCTGATCACGTTATGGTCCGGTCGCCACACCGAGAAGGACATAAAAAGCCCTTCCCCTAGATAGCCCCCCAAAGAACCTCGCCCTCAAAGGGCTCGGCATGGCCGACCGGGAGAGCCTGCTTCCGGGACCCGTTCCGAGTCGCCCTGCGCAAGCTTTTCACCGCGAGGACAAAAGCCGAGCCAAGCCGCGCCCTCGGCTTCAATCGCTGGTTGGCATTGTGACATGGACAGTGTCAATATAGATCCCATGACTCGATCCGAGAAACTCGAAACCCCCCTCGTCATGATGGGCGCCCCGGGATCGCCCTATACCCGCAAGATGCGCTCGCTGATGCGATACCGGCACATCCCCTACCGGATGGTCCTGCAAAATTCTCCCGAGGCGGCCGCCCTGCCCCAGCCGAAGGTTCCCCTGCTCCCCACCTTCTACCTCCCCGACGCCCAAGGCCAGATCGTCGCCACCACCGACTCGACCCCCCTGATCCGCCGCTTCGAGCGGGCTTTTCCGGGCCGCAGCGTGATCCCGTCGGATCCCGTGATCGCCTTTCTCGACGAAATCCTTGAGGACTACGCCGACGAGTGGCTGACCAAGTGCATGTTCCACTACCGCTGGTACCACCCCGCTGACATCGACAAAGCTGCTCGGGTTCTTCCCAATTGGTCCCAAGGCCAATCCACCGACGAGGTCATTGCCCCGATCCAAAAAATGATCGGGGAGCGCCAGATCTCGCGTCTCCACGTGGTGGGCTCCAACGACACCACCGCTCCAGTCATCGAGGAGAGCTACCGCCGCTTCATTCGCGCCCTCGACAAGCACCTCCAGACGAATCGTTTCCTGTTGGGCGAGCAGCCGGCATCCGCCGATTTCGCCACCCACGGGCAACTGACCTGCCTCGCCCTTTTTGACCCAACCCCCTCCGCCATCACCCTGGAGGAATCACCCCGTGTTTACGCCTGGGTGGAGATCACCGAAGATCTTTCGGGGCTGAGCGATCCCACCGAAGCGGCCTGGATCTCCCGAAAGGCGGTGCCCGACACGCTTCGGGCGCTGCTCAGCGAGGTGGGACGGGTCCACGCTCCCTTCCTCCTCGCCAACGCCGAAGCCCTGAACCGAGGGGACGAGCAGGTCGAATCCGTCATCGACGGCAAGCCCTGGGTTCAAAAACCCTTTCCCTACCAAGGCAAATGCCTTCGCTGGCTGCGCGAATCCTACCAGGGGCTCGACGAGTCGGACCGCCAGGCCACCGATGCCATCCTCGCCGGGACGGGATGCGAGCTGCTCTTCGGCTGAGAGACGGGTCGGCCGAGAGACGGGTCGGCTGAGAGACGGGTCGGCTGAGAGACGGGAGTTCCCGGGCCGCTCAAGTTGCCCGACCCTGCCACCCCCCGTACCCTCTGGCCCATGCTTTTGCCGAAAAATCTTTCCGCCTTCTTTCTGGTCGCAGCCCTGGGCCTCTCCCTCACCGGCCTCGGTTGCGAACAAAGCGACTCGAGCGCTCAAGCCGAGGCAACCGGGGCTTCCCCGGCGCCGCCCGCTCCCGCTGCTGCCGCCACCGCCGAGACAGACCATGCCTCGGGTCACGCCGGCCATAGCCCACATGCACCGGCGCCCGGTGATCAGACCAACAAGAGCCGGAAGAGCGCACCGCGAGCCCCGGGTGAACGCCCCTTGCCCGCATTCGCCGGGCGTACCCTGGCAGGCACTCAACTCGATATGGCCTCGCTGATCGGCCAACGCGTCGTGCTCTTCTTCTTCAATCCCGAATCCCGGGGAGCCGGGATCGTGGCTGACGCCGTGGCCGACGTCGCGAAAGAACAGACGAGCCACAACTTCAAGCTCGTGGGTATCGGAATGGGCAGTTCGGCCTCGAAGATCCGCAACTTCGCACGGAGCCACGCCTTCGACTTTCCCGTCATCGACGACTCGAACGCCGATATCAGCTCCCTGCTGCGGATTCCGGGCCCCCTGGTCATCCTCGGAGCCGATGCCGAGGGCTACATGAATTTCGCCTTGCCGGGCTTCGATACCAGCCAAGACGATGCCGAAGAGGCCATTGCGGGCCGACTCCGGCGAACCCTACGCATCCAGGAAGAGCGTTCTCTTGCCGGGCCCCTACTGGAATATCCCCAGGCACCGACCTTCAAAACCGAGTTCATCGGAGGGCAACCCTTCGATTTCGCCAGTACCGTGGGGCGACCGGTCATCTTGATGTTCTTCCTACACACCTGCCCGCATTGCCACCACGCCCTGACTTTCTTCCGCGAACAACTCAAGGGCCTGCCCGAAAACGAACGCCCAGTTCTCGTGGCCATCTCGCTCCAGAACCGCCCGACCGCGGTTCGCGGCGCCATGAATGCGGCTGGGCTCGATTTCTTCACTCCCCTGGTCGATCCCGGTGGAGAGATTGCCCAGCTCTACGGACTCGCGGGAGGCGTTCCCGATATCAGCCTCATCGACCCCGAGGGACGGATCATCTATCGAAGCCAGGGCTGGCGCGATGACCGGGACCCGGCCCTGATGCGGATGTACCTCGCGCGCATCTCTGGGGAGCGTATTCCCATGCTCCTGAGCAAGACCGGCTACGCGGGCAACGATGTCTGCGCGGTCTGCCACGCCGAGCAAAACGCCGCCTGGGAACTCACCCGACACGCCCAGGCCTACGACACCCTGGTGACCCACGGCGAAGAGCGCGACGGCGAATGCGTTTCGTGCCACGTCGTCGGCTTCGACGAACCCGGCGGATTCTCCCTGGAATCCCCGAAACCCTATCTCGAGAACGTCGGCTGCGAAAATTGCCATGGCCGAGGCGGGCCGCACCTGTCGCCTGATTTCCTGGCCGAGGGCGGCTACCCAGCCGTCTGTGAAAGTTGCCACGACAGCAAGCACTCCCTCGGCTTCGATTTCGCGACTTTTCTCCCGAATGTCTCGCACGCCGCCATCGCCGCCCTCTCCCCGGAGGAGCGAGACGAGCGCTTCGCGGGGCACGGGTTCAAGCGCGAACTCCTGCCCTCCACGGCGGATTACGTGGGATCCGATGCCTGCGAAAGTTGCCACACCGCCGAATTCGCGACCTGGAGCAAGAGCCCCCACGCCCATTCTCTCGCCTCCCTTGCCGAGGACAACAAGACCGACGAGGGCGACTGCCTCGCGTGTCACACCACCGGCTACGGACGAGCGGGCGGCTTCCCCGAGAACGGCGACGCCAACACCCATATGGATCTCGCACGGGTGGGATGCGAGTCCTGTCACGGACCCGGGAGCCAGCACATCGCCGAAGACCAGCCCAAGCGCGGCACGATTCTCAGTCTCGGCGACAAATGCGACTCGTGCGTGATTCTGCAGATCTGCGGCTCCTGCCACGACGAGGCCAACGATCCTGACTTCACCTTCTCGGTCCAGGAACACATCGACCGGCAGCGCCACGGAACCATCGAGGCGGGCACCGGCAAACCCCTGGGACCCTCGGCCTCGTCCTGGCCCGCCCGCCCGCCGGGCTCATCCGTCGAGGTTGCCTGGGTGGCCGGCGCCCTCGAAAGGCTCGAAGGGGCTCGGAACTGATGCGGCCCGGGACTTCACGGACCTCGTGAGCGGCGGCCCCTCGGAATTCTCCGACCTCGTGGCGAGCGCCCGGGTGATCGTCGAGGAACTCCTCGAAGAGGGCGTCGAGCGCTTCGACCTCCGGGAAACCGCCGCGGAAGAGCACCCGGAAAGACCCACGGCAAGCCCGGCGCATGCCCACGCCGAACCCAAGACTCCGCTCCCCGAATCCGGCAGCCGCCCCGCCCCGCCCCACAAAGCCACATCCCCACCAGCGCCCGCACCCGTCTCTACACCCGCACCCGTCTCTCTTCCCCCGGCGGACTGGGGGGCGAACCCGTCCCTCGCCGAGGTCGAAGGGGTTCTCGGAGACTGCCAGCGTTGCGCGCTCTGCCAAGGGCGAACCCAGATCGTCTTTGGCGATGGGAACCCCGAGGCCGATCTGCTCTTCGTGGGGGAAGGACCCGGCCAGCATGAGGATCTTCAGGGCCTGCCCTTCGTGGGCAAGGCGGGCCAGTTGCTCACAAAAATGATCGAAAGCGGCCTCGGAATTCCGCGCAAGAGTGTCTACATCTGCAACATCGTCAAATGTCGCCCCCCCAACAATCGCGACCCGCTGCCGGAAGAAGTGGCGGCCTGCCGGTCTTTCCTGGATGGACAGATCGCGGCGGTGCGCCCGAAGGTCATCGTCAGCCTGGGTCGACCCGCCGCCAGTCTCCTACTCGGTCGCAAAGTCGCGATCTCACGCGAACGGGGGCGTTGGCAGAGCTATCGCGGAATCCCGCTGATGCCCACCCTGCACCCGGCCTTTGTCCTGCGCCAGTACAGCGAAGAAAACCGTCGCGCGGTGTGGGAAGATCTCAAGGCCGCTCATGCCAAAGCCCAAGCTCAGCCCCCGGCAGAGGGCGTCGCAGAGGACTAGCGCTTGGGTCGGGGACTCTCCGTGAGCCCAGCGAACTGGGTGGACTAGAAGGGCCTCTCGGGAACCGCTGCGGTCTGGGCTGCCCGGTACTCGTCCAAGGCCTTGGCCACCGAGGCGTCCGAACCCGCGAGAACAGAACCCGCGAAGAGGCCGGCGTTCTTTGCCCCGGCCTTGCCGATCCCGAAGGTCGCCACGGGAATGCCTCCCGGCATCTGGACCGTCGCCAGGAGGGCATCGATGCCATCCAGGGCCGAACTGTCCAAGGGCACACCGAGCACCGGCAAGGGCGTCAGGGCAGCGGTCACCCCGGCGAGATGGGCCGCAAAGCCCGCACCGCAGATGAAGATCTCGATCCCGGCATCTCCAGCGGACACCACGTAATCGTGATGGCGCTGGGGGGTGCGATGGGCGGAAATGACCCGGACATCGCATACCACCCCAAGGGCTTCCAGGGCGTCTGCAGCCGGTTTCATGAGTTCCCAGTCATTGGGGCTTCCCATGAGGATTGCCACGCGAGCACTCGGTGAATTTGTCATGGCCGAAGATTAGCACGGGAACGAGGGATTCAGCCCCCCTCTGGCCCTATCTTCGGCGATGGGATAAAACAGGGCGAACCCCAGGCGGGGAACGGATCAGAAAATGGCGATAGGGACAGAGACCACGGTCTGCGGGATCGTGTTGCATCCGGCGGGGCACACGCGATCCCCTGCCATGCACAATGCCGCTTTCGCGGCCTGCGGGATCGATGCGGCCTACCACGCCTTCGACGTCCCACCCGAGTACCTGGGCGACGCCCTCCGCGGGATGAGGGCTCTGGGGATCCACCAGCTGGCGGTCTCGATCCCCCACAAAGAGGCGGTCATCGCGCACCTCGACCGGGTGGACGAAACGGCTCGGGCCATCGGCGCGGTCAACACCGTCACCCTGGGGTCAGACGGCGAACTCGTCGGCACAAATACCGACTGGATCGGCGGGCTCAGGGCCATCGAACGAGAAATCCAGCCCCAGGGTCGGCGCGCCGTGGTTCTTGGGGCCGGGGGAGCCGCCCGGGGCCTTGTCTACGCCCTTGGGCAGGCGGGCGCCGAAGTCTGGGTGCTCAACCGAACCCAGAGCCGTGCGGCGGAGTTGGCCGAACAACTCGGCGCAGCCGGCTCAGGCGGCCTCGACGAGCTCTCCGATCGGGAGGCCGAGATCATCGTCAATACCACCAGCGTTGGCCTGGGATCCGACGAATCGCCCGTGGACCCCCGGGCCATCCATGCCGGTGCGGTGGTCATGGATGCGGTCTACGTCCCAGAACAAACACGCCTGCTCGCGGATGCGGCGGCGCGCGGCGCCGTGGGGATCGCCGGCAAATGGATGCTCGTCTACCAGGCAGCCGAACAATTTCGTCTCTGGACCGGACGCGAAGCGCCCACAGAGATCATGGCCAATGCCTTCGACCGGGAAGCCGACGCCTAGCTGGGCTGCGCTCAGCCCGTGAACCCCTGTCTCCGCCCTGCCCTTATTTCCTGGGCTCAAATCGGCGAATGACCTTGGCTCAGCTCGTCAGGCCCCATTTGGCCTTATTGGCTTCCACGTCGGCCGGGCTAGGAGCGTCGATCTCTCCGCGCTCGGGAACCGTAAAATCATCCCGGCACTCGACGATCGCCGCATTCTTGGCGATGTCGGCCTCGAAGACCTCGGGGACCTGTTCGTCTTCGTAGATCGCTTCCCAGGGGCACTCAGGCTCGCAAACGCCGCAGCTGATGCACTCCTCCGGATCGATATAGAGTTGCGCGGGCCAGGCGGGATCGGGATCGGTTCGCTTGACGATGCAATCCACCGGGCACACCTCGACGCAGGCCATGTCCTCTTTTTCTTGACAGAGACTCGTGATCACCCAGGTCATGCGAACTCCTTCTTCATCCTGCTTTTGCCGCCCCGGCTTCGAGGCTCAGGGTCGGTCGAGATTCTCTCATTCTCCCCGGCTAGGGGCATGAGCAAAGCAGAGAATAACCAAACCCGTAAAAGGTGGGCCACCCGCGGAGGGCAAAAAATGAGGCAATCATCGGCCTCACCTTCCGACCGCTCTACTTCATCTTCGTCTCTTTATAGACGACGTGCTTGCGCACAACGGGGTCGTATTTCTTGAGCTCAAGCTTGTTCGGGGTATTCGTCCGGTTCTTCGACGTTGTGTAGAAATGTCCCGTACCCGCCGTTGACTCAAGCTTGATCTTTTCTCGTTTTCCCTTGGCCATATCTTTTTGTTACTCCGCTCGAAAGCCGGTCAACGCTCGCCCTAGGCGGCCGTTGACCGATTCAAAATGTCAGCTGCTGACAGGTTCCGGGACCGCTTCGCCGCCCCGGGAAAAAACTCGGGTTCGATCGGCGCCCTCGCCCTCGACCCGTATGCGGCTCGGCTTGTTGTCCGCGGGGTTCACGAGCATCACGTTGGAGAGGTTGATATACCCCTCGTCCTCGACGATGCCCCCCTGCTGGGCTCCGGCACGGCCCGGCTTTAGGTGGCGCTTCTGCACACGCACCTTTTCCACGCGCACGCGCCCCACTTCCAGGTCGACGGCCAGAACTCGACCCTGCTTGCCACGGTCGGCGCCTGCCATTACCTGAACCAGATCTCCACGACGAATTTTCTGCATTTTTCCTCCGGACCCAAAAGCGGTGCCAAGGTATCGAACACCCCGCCCGGCAAGTCAAGACCCCCTCGGGAAAATCGAATCTTCTCCTTCAATTTCGCAAATTTCGGAGGTTTCGGCGGCCGCTTGAGGGGGCTCCGGGCTAGCCTCCGAGCTTTCCGGGAGAGCTTACATGAAAAGAGCGATTATTGGCCTCACTGTCGTCGTCGTCGGCGGCGCGATGGGCGCCTGCCAGTGGCTCCTCCCCGAGCGCTTTGCCGTCAACGCTCCTTTGGGCCAGATGCTCTGGGGCGCGGGGATCGATGCCCCCGACTCCGGCACCATCAACAGCCGCATGCGGGCCCCCGAGGGCTTCGAAATCTCTCTCTGGGCCGAGGACACCCGGGGCGCGCGGGTCCTGCGCCCTACGCCGGCGGGAGACCTGCTCGTGGGGTCCCCGGTACAGAACAGCGTCCTCCTGCTCGAGGCCGATGCCGATGGAGACGGGCGCTCGGACGGCCAGCGGGTCTTGCTCGAGGAACTCAACCACCCCTACGGAGTCGAGTTGCGCGACGGCTGGCTCTACGTCGGAGAGACGGGCGGGATCGCCCGGGTCCCCTTCGACCCCGGAAAGCCAGCCACCCCCGGCGAACCCAGCGGAGCCCAGGTCACCGGAGAGCTCGAACACATCGTCAACGACCTCCCGCCGGGAGGCAATCACTGGACGCGCAATCTGCGCTTCGGCCCGGATGGCTGGCTCTACGTCAACGTGGGCTCGAGTTGTAATGTGTGCCTGGAGGACGACCCGAGTCGGCGAGCGGCCCTGCTCCGCTTTCGCCCAGACGGAAGCGGCGAAGAGACCTTCGCCACCGGGCTACGCAACACCGTGGGCTTCGCCTGGCAGCCCACCACGGGCAAACTCTACGCCACCGACAACGGACGGGACCTGCTCGGTGACAATTTCCCGCCCTGTGAACTCAACGAACTCGTCGAGGGAGGCTTCTACGGCTTTCCCGTGGCCAACGGAAATCGCTTGCCCGACCCGGATTTCGGCGAGGGCCAGGAGGAGCGGATCGCTTCCTCAATCCCCCCGGCCCACGGCTTTCGCGCGCACAATGCGCCCCTGGGCATCAATTTTATCGAGGGAGGCTCTCTCCCCGAGGACTACCGCGGAGCGGCCCTGGTCGCGCTCCACGGCTCCTGGAACCGCACTGAGAAAGACGGCTACAAGGTGGTCTCCCTGCACTGGGACGCGGATGGAAACATTCGCGAAGAAGATTTCCTGACAGGGTTTTTACAGGACGACGAATTGATCGGAAGACCCGCCGACGTGGTTCAGGGCCCCGATGGAGCGATCTACATCTCCGACGACTATGCCGGGGTGATCTGGAAGGTCGAGTACACCGGCGATCTCTAGCCCGGAGCCCCCGGGCCGCACACGCGACACAAAAAGAGGCTTGGGATGAATATCGGACTCTGCATGCCCTATATGGAGCGCGATTACGGGCGCAAGGAAATCCTCGCCTGGTGCCGCGCCATCGACTCGGGGCCCTTTTCGAGCCTCTCCTGCGGTGAGCGGATCACCGGCTACACCCTCGAGATGCGGACCGTCCTCGCCGCCGCCGCCGCGTTGACCGAGCGAGTTCGGATCATGCCGAGCCTCTACGTGCTCCCCATGCACTCGGCGGCCTGGGCGGCCAAAGAGGTGGCCACCCTGGATGTCCTCTCCGGGGGGCGCGTGACCCTGGGAGTCGGCGTCGGCGGCCGGGAGATCGACTACCGATCCGTGGGCGCCTCCTTCGCCCGGCGCCATCAGCGAATGGACGACGCCGTGGCCCAGATGCGGAAGATCTGGAGCGGACTGCCCGCCGTCGAGGGTGCCGACGAAATCGGGCCTTGCCCGGTTCAGGAGGGCGGCCCGCCGATCATCGCCGGGGTGATGGGCCCCAAAGCCATGCGACGCGCCGCAGCTTGGGCCGACGGTGTCTACGTCTTCTCCATGAGCGGCAACGTGGCCGAGATCGAACGCATGGTGACAGCCGCCGATGCGGCGTGGAGCGAGGCCGGGCGCGAGAGCCCTCCGCTCAAGATCGCCGGTTTCTGGTACTCCCTGGCGAACGAGAGTGAGCGCCGGCTGGCCGAGTACGTCCACCAATACCTCGCGGTCTTCGGCGACGAAGCGGCTCGAGCCATCGCCAAGACCATGCGGTGCCACCGCACGGAAGCCATCGAAGAATCCATCGAAGGGATCCGGGCGCTGGGTTGCGACGAATTAATTCTGTCGCCGGCGAGCGCCGAGCTCACCGAAGTGGATCGGCTCGTCGAAATCCTCGACTGAAACGCCCGCCCACGAGTAGCGGGCCAACCGGGCCGGGCCAAAGCCCTGGCGCCTCGATGAAAGATAGGAAGAGGCCCAAATAAAAAGCGGCACCGAGCCTAAGCTCGATGCCGCTCAATCAAGTACCACCGTCGTGCTACTCTCCCACGAAAGAAATCCGCAGTACCATCGCCGATGTGGGGCTTAACTTCCGTGTTCGAAATGGGAACGGGTGTGGCCCCCACTCTAAGGACGGTGGGAAAAACCTTTGATCGATATTGATCTTTATATCTTTCAATTCCTCTCGAGTTGGCCAACCCGGCGACCCACTCGGTTGAGGGGATCGGCGCCTGGCGGGCCAGAACGAGACGGACGAGACGACAGTCTCGACAATCTAATAGTTTTTTGAGTCAGAGTGTACGGCCCTGCAAAACTGTGAGGAGTGGTCAAGCCTCACGGGCGATTAGTACCGGTCAGCTCCACGCATTGCTGCGCTTCCACACCCGGCCTATCAAACTCCTGGTCTTGAAGTGCCCTTAAGTGTCTTACGACAGGGGAGATCTCATCTTGGAGCGGGCTTCCCACTTAGATGCTTTCAGCGGTTATCCCATCCGAACTTAGCTACCCGGCAGTGCCGCTGGCGCGACAACCGAAACACCATTGGTTCGTCCATCCCGGTCCTCTCGTACTAGGGACAGAACTCCTCAAATCTCCTCCGCCCACGGCGGATAGGGACCGAACTGTCTCACGACGTTCTAAACCCAGCTCGCGTGCCACTTTAATCGGCGAACAGCCGAACCCTTGGGAGCTGCTTCACCCCCAGGATGTGACGAGCCGACATCGAGGTGCCAAACCTCCCCGTCGATGTGAACTCTTGGGGGAGATAAGCCTGTTATCCCCGGCGTACCTTTTATCCGATGAGCGATGGCCCTTCCATACGGAGCCACCGGATCACTAAGACCTGCTTTCGCACCTGCTCGACTTGTAAGTCTCGCAGTCAAGCTCCCTTTTGCCTTTGCACTCTACGGCTGATTTCCAAACAGCCTGAGGGAACCTTCGCGCGCCTCCGTTACTCTTT
>JAQWRT010000091.1 GCA_029243605.1 Myxococcota bacterium
ATCCCCGCTTTGGCCGCCTATCTCAACCGCTGAGACCTATCTCAACCGCTGAGATCTATCTCAACTGCTGAGACCTATCTCAACCGCTCTCAACCGCTCGCAACCGCTGAGAGCCCTACCTCAACCGCTGCCCCCAGCCTCAACCGCAGCTTCCAGTGTTGAGTTTAGGCATCGCTGGGCTCGCGTCGCCCCGAAAGGCCGGGGAGACGAAACGAAAAAAGCGGGGTGGAGCCCGGAAGGCCCCACCCCGCTCATTTCGTCTCGAGGGCCCGGAGGCCGCTTGAGAAGCCCGTCTCGGGGCTTTTAGTTGATGAAAACGCCGACCAGATAGAGGACGACGGTCAGAGCGAGTCCGCCGTGAATCGTCCCTGAGACCGTGGTCAAGGGCTTCTGGGTCGCCTTGCCCGGGCCGATCAGTGCCTGTGCTTCGGTAAAGAGAATCAGCGCACCCGCAACGATCCAGTACGTCATGTCGTTGTTCCCGGTCAGGAAAGAGGGAAGATGGCTGGCGCTGCCCATGAAGAAGAGCATGGGAATCGAGAACAGGGTGTTGGTCCGCGAAGCGACCCCCGCCCGCCCTGCGCGTACAGCGGCTTCAGGGTTGGCCTCGCCCCCTGCGGCGACATTTTCGGCGTTGGCGATGACCACTTGCTGGGCAGGCCAGATCACGAACCAGACATTGGCCCACATGAAGGTGCCCATCAGGCCGCCGGTGAGAACTTTTGTCATGTATGGGTCACCCAGCCCCACTCCGCTATGGAGTTTCATCATGACCATTCCCCAGCCACTCAGGAAGGTGAACATGGCTCCCCAGCGGAACCACCAGAGTGCGTTCGGGACGAGCCCGCGCGTCACCGCGCTCTTGGCTTGGCCGCCAAGCTCGGTCCCAAAGAAGGGTGTCTGGATGAAATTGAAGTACCAGAGCACGCCGATCCAGCAAACGCCCGCCAAGAAGTGCGTGTACCGTAGAAGAAATTCCCATCCCGTCAGTGAAGTGATGATTTCCATTCCCTACTCCTTCAATTCTGGGCGCGGCCTGCCAAGCGCGGCGCTGGCCCCCAACCCCCGTTTATCCCCCAATGCGCGTGCAGTATACATTTCGGCTCACGCCATGGAAGAATCTCCTGCCCTAGAGATGTGGACAGGTCATTTTAATTGGGTCTAAAAGCCCTCAATAAGTCGTCATGCGAGGTGCGGGCCCCGAGCTCGCGGTAGATAAATGCCGAGTCCCTCCCAAAGAGAGCGCCGTATCGTGGTCACCTTGGAACGAGCCACGGGGGACCGGGAACTCGAGGTCGAAGTGGGGGAGACGATCTTTGCCGCGGCCCTGCGGGCGGGTTTGCAGCCGCCCTTCTCGTGCGTGGCCGGGGTCTGCGGTGAGTGTGTCGCCACCCTGGACGCCGGCCAGGTGGAAATGGAATCCAACCGTGCCCTGACCCCAAAGCAACTCGCCCGGGGCCTGATCCTGACATGCCAGGCCCGCCCGTTGGGCCCGGGGTGTCGCCTGCGTTTCGGCGATTGGCCCCGGCGCGCCTAGATTTCTGCAGTGGGGGTGTGATCGACGAATTCTCTGTATTCTAAGCCGGTTGACGCCAGCGGGCCGGGTCCGCCTCGCTCGAAGAGGGAAGGGAAAGATGCAATACCAGGCAGTGCAAACCCTCGAGGAGGCGGTGGAGTCGCTGAGCCGGGCCGGAGGCGAGCACCTGCCCTTGGCCGGGGGCACGGATCTTCTCGCCCAGCGGCGGGCCGGCCGCATCGATCCCAAGGGCGTGGTCGATCTGAAGCGAATCCCCGAATTGGCTGAGATCGTCTTGGACGACGACGGCTACCGGGTCGGGGCAGCGGTGAGCGGAGCGGAGCTCGGCGAGCATCCCACGCTGGGTCAGGATTGGCCGGGGGTGGTCGAGGCCGCCCAGTTGATCGGTTCGACCCAGATCCAAGGGCGGGCAAGCATGGGGGGAAACCTCTGCAACGCATCGCCCGCCGCCGATAGTGTCCCCGCGTTGATCGCCGCCGGGGCGCTCTGCAGCCTCGTCGGTCCTTCTGGGCGCCGAGAGCTGCCCGTGGAGGAGATCATTTTGGGCCCCGGGCAGACCTGCCTGGCCCCGGGCGAAATCGTGGCCCATTTTCGCCTCCCCCGGCCCGGACCCCGGGCGGGGGACGCCTACCTCCGGCTGATCCCCCGGACCGAGATGGACATCGCGGTCGTCGGTGCGGGGGTTTCCCTGGAACTCGATGCCGATGGCCTTTGCACGGGCTGCCGGGTGGGCCTGGGTGCGGTGGCGCCAACCCCCCTACGGTTGGACGAGGCCCAGGCGATCCTGGTGGGTCGGCGCGTCGAGGGTTCGGTGCTGGATGATCTCGCCGCCGCCGCTTCCGCCGCGGCGCAGCCCATCGACGATATGCGGGCCACGGCGGAGTACAGGGTTCGTGTGGTCGGCGTCATGGCCAAGCGCGCGGCGCAGATCGCGGCGACGCGAGCGGGCGGGTGATCGAGACATGAAGAGACATATTTCGACGACCATCGACGGCGAGGCCCTCGAGTTCTTGAGCGAAGACGGGCAGACCCTGCTCGATGCGCTGCGGGACGTACTCCTCAAGACGGGCACCAAGGAGGGCTGCGGAACCGGTGATTGCGGGGCCTGTAGCGTGATGCTCGACGGTCGTCTGGTCTGCGCCTGTCTGGTTCTGGCCGCCGAGGTCGAGGGCGCGTCGGTGGAAACCGTCGAAGGCTTGGCCGAAGCCGGTGAACTCCACCCGCTTCAAAAGCGATTTCTCGAAGGCGCGGCGCTGCAATGCGGCGTTTGCACGCCGGGTTTCCTGGTCGCCGCCAAAGCGTTGCTCGAAATCAACCCCGACCCGAGCGAGAAAGAGGTTCGCTACTGGCTGGCGGGTAATCTGTGCCGCTGCACCGGCTACGACAAGATCATTCGCTCGGTATTGGATGCGGCAGCGGACGTACGTGGAGGGGCTGGATGAGTGACGAGAAAAAATTTCGTTGGGTAGGTACCCGCCCCATTCGTCCCGATGGGATCGACAAGGTGACCGGGCGCGCCCAGTACGGCGCGGATTTCGCCCTGCCCGATATGCTCTGGGGGCGGGTGCTGCGCAGCCCCCATGCCCATGCGCGGATCCTCTCCATTGAGACCGGTGCGGCCGCCGCTCTTGAGGGGGTGCATGCGGTCATGACCGGGCAAGACTTGCCCGACCTCTTCGCCGAGAAGGCCGCGGCGAGCGGAGGGCACGACGATTCGAATAACCTGGCGCACAACGTCATGGCCCGTGACAAGGCTCTCTACCACGGGCACGCCGTGGCGGCGGTGGCTGCCACGAGCCGAGAGATCGCCGAGCGCGCCCTCGAGTTGATCGATGTCGAGTACGAGGTGCTCCCCCACGTTCTCGATATTCCGACGGCCCTCGCCGCCGACGCCCCGCTGGTGCACCCGGATCGGGTTGCCCAGGGCATCGAGAATCCCGAACCCTCGAATATCGCCAAGCGCCTCGAAATGGGACACGGCGACCCCGAGGAGGGTTTTGCCGAGGCCGATGAAATCATCGAGCGCGAGTTCAGTACGCGTCCGGTCCACCAGGGCTATATCGAACCCCACGCGTGCCTCGCTCAGACGACGCCGGATGGGCGGGTCACCCTCTGGAGCAGTTCCCAGGGGCATTTCATGGTGCGCGACTACACGGCCAAATTGCTCGATATTGATCTTTCATTGGTGCGGGTGATCCCGGCGGAAATCGGCGGGGGCTTCGGGGGTAAGACCACCGTCTATCTCGAGCCGATCGCGGTTTCGCTTTCTCGAAAATCCGGGCGTTCGGTCAAGATGGTGATGTCTCGGGAAGAGGTCTTCCGCGCGAGCGGCCCCACCCTGGGCACCCGGATCAAGCTCAAGGTCGGAGTCACCCGAGAGGGTGTGTTGACCGCCGGCGAGGCGACCCTCCATTACGAGGGCGGAGCATTTGGGGGCTCCTCGGTGGGAGCGGGGTGCATGACCATTTTTGCTCCCTACGCCTTCCCCCACGTGCGGAGCACGGGCTACGACGTCATGGTCAACAAGCCCAAGGGTGCTGCTTACCGCGCCCCGGGCGCCCCCATGGCCGCCTTTGCCCTCGAAACCGTGATGGACGAGTTGGCTCAGCGACTCGAGATCGACCCCGTGGATTTCCGGCTGCGCAACGCGGCCAAGGAGGGCACCCTGGCCTCCTTTGGTCCCCGTTATCGGCGGATCGGCTGCGTGGAAACCCTGGAGGCCGTTCGGGACCATCCCCACTATTCGGCGCCTCTCGGCCCCAATCAAGGCCGCGGCGTGGCCCTGGGGTTTTGGTTCAACGCGGGTCTGCAATCGAGTGCCGGTGTCAATCTGAACCCCGATGGAACCGTGACCGTTCTTTCAGGCAACCCGGATATCGGGGGTTCGCGAGCTTCCCTGGCGATAATGGCCGCCGAGGAGTTCGGGATCGAGTACGAGCACGTCGATGTCATGGTCGCGGACACCCATGCGGTGGGATACACCGATGTCACCGGCGGCAGCCGGGTGACCTTTGCCACCGGCATGGCGATCATCGAGGCCGCCCGGGATGTGATGGGCCAACTCTGCAAGCGGGCCGCCGCGGTATGGGATGTCGACGCCGAGCGGGTGAGTTGGCACGAAGGCGAGGCCCGGCTCGACGGGGGCGTCGAGCCCGCGCCGCTCAGCCTGGCCGCGCTGGCGAAGAACGCGGGCAAGACGGGTGGACCGATTTCGGCTCGGGCGGCCCTCACCGCTCGGGGCGTCGGCATGGGCTTTGGCGCGCATATTTGCGATGTCGAAGTCGATCCCGAAACGGGGAAGGTCGACGTGATCCGGTACACCGCGGTGCAGGACGCGGGTCGGGCGATTCATCCGAGCTACGTAGAGGGGCAGATGCAGGGCGGCGCGGTCCAGGGCATCGGCTGGGCGCTCAACGAGGAGTACGTCTTCGACGGCGAGGGGCGGGTTGAAAACCCCGGTTTCCTCGATTACCGGATTCCCGTGGCTTCCGATGTTCCCATGATCGATACGGTGATCGTCGAGGTTCCCAACCCGGCGCACCCCTATGGGGTCAGGGGCGTTGGCGAGGTGCCCATCGTTCCCCCGATCCCGGCCGTGGTCAACGCAGTGCACGCGGCCACGGGTGTTCGCTTCTGCGACCTTCCGCTCTCCCCGGCCAGGGTCTTGGCCCGGTTGGATGAGGCCCAATCTTCGGGTTCGGCCTGAGACACCCCGAGCCCAGGCGGGCTCCCGCGCCCGGATTCTCGGGACAAGGAGGCTTTTTATGGCGAGGGTGATTCTTCCTCAGGCCTTGGCCGATCGTTTCGGAGGGGAAGTCCAGCTCGAGATCGAGGGGCGCAATGTCCGTGCCCTGCTCGCCGCCCTCGACGCGCGCTACCCCGGCCTCGGGCAAGAACTCGAGGGGAAGGTCGCTGTCGCCATCGACGGAGAGATCCACAACGACCCCCTGCTCGAGCCCGTGGAAGAGCAGAGCGAGGTCCACTTCCTACCCCGCCTGGCCGGGGGCTGAACAAGGGCTCGGTCGGGCTTGTGCCCGCCCCGCCTTCCGCCCTATGCTGGCCGCCATGGGTTTTGAAATCACCGGAAAGCTCCACGCACTCTTCGACGCCGAGCAAAAGACCGAACGCTTTCGCAAGCGTGACTTCGTTCTCGAACTCAGCGATTCGCGCTATCCCCAACACGTCATCTTCCAGCTCACGGGAGATCGCTGTGAGACCCTCGACGCCTTCTCGAAGGGTGACGAGGTGAAGGTTGAGTTCAGTCTGCGCGGCCGGGAGTGGACGAGCCCGAGCGGCGATGTCCGCTTCTTCAATAGCCTCGATGTCTGGCAGATCGAACGCGCTGGCGATGGAGCCAGCCCGGACGGCGAGCCGCCGATGCCCGAGGAGCCCCCGATCTTCAGCGACGAGCCGCCCTTTTAGGACGCGCCTAGTTACGGCGCGCCTAGTTACGGCGCGCCTAGTTACGACGCGCCTAGTTACGACGCGCCTAGGCCACGCTCAGGTCGCGCATTTAGGCCCCAAACCCATCGCGAGTGCGCCCCTCGGGGAATAATGGCTGGGATTGGGTTTATTTGGTCGGTTTTCCCGGGTGGGAGGGGGGCGTCGCTTGACCCTTCCCGGCGGCCTCGCTAACTATCCCGCTCCCCGAAACCCGTTCACCTACCCAGGAGGCGTTGTCGCCATGGCCCGCCGTTGCGCACTGACAGGCAAAGAAGTTCAATTCGGCCACAACGTGTCTCACTCGATGCGGGCGACCAATCGCCGCTTCGAGCCGAATATCCAAAAGGTCACCCTGGATTCGACCGCCTTGGGGCGGGGCATTCGCTTGCGAATCGCCGCGCGGACCCTGCGTACGGTGCAGAAGAAGGGGGGCATCGACGCTTTCCTGATGACGACCCGGGATGAGAAGCTGATGCCCGGCGCCGTCAAGCTCAAGAAGCAGATCAAAAAGAAGTTGGCGACCGGCAAGCGCTGAGCCCGGGACGGATTCACGCAAAAGGGCCCCGCACCCAAAAACGGTGCGGGGCCCTTTTGCGTGAATCTCCGGCCGGGCGCGTCTAAGCCGCCTGGCTGGAAAAGTGGCTGAGCGCGCTACTCCTCGGCCGGGGCTTCGGCGGCGGCTTCTTCCTCGGCTTTGGCCGGGCTCTCGCTGACGCTGGGCTTGGTACCGCCGTAGCGCTTGCGGAAGCGATCGATCTTGCCGTCGGCATCGAGCTCGCGTTGGGTGCCCGTCCAGAAGGGGTGGCTGACCGCGGAGATTTCGAGGCGGACGATCGGTACCTCGATGCCGTCGACTTCTCGGGTTTCCTCAGAAGTCACCGTGGACCGGCTCGTCCACTCGGTACCGGTGGCGGAGTCCACGAAGATGACGTCGTGGTAGTCGGGATGAATTTCAGGCTTCATGACTTCTTTCCAGTTCCAGGCTGGTGGGATGGGCTGCGCAAGCCGGTGAGGGCTCGCCAGGCGCCTACCAACTGGACTTGCGCACGCCCGGCAATTGGCCCGCCAGGGCCAATTCGCGGAGGGCGATGCGTGAGATTCCAAATTTCTGGTAATACCCCTTGGATCGGCCCGATACCGCGCAGCGTCGGTTCAAGCGAGTGGGGCAGGAGTTGCGGGGGAGTTTGGCAAAGGCCCGCTGCACCTCAAGCTTCTCGTCGATCGAAACTTCGGGGTCGTTGAGCTTCTTGCGTAGTTCCGCGCGGCGCGAGGCGTGCTTGGCGATCAGTGCCTTGCGTCGATTGTCTCGGTTGATCTGGGACTTCTTTGCCATGCGTGCTCCGGTTGGCGTTCGTCACGAGTAGGGCGACGAATGCAGAGCGCGGGAGATTACGCCCGAGCGGCCCTTCGCGCCAGTACCCGGGCCCGGTAATTTTAAATCCCCGAGGGGGACATGGTGCACTCGGGCGCCACTCGGGCGCCACTCTCGCGCCACTCTCGCGCCACTCTGGAGTTTGCCTGGGCTAGGTTACCGGCCCGGCGGGGCCAGGCCCAGCGAGCCGGTGGCCCGGGCGCCCAAATCCGCCCCCAACCCGAGTTCTGGAATGCGAAATCTCCGATGAGCGACAAGCCGAACGAAGCAGGATCCCAGCCCGGCCCGGGCGTGCGGGCGATCGACCCGAACGCCGTGGCCAAGCATTTCGACGGCCCCGAGGCCGAGGCCCGTTGGGACGCGGCCTGGCAGGCCTCCGGCGTCTACCGCTGGGATCCCGAACGCTCGCGGGAGGAGACCTACGTGGTCGATACGCCTCCCCCCACCGCATCGGGCTCGCTGCATATCGGCCATGTCTTCTCCTATACCCAGGCCGACGTGATGGTGCGCTTCAATCGCATGCGGGGGATGAATATCTTTTATCCCATGGGCTGGGACGACAACGGTCTCCCCACCGAACGTCGCGTCCAGAACTACTACCACGTGCGCTGCGATCCCAATACGCCCTACGAAGAGGGTCTCGAAGTCGAGGAGGCCAGCGCCAAAATTCGCAAGAAGCCCGCTCGCCTTGTTTCCCGCCCGAATTTTATTGAGATCTGTTACGGGCTGATCAACGAGGACGAAGACCATTTCCGCGCGCTCTGGCGTCGCCTGGGTCTTTCGGTGGATTGGGAGCAGGAATACCAGACCATCGATGAGCATTGTCGGCAGACCGCCCAGAGCTCGTTTATCGATCTTTGGAACAAGGACCTGGTTTACAGCAGCGACGCACCCACCATGTGGGATGTCGATTTTCAGACCGCGGTGGCCCAGGCGGAAGCCGAGGACCGGAGCATGCCCGGTGCCTATCATCACATCGAGTTTGCGGTGGAGGGGGCGGACGATTCCTTCGTGATCGCCACCACACGGCCCGAACTCCTGTCGGCCTGCGTGGGTGTGACGGCGCATCCCGACGATCCGCGCTACGCGAAGCTCTTCGGCAAAAAAGCCGTGACCCCGCTCTTCAAGGCCCCGGTGCCGATCTTCCCGAGCGAATTGGCCGACCCCGAGAAGGGCACCGGCATTCTGATGGTTTGTACCTTTGGTGACTCGACGGATGTGCAGTGGTGGCGCGAGCAGGGTCTGGCCCTGCGTCAGGTGGTCGGGCGTAACGGTCGCATGTTGCCCGTGGAGTTTGGTTCAGAGGGCTTTCCGAGTCTCGACCCCGGGGAGGCGAATCGCTTTTACGCCGAACTCGAGGGCAAGAACGTCAAGCAGGCACAAAAGCGCATCGTCGAGTTGTTGCGAGATACCGAGGGCAGCGCGACGGGCAAGGGAGCACCTCTTCAATCCGAGCCCGAGGTGATCGAGCATCCCGTGAAGTTCTACGAACGCGGTGATCGCCCTCTCGAACATCTGCCCACTCGCCAGTGGTTTGCGAAGTTGATGGAGCACAAGGGTTCCCTACTCGCGAAGGGCGCCGAGGTCGAGTGGCACCCCCCGTTCATGCACGCGCGCTTTCGCGATTGGACCGAGAACCTGAGCCTCGACTGGTGCCTGAGTCGACAGCGTTATTTCGGAGTCCCGATCCCGGTCTGGTATCCCCTGGATGCCGGGGGTGAGCCCGACTACGAAAACGCGATCGTCGCCGAGTCCGCCCGATTGCCGGTGGATCCCACGGTGGACGTGCCCCCGGGCTATGAGGCCGACCAGCGAGGCGTGCCGGGAGGGTTTGCGGGGGATCCGGACGTTTTCGATACCTGGTTCACGAGTTCCCTCTCGCCCCAGATCAGTTCGCATTGGGGCGTCGATGCCGATCGTCACGCCAAGCTTTTTCCCGCCGATGTGCGCCCTCAAGGCCATGACATCATTCGCACCTGGGCCTTCTACACCATCGCCAAGGCTTTTCTCCACGAGGACACGATTCCGTGGAAGAACGCGATGATCTCGGGTTGGATCCTCGATCCCGACCGAAAGAAGATGTCCAAGAGCAAGGGCAACGTGATGACGCCGATGCCCCTACTCGAGAAGTACACTGCGGATGCCGGCCGTTATTGGGCGGCCAGTGCGCGCCTCGGCTCGGATACGGCCTTCGACGAAAAGGTTTGGAAGATCGGCAAGCGCCTGGTGACCAAGATTTTCAACGCCGGAAAATTCGTCCTCGCCCAAACCGGTGAGACTCATCCGATCAGCCATGAGCTCGATCTGGCTTTCGTGGCCGAGTTGAAAAAGCTGGCGGCTTCGAGTCTCGAGCATTTCGAGGCGTATAATTATGCCCACTCGCTCCAGGAAACCGAGAGCTTCTTCTGGACCCACTTTACGGATACCTACCTCGAACTCGTGAAGGTCCGTGCCCGCTTGCACGTCGATGGTGCATCCGGGGATGACCTGGTGGCCAGCGCATCGGCGGTGGCGAGCTTGCGTCTCGGGCTCTCGGTGCTTCTTCGCCTCTTCGCCCCGGTGCTGCCCTATATCACCGAGGAGGTTTGGTCCTGGGCCTTCGCCGAGGAAACCGGGTATTCGAGCATCCATGCCGCGCCTTGGCCCTCGGAAGAAGATTTTTCGGGAGTCCCCGCCCCTGCCGACTCGCTCAGCTTCGACCTCGCGGTGGCTGCCCACGCGACGATCAACAAGGCCAAGGCCGACGCCGAGGTGTCCATGGGGCGCGAGGTCGAGAGCTTGGTGCTCTTCGCCAACGAAGCCACCCTAGCCCGGCTCGAGCCGGGCCTCGGCGATGTGTTGGCCGCCGCGCGCGTCCGCGCCCACCGCAGCGAGGTGCGCGACGATTTGGAGGACGGTGCCTTTGCCGTCGCCGAAGCCGTCTTCGCCCCGAAGCCCCAGAAATAAGTCGGCCTCGGGGTTCAGGCCGCCGGTTTTTCGCTCGGGACGTCGAAGTATTTCTGGTAACGCTCGACCTTTGCGCGTTCGGTTTCGAGGTCGGCCCCGGTTCCTTCGAGACTGTGGCGATGGGCGCCGTCCCGGTCACTGGGGTTGGCGTCGAGGTATGCGCGCATCCTTTCCTCGGTGGCGGGCAGCCATTCGAGATTGAAGTGATCGTACGCCCGCCGGACGACGGGAATGGGGTCGGTGATGAATTCCCGAAATTGCAGGTCCACGACCCTCGATTCGGGGAGGGCTCCGCTCTCGCGAAAATCCACCGAGCGGTTGTAGGAGATGGTCAGCCAATCGGACCACTCGCCAACGATCTGCCCGGGCTCGATTTCGTCGCTGGACATTTTGCGCAGGACGCATTCGAGGCTGCTCAGCGAGGAGAGGATACGAATGGGGTCGCGGTGGGTCTGGATCAGGCAGGCGTCGGGGTAGGCGGCGAGGACCGCCTCGGGGCACCAGAGATGCCCCGGTGATTTGAGGACCCAGCGCTCGCCGGGGCAGCGCCAGGAGAGGAGTTGCAGGGTGAGCCGGTGGTACGCGTACGCCGACGTCATGTCGGCTTCCTCGATGAGCCAGCGCGTGTAGCTGGGTACCCGCCACTGGGCGGGGAAGATCGCACTCCTGAAATCGCCGGCGGTGATACGAACGCATTCCTGGGGAACCTCGGCGCCCATGCGATGCATCCGCTTGAAATCGGGGATCAGGGACTCGGAGCGGTCGATCTGGGCCTGGCTCTGGGCGATCCGTGGGTCCGTGGTGTAGTGGGCGCGTTCGGGGGGTGGGAAGGGGAGGTCGGTCTCCCAGGTGAGGGGCACCCGGTTCGTCGGGTCGAGCGCGAGGAGCTCGTGGAGGATGGTGGTGCCCGTTCGCCCCTGGCCGACGATGAAGATCGGTTGCCGGATCGGGATCTCGCCGATTTCGGGGTAGCGCGCGTGCCAGTCCATGAGCTGAAGACGGTTGGCCAGGTGCCCCACCAGATCGGTCTGGGCGATGACCCGGCCGATGGGGCTGAGCCCGGCCTCGCTTTCGAGGGAGTCGGTGAGGCGATCGAGGCCCTCCCTGAAGCGGCCATCGCCGAAATCCGACAGCCCCGTCCGTTTCCGGGCGAGGCGGAGCAGGTCTTCGGGGGCCAGGCTGCCCGGTCGAATGCCCAGCAGGGCGAGCCAGCGCCCCGCCGCGTTGAGGGATCGGGGAACCAGGGGAAGGCGGGGCACATGCATGGTTGGGCTACCTGGGGCGGGGGACACCCGGTGAGCGTCGAGTCGAACGACCCGAGCCGCCGAGGGCATCGGTTAATGTATGTAGAGATACTATAAAGTTTGATATAAGTTATAAATAGATAATATATTAAAATTACTGGCGAGGGAATTCCCTTGGGCTTGCGGGATGAAAAGCAGCGGCGCCAACGCCAGACGATTATAAAGAACGCGATCGCATTATTTCGGGCCGGGGGCTTTGAGGGCGTTCGGGTTCGGGAAATCGCTCGGGCCTGCCACCTCAGCGACGCGACTTTCTTCAATTATTTCAAGAACAAGGAGGCGGTCCTCAGGGAATGGGCCGCAGCCGAGCTCGACGCCTCTCTGGAGCCCGGCAAGTCGGCCGCCGAGGCGGGCTCCCTGCGCCGGGCGGTTCGCGCCTGGGCGGCGGAGTGGGCCCGTCGGGTCGAGGCCGATCGACCGATGATGGCCGAGGCCTGGAGTCGGGTGCGTCTGGGGGATCTGGTGCTCCCGGTCACCGAGGCTCGGGGCCGGGCGCCCCGGCCCTCGAAGGCGGCCGAATTGATCCGCACGGCGCAACGCGCCGAGCTGGTGCGCGGAGACTTCGAACCCGAGATCCTGGCCGGGTTGATCCGAACGGCCCTGGCGGGCGCCGTCGCCCAGTGGTTGGCCGCGCCCGGGGCGTCGGGTCGCTTGGAGCCGCTTCTGGTTCGGGCCACGGACCTCGTCCTCGACGGCGCCCGGAAGCGAAACGAGCGCGTTTCGCCCGGGAGCGTCCGGAACCCGAGATCCCAAAAGAAGGGCTGAGCCGGGTTCTTCGCCCGTGGCACTTTTCCCGGGTCCCTCCCGCGTGCATCCCGGGCCCGATCGAGGTACCCCTCTCGGGCGAGCCGGGATCCGCCGGCCTGCCCGGGCGGGGGCATTCAGGCCGCTCGGCCCTGGCGAAGAGGAGTGATGATGGCCAAGAAAGTCGAGTGGTATTACAACCGAAAGGGTTGAACGTCTTGCACCCGAGCGTCCAAGTTTTTGGACGCCAATGGCATCGAGCCGACTGAAACCGTGCCGGCGAGCAAGAAGTTGGGCAAGTCCGATGCGGCCGGTATGGCGCGTGGGGCCAGCCGCGTGATTGTCGCCAAGGGCAAGAAGGTGACCGAGTTCAAGCCCGGCGGGAAAGCGGGGGCTGACGTCGTCGCCGCCATGCTAGGACCCACGGGAAACCTGCGCGCGCCTACGGCGCGGGTGGGAAAGGTCGTCCTGGTCGGCTTCAACGAGGACGCCTACACCGACGTCCTGCTCTGACCCAGGGGTCGGGGGAGCCCGGTTGGGCTCTCCCGCCTCTTTAGTCTCGCACTTCCCCGGCCGTATACCCTCCGGCCTTGCACCTCCTGGCCGTGCACCCCCCGGAGCAAGGGGCGAGACGCATCTCTCCCAGGGCGGCTAGACTGCGCGGTCATGGAATTGATTTTGATTCGACACGGACTGCCCCTGCGCCGAGAAAATCCGGATGGGGTCCCCGCGGATCCGCCGCTCTCGGAGACGGGCCACGAGCAAGCCCGCGCCGTGGCGGGTTGGCTGGGTACAGACGGCCCCATCCACCGCATCTATGCGAGTCCCATGCTCCGGGCCCAGCAGACCGCCGAGCCTCTGGCCGAAGCCCTCGGCATGGAGATCGAGACCGAGCCCAGGGTTTCGGAATACGACCGAGAATCCAGCTCCTATGTGCCCATCGAAGAGCTCAAGAGAACCGACTACGAGGCCTGGCGGGAGTTCATGAGACGAGGCTACCCGCCCGGGATGGATCTGACGGATTTCTATCGGGCTGTGGTCGAGGGAATGGGGGATATCGTCGCGGGCAATAAGGGGCGTCGCGTGGCGGTCTTTTGCCATGGGGGCGTCATCAATGCCTGGGCCTCGAAGGTCATGGGCTTTGATTTCAGACTTTTTTTCAACCCCATGTACACCAGCGTCAACCGCTTCCACAGCGCTTCCGAGGGAGTCGAGAGCGTGGGGAGCCTCAACGAGACCGCCCACCTGCGAGGGCTCGATGGCTAGCGCGCTACGCCGACTCTGCGTGTTCTGCGGCTCGAACCGGGGCGATCGTCCAGCCTATGCGCAAGCGGCCCGAGCCATGGGGCAAAGTCTTCTCGAGCGCGACCTTGAGTTGGTCTTCGGGGGCGGCCATATCGGGTTGATGGGGGTGGTGGCGGACACGGTGCTCGAGGGGGGAGGGCGAGTGATCGGTGTCATCCCCAGAGCCCTCGAAGAACGGGAACTGGCGCATCGTGGGTTGACCGAATTGCATGTGGTTTCCAGCATGCACGAGCGCAAGGCGATGATGGAAGATCTTTCGGACGCCTTCATCGCCATGCCTGGAGGAATCGGGACCTTCGAGGAAATTCTCGAAATTCTTACTTGGTCCCAGCTGGAAATTCATCCCAAGCCGAGTGGCCTTCTGAATGTGGAAGGCTATTACGACAAGCTGATTGCCCTGCTCGACCAGGCGATCGCCAGCGGCTTCATGCCGGCCAGCAGTCTCGACTCCCTTTACAGCGGCACCGATTCCGGAGCGCTCATCGAAGCCTGTGCGGCTCACCCCGTCGGCCGGGGGTCGGGCGCGCCGGCCTAGGGCTGGGTGCGGTGAAGACGGCGGCTAGAAGACCGTGCCGTCGGGCAGGACGCTGAAGCCGAGGGAGGTTTCCTCGGGAATCCAGGCGCTGCTGCCGATCTCGGTGGCAATCCCGGCGACGGTGACCATGCAGTCGTCCGGGGAGACTTGGCTCACCCAACAATCGAGCCGGTAGGCGGCGCCCGAGGGCCCGGTGGTTTCAAAGCTGGCCGTGTGCCCCACCATGTCGCAGAGCTGGCGGTAGCCCGCATCGCAATAGGGTCCGAGGGCTGTTCTCAACATCACCCGCGCTTCCGAGTTGCCCATGGAAACGGAGCGGGTGCCGATGGATCGCTGTCCCGAGGTGGTTTCTTGGAGAGTCATGTTCCCTGGATCGGAACCGTGCCCCAGGGACTGGAGGCCTATTTGCCGCCCCGGCGCATTTTTTTTGCACATCTCGGGGCGCGCTGGCCCCAAGGGCCACCCCGGCTCGCATGGCACCCCGTGGGGCCTTTAGGAACTCGTGGGACCCAGGGAGTCGGCGGGCTGGGATTCCTCGCGCTCCTCGTCTTCCCCGCTCGGCGAATAGCGGACCGCCCGGCCGATCTTGATCCACTGGCCGTCGCGAAGCACCGAGTTGATGAAGAGATCATTCAACACGGCGGTGGTCGGCAGGTCGAGTTCGTTGGTGGTGCGTGCGCTCAGGTCGGCCAGGCTTTCGCCTCCGCGGCTCTCGACGACTTCCAGCCGGGTCACCTTGAAGAGCGCCTTCTCCTCTTCGTTGAGGGCGCGAAAACTTCGCGCCACCGCTCGCCCCCGGCCTTCGAATAAGCGCGCGAGTCCGCCCGAGGCGAGGACGTCGATGCGGTAGATGAAGCCCTTGTAGGCGATGAAAGTGATGAAGCCCCGGCCCTCGGGCCCGGAGACATAGATGCGATAGGCCGGGAAGGAGCCGATGACAAGTTCCTGCTGATCGCCCGCCCTTCCGCCGGCAATGTTGAGGTCCGATTCCATGAAGAGATGAGCCATGGCCTTGGGGTCGTCCCCGGGACCGGTGATTCGCAGAGCGATCGAGGCGCGTCCCAGAGGTTCGATCGCTCCCACGACGTCGTGCTTGTTGATCAACTCCCAGCCATCGGGGAAGAGGAGGGTGAAGTCCATGTCCCGGTGAAGGAAGCGGCTGCCCTCGAAGATCCCCTCCTGGGGATCGGCACCCAGGGTCAGGCCCTCGAGCTTGTTGAGGAAGTCATGATGGTTGGGGGCGATATTGGGTCGGGGCGTCCACTTCAAATTCTCGGCTCGGTTGATGGACGCCGCCGACCGGCTTGGGGAGGTGGGATGGCTATCGAAGAATCCGGGGAGTCTCGACCAGCCCACGGTGAGGCGGTCCATGGCGTCGACATCTTGCATGAAGGTCGCCATGCCCTTGGGGTCCCAGCCGGCCTTGGCGGCGATGATCTGCCCTCCCCGGTCGGCATCGCTCTCCTGGTTTCGTCCGTACGCTGCGAGTTTTCCGGCGCGCATGAAACCGACGGATAGAGGGTTTAGGCGCGCGTTGTATTCCTGGCGACTCGCGGAATGCCGTTCTGCCGCGTGAGTGATCTCGTGCCCGAGTACGCAGGCGAGCTCGTCCTCGCTGTTGACGAGAGTCAGGAGCCCCCGGGAGACGTAGATGTATCCGCCGGGCAGCGCGAACGCGTTGGGGGCGGACTGGTTGACGATATGAAAGGTGTAATCGAAGGAGCGCTTGGGGGCGAAGGGGAGCATGCGCCGCCCGATGGATTCGATATACGCGAGCAGGGCCGGGTCGTCGACGATTCCCATTTGTTGCGCCATGGCCTCGGCGGCTTCGGCTCCCAGCTTGGCATCGTCAAAGTCGGTGGTGAGGGTGGGGTTCCGGGACGGCTTGGGGAGCCCGCCGCCTCCACTGCAGCCGGAGCCGACCAGGCCGATCAGCCCGATGATGAGGAGGAGGAGCGTTGCAATGCGGGCCAATCTCATGCGCCTATTCTGGGAGGATTCGCCCTTGATGGCAACCGATGGTTTCGCCGGCTCCGGACTCGGTGAATCGCCACTGGCTCGGCTGCCCGGCGGGCGGAAAATCCGCGGACTGCGCCGGGGAACTGGGCTGTATACTGAGGCACTTCGAAAACAAGATTTTCACAGATGCGGAAGGAAGAGGGATCTATGGCGATCAAGGGAATCCAGGCTGCGAATTTGGACGCCTGGTTTGAGCAGAATGTCGAGGGCGCAAAGCCGCCTCTCAAATTCGACCCGATCACCGGAGGGCATTCGAATCTCACCTTCCGCGTGACCGACCAGGAAGAGCGCTCCTACGTCCTGCGCCGACCCCCAACCGGGGCGGTCATCGCCACAGCCCACGATATGGCCCGGGAAAATCGCATCATCTCCGCGCTCGCTCCGACGGACGTTCCCGTCCCGCCGACCCTGGGCCTATGCCAGGACGACGCGGTCAACGATGCCCCCTTCTATGTCATGGACTTCGTCGAAGGCCACGTTCTGGTCGACCCCAAGACCACCGCCGAGCTCTTCGACTCGGCCAAGCGCTCCGAGCTGGGCGCCGAAGTGGTGGGTGTTCTGGCCAGGCTTCATGCGGTCGATCCCGACGCGGTGGGTCTGGGGAAACTTGGACGCAAGGAGAATTACCTTGCCCGCCAGCTGAAGCGCTGGCGGACCCAGTGGGAAAAAACTCAGACTCGGGATCTGCCCACCATGGAGGAGGTCTACCAGGGACTGATCGCGGATATGCCTGAGCAGGTGGGCGCCTCTATCGTGCATGGCGATTACCGCTTGGGCAATATGCTGGTGACTCGGGATGCTCGGATTGCTGCGGTTCTCGATTGGGAGCTCTGTACCCTCGGTGATCCCCTCGCCGACTTGGGTTATGTCGTCAACAATTGGGCCCAGCCCGGCGAGGTCATCGCCCAGGGTGCGGCTTCGTCACCGACGACTGCCGGCGGCTTCCAGACCCGGGAAGAGTTCGTCGAGCTCTACGCGAACTTGACCGGTCGGGACACCTCGAAGATCAACTACTACAGGGCCTTTCAATATTGGCGTATGGCGGCCATCGTCGAAGGCGTGCTCTCCCGCTACTTGAAGGGGGTGATGGGGGCGGATGCGGATACCGACGCTTTTCGAGCGCAGGTCGATGGCCTGGCGGCATCGGCCCGAAATCTCATGGTCAATCTCTGATCGGCACGGGACCAGGGGATGACGTCTCGAGTACGCGTACAGACACCCAGTGGATCGGTGGAGGGAGTCGAGGAGGCCGGCGTTCGCGTCTTCCGGGGCATCCCCTATGCGGAAAGCACCGCGGGCGAAGGGCGCTTTCGCGCGCCCGAACCCGTTTCACCTTGGCACGAAACCCGAGATGCGTCCCAGTTCGCCCAAGCTGCGCCTCAGCCGGGCGGGGGGAAGGGGATCTTTCGGCATCTCTCGCCGATTCCGGGAGCGGGGGTGGGGGAGGAGTGCCTGAACCTGAACCTCTGGGCGCCCACCGACGACGGGGCCCCGAGGCCTGTTCTCGTCTGGCTTCACGGCGGCGGGTTCAGTCATGGCTCGGGCAGTTTTCATCTCTACTCGGGGGAGTCTCTGGCTCGCCGGGGCGACGTCGTTGTCGTGACTGTCAACTACCGCTTGGGTGCGTTGGGAGGACTGGATCTGGGGAGCTTCGCTGCTGGCGAAATGGCGGACTCAAATCTTGGCCTGCGCGACCAGGTCGCGGCCCTCGAGTGGGTGCGCAGTCATGTGGATTCCTTCGGCGGTGATCCGGGCAACGTGACCCTCTTCGGACAGTCTGCCGGGGCCATGAGTGCCTGCACGTTGATGACGACGAGCGCGGCAGACGGTCTCTTCCATCGTGCCATCTTGCAGAGCGGTGCTGGAAATAACGTCAACGATCGCGCCCGGGCCCGGCGCATTGCTGAGGTCTTCCTTGGGGAGTTGCAACTCGACCCCGACCGAACCGATCTTGTGGCTCGCTTGCGCGCGATGGATTTTAGGGAGCTTCTCGCCGCTCAGGCTCGATTGGGCTCGTCTCATGGCCTCGCCCTAGGTCAAATGGCATGGCAACCGGTCTTGGATGGCGAAATGGTGACCGAGTCCCCCGAAGTGCGCTTCCAAAGAGGAACCGCCGCGAAACTCCCTCTCCTCATCGGAAGCAATCTGGATGAGTGGAAGATGTTCACGGCGACGGACAAGAAGCGTCGTCGCCTCGACGAGTCGACTCTGTGCGGTTATCTGGAGCAGACCTTCGCTTTGGGAAGCCGTTCCCAAGGAGACGAAGAGCTTGGTGTGAGCGCCCGAGCCCGGGCTGAGGAAGCCATGGCCCTCTATCGGGTAGCGCCGGGTGGTGTGAGCCGCTCGCCAGGGGAGATCTGGGCATCGTTGCAAACGGACCGGGTATTTCATTACCCGGCGGTCAAGCTGGCCGAGGCCCACGCGAGCCACGATCGTCCCACCTGGTTCTACCGGTTCGACTGGAAACCCCCGCTCGCCCCTCGGCGCGTGGGGGCTTGTCACTCGCTCGAGTTGGCCTTCGTCTTTGGCACTCTGCGAACGCGCTGGTTGCGCCCGCTTTTTGGCGTCTCGCCCAGGGCGGTCAACCTCTCGAGTCGGATGCAGGATGCGTGGCTCTCTTTTGCCCGGGATGGTGATCCCAACTCGCACGGCGAACTCTCTTGGCCCGGCTATACCTCGGGCAGGGGGCTGGCCAAATTGTTCGGAGGTCGGGACGAACACGATCGGGCGATGGACCCCGCGCTCAGACAATTTTGGGATGCGGTGGAGGGCGCCTAGCCGGGGCTTCAAACCCGGAGCGCTCAGGGGTCTTGAGCTTGCGGTGGGGAGCGCTCAGCGCTGCGGGGACCGCTGTAGGGCCGCTGCCGAGCGACCTTGACCCACCATCCCACGGCGAGGGATGCATCCTCCTCGACGCCATTGGCCAGGGCCGTTTCGGCCAGGCTCCATTGGTTTTCGTATTTCTCGCCGAGTTGAGCGAGATCCTCGCTGCCGTTGGCCCGAACGATTTCGAGCCGGTTCTCGAAGATCTCTTTTCTCTCCGCCTCGGTGAGGACATGAAAGCTGAAGGCGGTCCGGGTGAAATGGGGCCGAACCTCGGGAAGTTCGGCCATGGGCACGGTTCCCGCGATTCGGTAGACCAAGCCGTCATAGGCAACGAAGGTCAGAAGAAGCTGCCGTACGGAGTTGCGCCCGTGGATCTTCGCCGAGGCTTCAGCGGCTCCGAGTCCCTCGATCTCGATGGCGCGCGGAGAGCCGTCGAATCGAATAATTTCGCCGAGGGCTTCGGCGGCGGCTAGAGCACTTTCGTCCTGAGCGACGATTTCCACCACGATTTCCGACTTGCCATTCGGACTTCGGGCCAGGACGCTGCGCGGATTATTGAAGGTCTCCCAGCCCTCGGGAAGAACGAAGCCGATGCCGAGTTGGGGGTGGAGAAAATGGTCGTCCTTGAAAACTCCACCGGCCGCGGGCTCGCCGATGACCAGACCCGTGAAATGCTCGAGAAAAGTTTTGCGGTCGAGGGGGCCGCTTGGCCGGGTGGCGATGGCGAGTTGCTGGGCGTGCTCTCGCGCGGCTACCGAGCGCTCCGGGCCGGGAGGGTGGGAGAGGAGAAAAGCACTTCGTTGGTCCTCGCCTCCCTTGAGGGCGGCCTCTCGGATCAGGATGTCGTTGAAGGTCGAAAGCGCTAGTGGGTCGAAACCTGCCCCCGCAGCGATTTCTTGCCCGATTCTGTCGGCTTCCCTCTCCTGCTCCCGGCTATAGGCCGCCAGGGCGAATTGAGCGGGGAGTTCGCCGATGCCCGCGACGACCTGACCCAGACCGGGTGAAACGATGGCTGCGGCGGCTCCGCCGAGGGCTGCGGCGATACGAAGGGGGGCGAGGGGAGCGCTGGCGGCCTGCTTTCTGACCGAGTGTCTCGCCGCCACGTGGGCGATCTCGTGTCCGAGGACCGCAGCGAGTTGGTCCTCGCTGTTCACTAGGGTGAGCAGACCCCGAGAGACGTAGATATGGCCACCGGGGAGCGCGAAGGCATTGGCCTCGGGCATATCGGCCACCTCGAAGCGGTAGGCGATCTGGCTACGCGGAGAGTGAGCGGCCAGGCTCTGGCCGAGTTGGTCGAGGTAATTTCGCAGTTCGGGATCGTCCACGAGGCCGATTTGCTCCTCGACGACCCGGGCGGCTTCATTGCCCCGCTGGATTTCTTCTCGTTCGGTGGTGAGGACGGCTTCGGGCCGGCCGGTCACAGGATTTCGCGCACACGCTGCAAGGATCTGAATCGAGCAGACCAGGAGCAGGGCGGTGACCACCTGAGCGGTCCAGTCCCGGGCGTTCGCCCTTGGGCTGGGTTTCGCGTCCACTGAACTCCCCAAATGGGCCCTTTTTGAGAGAGAGGCCGTCATTAGGATCAGCCTAGCCGATCGGCGGATGCTCGACTCGAGGGCCATCCGCGAAAGCGGAACGATTGGTACGCCCTGTCGCTTGTGGCACCGAGTCGTGCAGGGTATTTTGCAACTCCCACCGGAAGAGAATTGGCCGGGTGGGGAGACCCCGTTCAAGAAGGAGTAAGTCAGCGCTATGACGCAGCATAATGCCCCGCCCCTTGCTGGAGTTCGTGTCATCGAGAGTTCCCTGCTCGGGCCCGCCGCGATTACGACCCACCTTGCCGATTTGGGTGCCGAGGTCATCAAGGTGGAGAGTCCGTCGGGAGATTATGTCCGAGAGATGACGTGGCCGATCATCGAAGGCGTGTCTCTCTTGCACCTTCATATCAACCGCGGCAAGAAGGGGATCACCCTCGACCTAAAGACCGAGGAAGGAATTGCGGTCTACAAGGATCTTGTGGCGGGAGCCGACGTGGTGGTTGAGGCCATGCGCCCCGGTTCCCTTGAGCGCCTAGGGCTTGGCTATGAAGACCTCAAGGCAATTAATCCGCGTATCGTCTTCTGCAATATTTCTGGTTATGGGATGACCGGCCCCTACCAGAGCCTTCCCTCCCATGGGATCGCTTTTGACACGTGGGCGGGCATCATCAACCCTGCCTATGACGAAGAGGATTTCTGTTATATCCCCGAACACGCATCCATTGGCATGCACTCGGGTCCGCTCATGGGAGCCCTGGGCATTCTGGCGGGAGTATTGCGGGCGAAGGAAACGGGCCACGGCTGCATGATGGAAATCGGCCAGTCCGATGCGGCCGCATATATGGATTGGTACCGGAGCGAATCTTGGCTCGCCTACGAGCGTCCCGAAGATCTCGTCACGGGAAACAAGGCGGACAACTACGAACGTCGGGAGCCCGGCACAGCCGGGATGAAGGCAGGAGTTCGTTATCAGATGTACGAATCTTCGGATGGCCACGTGCTCTTCATGGCCTCTGAACAGGCATTTTGGAAGAACTTCTGTGAGTGCGTGGGGCGCCAAGAGCTCTTCGAGAAATGGCCCGGCTCAAAATTCGCGGACCACGCTCGAGGTAACCGTGAGCTGCAAGGTCAGCTGCGCGAGATCTTCAAGGGCAAGACCTCTCAAGAGTGGATCGAACTCGCGGATGAGAAGAATTTCCCTGTAGCTCCCGTGAACACGCCCCAAACTCTGGCCGGGGACCCGCAATTTGTCGACCGCTTCCCGCTCTACTCCCACGAGGAGCATGGGGCGGATATGCTGCCCTTCCCCTTGAAGATTCAAGGCGAGGCGGTTCCTGCTCCCTCCCGAGCGCCTACGGTCGGCGAGCACAACGAGGAAGTTCTTTCGGACGTGCTCGGCTACGAAGACGATAGAATTCAGAAGCTCAAGGCTTCCGGGGCACTCGGCTGATCGAATTGGCCGGGTAAGCCCGATTGAGATTGTCCATGAGAAAATCCACCCAGCGTGATCGAACTCAGTACCTGCTTCCGGGTTGGGCCGGGTTGACTCTCGTTCTTACGGTGGTTGCCTGCGCCACGCCGCCGCCGCCGCCGGATCCTTTCCTCGGGCCCCTGCCTCCGAGTGTGGAGGCTGCTCGAGACGTGGTTGTGCGGGTTCAGCAGTCGACCAGTGAAATTGCTCGATTGGGCAAAGAGCTGACCTTCGATCAACGCAGGGAGCGTCTGTTGCAGGTCGGATTAGCCAACTTCGACCTCTCCCGAATGGCCGAGCTCAGCTATGGCGGGGGATATCGGAAACTGAGTACCGCCCAGCAGGAAACCTGGCTGAAAACATTCATCCTCTTTTATTCCTCGGCGAGTGCGAAATTGAATTCGCGAGATCGCGGTCAGAGCTACAGGCTGGTCTCTTTCGATCAAGTTGAGAAAAACGTGGTGATCATCAGAACGGCGATTCGCTACCCCCGACACGCGGTGGAAATCGTTGCCGATTATCGGTTGATGCCCGTTGCTGGCGAATGGAAGATTTTCGATCGAAATTCGCCTCCCTCGGTCAGCGAGAATGCCATGCGGAGAGCAGAGTATCGGACGATTCTCGAAAAAGAGGGTTTCGATGGCCTCATCCTTGACATGGATCGACGCATCGCTGGCTACTCCGCTCCCTGAGCGCTTCCAGGGCGAGGGGGATCCGCACGGAGTCGGGTACACTCGGGGTGTCGGGTAGCCCCGCCACTATTTCCGCAGTCGTTCTCGCCAACATTGCGGCCCAGAAATTCCTGAGGGAGTCTCAATATGCCCAGCGACGAAAGTTCCAGCGACCCTTCGGGCGACGTGATCTGGGAAGAGATCATTCGCGACGTCCAGCGCGAGGCCGCGGCGGAAACGCTCCTGGCCGATTTCCTGGGGCAGACCGTCCTTGAGCACCCCTCGTTGGAAAGTTCACTCTGCTTCCATCTCGCACGCAAGCTGGGGAGCGACGCGCTGCCGGCTGCAGAATTCCGGGAGAGCATGGCGGAGGCCCTGGCTTCTTCTCCGGGTATTGGCGAGGCCGTGCGCGCAGACCTGAGGGCGATTCGGGAGCGAGATCCGGCCTGTACTGGCTACTGGATGCCCCTTCTCTACTTCAAGGGCTTTCACGCGCTGCAAGCCTATCGCTATGCCCACTGGCTCTGGCAGGAGGATCGCCGGGTTCTGGCGCTGCATGTCCAGAATAGGGTGTCCGAGCTCTTCGGTGTGGATATCCATCCCGCGGCGAGCCTCGGCTCGGGGATTTTTATCGACCACGCGACGAGTGTCGTGATGGGCGAAACCAGCGTGGTCGAAGACGATGTTTCCCTCCTCCACGAAGTGACCCTGGGTGGTACGGGCAAGGAAACTGGAGATCGGCATCCGAAGGTTCGCCGGGGTGTCTTGATCTGCGCGGGGGCCAAGGTTCTCGGTAATGTCGAGGTGGGTGAAGGCGCGAAGATCGCGGCGGGCAGTGTCGTGCTCACCGATGTTCCGCCCCACTGCACAGTGGCGGGAATCCCCGCCGAGGTAGTGGGCCGTCCCGAGGCCGATCAGCCGGCCCTCGAGATGAATTCCCGGTTGGGAAGCTAGAGGGGCGTTTCGTTCGTCCAGGCAATCTCCCGGAGTTTTTTTCGACTCCGTCTGAAAATTCGTGCTAGACCCATGCTCGATGGCGACGGTTAGAATCGAACTTCCGCACCACGCGTACGATATCCGGATCGAGCCCGGCGGCCTGCAGGAGCTCGGCGCATCCGTTCGTGCTCTGGCTCCCCACGGACAGTGTGGGTTGGTAGCCGACCCGGTGGTGCGCGACCTCTACGGAGATTCGGTGGAGGCGTCTCTTCTCGAGGCCGGTTACGGGGTCGTGAGCGCGCAGGCGGGTGCGGGCGAAGAGGCGAAGAACCTGGCCAGCGTGGAAGGCATCTACCAGGTCTTGCTGGAGGCTCGACTCGAGCGGCGATCCCCGGTGATCGCTTTGGGAGGCGGCATCACCGGAGACGTCGCAGGTTTCGTCGCGGCGACCTACTTGCGCGGCGTGCCCTTCATCCAATGCCCCACGACCCTTCTCGCCATGGTGGACTCGAGCGTCGGCGGGAAGACGGGGGTCAACGTTGCTCAGGGCAAGAATCTGATAGGCGCCTTCTACCAGCCTGATCTGGTAGTCGCGGATCCGCTGGTGCTCAACAGTCTGCCGCCCCGGGAACTGCGTTGCGGGCTGGCGGAGTGCGTGAAGCACGCGGTGATCCGTGACGAGAGCCTCTTCGGTTTTATCGGCGATCACCATAAAGAGATTCTGGCGCTTTCCAGTGACGAAGTGGTCGAACTCGTGCGGCGCAATGTGGAGATCAAGGCGGCCGTCGTGATGGAGGACGAAAGAGAGGGGGGCGTTCGAGCTCACCTCAATTTTGGACACACATTCGGGCACGCCATAGAGTCGACGGTGGGCTACGGGGCGATCTTGCATGGCGAGGCCGTGGGGCTCGGGATGTTGGCGGCCGCCCGCGCCGCCGCCGAGTTCGGACTTTGTTCGAGCGAGCTGCCCGGAACCATCGCAGAACTCCTTTCGGCCATCGGCTTGCCTATCCGAGCGGATCTGCCCGATAACCGTTCGCTGGGTCGGGCCATGCGCCACGACAAGAAGGTGGAAAATGACCTGATTCGGTTCGTCTTGCCACGGGCTTTGGGACAAGTCGAGATTAGAGATGACCTTCCCGATACCTGCGTCGATGCGGGGTGGGAGTTCATTCGGGCCTAAGGCGCTTTTTTCTCCGCTTGGCCACGCTCCTGGGGTATGATGCGGTGGTGATTTCCGTAGGACATGCGCGCGGGAACGGTGACGGTCCCAGGGTATACCCCGGTGGGCGGGAGGCTCTTTGAGCCCTCTGCGGCTTCAGGCGGAAACTGCCTACGGCAGGGTCGAGGGGACCGAGTCCAAGGGCATTCTAGCCTTCAAGGGCATTCCCTACGCCGAAGCTCCCCAGGGACGCTTTCGTTTTCAGCCGCCCCGGCCTCTCAAGGGTTGGACGGGTGTGCGGCCAGCTCACCGATGCGGTCCGGTTCCGATCCAGCCCGCGCTTCCGATTTTTCGCTTTCTGAATGCAGGTGCAGCACGGCAGTCGGAAGATTGCCTCTACCTGAATGTCTGGACCCCGGGAACCGAGGGCACGAAGCGGCCGGTCCTGGTCTGGATTCACGGTGGTGGGTTTCTGATCGGCGCGGGTTCGACCCCGGTCTACGACGGCCATCACCTCGCCCAAAGCGGCGACATCGTTGTGGTGACCATCAACTACCGCCTGGGTGCCTTGGGTTTCGTGCACCTCGATGGTCTCGCCAAGTCGGGGTTCGAGGAATCCTCGAACCTTGGGAGTCGGGATCAGATCGCCGCTTTGGAATGGGTTCGCGAGAATATCGGTGAGTTCGGAGGCGACCCCGAAAATGTGACGGTTTGTGGCCAATCCGGTGGAGCTATGAGCGTCGGTGCACTTCTGGGAGCTCCCTCGGCACGGGGGCTCTTCCAGCGGGCCATTCTTCAGAGCGGGGCCGGTCGTCACGTCATCGACCGAGACCGGGCCGACGAGGCGGCCGAATTATTTCTCGATGAATTGGGTAACCCGCGCTGTACGCCGAAAAGCCTGGGCGCCCTCTCTGCGAACCAGATCTTGAGCGCCCAGGGCGCCGTGAACCGAAAATTGATGAATGCCCGAGACCTGATGGTGATGATGCCCTGCGTCGATGGAAATTTGATTACCGAGGCACCGCTCGAGGCCATCGGGAAGGGGCGCGTTTCCGATATCGACATCATGATCGGAACGACTCTGGACGAGTGGAAACTCTTCTCACCGTTGGACGCTGCGCTCCTGCGTTCGAGTGAGTCGCGACTCGTATCGCGGTTCGCCGAACTTCTTCCCCAGATTGTGTCCAACCCGCCCGATCCCGAATTCGCGGTTCAGGCTTACCGAGAGGCTTTGGCCAAACGGGGTGGGAAGACGACGCCTTTCGAAATTTTGAGCGCCTTTCAGTCGATGCGAGTCTTTCATCACCCCGCCTTCGAGTTAGCCGACCAGCATGGCAACGCCGGCGGCAGGGTCCATTCCTATCTCTTCTCCTGGAAGCCGCCCGCATTCGCCCGGAGCCTGGGGGCCTGTCATGCCATGGAGTTGCCCTTCGTCTTCGGCCTGACGAACCATCCGTTATCTCGGGCATTCACCGGTTTCACCGGTTCCGCCCGGCGACTCGCTGGGCGTATGCAGAGTGCCTGGACAAGCTTCGCGAGAAATGGCCGACCGGGGCATCCGGGCCTCCCCGAGTGGGATCCATACGATTCGGTGGCTCGACCAACAATGGTCTTCGATCGCGAGTGCACCCTGGCCGATAATCCTCTAGCCGCCGAGAGAAACCTGCTCGAGGCTTGGAGCTAACCGAGGGTTAAGAGGCGGTGCGCTTCCTGGGCATGCTCGGGAATCGGGATTGACTCCGGGCAGGCCTGAGCGCAGGGTGCCGAACAGCCGGCGCAAACGTCGGCTTTCCGTTCGAGACCATCGTAGAGTCGCATGGCCTCCTTCTGGGCTCCGTAGTATTTGAAGTACATCCTGTGGCGTAGGATGTCGTTGATCGCGAGTTGCTCGGGGCAATGTCCGAGGCAGAGCCCGCAATGGGGCCGGCAGTGTTCCCCTTCGACCTTGGCCGCGTAGTTCGCAAGAAGATCCTGATCCCCCGGTTCGGGTGGCTGGCCCGACGCGTAGAGAAATTCGTCGAGTTGAGACGATTCCCAGAGAGAAATTACGAGCCCGGAGACCGAGGGGTTGGAAAGAACCCAACGAAAAGCGGCTTGGGTATAGGAATCTTGCTCCGCCCGCGATTGCATCAGACCCTGGTGCATCGCACCCCGCAAGGTTTTCATAGCGACCACGCCGATATCCTGGGCGGCCGCTCGATCGATGATGTCGCCGATCCCCGGCCAGGCGCCGTGGTGGTAGGCGAGCATGAGTACGTCGAAACGATCACTTTCGATTGCTTGATTGGCAATGGCCTCGAGGTTGGGAGTGTGGGTTGAAACCCCAAGGAAACGAACCTTGCCCGCCGCTTTCAGTCGATCGAAAGCCTCGTGCGCATTCTCTGCCATCAGGCGATCGACGGTGTCGCAGGAGTGAATGTGGACGAGATCTACCCGGTCGGTCTGAAGGCGTTGCAGGCTGCCTTCCACGGCTTCGATGTAGTCGGCCACCGAATGGTCGGCTCCGAGATGACCGCCGGGTCGGCAAAATTTGGTGGCCAGGAACATCTGGTCCCGAACGCCCTTCATGGCCTTTCCCAGGCGGTATTCCGAGTCGGTTCCGCTGTAGTCGGGTGCGGTATCGAAATAATTGATGCCGCGATCGATGGCTTGCCGGGCCACCTCGACGGTCTGCCGGCCTCCGGTACCCGAACCAGAGCCGAGGGAGATGTCCGAGATCAGTGCTTCAGTACGACCGAGGCGGCGGTAATTTTGGACTGTCGACCCCGACCATTCGATGAGTGCCTCGTCGGCCTTGTAGGGCGGGCGGACCAGGAAGATATTTTTCCCCGAGACCGTGTACCAATCGCTGACCCGACCCATAGCGGATAAGCCCGTGGCCAACACGCCCCCCCCGGCGCCCAGGGCTCCGAGTAGGAAGAACCTCCTGCCCGGCAAATCGGAGTCCCTGGCTTGGCGCACGCGCGCGCGCGCCCAGGCCAGGGTGAGGGCCAGGCTGAGTGTGAGGCTTACGGCGGTGGCCAGTGCGGGGAGCGAAGAGTTTGCGCTGCTGTCGTAGCCTTCTACGAGTCGGCCGAGGTAGCCGCCGAGTGCGCCATACCCCAGAGATACGCTCACCAGCCAACTCAGTAGAACCCAGGTTCCGGACATAGCTCGCTCCCTTCACGTTTCTACTCAGTCGCTACGACGATCTGCCCAGTGAGCTTGAGCTGGGGGTTTTCCCGCTGAGCTTGAGATTGGGAGAGCCAGACTTCGTACGTGTAGGTGCCCGGCTTGAGGGGGCAGGGGGTGGAGAGGCTCTCGTTATCACCCACCGTCGTCACGGATTCAACCGTGTTCCCGTTGTGTACGAAGAGGGGTCGGAGTTCGTCGCAGACAAAGGCGTCGGCGATGCTCGTCGGAAAGTGGATGCTCGCTACAGAGCTCGACCAGTTCGTCCAGACGACGGAATTTTTGGGCCCCGAAACCTTTGCGATCCTGGGTGCCACGTTCATGTTGTTGATCTGAATCAGTGCATGGCTGCCCTTCTGGGCGGGGTTGCTCGCGCACCCAACGCTGAGGGTCAGGAGAACGAGAAGAAGAAGGCTGGTTACGAAAGGTCGCATAAAAACTCCGATCGGTTGGGAAGAGGGATCTTGTGGCTGGCTGAAGTATGGAACAGACACGGGGTAGTTCTCAACCCACTCGGAGGGTTGGCGGACCGATGAGGGCCCTCCATAGGGGAAACTCCGGCGGCCCGGGCTGGAAACCGGGTGCGATCAGCTGCCGATTTCTGGAAGAATTCGGTTGGGATCGGGCTCGGCCGGGGTGAAGGCATCGGCGTCGATCTTGTCGAGCCAGATATCCTCCAGGTTTTCCATCACGGTCCAGCCCCGATTCTGAAGCTCGCTTCTCGCTTCTGGAGAGAGGGAACCCGAGACCAGGGCATATTTTTTTTGGCGATTTTTCGGCCCCTGGTCCTGGATGCCTTCGTCGAGTCGCTCGAGGAAGAGGGCCGCACCTTGGGTCCAGAAGCCGAAATCAACGTTCAAGGGGACGACGAGATTGCCCCGATCGGTTTCGGCGGCGATCAGCCCATTCGCCGAAAAAAGTCGGGTGAGGCTTTCCACGTTCGACTCGAAGGCTTGAAAGAGGAGGGCAAGCCGGGTGAATGAGTACGCCTCGGTGGGCGTATCGGCCAGGGTAGAGAGCTCAATAAATACTTTACGGTTCCCGGCTTGACTCAGGGCCATGAGGGCATCGACGATTTCCAGTTGGGCGGTGGGGGAGTACCAGGGGTGCTCGATGAAATTCGTGGCTTCCGTCTGCTCTACGGAAAAGGTCTCGAGCAGGATTTTTCGGTTACGAATGCGAATTTCCTCGGGGGTTTCGTCACGCAGTTCACGCTTCATGTCGTCGCTGGTATTGGTCACGGTGAGGGCGATGGATGCCCCTCCCGGAACTGCGATCAAGGGCAAGCGTACGGTCATGCCCCCCGCCAGGGAGAGCCATGCGAGTCGGTCGAGAACGGCCTGGAGTTGGGGGTTGGCGCTGTAGGGGTCGAGGCCCAGGCGGTAAGCCCATTCGCGCTTGGCCCGGCTGAAGCCGATTAGCTCGTGAAAATAATCGTCCTCGAGATAGGTTCGTCCCGCACCGATCATTTCGTAATAGCCCTGGGCCATGGACCACATGCCTTTGGGGATATTCGTGGTCGTGCGAATGGGGTTGAAAAGGAGCTGCATACCCCCCTCTGCGGGTGCCCCGGCGGCATTGGCCAGGGCCAGGACGTAGACGTCGCTGTCCTCGACCCCCGCACTCTTTAGCCCGGCTAGAGTTTGAATCTCCCGGACCCGCTTGCGGAGTCGGCCCCGGCCTCGGGCCTCGAGCTCGCCGTTCTCGGTCAGGATCGAGTAGGTGTAGACAAAGCCCGGTCCGTAGCGAATCGATTCGACGCGAAAGCCCTCGCCTTGGCGCTCTTCGGCGGGCAGGACCACCAAGGGGTCGAGTTCCCAGGCGGGCTCCTGGAAGGGGGCGGCGCTGGAGCTGCTGGCGTCGAGAAGTTCGTATCTCGATGCCGATCCCGAGCCCGGCCGTGGCATGTCGGGAGCGCACGCCAAGAGTGCCGCCAAGAGCGCGGCGGGCAGAAGCCCGCTCAGGTTTTTCAGTAGGACTCCCGTTTTGGTGCCTCCTGGGCTCAACTGGGGTGAGGGTGGGTGTCGCTGCATTCGAGAGCGGCCTCTTCCGGAGAGGCGGCCTCGTCGGCCCGTGGGCAGGAGGCTGGGGGCGGATCCTCGCCAAAATTGACGAGGTTGCAGCCCGGGGAGAGGGTCAGGGCGAAAAGGAGCGCGGGGATGAGGCGGCCGCGTTTGAGAATAGGAGGGGTTGGCTTGGTCATTGGACTTTCTTTCCCTTAAAGGACTCCCGAAGGAAAATAGAACGAGTGTGCGGTTGTGCTGAAACCTATCGGCACGTCCCCGTTCCGACGGGAGCCAGATCTGGCTGGACCCATGCATTTCCCCGGTGGGGAGCACCGAGGTTATTGAATTTTCGCTCGGGGCGGAACCGGGCCGGCAAATCGGGGTCCCAGCTCCCGGTTCGTCTCGGCTTTGGCGTTCTTCGCCGGTGAAAGGACTATGTTCTCGCCGGCCGGACGACTTGGGAGTTCGCTCCCCGGGGCGGCGATGAGGAGCGCCCGGAGTTGGGCGCCGAGCCGGGGAGGTGGGAAGTGTCGCGAGAGGGAGCGAGGATGGTATCGGGGGCTGGGGTTGCGAGCCGGCCGGGGCGGGTCCGACGGGGCCTGATCGGGTTGCTCTTGCTCGGGCTGATCGTCGGGGGCACCGCCTGCAAGGAGTCTGGGGTCGTCGTGTTCGAGCCCGGCCCGACCTCGGATTGGCCCCATTACGGCGGTGACGTCGGGGGGACCCGCTACTCATCGCTGACCCAACTCGACCCCGGGAATGTGGAGCACCTCGAGGTCGCTTGGACCTACCACACCGGGGATGTGCTCCCGACCAACGAACTCGGTCTGGGCACCAGCTTCCAGAACACGCCGATTCTGGTGGGCGACACCCTCTATCTCTGCTCGCCGCGAAATAAGGCCATCGCCCTGAATGCCGAGACCGGCGAGGAGCGCTGGGTCTTTGACGCCGAGGTCGATACCGAGGGCGTCATGCTTCTTCTTTGTCGCGGAGTCTCGTATTGGCGCGATCCCCAGGCCGCCCCGGATTCCCTTTGTGCCGAGCGGATTTTTATGGGAACCCTCGATGCGCGGATGATCGCTCTGGACGCCGCAACCGGGCGGCCCTGCCCCGAGTTCGGTGAGGGCGGAGAAATCGATCTGAGCCAGGGGATCGGTCATCGTTACCCTGGAGAGTATGCGGTGACCTCGCCGCCCCTGATCCTTGGGGATCGATTGGTGACCGGGGCAATGGTGCTTGATAATATCCGGGTCGATGCACCCGGTGGTGTCGTTCGCGCCTACGACCTTCGGACAGGTGAACTGCGCTGGAGTTGGGACCCTCTGCCTCCGGGACGTGAATACGTCGAGGGCATCGACGCGTCGGGAGAAAGGGTTCGCTACCAGCGGGGAACCACCAATTCCTGGTCGATCCTGTCGGGGGATGCCGAGCGCGGGCTCGTCTATGTACCCACGGGCAATACCGCCCCCGATTATTTCGGCGCCCAGCGCGGTGGCCTCGACTACTACTCGAGTTCCATCGTTGCTCTCTCTCTCGAATCGGGCGAGCCGGTCTGGAATTTCCAGACCGTCCACCACGACGTTTGGGACTACGATGTGGCCCCCCCCCCCCCCCCCAACGCATTTCCCCCCCCCCCCGG
>JAQWRT010000001.1 GCA_029243605.1 Myxococcota bacterium
GAACCCCCGACTCTACGCAGACCACCGGCGGGTCGGGGGAAAGAAGGCTCGGGTCGCACGCAAGGAGACTCAAACCCGCGAGCAAGCCGCTGAAGAGCACGCGGATGGGAACGCTCGCAGGCGCGCGCCGCACGCCGGTCAGTCCGTGACCTCGACGCCCCGCCAGAACGCCACTCGGTTCTTGATCGCGTCGGCGGCCGGCTTGGGCGCGGGGTAGTGCCAAGCTGCGCCTGAGTTCTTGTTTCCTCGGACCACGAGATCGTAGTAGGCTGCTTCGCCTTTCCAAGCACACGACGACCTTTGATCGGTGGCCACGAAGAACTCGCTCCGAATGGAGTCCGCGGGGAAGTAGTGGTTGCCTTCAACCACGACGGTCTCTTGGCTCTCCGCAATGACCTGATCGTTCCAAATCGCTTTCATGCACCGGCCTCCGCGCCCGGAGTTCGCCCCAACCCACACTACACGACACCACACGACACCACACCGCGGGTGAGGCCAGACAACTGCTCCTCTTCCAGACTACCACTCATTTTCGCTTCGTCGTCGTCCAACAAGCGAGGCCCAGAAAATTTAGCGGCGGAGCGGGGCGAGGACACCCACAGCACGGCGCTCGGATGGGCAGCCGCTCACCTCGGCGACTCTCGGCGAAAACAAGTCCGGGGCAAACTCGCCTAGGCGCGGAACCGCCTTGACGTTCCCGACAGCAGCGCCAAACCGGCACCGAGCAAGAGCGCGCTCCCGGGCTCGGGAATGGGCGTGGCTCTCACCAGCCAGTCGTTCGTACCCGCGCCCTCTACCCAACCCTGTCCCACCGGGGTGTCCGCGTCGCCGTAGGCGGGATAACCGCCCAGGCGGAGGCCATTGGCCAGGAAGTCGAAAGCCGATCCGGAAAGGTCCTGCTTACCCGTGAGCGTAACCGTATTCAGCGCTGGATCCGTCAGGCTCCCATTGCCGCCCGTAGCCGTGAAGCCCAGGTTGGCACCCGCGGCCACGACGCCCGTCAGCGTGTAATTGACGGTCCACATCTCGGCGGCCTGGTTGTTCCACAGGGTGCCGACGATGGTTGCGGTTGCGCCGCCGCTCCAAGTCAACACGGTACTCGCGCCGTTCAGTTCGGTGCTCAGCGTCAGTCCCAAGTCATCCAGGCGCAGGCCATACGGGGGCGGAGAAATATTCCCGTCCGGATGGTCCAGCAGTAAGAACTGACCGGGAAGAATGACCCCCGCGGAGGCGCTCGGTGCGACCATGGGCGCGACGAAAAGAAGAGCCAGAAGCCCACCTAATAATGCGAGTCCGGCTTTGCGGCAACGGCTGAGCTTACGCGAATTTACTGTCGACATAGCGCTTCTCCTCCCGACCCTCTCATTTTACTTTCGGGCGGAAACAAATTACAAGGAAATTCTATTCCTCTTTTGAGTTCTTTCCCGGCGCCCAGCAAGGAAAACGTTTTCAGTCAGCCCCGCGTCGAATTTTCCTGTGAAATTCAGACGAGCTAGAACCAAACGAATTCTAGGGGCGCCCCCCTGGGTGCAGTTAAGGGCGCATTATTAAGGGCGCATTATTAAGGGCGCATTAAGGGCGCATCTGGGAATCTTTTGGCGTTCCACATCCCCCATCCGTCACGGCATTGATCGTTGACTGGACGGGGACGCGCACCCATTATCCCGCCCGAGAGCCACCGAGGTCAACCGAAGTCGGAAGTCGCCTCTTCCGTTCAACGCCCTGTCAGCCGTCATCCGCCGTTTCCAAGAGCCACGCATAGCCCCGGACGAGTTCGTCGCGCCCGCCCTTCTCGGACACCTCGCCGTGTGCAACCACGATGCGTTCAAAGGGCCATTCCAGAATACGCTTGAGCGATTGACGAAAGGCGACACGATCACGGACCAAGATCCGCTCGAGGAGCGTGGGAGAGAGCCGTCCGTAAGTCCCACCCAAACGGAAGGCGAGGCGAGTCAGCGGTGGGCTACTCGCGCCCACGTTAAAGGCAAGGTCGGTCACGATGAGTGTTGCGCTGGGACGGTGAAAAAAGACAGTCTCGCTCGCAAACGGAAAGCCGACGACGAGCACCTGATCGATCACACCCTGCCAGCCCGGTTCGGGTTCATCATCGAGGACCCCTGTGATCACCAGGTCATCGCGCTTAGTGTCAAGTCCGGGGGCCACGAAGGTGGAGGCCTCGGGAAAAATTAGCTGCCACTCGCCGACAAAGAGATGGTGGAGCCGGTTGGGCGCGATGATGTAGGCGACTGTCCCAAGCGCCCTCACCTCCCGGACAAGTTCAGGGGTTGCTTCAATCGGAGAATGCAGCAGCAGTTTCGATCCAGAAAGGCGCACGATCGTCATTCGCGCCCCGACCTCGAGTCCCAGAAATCGTAGGGGAGAGTCGGTAATCCAGAGATCGGCATGAAGCTGTTGCAACATGGCCATGCAGCTTCCGATAAGCGGAAACTCAGCGGCCGGCAGCGCTTTGCCGTCGGGGCTGAGAAACCTTCTCTCTATTCTATGCGCATCCGAAGAGAAAGCCCGGGGGATCCCCTTCGGCCGCATCGGGCGGGGGTTTCGATCAGCGCCCGGATCCCGAGAAGGCCACCGAAGGAGCGCGGGGGGAGCCTTCCATACAAGCCGCCACCAGGGGGCACCGATCCCAGCAGCGGAGGTTTAGACGCCGAAATCCCCTCTCCCAAAGAGCGCTTCAAGGGTGACCCCCCGCTCGGCAAACGCTTCAGCGGCCCCTTCACCGCGATCCACCAGGCAGAGCACCCGAGCCACCTTGCCCCCCGCGGCTTCGACGATGTCGAGGGCTTCGAGCGTCGATCCGCCCGTGGTGGTGGTGTCCTCGAGGAGCGCCACGGTTTGGCCCGACGCCCGTCACGGGGCTCCCCCTGGGTATTTAACATAACGCCCAGGCTCGGACGTTGTGCCAGAATGCAGCTTGAATGTCCTATCCCCTCCACATCTAGTCAGGGATCTGAGAGATCGCAATCCTGATTGCGTAGCGTGAGTCTCCATGGCGAATCCAGGAGGCTTCGGACTCTTGGCTGGTGGTGAGCGCGCGCATTACCCGGACGATGTCGTGGATTTGTGGGCCAAACTGTGCTTCGAGATCTCCGACACTCATTCGGCTGAGATCGGCTTGGAGATGCTGCGTACCTTCCGGCCCTTGTGCCACCCCCGGCTCGCCCGCAAGTGCCCTTGGAAGGCCCTCAAGGAAGACTGAGACCTCGACATCGAGGATGCGTTGGTACAGAGTGTCCGCCGTATCGTCGACCTCTGTGGGCACTTGCCGCTGAGCGAGTATTGGCCCTCCGTCTAATTGCTCCGTCATGTAGTGGAGGGACGCTCCTGCGGGTGTGCCATCAAGGATCGACCAGGTTGGCGTGTGCCATCCACGATTGAACGGGAGAAAAGAAGGATGGAGATTCACCCCGCCGCGGCTCGGCACTGCAAGAACGGAGGCGTTGATAAAGTGGGGAAAATGCACGGACACCAGGAGGTCAGGGTTCAGAGAGCGAAGGCCATCAAGGGTTTCGGATGCTCCCAGGTCGCTGGAGCGGAACGCATTTGTGCCGGGTATCGTGGGGCACCGCGCTTCGATCTGGTGCTGATGAGTCGCTCCGTGGCTGTCGCTTAGGATGAGTCCGATCGGTTCAATTCCAAGGTCGGACTGCATCGCGTCAAGCACGTCGCATGCGATTTGTCTATCGCCGCAGAACACGATGCGGGGTTCCATTGTGCTCACTGGGGATCGAGTCTGGTGGCCGGATGGCGTGTGTCAGTTACCATGATGGATAGAATATACCTCTCTCCTCCGTGGCAGTCAGGTGATGAAGCCGCATTCGTAACCGCCGCCCTTCGGAGTAATTGGATTGCGCCGTTGGGCCCGGCGGTTGATCGGTTCGAGACCGAGGTGGCTGCTGCTGCTTCGGTCGGGTTCGCTCATGCTGTTTCTTCTGGTACTGCTGCTATTCACTTGGCGTTGATCGCTCTAGGCGTCAGTCCGGGTGATGTGGTCATCGTTCCCAGCCTTACGTTCGTCGGGTCGGCAAACCCTGCCGTGTACTGCGGGGCTGAACTCTGGTTCGTTGACTCCGATCCTGATACTTGGACGATCAATCCCAGCCTTTTGCAATCTGCGTTCGATGCCGCCCATTCCGACGGCAGGCGCATTGGGGCGCTCATTGCTGTTGACATTTTCGGCCAATGTGCCGATTACGGAGAAATCCAAGCGTTATGTGCATCATACAATGTGCCGCTTATTGAGGATGCCGCCGAAGCGCTCGGTTCGACCTATCGGGGCGAGCCGGCAGGATCCTTCGGGAACGTGGGCGTCTTCTCCTTCAACGGCAACAAGATCATCACGACCTCTGGCGGAGGCGCGCTTGTTTCGAACGATCAAACGCTGATCGACCGGTGTCGCCACCTCTCAGCACAAGCTCGGGAACCTGAGCTTCACTATGAACATCAGGAAATCGGATTCAATTACCGGATGTCCAATGTGCTCGCTGCTCTTGGAAGTGCGCAGCTCTCGACCCTGGAACATCGCGTGGCCGCCAGACGCTCGGTCTTCGCCCGCTACGAGGATCTGCTGGGTGGAGTCGACGGTATTGCCTTCATGAAAGAGGACAGTCAGGGCATTTCAAACAGGTGGCTCACCACATTGACGATCGATGCAGGGAAGTTTGGTGCTTCCAATCTGGACGTAGTCGCGGCATTGGAAGCTGAAAACATCGAGGCCAGACCGATCTTGAAGCCGATGCATGCCCAGCGGGTGTTCAGAGGGAATCGCATGTTCGGTGGCAGTGTCGCCGAGCACTTGTTCGAGGATGGATTGTGTTTGCCGAGCGGGACCGCTCTGACAGGCGATGACCTTGAGCGCGTCGCGGCAATCGTTCGACGAACGGGCGCTGGCTGATTAAGGCCCGAGTAGCGACGGTAGCGGCCTGCGATTCAGCGGATGCAGCCGCGAATCGCTGAAAGCGTACATGCGTCGCTCGAGCGGTGTGTCTCGCCCGGACAGATCGAAACGGTGACGGCTACGAGCCGCAAAACGTGGTTCATAGCGCATGGGCCTCTCGTCTATACGTTGACACGGTTCGCGGTGTCTACCGCGTATCGGGACAACCGGTGATGGGGGCAAGGGAGGGCCGTGTCGTCGTCTGAAACCATTTGCTCGTGCAGTTTCTCCCCCGTGCACAGGCCGGTGAAGACGATATGCGGTCGTTTGCCGGGGTTCACGTAGTGTGCGAGGCGGTTTGCCAGATCAACGATCTTGACAGATTCCCCCATGTCGAGAACGAGAACGTCCCCTCCTTCTGCGAGCGCTCCCGCCTGGAGTACCAGCAGCACTGCCTCCTCAACGGTCATGAAGAAACGCGTGACCTCGGGATCGGTGACGGTGATGGGGGCATCGCGATTGATCTGTTCGACGAAGGTCGGGACCACTGAACCGTTGGATCCAAGCACATTTCCGAATCGAACCAACAGGTAGATACCGTCGTTGGATTCGTTCATGGAGGCAGTGGTTAGTTCTACCTCGCGCTTTGTGTGGCCGAGCACACTGATGGGGTTGGCAGCTTTGTCGGTGCTGATGTTCACAAAACGTTCAGCCCGGGTGGCTGAGGCTGCGCGTAGGACGTTTCTTGAGCCCTCGACATTCGTCTTGTAGCCCTCAGCCGGGTACCGTTCCAAGAGGCTCACATGCTTTTGGGCTGCTGCATGGAACACCACCTCCGGGTGTGTCGCTTCGAAGGCAGTTTGCACTGCGTCTTCGTCGCGGATATCGCAGAGAACGAGATCGGGCGACGTGAGCAATCCCTGGCCATCCAGCGACAGCTCAAGGGCCTGCAGTGCGTTTGCATCGTGGTCCAACATGATGAGTCTGGCGGGTTTGAGGGTGCTGATGGTCCGACAGAGGGCAGAACCGATCGAACCGCCTGCACCCGTGACGAGTATTCGCTTGCCGGTGATGTAGGCAGCGACCGAATCGATGTCGATGTTGACCTCTTCGCGGTTCAGGAAGTCAGACATTTCAATCGAGCGGGATTGAGCGAAAAATCGCGGCTGCCATCAAAGAAAGCAACGGGGAGCGATCTGAAATCGAGATGCGACACGAGTGGGTTTCGCATGAGGGTGTCCGCGTCGGCGAGCTCTCCCTGGTTTTATAGGTTGTAAGCAGGCCGCCGGCGTGCTGAAACCCAAGCTCCTGATGTTAGTTCGAGGGCGACCCGCTGCGCGTCCATCCGAACGCCTCGACCATCGCGTGATAGATGTAGTTCTGTTCGCGGACGCCGTGAAAGAGGGCGGCTCGCGCGCCGCTCGCAAAGATCGGAACATCTTCACCGGCGTGGGTCTCAGTCCCCATCGGCACTGTGGCTTCCTGAAGATACCGGCTGTCTTCGGTGTCTACGTCCGTAAGGTCGGGGCGACCCGCCTGAATTCGCTGATAGCTGCAGTTTCCGCCAAGCTGCTTGCAGGGGCGATGCCCCATCGTGTGAGGCCCTTCCGGCTGGTCGTCGGATTTGCCGGTGTAGCCGGGCCCATTCGCGTAAGAGAGCGTCGTGTAGGGCCGTTTGAGGGCGTCAGTGGCGACTTGGTCTCCGGTTCCTCGGTACCAGTCGACCGTCACGACCTTGCCCAGGATCGGATTTCCGCGCTTCGGGTAGCCCGAAATCGTGAGGGTATGGCTGTGGTCGGCGGTGACGACGATGAGGGTCTCCTCGGGGTTCGTGTTTTCGAGGGCGACGCGAACAGCATCCGAAAGCGCGATGGTGTCGGTGAGTGCGCGCTGAGCGTTACCTGCGTGATGGCCATGATCGATGCGGCCGGCTTCGACCATGAGGAAGAAGCCGTCGTCGTCACGGGAGAGCAGGTCAATTGCAACGCCGGTCATCTCCGCGAGTGAGGGCTCGCCGGCCTCGTCGCTTGCTCGGTCCGTTTCCCAATTAAGATCGCCGGGCTCGAAGAGGCCGAGAAGATGATGGGTTGATGAGAGATCGAGCGCTTCGAGTTGATCACGGTTCCACACATATGCGGCACCGTCCCGGGCGTCGATCCATTCCTGGGTTAGGTCGCGACCATCGCTACGACCTCCTGGAAGTTTCGGGTCTTCGGGGTCTGCTTCGCCCCGCGGCTTGAAATGCATCCGACCCCCGCCTAGGGCCACTTCGAGTCCGTCGCCGTAAGGCATCTCGACGAGTTGGCGAGCGATATCGGGAAATGCGGCCTCCTGCGCTGCCGGCGTCATCCGCGCATCACTTTCCCAGAAGCGGAACGGGACGTGGGCATAACATCCTGCCGGTGTCGCGTGCGTCACGGTTGCCGTCGATACGATGCCCGTTGCGAGGCCGCGCTGCTCCGCTTCCTCGAGGATCGTGAGGACTCGGGAAGCCTCGACGCTTGTGTGATCGCCGCGACGAATTCGTTCGTCGACGCCCAGGACGCCGGTTTTTGTTTTCACGCCGGAGACGATTGCGGTCATCGTCGACGCGGAGTCGGAAACCTGCGCATCGACGCTGTACGTTTTTGAAAATGCCACGTGGGGAAGGTCTTCGAATGAGAGCCGGTTCTCCTCCCCTGTTTCCCCGCGGTTCTGACCTTCAAGAATTCGAGCGGCGGTGACTGTTGCTATGCCCATTCCGTCGCCGACGAAAAGGATCACGTTCTTCGCGGGTCGCTCACCTTTGATGAAGCGCGCGGAACGGGCGACCTGCGCGCGTCCCGCCGCGAACCAAGTATTATCCTCTCGCGGATCGGGGATGGAGGCCTCGTGCGGCGCCACGACGGACTCTCCCGAGTCGCCGGGGGGCAGTGGTGGGGTACAGCCCGAAAAGAGCAGCGCGGCCGCTGTGATGGACATCTGGGCCAGTGGGGATGACCGAGTCAGGGTTCGAGGAGCGAACATGGGGAGACCTCCAGTGATGAATTCATCGATGGTATAAGGCGTTGCTGATGGGCGGCTGCGATCAGCGCTCAGACGTCGAGTCCGACCGAGCGCATCAATTCGAGGGCGTTGCTCTTCTCGACGGTCCCGTCGCGAAGGGAATAGTCGAACTCCATGATGCCGTCTTCGAGGTGATCCTCGAAGTGAACGTTGGCCGCGAGGACCGGGTCGAGAACGACAGGGATGTCGGCGTAGGGCGCGAGAGTGAGGGTCGTATTGCGGACCGCGTCGTCGGTTCCGAGCATCCCGATCTTGATCGCCGCCGGCCGGATCGTGTCGATCGTCATGCGCAGCATTTCGAGCAGCGCGGAAGGGAAGACCGGCAGGACCCGTTTCACCTTCAGACCGTCCTGAACGGTCAGTGCCGTCGGCACCGCCGCCCCATGGACGCCGAGGGCGTGAAAGACTTGCAGGTCGGCTTGGAGGCCTGCGCCCCCGGTCGGGTCGGAGCCAGCGATAGACAGTGCGCTCAACATTCGGAAGGGATGGTAAGTTCCCGCCCGTGCGCGCGCATCCTTATGCGCGAGGAACAACGAATTTGCCGGGATCGACCCGGCGATCGGTACGGATCGGAACCCGTGCCGCTAAGGGGGAGGGGCCGTGGGCTTCCACAGATCGCGCACGTTTAAATCAAGTCAGGCACGGGCGCACGATTGCGCCATCGGGGCGCTCATTGCCGGGGGATTCGCGATCTGTTGGGCGTCTGGGCTTGCCTGTGTGGCGGAAGACGCGGGCCCCGCGCAAGACTCGAAGGCATTTCCTCCGACGGTTGTATTGATTTCCCTCGATGGCACCCGCCCAGCGGACCTCAGCCCCGAGCGGCTTCCAAGTCTTCGGGCGGTCGCGGCCGTTGGCGCTCGGGCCAGGGCACTCGTGCCTGTCAATCCGACGAACACGTTCCCTAACCACGTAAGCCTCGCGACAGGGGTTCGTCCCGAAGTGCATCGTCTCGTGAACAACACATTCATCGATCCCGAGCTTGGGCTGTTCCGTCGGCAAGATCCGAATCTATGGATCGAATCCGAACCGATTTGGTCTGTCGCGGAGCGGCATGGGCTGCGCGCGGCGGTCTATTTTTGGGTCGGGTCGGAGGGCGATTGGCTCGGCGGTCCGGGACCCAGTGAAACCAGGAAATTTACGTCGCGCACCCTCGAAAAGACGAAGGTAAACCGGCTACTCCAGTGGCTGAGTGAACGGGATCCAGCGAAGCGCCCTCAATTGATCATGTGTTGGTTCCATGGCGCCGACCATGAATCGCATGCTCACGGGCCGGACTCGCCTGAAGTGGACTCGTACCTGCGGCCACAGGATGTTCAGATCGCCCGTCTCGTCGATGAGATGGAGCAGAGGGGCCTCTTCGAGTCGACGACGCTGATTTTCGTCTCGGACCACGGAATGACGCTGGCCTCGCGTCGTGTGAATCTCTCGCGAATTTATCGAGCGGCGGGTCTTCGGGTCTCCGTAATGGGGGGCGGCGGCTTTGCTTCCGTCAGCTGGAAAGCGTCGGATCCCTCAAGAGCCGAGATGGCCAAGGCGATTGCAGCAGCGGAAGCGGTCGGACTGGAGGCGTACGCACGCGAGAAGGCGCCGGCGGACTGGCACGTTGGGGACGTACGCTTCGGAGACTTGGTTGTGCGAGCGCCGATCGGAACCGCGATTGTTACGCCGGCCAGCAATATCGAGGGCTTTCATGGCTACGATGCCCGGGAGCCGGCGATGGCGGGAATACTCGTCGCTCGGGGGCGGGGCGTCGCAGTAGGGGCGACACTGGGTCGAGTCTCGAATCTGAGCGTCGCACCGACGGTGCTGACGTTGCTGGGTTTGCCGATTCCCGAGCAAATGACGGCACCTGTGATCGATGAGTTGTTGGTTGGGATCAAACGAGCGGGCGCGGTTTCCGCGCCAGCCGCGGATTAACGAAGGTGGTGGGCGAGAAGGTCGACGACGTCAACTTCGGGTCCCGCCGCGTCGAAGTCTGGCAGAAATCCGACGCGAGCGGGCGCCAGAAGCTTTGGGTTTCTATGGGCGTTCCGCCCGTCACGGGGCTCCCCCTGGGTATTTAACATAACGCCCAGGCTCGGACGTTGTCCCAGAACCCAGCTTGTCTGTCCTATCCCCCCAGAGCCGTAGAGTGTGCCCCCGGAGGGGGCCGAGTAGGCCCGCCGGGGCCTGGTTGTCAGAATGATACGTATCGGCTGTGCTGAAAACGAGACTTGTGTTGCCTATTCACCATGTTAGGATTTCACCAGTCCCAAAGGAGCGGTTACACGCTCTCGCGACTCTCGTACTCTTGGCTGTTTTTATTTTCACATTTGATCCGATGAAATGAGGTAGTTCTCCTATGGATAGTAGTTATCGCCACGCTTTCGCCGCAGGGGCAGCTTTACTGGTTTCGCATGGGGGCAGCGCAACGGCGTCAGCCGCGACAGATTTTCGGACGACCACTTCATCCCAGTCCGGCGAGTCCATCGACGTGCTCTTCGCCCCAGTCGCAGATGCGACCGAATTAGTCTCGGTCAGCGATGGCTCGGTATATACCGGAGAGGGCGCTAGTCTGGTTGTCTCGGCGATCACCGATGGAAATCAAATCATCCCGTTGACTGGTTCGATATTCGGTGGGTTTGCAGTCACGCAATCGCTGTTCGACATGACGCTGGATGACTTCACGGCATTCCCGGCGCAGGCCATCAAGGGGATCCGCTTCTCAATGGCAGGGGTAAGCGGCTGCTGTGGTTCGGTGACGATTCCCAGCGGAACCCAATTTACCTTCACGATCCCGGAGCCGCAAACAGCGCTGTTAGTTGGTCTCGGCCTCTTGGGGCTCGCTGCTCGAGGGGCTCGCCGTTCGCTCTGAATTTTTTTGCTGACCTTATGGCAAAGGAATTTGTCTTTCGAACTCTGCGAACTTCCCGTTCGGCCCGCGCTCGATTCCCTCGACGTACTCAAGCGAGACTGTGAAAACTCCACCCAGAGCCTGCTCGGCGCTCTGGATGATGTGATTCTCTTCCTGCGGCTTGAGCGCGCGTGAAACAACAAGCTGAATCGTGACCCGATCAATGTGCGTCTGAACGACGCGATGCTGGCGGATGGATCTGACTTCCATGACGGCGCCGTGCCCGTAGTAGGGGGGGCGTAACTCTCCGGACGGTAGAACCAGCAGATCACGTGCCCTGCCCGCAATCGATTCGAGGATCGGAAGAGTTCGCCCGCAGCTGCATGGCCCTGTCCCGACCGTCGCGAGGTCTCCGATCTCGTACCGAAACAAGGGCGTCGCGAAATTATGTAGCGGTGTCACGATAACGCGGCCGGTGTTCCCTGGAAGGCAGGGCCTGCCCTCCGTGTCGAGGATCTCCACCAGGGACTTTTCGGACTGGATGTGCCAACGCTCTTCCTCCCGGCAGCGGAAGGCAAGGGGGCCCGTCTCGGCTGCGGTGTAGGTGCTGGAGAGCCGGGCCTGCCATACCTCGCGGCAAAGGCTTTCCAATTCGGGTGGACAGGCCTCACCTATGGCGATGGCTTCGCGTAGCGGCGGCAGCTTGAGTCCGTGTTCCCGCACGTGCCGAAGGATCTCCAGCAAAAGCGAGGGAAACGTACACAGGTAGTCGGGCTCCACCTCGCTGATACTCTGGACCAGGCTGGCAATCGGCGCGCGATAATCAAGCAGGAAGCTCGGGCCGGTGGGCCAAACCGTCGAGGTGGGTGGCCCCCAATCCTGATTCTCGACGAGATGTACGTTTTCCGTGTTGTCCGTCCTCTGCTCGTTTCGGAAGATCGACAGGAACTTGCCCGCGAGGTCCCGCTCGCGCCAGACATGCTCGCGGAGCTGGAATGCCTGCCAGTAAAGGTAGTCGAGAGTACTCCGGGTAATTCGGACGGGCCGGCCAGACGATCCCGAACTCATGCTATCTACGAAGTCCCCGTGTCCTGGCGGCAGGCGAGAACTTCTGAGCGAGGCCTCATGCTCCTGCACGTCTTGGCGTGCAAGGATCGGCAGGTTGGCCCAGCGGCGGTCCCATTCAGCGGGGTCCAGCCCCGTCTTAGGCCGTCGGGCTGGGGATAAGCCAGCGTGCTCTAGGCGCTCTCGCCAGAAGACAATATGGTCAAAGGCGTGGTCGATCAGCAACTCGAGCTGAGGCTGGCGGGCCTTCGCGAGCGCTGTCGGCGACATCGACTGCGTCTGTTCCAACTGGCCGAGAACCGCGAGCAGCGCGGCGGCGGCCTGTTGGGGGACAGCCGGCCACACTCCACCAGGAAAGGCGGGGTGAGGGGGAGGAAGAGTCATTGCTGTGTGTGCCCGAGCCTTTCGATTTTTTCGAAGTGAAGTGGCGTTGATAGACGAGCGAAGGCTCGGTGAAGGCGAACCTAGCAGCCCTGAATCCAGCATTGGATCCATTTGCATAGCATCTCGGCGGCTACGTCCCTGACACATACTTCGGTCTTCAACGTGGTTGTGGAGTCTTTAACGGTGTGGAGTCTTTCCCGCGGAAGGGGCCGAGTAGCCCCATCGGGGCTTAGTCGTCAGAATACCCAATATAGGTGGTGCGGAAAAGCCCGCTTGTTTTCCCTATCCCCCGGATGCTTCAGTCCGAGATGGGTCAGGACGTGGTGCCATGTGCGTTTGACGCCTCCTTTCCGGCAAACCATTCCGTCGAGGCCACCAAGGTGCCAACGCCACCAACGCAAGACGTACTGCGGTAGGCGTTGCCAATCGCCCTCTCGCTCATAAAGCCGGCGAAGACGTTCACGCCCGTCACGGGGCTCCCCTTGGGTATTTAACATAACGCCCAGGCTCGGGCGTTGTGCCAGAATGCAGCGTGAATGTCCTATCCCCAGCATCTCGTGCTGGATCCGAATCTGGGCATCATCCATCCCACGACCGATGACCATCAGAAAATTCACCAGCCGTTGGCAATACTTTGGAACCTCGACGCGTTCCGCTCCCTCGGTTGCCCGCTTCTAGTTTATGCCGCGCGTAAGCCGGAACGACTCGCCCGAATCATGGCCGCTTCCGCTTGCTTGCATGCCCGGGCCGACTATATCCGGACTCACACGCCGGAAATGATCTGGCGCCTGCACCTAAAAAATGCCTAACGCTAGGGCTAACACTGCGGAAGTTCCGCCTTCGTCCGCAGACTCAAACGGTCGCGTGTCCCTTGCGACCGGCGCTGCCCATAGACTCGCCCGAGAATGAGGCCGAATCGCAGCTGGTCGGGGTGGAGGGATTTGAACCCCCGACTTTGAACCCCCAAAGCTCACGCTCTACCAGACTGAGCTACACCCCGACGATGCTTCGGCCTCTCCCATCACGAGAGGCGCGGGCAATTCGTATGTTAATGGATCATCGACAAATGCGTCTGCGCATTCGCGCGATTCACGCCGCGCGGGCGAACGAGGCGATCGGCCGATTCGCCCTTTCTCTATTTGGCATTTAGCGCGAAGGGGCCCTCAGACAGCCAGCCCAGTAGATCCCGAAGTGCATTCTGGTTGATCTCGTGACCCATCTCGTATTCACCCCAGGCGGCTTCCAGCCCCATCCCCTTCAGTTTTTCGAGGGACTCGCGACCGTTGTCGATCGCGACCATCGGATCTTGGGTGCCGTGGATAATCAAAGTCGAAAGCGCAGCACGCGCTTCATCGTCCTGAAGTCCCTCGACGACGAGGTCCGGAAGCCAGCTAGAAAGTGCGATGAGTGCGGTGAATCGATCCGGCCGGCCGAGCGCCAAGTCGTACGCCATCACCCCGCCTTGACTGAAACCCATGACGACGAATCGTTCAGGGTCAATCGGGTATTGCGCAAGCGCGTCTTCCACGAAGCCTTCCAACACGCCGCGTGCAGCGACCAGCGCCGTCGGGTCGAGTTCGCCGCCGCCGGCGATCGGAAACCAAGCGTAAGCGCGCTGGCCCGGAGCCTGCTCCACCACCGTCGGTCCCTGCGGACACAAGAAGAGGACATCGTCGCCAGGTACCACCTGACTGACCATCGGCGCGATACCGAGCAGATCATGTGCGCTCGCACCGAATCCGTGCAGCGCGAGGATCGTAGGGAAGGGTCCGGATCCAGTGGGAATGTGGGCGGTGTGCATCAGCTCCATGTCGATCGAATTCCTCTTTTACAGCGAAGGGCGCAGGATCACGTCCGTTTTTTGGCCAGCTGGCCAAGCCTACCCCCACTCAGGGGATAGGACATTCAAGCTGCATTCTGGCACAACGTCCGAGCCTGGGCGTTATGTTAAATCCCTAGGGGAGCCCCGTCGCGGGGCGATTTCAAGCTGCGCGCGGCGCGCGGGAGGTCCGGGGCTCGCTGGCCCTTCGCTGAGCGGGCAGAGCAGTGTGGCGCCGTGACATTCATCCAGCGCTTTGGCTCGGCGCTCAACTTGAACGTCCACTTTCATACGCTGGCGCTCGACGGCGTCTATCCATACAACCCCGGGCGGGACAAAAGCCCTCGCTTCCTG
>JAQWRT010000024.1 GCA_029243605.1 Myxococcota bacterium
ATCCTCGCCGGCGACGCCCATTTTGCCATCGGGTACACGGAACCCGATGCGGGCACCGACTTGGCCTCTCTCAAAACCTCGGCGGTTCGGGACGGGGACGATTGGGTGATCAACGGCACCAAGATCTTCACCAGCGGCGCCGACGATGCCGACTACATCTGGCTCGCCGCCCGCACAGACCCCGAGGCCAAGAAGCACAAGGGCATCACGATGTTCATCATCGATACCCAGACCCCTGGCTTCAGTGCTGCTCCCATCCATACCGTCGGTGGGGGGCATACCTGCATGAGCTACTACGAGAATGTGCGGGTCCACGAGTCCATGATCGTCGGCGGCCTAAACCAGGGCTGGGGACTGATCACCACCCAACTGAACCACGAACGAATCGGCCTGGCGGCTTTCGGAGGCATTGCCTTCAAGCACCTCGACGACGTGGTGCACTGGGCGGGAGAGTCCCTGGACGCCCAGGGCAATCGCCTGATCGACGATCCCCGGGTGCAGACCGCCCTGGGCGAGGCCAGCGCCCGGCTCGAGGCCATGAAGGTGATGAATTGGCGAATGGCCTGGGGTCTCGAGATGGACATTCTCGACCCCGCCCAGGCTTCAGCGGTCAAGGTCTACAGCACCGAGACCCTGATCGAGGTCTATCGACTTCTTCAGGAGGTCGTGGGCGTCGCCGGCGCCCTGCGCAAGGGCTCCCAAGGTGCGGTCCTACTCGGCGCCCTTTCCCAGGAGGCTCGAGCCTGCCAGATCAATACCTTCGGTGGCGGAGTCAACGAAGTGCAGCGCGAAATCATCGCCATGGCGGGGCTGCGCATGCCCCGCGCGCCCCGCTAATCGAATTCGACCAGGAGTCCTCAATCATGAATTTTTCCCGAAGCGAAGAGCAGGATGCCATCCGTGACCTCGCCCGCCAGATTCTGGGCGACGCCTGCACCCACGAGCGCCTGTGCGAACTCGAGCGCGATCCCGAGGGCGACGGCATCGACCATGTTCTCTGGCAGGCGCTTGCCGAGGCCCACCTGCTCGGCGTGGATATCGCCGAGAAGGACGGCGGAAGCGGCTACGGCTTCGCTTCCCTCAGTGCACTCCTCGAAGAGGCTGGGCGCGCCCTGGCCCCGATTCCCCTGATTCCCTGCCTGGCGACCACCGCCCCGGCGATCGAGCGCTTTGGCAGCGAGGCCCAACGCCAACGCTGGCTGCCCGGGCTCGTGGCCGGCGAAATCCTGCTCAGCGCCGGACTTCAGGAAATCGGGAATTTCGTACCGCTCCAACCCGCAACTCGGGCCCGGCCCCAGGGCGATCGCTGGGTTCTCCACGGCGAGAAGGTCTGCGTTCCCTTCGCCGACCAGGCGGCCCGTATCCTCGTCGCCGCCGCCATCGAAGGGGGCGGGCTCGGAGTCTTTCTGGTCGATCCCCGAGCCGACGGAGTCGAGGTCGCCGAAGGCCTCTCGAATAATCACGAGCGCCAATTTCAACTCACTCTCGACGGCGTGGAACTCCCGGCGGACGAGATGCTGGGAGAGCCCGGCAGCGGTGCCGAAATCGTCAACTGGATCGTTGAGCGAACCCAGGCCGCCCTGGCGGCGGTGCAGTTGGGCGTTTGCGAAACCGCCCTGCGCAAGACCGCCGAGTACACCTCGGAGCGCAAACAATTCGGGCGCGCCATCGGAACCTTCCAGGCCGTCACCATGCGCATCGCCGACGCGTATGTCGATCTGGAGTGCATGAAATCCACGCTTTGGCAGGCCGTCTGGCGCATCGACGAGGGCTTGCCCTGCGCGGCCGAAGCCGCCGCCGCCAAATGGTGGAGCTGTCGCGGCGGGAGCCGGGTCGCACACACCGCCATGCACCTCCACGGCGGGATCGGCGCCGACATCGATTACCCCATCCACCGCCACCTGCTCTGGGCCCAGCAGATTGGACTCACTCTGGGCGGCGCCGGGGAGCAATTGATGCGAATCGGTTCGCTCCACGCCGAGTCCGGATCGACCGCCGCCGCGCCCGCTTGAATCGGTCGCGGCCTCCCCGGGCCGAGCCGCTATGCTCCTACCCGAGCGAACCCCAGCGGGAGAGGCCATGGCGACCCTGATCGAAATCCGGATGCCGGAACCCGCACCGGATATCGATGAAGTCGACGTGGTGGCTTGGCTCGTGGAGCCGGGCGCCGAGGTCGAGCAGGGCGACCCGATCCTCGAAGTCGAGACCGAAAAATCGACCCTCGAAATTGAGGCCCCCGCCCGGGGAACCCTGGCGGAAATCGTGGTGCAAGCCGGTGCCCTGGGCGTCGCCGTGGGCACGGTGCTCGGCCGCATCGAAGCGAGCGCCTCCCCCACCGAGGACGTCGAAGCGCCGGAAGAAAACCAAGCGGCGGCAGCCGCTTGCGAGGAAGACACCCCGGACGCGCCCAAGGCCGAAGCCGAGACCCAGGCCCCGCCAACCGCGAGCGTCCCCGAAGCTCCGGGGCCGGGGGCAAGCGTCCCCCCCGCCGGGAGCACCGCTCTGGCGCGCAGAATCGCCGAGCGCTCGGGATTGAGCCTTCGGGACCTCCCGGGGACCGGCGCCCACGGCCGGATTCTCCGAACCGATGTCGAGCGCCAACTCGCCGGGGCGACTGGGGCCGGGGGCGCGCCACCGGTTCGCTTGGAGGCCGATTGCGACGCCGGGGACCTAGTGGCGATCCTGGGCGAGTTCGCCGAGGATGCCGAAGTGGGTGCAATACCCCTCGAAACCTTCCTTCTCCGCGCCGCGTCTGCTGGGCTCCGGGCCGTCTCGGACGCATCCGAGCGGGTCAGCGTCTGCCTGGCCCGGGCCGACGCCCCGGATCGCCCGTGCCGGGTGGAGGACGCCGACCTGCGGGGACTGGCGAGCCTCGCCCAGGAATTGCGCCAGGATCCGAGCGAGGCCACCGGAGAGATCGACCTGCTCCTCGAGCATCTCGACGTCGAAGGCATCGACCGCCACTGGCCCGCCCTGCCCCAGCGCGCGCGGTTCAGCGTCGGGGTCGCCGCGCCTCGACCTCGGGCGGTCATCCGGGACGGCCAAGTCCAGGCGGGCCAGGGGCTTGGGCTCACCCTCTATGCCGCGTCCGAATCCCAGGCCCTAGAGGCCGCCCGGTTGCTCGCACACCTCCGCCGATTGATCGAAAACCCCCTGGAGATGACTCTCTAGGGGTTTTCAGCGGTCTTTGATCGCCGACCAGGACCGCGCCAGGCCGATCAGATCGGCCGGTGGCGATGAATAGGCGCGTTCTTGAGCCATGGTCTCAATCCCGACCAGAACGTCCCGACGGCTCACCAACCCGATCAGGACGCCCTCATCCACCACCGGCAAGCGACGAATGGGCAGGGTCAGAAAATAGTGGGCGATGGCGTAGATGCCGAGTTCCGGGGGGATCGTCCGGCCGGCCCCGGTCATGAAATGCTTGACCGTCCCCGCCTCCTCCTGCTGACCCGCGTAGAACTCATCCGAGGAGAGAATGCGCAGACAATCGAGTTCCGAGAGCACCCCCAGCAGCGCCCCACCTTGATCCACCACGGGAGCGCCGGAGATCTCGTGGCCGACAAGGGTTCGAATCGCCTTAAAAATACTCATCTCGGGGTCCAGGGTGACCAGATCGGTGGTCATGATCTCCTGGGCGGTCAAAATCCGATGGATGTCCGACATAGTGGGCCCTCCCTTGCTCCTGCGATGGAATCGAATTGGGTGGCGTGTTTCGTCTGCTGGTCTGGACTCCAATTGCGGGGTACCTGTACGCCTCCAGGGGATGTGCCTAGTCTCAGTGTACAACCGCAACGGTCGCGGAATCAAACCGAAAAGGTCGGCGGTGGGATTCAGAAGGGGCCGGCGAACGAGACAATTTGTCCAAAACCCCTCCCACGCGCCCGATAGCCGAAATAGCCGAAACGAACCGGCAAATCTCGGAAATATGGGCGCCCCGGATTCCTTGAAGGATGCCGCTTCTCCGCCTAGTATCTGCCGCGTCCGAATCGCCGCACGAACCGAAGCCTCCGCGTTCGAAACGCCGGAAGAGAGGCCTCGAGACGTGACCCGACGGATCTCCAGATCCCTGTTTCTCAGCGGGAGATCCGGCGACCGAAACCCGGTCGAAGTAGGCCCACAGTCACGAGAACCCCAACCGACACGGCCCCCGCAACGGCGGGCAACGAGTCGAGATCAGCGAGCGACGAAGGACCGATGGCCACCCACAAGATCACGAAGGGCCTCGACCTTCCCCTATCGGGCCGACCCACCCAGGTGATACGCGAAAAGGTTCGGGCGACGCGGGTCGGGGTCGTCGCCGACGACTTCCCCGGGATGAAACCCAGGATGCACGTCGAAGAAGGCCAGTCGGTAAAGCGCGGCCAGCTTCTCTTCGAGGACCGAAAAAGCGAGGGCGTTCTCCACACCTCACCCGGAGCTGGGCGAGTCATCGGGATTCACCGTGGGGCGAAACGCGTGCTGCAATCCATCGTCATCGACCTTTCCGATGCTGAACGGTCCGGAGAGTTGCCGGAAAATGAGTACCAGACCTTCGAAAGCTATACGGGCAAGACCGAAGCCGAGCTGAACCGAAGCGAGATCCGGGACCTTCTCGTGGAATCCGGTCAATGGGTCGCCCTGCGAACGCGCCCCTACAGCAAGGTCCCCAGCGTCGACTCGGAACCCGCCGCGATTTTCGTCACCGCCATCGACAGCGCCCCCCTCGCCCCGCTCCCGGAAGTCGTCCTGGCCGAGCGACGACAGGATTTCGAACGAGGGCTGCAACTGCTGGCCTGACTCATCGAAGGCAAAACCTATCTCTGCCTGCGAGAGCACAGCGATCTCGCCCAAGAGCTCAATGCGCCGGTCCAAGTCGAATATTTCTCGGGTCCCCACCCGGCGGGCAACCCGGGGCTCCATATCCATCTGCTCGAGCCCGTTCATCGAAACAAGACGGTTTGGCATATCGGGTACCAGGATGTTGCCTCCATCGGCCACCTCTTCCGCACGGGTCAGTTGGATGTCGAGCGCGTCGTCTCTCTGGCCGGCCCTCCCATAGCGGACCCTCGCTTGGTTCGTACGCGATTGGGAATCTGTATCGACGACGTCATCGACCAGTCTTTCGAAACCGAAGTCCGGCTGATCTCGGGTTCCGTGCTCAGCGGCAAGAAGGCCAACAGCGACACCTTCGCCTATCTCGGGCGCTACGAACGCCAGATCAGCGTACTGGCCGAGGGCCGCGAGCGGGAATTCATGGGCTGGCTCGCCCCCGGGCGCACCCGTTTTTCCATCCTTCGCATTTTCCTCTCGAATTTTCTCACCCCCAGCAAATTTGAAATGAATACGAGCCTGAATGGCGCTGAACGCGCCATGGTTCCCATCGGCAGTTACGAACGAGTCATGCCCATGGATATCCTGCCCACGTTCCTGCTTCGTTCGATGCTCGTGGGAGACGTGGAGAAGGCCGAGGAATTGGGAGTCTTGGAACTCGACGAAGAAGATCTCGCCCTGTGCACCTTCGTCTGCCACAGCAAAATCGACTACGGGCCGGTACTTCGGCGCAATCTCGAAATTATCGAGAAAGAGGGCTGACCTTTCGATGAAATTCCTGCGTGACAAACTGGACGACCTCGCCCCTCTTTTCGAAAAGGGTGGCAAGTACGAGAAGCTCTGGCCGGTCTTCGACCTCCAGTCGACATTCCTTTTTACCACCGGTGAAGTAACCCGAACCGCTTCCCATCTTCGAGACGGCACCGATATGAAGCGGTTGATGGTGACCGTCGTCGTCGCCCTGGGCCCGTGCATGCTCATGGCTTGCTGGAATACGGGCTACGAGGCGATGCTCGCCATCGCTCGCGGCGCCGCCCCTCTGGACAACTGGCAAACCGGGCTCTGGCAAACTCTCGGCTTCGCTTTCGACTTCAAGAGCACCTTCCACTGCATCTTCTTCGGTGCTCTCTACTGGGTCCCCATCTATGCAACTGTGATGATCGCAGGGGGCATCGCCGAGTTGATCTTCGCGGTTGTGCGAAGCCATGAGATCAATGAGGGGTTCCTGGTGACCGGTGCGCTTCTGCCCCTGACCCTGCCCGCGACAATCCCGCTCTGGATGGTGGTCCTAGGCACAATTTTCGGCATCGTGATGGCCAAGGAGGTCTTTGGCGGAGTCGGGATGAACTTCCTGAATCCTGCGCTGACGGCGCGCGCTTTCCTCTTCTTCGCCTACCCCGCGGCCATGAGCGGCGACACGGCTTGGGTCGCCGCCAACCTTTCCGGCGTCGATACCTTTACCGGGGCGACTCTTCTTGCCCAGGCGGCATCCAACGCTGGAGCCCTGGCCAATGCCGATTGGTGGTCGGCCTTCTGGGGATGGATCCCGGGATCGCTGGGAGAATCATCCGCCTTCGCCTGCCTGCTCGGAGCATTCCTGCTGGCCATGAGCCGGATCGGCTCCTATCGAACCATGGCCGGCGTCGCCCTTGGGACCTTTTGCATGGCCCTGGTCTTCAATTACGCAGGCTCCTCCACCAACTCCATGTTCGCCGTCCCCTGGTACTGGCATATGGTGCTCGGCGGCTGGGCATTCGGAATGGCCTTCATGGCCACCGACCCAGTTTCCTCGGCATTCACCAACCATGGAAAGTGGTTCTACGGCTTTGGGATTGGGGTGCTCGTCATCCTGATTCGCGTGGTCAACCCAGCCTATCCTGAGGGAATGATGCTGGCGATTCTCTTCATGAACATGTTTGCCCCGCTCATCGACTACTTCGTCGTCCAGGGCAATATCCGCAGGAGGCTCGCGCGTAGTGCAGCATAGTACGACGTACATCGTCGGGTTTTCGGTCGTGGTCTGCGTAGTCTGCGCTCTCTTCGTGGCGAGCGCAGAGGTTTCACTCCGGCCGCTCAAGGAACTCAACGCCCGACTCGACAAGCAAAAGAATATCCTCTCCGTCGCTGGGCTGATGCAACCCGGTGAGGATCTGGATGCCGAGGAAATCCGTGTCCTCTTCGAGAATTCGATCCAGCCGCGGATGATCGACCTCTCCACCGGGGAGGAAGATATTTCCATCGATCCCTCATCCTTCGACCAGCGCGCCGCTGCCCGGGATCCCGAGCGCAGCCGACGAGCGCCGCCCAATCCCTCGAAAGTCTTGCGCGTCCCCAACCATGCCCTGATCTACGAAGTCGTCGAAAACGATGAAATCATCTCGGTCATTATCCCCATCGAGGGATATGGGCTCTGGTCGGTTCTTTACGGCTATCTGGCCCTGGCCCCGGATATGCGAACGATCCTGGGCATCACGTACTACGACCAGAAAGAAACAGCCGGCCTTGGGGGAGAAGTCGAAAACCCGAACTGGAAGGCCAAATGGGTCGGGCGTAAGGCCTTCGATGAGCGCGGGCGCGTCAAAATTGCCGTCCGCAAGGGGCCCGCAGGGACTGCCGAAGAAGACCCCTACGGGGTGGATGGTCTCTCCGGAGCCACCATCACCAGTCGGGGCGTCACCAACATGCTTCAGTTCTGGCTCGGCGGTGAAGGCTTCGGTCCCTACCTGAGCCGACTTCGCGACGCCAACGCGGGCGCTTGAAAACGAAAGGATCGAAAGACCATGGCAACCACACAGCGTGATGTCTTACTCGACCCACTGATCAACAACAATCCCGTCGCCTTCCAGGTCCTAGGCCTCTGTTCTGCCCTGGCAGTGACGACCAAGATGTCCACGGCCTTCGTGATGACCTTGGCCGTGATGGCCGTTACGGCCCTTTCGAATACGGCGATCAGCTCGATCCGAAACTGGATACCGCCGAGCATCCGCATCATCGTGCAATTGACGATCATTGCCTCCCTGGTGATCATTACCGACCAGGTTCTGCAGGCCTTCGTATACGACATCAGCAAGCAGCTCACGGTTTTCGTAGGACTCATCATTACCAACTGCATCATCATGGGCAGGGCCGAGGCCTTCGCGATGCAGAACCCGCCCGGGCTCTCATTCATCGATGGCCTGGGCAATGGCATCGGCTATGGCGCTGTTCTGATGGCCGTCGCGTTTATGCGCGAGCTCTTCGGAAGCGGCAAGGTCTTTGGAATCACGGTTTTCCCCCTGGCCACCGAGGGGGGCTGGTATCAGCCCAACGGACTGATGCTCTTGGCACCCGCAGCCTTCTTTCTGATCGGCTGCCTCATCTGGGGTCTCCGCAGCTGGAAACCTGAACAAATCGAGGAGGACTTCCATGTTGGAGCACTACTTGAGCCTGGCCACGAAGGCAGTGTTCGTTGAAAACATTGCTCTGGCCTTCTTCCTTGGAATGTGTTCATTCCTGGCGGTCTCGAAGAAGGTGTCCACGGCCATCGGCCTCGGAGCAGCAGTCATATTCGTCCTGGCGATCACGGTTCCCCTGAACCAGGTCCTTTACGGCGCCTTTCTCAAGCAAGGCTCGCTGGATTGGCTCGGCTTGCCCGACATCAACCTGGGCTTCCTGACCTACTTGACCCTGATCGGCACCATTGCCGCGGTGGTCCAGATCGTGGAGATGGTCATCGACCGCTTCTCTCCGGATCTCTATAACGCCCTGGGCGTCTTCCTCCCCCTGATCGCCGTGAACTGCGCCATCCTCGGAGCCGCACTCTTCATGGTGAACCGCGATTACACCCTAGGCGAGGCCACCGTTTTCGGACTCGGCTCCGGGGTGGGCTGGGCCATTGCCATCGTTGCCCTGGCCGCGATTCGCGAGAAGCTCCGCTACAGCAATGTGCCCGAATCCCTGCGCGGGCTGGGAATCACTTTCATCGTAGTCGGCCTCATGTCCCTCGGGTTCATGGCCTTCTCCGGGATTTCGCTTTAAGCCGGCCACTGGCCGGGGAGGTTTTTAAGTCATGCTGACCGTCCTCTGGGGCGTAATCGCCTTTACCCTCGTGATCGTCACGCTGGTACTGGTTCTGATTGCCACGCGCTCCCAGCTCGTGTCCTCGGGTGAGGTCACCATTACGATCAACGATGACCCCGACAAGGCGGTCAGAACCGCTGCGGGCTCCAGCCTCCTGGGCACTCTTGCGGAGAACAAGCTCTTTGTTCCGTCGGCCTGCGGCGGGCAGGGGACTTGCGGTGTCTGCCGGGTGGTGGTCAAGGAGGGCGGCGGCTCGCTCCTGCCCACCGAGACCGGCTACATCTCCCGCAAGGAGGCACGTGATGGCTATCGCCTCTCGTGCCAGGTCAAGGTCAAAGAAGATCTCAAGATCGAAGTTCCCGCCGAAATCTTTGATGTCAAGAAGTGGAACTGCCGGGTGCGGTCGAACGACAACGTCGCCACCTTCATCAAGGAACTCGTGCTCGAGTTGCCTGAGGGGGACGAGGTCCCGTTCCGAGCCGGCGGCTATATCCAGATCGAGTGTCCGCCTCACCGAGTCGATTACAAGGACTTCGAAGTCGACAAGGAATACCGCGAGGACTGGGACAAATTCGACCAGTGGCGATTCACCTCCCAGGTCGAAGAAAGCGTGGTCCGCGCCTACTCCATGGCCAACTATCCCGATGAAAAGGGCATCATCATGCTCAACGTGCGCATCGCTTCGCCTCCCCCGCGCACACCGGATGTTCCGCCGGGACAGATGTCCTCGTATATCTTCAACTTGAAGCCCGGGGACGAAGTCGTCATTTCCGGTCCCTACGGCGAGTTCTATGCCCGAGAGACCAAGAGCGAAATGATCTTCATCGGCGGCGGAGCCGGCATGGCTCCTATGCGCTCCCATATCTTCGATCAGTTCAGACGTATCGGTACCGACCGCAAGGTCAGCTTCTGGTACGGCGCTCGAAGCATGCGCGAAGCGTTCTACGTCGATGACTTCGACAATATCGCCGCGGAGAACGAGAATTTCGGCTGGCACCTCGCCCTTTCCGAACCCCTCCCCGAGGATAACTGGGACGGGCTCAAGGGATTCATCCACCAGGTTCTCTTCGACAACTACCTGAAGGACCATCCTGCGCCAGAGGACTGCGAATATTATATCTGCGGCCCACCCATGATGAACGATGCCATCATCCAGATGCTCACGAACCTGGGTGTCGAGCAGGAAAATATTATGTTCGACGATTTCGGTGGCTAGCCAAGTCAATCGAGGTGCTTCCTGATGCCGCCGCCCGGTGCCCTGGATAATCGCGCCCGGCGGCTGCTGATCATCGGCATGCTCGTCTTGGTGGGCGTCTCGGTCTACCGGCTCTACTACGCCCCGCCTCCGGGCCCCTATGTCGGCTTTTCCGGGGCCACCATGGGAACGACCTGGAACGTCAAGGTGGCCGGAGACGATCTCGGCCCGGGCAGCCTGCGGAAAATCGGGGCCGCCATCGACAAAGCCCTAGACGATGTCGTCGAGCGCATGTCCACTTGGGAGAGCCACTCGGAAATTTCGAGGTTCAACGCCTCGGCGTCGCTTCTCCCCTTTAAGGTCTCGCCTCCGGTACTCGAAGTCCTGTCCATCGCCGAAGAGGTCAGCCGAGAATCCGACGGGGCCTTCGATATCACCGTTGGGCCTCTCGTGGAAGCCTGGGGCTTCGGCAAAGCCGAACCGGCCTCGTCGCCTCCAAGCGACGCGACCCTGGCGCATATCCGCTCCCGAGTCGGCTACCGGGGACTTCGCCTGGACGGGGAGGCTGGCACGATCGCCAAGAGCAACCCGCGAATGGAAGTGGACGTGTCGGCCATCGCGAAGGGCTACGGGGTCGACCGAGTGGCCGAAGCGCTCGAGGGTCTGGGACACCGCGACTACCTGGTCGAGGTCGGCGGTGAGTTGCGAGCCCGGGGGATGAAGAACAACGGTCAGGTCTGGCGCGTCGCCATCGAAAGGCCCTCGGATGAGATCCGAACCCTGCACCGGGTGCTGGCGCTTCGGGACGCCTCCATGGCCACCTCCGGCGACTACCGGAATTATTACGAAAGCGATGGGAAGCGGGTCTCCCACACCATCGACCCCCGAACCGGCCACCCCATCGACCATACCCTCGCTTCGGTGAGCGTCGTCCACCCCAGCGCCACCTGGGCCGACGCTTGGGCCACGGCGCTGAACGTCCTCGGTCCCCAGGCGGGGTATGCTCTCGCCATCCGCGAGGGACTCGCGGTCCATTTTATCCTACGCTCAGCCCCCGGGGGGTTTGAGGTTTTGTCGACCCCCCCATTCGCCGCCTTGCTCGCGGCCACCGAAGCCCTCGACCCGACGGTGCCGGACGAATCCCAGCCTTCTCAGGAGTAGCCGTCGACCATGCAGACCATCCTTCTGACCACACTGATCTTCGCCTTGGCCATGGGCGCCATGGCCTTGGGCGTGATCTTTGCCCGGCGCCCATTGAAGGGTTCATGCGGCGGAACCGGTGAAGCCTGCGCGTGCAGTCGAGCCGAGCGTCGACGTTGCTCTTCCTTCGAACCCGAGGATCGTGACTAGGTCCGTGTCCCTCGGCTTCGCCATGCGCTCACTCGTCTTCAACGAAGCCGGTGTAGTTTTGCGCTTGGTGTTCGGTGAAGACCGCCCAAACCGAAATGATCACCAGGACAATCAGACTGCCCTGAAGCAGGAGAAACCCTGCGACCTTGATGATCGCGAATTCGGGACTCACGAAACGAACCAACCACCCCGACCCTTCCGAGACAATCCCAGCCAAGAAGGGAACCGTGATCAGCCATACCTTTGCGGTGCTCGACACGGGAATAAAGAGCATCACGTGCGTGAGCACCATCAACAACATGCCCATGGCAAAGAGGTGGAAGTGCGAAAGCTCAAGCAGCCCCTGGTAGCTCCTCGGTGAGGTGAACTGCTCCTCATTGCCCAAATAATGAGCCACCACCGACGCCGGGTCCAACGACATCTGATCGAAGTAGAGCAGGAAGTTGGTCACAATGAGCAGAGCGACGTAGAGCGAATAGAGGATCACAATCACCTGGAGCAGGCGATTTCGATTCCATTCCCCGGTGACTACGAATCGCATAGAATTTTGGCGCCTCCATGATCACGTAACCGTGAATCCGAATAGTACCTGCTCAAACCCTCACCCCCCCTGAAGCACTCGATGGAAAGCGAGCGTTCGGCGAACGGCATCGGCCGTCGCGCGAGTCGTCAGCGTAGCACCGCTCACCGCGTCGATATCATGTCCCACGCGTAGAGAGTCCTCTTTTCCCTTCCCCACGAAGAGTTCGTACCAACGGGCGCTGGGCATATACTCCAGGGGCTCCGCAAAACTCAGCACCTGAACGCGCAGCACGCGCCCAGTCGGACCGAGCACCACCATCAAGGCCTCGTCGTGAGTTCGCACGCGATGCACATCGATGTTCGCGGTGCCAAGAAGTTCTTCTTCACGCCAAGCACGGTGGAGAGTGACCAACCGGGATTCCACCCGAGAGCGCGAAAGGCGCTGGATCTCGGCGACCTGATCCGCCGAAAGGATATGGGTCTCCTTCTCTAAGCGTTGGACATCGGGAAAGGCCAGGGCCAGGGCCCGCTGCTGGCTGTAGAGATTGAGAGCGCGCACTCCCCCCGCGGTAGCGAGAATAAAAAAACCAACAAATACGAAGAGGTATGCTTTTTTCCTCAACTCACTTCGACCTCATAGAGGGGAGAGGGGAGCTCTAGAATACGTAGCCCGCCCCAAATTGCACCTGCTCGGAAAGCAGGGCGTCACCCGACTCCCTAACGACCCGGCGATAGTCGAGTTTGAAAACCACCTGGGGAATCGGCTTGTACTGCAGTCCGGTGGTGTAGATGTGTTGATCGTATTCCAGGCTACGGGCATAGGTGCTTCCCTGCATACTCGCTTGGGTATCGAGTCGCTCGTAACGGAAAAAAGGTTCAAGGGACATCCGGGTTTCGGGGAGAAGTAGGGGCAACACATCGTACGCGACCTCGACATAGCCTCCCAACAAACTCTGGGCGAGATAGCCCTTCTTTTTCTCCACGTTGTCAGGATTCATATTAAACGCCTGAATTCCCGCGTTCAATGCATTGGGATTATCAACGAAGGCGTGGGAGAAGAGCGCACGCGCGGTGATCCCGTGAAGCTTGTACTCGGCGTGGATCTCGTAGATCGTCGTCGTAAGGCTGCCCACTTTAGAGCCCGCCAGCTCTTGCCCTTGGCCCTGGTTCCCATAGTAGACCGAGGCACCGAGAGCGAGACCCCGGGCCGCTTCGAAATCGGTGCGGAAGACGAAGGACCAATCGTTGGCGAGGGATTTGGCTCCCTTCTGTCGGCCGCCCCGAAAACCCGAGGCGTCGAAGTTCTTTCCCTTCAGACTGGTGACGGCGTAGGCTTGGTAAGTCAGCCGACTGCTCAGTCGACCAAAAAAACCGGCTCCGTTTTCTCTCCAGGTCGTTGGGATAATCGTCAATTCAACTTCTGGCCGGGATGCTCCGTAGTAAAAAGTGGGCTCGTGCAATTGGTTGACGAAGCCCATGGGAAGCAAGATTAAACCGACTCTGAGATTCAGCGCTTCCGAGTGCAGGTAGTCGAGGTTGAGAAACTCGACGTAGACATTGCTCTTCCCGCCGTGCTCGAACTCGAACTCCGAATTAAGAAGCCACTTGTCGGAGAATTTGTATCCCACGTAAAGCACTGCGCGCAGGGCGTCGAAGATATCGTCGCTCTTGGGGTCGTGCTGAAACCGAACTTCTCCATAGCCGCCGATGGAGAGACCACTGTCCTGGCCATAGACCTTGGCGGCGGAGGGTCCGACACCCCAGACAGGATCGAACTCCGAGTCCTCGGGCACCGCGACCGCAACGCGTTCGGCGCTCAACTCGGCGGCAAGCACTTGGACTTGCTCTTCGAGGGCGGCGATGCGTTCGTCGGTGGTGGCTTTGTTCCCAGGGGCTTTGCTCGCCGTGGCTTCTTCGGGTGAGGGTTCGTCGGCAGCGGCTTGATCGGGGCGGGCCTGACGGGGGGTCGGTGTTGAATCGGACTCGGCCGCCCCAGCGGGTCCGCCGGCCAAGGCCAAGAGGACCGCGAGCACGAGCCCGAAGCGGGGCCCGGGGCCCCAGAAAAAACGTGCGACCCCCAAGAGGCCCATGCGTCCCCCGCCGAAACTCTCCCCAACCGCCACTCTCATCTCCTCCTGGCTCGCTTGCATCACTTCCCCTCGGGAGGCCACGCCCGTGGCCCCCTGGCCTACCGGGTCCGTGGATTGAATATCCCTTCCCCATTAGATGAAAACGATTTTCAAAATCGATGATAAGGGATTAATCCAAAGTCGGCAAGATTGCAAGGGGCGACTCCAGGGACTGTCCGAAACCCTTCCCCGGCGGAGGGAAAGTCGGCGCCCGGGCGATTCGGGGCCTAGGCGAACCAGGCGGAGTGGAAATAGCGAACCACCGCGGTGAGCAGAATTCCAATCGCCGGGGCCCGCCAGCCCAGGCCCCGAAGCCCCTCGAGGGTCCTGGGTCCGGTGAAGGGGAACAGGGGCGTGGCCGCGTAAAACGCCCGGTAAGGGGAATTCGGGGGGTGCAGCTTGCGGCGATCCTGGTGGACGGCGCCGATCACAACAAAGATCGGAAATCCGGAAAAGAATGCGATGTCGGTCGCATAGCCGTTGACCAGCAAGTGGAGCAGCCCAAAAATTCCCAGGGCCATGAAAACCGAGTGCCGGGTGATCAGATGGACGCCCCGGGCCTCTGTGGGCGACTCCCCGCCCCCAGCCCCCATAGAGGCCGGGCTCGGGGTCAACACCCCCGCGACCAAGAGGATGAAGGCAACGGCCATCCCCGCGGAAATCAGCCAGAAAAGCAGGGGACCGGCCCCGGGTGCCCAGAAGAGCATCCCCTCGTGCTTGTGGGCGAAATAGACGCTGACCAGCGGGACAAAGGTCGCCAGAGAGACCAGGGAGTAGACCCCCATGAAGCCCTTCTCGCCCAGCACTCCCACCAATCTTGGGCGAAGCCCGACGCTCGAGAGCAGGATATGACTCGCCCCGAAGGCCAACCACAGGCACACGATCAGGACGGTGGGGCTCATCGCGGATCCTCCCGAGCGGGCTCTCTCGCCATGCGCCTCCGCCGGGTCGGGCCCCTCCTGGGGGACGATAACCCAGTTGCCGGACCCGGATCGCAGACAAAAAAAGAGCCCGCCAACCGGCGAGCCATGAATTTTGTAACGATAGAGATATTATAACATAGATTGGCTTTTCGTCAAGCACCTTTTCACCAACCCCGCCAAAGCGCCATCCAACCGCCAAAAAGCTTCCGCGACTGCCCCAAGACTCGACTTTTTTGCCGGGTAAAACGGCGTTTCTATCGGTGGCCGATCAAGCGGCTACCGTACCCACCGTGCCCCGACGTGCCCTCCTGATCTTCGCCCTCTCCGCCTGGGGGTGCCTCGCCCTCGGCGCGAACCTCGCCCAAGCCCACGGCAAGAGCGTCTCCTATTCGACCTGGCGCATGAGCGAGGACGGCGCCCGAGTGAGCGTGCGAATCCCTCTGCTCGACCTCAGCCGACTGGGCATTCCCCTGCCCCTGCCCGGCCAACCCGACACCCAGGGCGCCCAGCGCGCGGTCGGCCGCTACCTGGCCCAGCATCTGGAGTTGCGAACGCCCGAGGGTCCCTGCATCCCCATTGCCCCCCCCTCGGCTCGGCCCAGCCAGCCGGGCTGGGTCCGCTTTCACTGGTCCCTGAACTGCGAGCCCGGTTCGGAGCGGAGCCTGGGCAGCGACATCCTCCTCAATGAAGCCCCCTCGCACCTGCATTTTGCCCGGGTCACGCTCGGAGACGAGACCGGAGCCGCGCCGGCACGCATCGTCGAGCGGGTCCTCACCGAGGCGGAGCCCAACTGGTCGCTGAACCTCGAGGCGAAGCCCGGGGAGCCAGCAAATGCGTCCAGCGATTCCTTCGGGCGCTACCTCACCCTCGGTGTCGAACACATTCTCAGCGGCTGGGATCACCTGGCCTTTGTCTTCGCGCTGATCCTGCTGGCCCGAAGCCTGGGGGAGGTCGCTCGCCTGATCACGGGCTTCACCGTGGCCCACAGCATCACCCTGGGGCTGGCTGTCCTTGGGTGGGTGCGCGTTTCCAGCGCACCCGTGGAAGCCCTGATCGGATTCTCCGTCGCGCTCATCGCCCTCGAGAACGGCTGGACCCTCGCGGGACGAGGCCGCTGGGTCCCCCGGCTCACGGTCTTCGCTCTGGTTGCCATGGCCGGCCTGGCCGTCTGGGGCATCGGTTCCCTGCCCGCGATCAGTCTCCTCGGCTTGGCGCTTTTCGCCGCGACCCATTTCGACATTCTCCGTCGCGCGCCCAACGCCAACCTTCACCGGGTTGCCTTGGCCTTCGCCTTCGGGTTGATCCACGGCTTCGGCTTCGCGGGCGTGCTCGCCGAGATGGAACTTCCCACCGATCGTCTGGCCACCGCTCTACTGGGTTTCAATCTTGGAGTCGAGGTCGGCCAGCTCGCCGTCGTCGCGATCATCTGGCCAGGGCTGGTTCTCCTGCGACGCCTCACCGACGGCCGGCCCGCCCGGTTCTTCGCCGAGGCCGCCTCGGCCGCGGTCTGCGGCGTGGGGGTCTACTGGTTCCTCGCGCGCAGTCTCGCCTGAAACCCGGCGCGGTCCCCTCGGCGGAAAATCGCCTACGTTCCAACCGATCCACAGCCCCCGGACCGAGGAGACAAAATGGCCTTCAGCGAGTACGACCAGCACGACGCCGTAGGACTAGCGGAGTGCGTCGCCCAAGGAGAGGTCTCGCCCGAGGAACTCCTCGACGAAGCCCTGACCCGAATGAAGCGCCTCAACCCCACCCTGAATGCGGTGGTGATCCCCATGGAGGAAGAGTCTCGAGCGAGTCTGGCCGCCGGGCTACCCAAGGGTTCCCTCTCGGGGGTTCCCTTCCTCCTCAAGGATCTCGCCCTCAATTATGCGGGGGTTCGCACCACCCACGGCTGCCGCCTCTTTGCCGAGTCGATTCCCGAGCGGGACAGCGAACTCACTCGACGCTACAGGGCCGCGGGCCTGGTCGTCTTCGGCAAGTCCGCTTCCCCGGAATTTGGTTTGACCACCACCACCGAATCGCTTCTCTTTGGCCAGACCCGCAACCCCTGGAACCTCGAACACGTCGCCGGCGGTTCGTCTGGAGGTGCGGCCGCAGCCGTGGCCGCGGGCATGCTGCCCTTGGCTCACGCCAGCGACGGCGGGGGCTCGATCCGCATCCCGGCGGCTTGCTGCGGACTCTTCGGCCTGAAGCCCAGCCGAGGGCGTATGCCCTTTGGGCCCGACGTGGGTGAGGGCTGGAGCGGCATGTCCACCATGCACGCGGTTTCGCGCAGCGTTCGGGATAGCGCGACCCTTCTCGATGCATCGGATGGGGCGGATATCGGGGCCCCCTACCCGGCCCCTCCCAAGGCGCGCCCCTATCGCGAGGAGGTGGATCGAGAGCCCGCTCCCCTGCGAATCGCCCTCCTCGAAGAGACCTTCAACGGGCTCCCCACGGATCCCGACTGCCTCGATGCCGTACGCGATGCGGCCAAGCTCTGCGATTCCTTGGGCCACCGTGTGGAGCCCACAAAATTCTCCATCGACGCCCAGGCCCTGGCCACCTCGAGCCAGACCATCATGGGAGGAAACGTCGCGAGCCTACTTGACGACCGGGTGGCTGCCCTGGGCCGGGAACTTCGCGAAGACGACATGGAGCCCTTCACCTGGACCAGCCTGCAAGCCGCTCGGGAGCGAAGCGCCGCCGACTACGCCCGAGCGATTCGCGGGATCCACGCCGTCGGGCGACAAGTCGAAGATTTCCTCCAGAGTTTCGACATGATCCTCTCGCCCACCATGGGCGCACCGCCCGAAAAACTCGGTGTCCTGGCGCTCTCGAACCCCGATCTTCCGACCCTGGTCACGCGACTGATGACCTCGGTGGGCTACACCCAAATCTTCAACGCCTCGGGGCACCCCGCCATGTCGGTCCCCCTTTGCTGGAACGCCCAGGGGCTTCCCATCGGAATCCAATTCGCCGCGCGCCTGGGCGAGGAGGGCAGCCTATTCCGCCTGGCGGGCCAACTCGAAAAGGCTCGGCCGTGGGCATCCCGCCGACCTCCGACGGCCTGAAAAGGGCGTCCAAGAACCCCCTAGGGCGAGGGGCGAGGGCTCTCAAATTCGGTAGTTTCTTGGGTTCCAAAACGTAATTTTGTTCGTTTTTCCCAACCCCACCGGAGGAACCCCCATGGCTCGAGAAGCCGTCATCGTCCAAAGCCTGCGCACCGGCCTGACCAAGGCCCACCGCGGATCATTCAACAACACCGAACCCGTCGATTACCTGGCCCACACCATGCGAGAATCCGTAGCCAGCGTGCCGAATCTCGACCCGAACGAAATCGAGGACGTGATCGTCGGCACGGGCTTCCCCGAAGGCTGCCAGGGAATGAACACCGCACGCATCGCCGCCATGGCCGCGGGATTTCCTCAGGAGGTCGCGGCGACCACGGTCAACCGCTTCTGCTCTTCGGGCTCCCAGGCCGTCATGATGGCCGCCCATTCGATCGTCAACGAAGGCGCCGAAGTGGCTCTGGGCTGCGGGGTCGAAACGATTACGATGATGCAGGATGGAAGCCAGAACGTGAGCCGGCTCGCCAACGCCGCCGCTCAGGCGCGCTTCCCCGGGCTCTACTTTCCCATGGGCCTCACGGCAGAGATCGTCGCCGAGCGGTACGGAATCTCCCGGGAAGACCAGGACGCCATTTCCCTCGCCAGCCAGCAACGGTACGCAGCGGCGTCCGATGCCGGCTATGTGGCGGAAGAGATCACGCCGATGAAGGTGACGCGAAAGGTCATGAAGAAGGGCGAAGACCCCTACGACGAAGACTTCACCGTGCAAGCCGACGAGTGCAACCGACCGGGAACCACCCTCGAGGGTCTCAACTCGCTGAAGCCCGTCTTCAAACCCGCCGAGGAGGGGGGCACGGTGACCGCCGGCAACGCCTCTCAGCTCTCCGACGGGGCTTCGACCACAGTGCTCATGTCCGCCGACCGAGCCAAGGCTCTGGGGATCGAACCCATGGGCATCTACCGCGGAACCGCGGTGGCGGGCTGCGGGCCCGATGAAATGGGCATCGGCCCGGTCTTCGCGGTGCCGAAGCTCCTCAAGCGGCACGGCCTGACCATCGACGACATCGACATCGTCGAGATCAACGAGGCCTTCGCGTCCCAGCTCCTCTATTGCCAGAGGGAACTCGGGATCCCGTCCGAGAAGCTGAATCCGAGCGGGGGCAGCATCTCCATCGGTCACCCCTTCGGGATGACCGGCTCCAGGATGACCGGCCTGCTGCTTCGCCAACTCAAGCGCCAGGGCAAGCGCTACGGCATCGTGACCATGTGCATCGGCGGCGGCCAGGGGCTCGCCTCGCTCTTCGAAGCCGCCTGAGCCCCCTCGGGTCATAGGGACAAAATGTCCTCCCGTATCGGTGCCTGGAAACCGATACGGGAGGAAAGCCCCCTCTCCACCCGGGAAAACCGATCCGGAGAAGACCCGGTCAATCACGGCCGATCCAGGGGTGGCGGATTCAGAATTCCAATGGCATCGACAACGGACAAACCGAATCCCTCAAAACCCAAGAACCATCGAGGGGCCGGGGAGGAAGACTTCGTCGAGCGCCGATCGGGGGATGACCGACGCCAGCAACCGACGTCTGCCCTCGCGGGCCTCTTCGCCCGGGGGAAAAGAAAGCGGGGACGTCGGGCGGGCGAGAGCGAGGGGATCTACGTCGACCGGTTTACCCGGGGAGATGTCGCCCTGCTCCTGGGCATCTTCATCCTGAACATCTTCGATGCCTTCTTCACCATGCTCTGGTTGCAGAGGGGCGGAGGCGAGGCCAACCCCTTCATGGCGTATTTGCTGGAGATGGGGGAAGAGGTCTTCCTGCTCCAGAAATGCATCGTCGTGGGCATCTGGCTCATCGTGTTGCTCGTCCACAAAAATTTCAGGCTGGCGCGACTTGGCCTCTATTCTCTCGCAGGCGTATACACCCTTTTGGTGATCGGCCATTTCGTACTGATCGGCGGGGATATCGACCCCCGACAGCCCATCGAGATCCGCCTGCCGAGCTCAGAACAAGCGAGCGAGTAACGCGGGCAGCGCAGCCTCGACCCGCAGAGGGCGAGCCCCCAGGCTCAGGCGTTCAAGGCCCGCACTCTCCAAGCTCAACAACTCGTAGTCATTCCAACCGCTCTCCGGGCCCACCGCGAGAACCACCGGCCCTGGCAGAGCGAGGGGCGCATCGACGCGCTCGGAGGCCTCGGCCACAAAGGCTCTTCCATCACCCACTAGGCTCGCCAACTCGTCTTCGACGAAGGGCTTGAAACGCTCTCGAAGCACGACCTCGGGCATCCGGGTATCCCGGGCTTGCTCGAGACCGAGCACGCATTGTTCGAGGATCGCCTCCTTATCCAGAGCACGACTCGTCCAATAACTCTTTTCCACCGCGCGGGCGTTCAAGAGAACGATCCGCTTGACCCCCATCGAGGTCATGGAAATCAGAGTTCGGCGCAGGACAGGCGGGCGAGGCAGGGCCAGCACGACGGTCACCGCCAGGGGCGGAGGGGGATCCGCCTCGAGAGTGACCTCCATCTCCAAGATCTCTTCGTCCAAGCGAACGATCCGGCCACGCCCGGTGGCCCCGTTAACGGCTCCCACGCGCAGTTCGTCTCCAACCTGGGCCCGGTGAATTTCGAGCACATGCTGCCGTCTCCGACCGCCCAGGGACACCCGCCGACCGGGCTCCAGCCAGTCCTCCTCGAAGAGAAGCACCAGATTCACGAGAGGCCGGCCGCCTCGGAAACAAGCGCGGGCAACTCGCTGAGGTCCGAGATTTGAAAATCGGGAATGCAGCCCGGGCGCGCGGCCAGGGCCGCCTCGGCATCTTTGACCCGTCGATCGATCCAGACGGTGCGGATCCCCAAGGCGGCGGCGCCCTGGACATCGGCCCCAAGCCGGTCGCCCACGTGGAGGAGTTCTTGGGGTTCCACCGCCAGCGCCTCGAGGGTGGCCCGAAAAATTTCAGGCCCCGGCTTGCGATAGCCCACGGCATCGGAGATCAACACGGCGTCCATCGAATCACCGAGTTCCGCCGCCTGAAGAACGCGATACGCCGTCTTCGAATGGCTGAAATTCGAGCAGACCCCGAGACGAAGCTCACGCCCCAGTTCGGTGAGAACTTCCGGATGATGATCGAGAACCCGCACCTGACGGTACAAGCCCTCCATGTGCGCCTCCACCATGGCGTGCGCGAGGTCCTCATCCCCGGTCCCGATTTCTTCGAGCACCGCGCGAAAGCGTTCCAAGCTCGAGACCTCTCGCCCCTGGGCGAAATGGCTCTCCCGGAAGGCCTCATCGACCCCCTTCATGACCCTAAGGTAATCATCAAAATCCAGCGGAATTTTCGCGTCCACCAGAGCATGAACCCGCGCCAACATCCAGGGCACCGAGCGCCCCCCATAATCCTCCATAGGGATTCCCTCACTCAGGAGGTCGACCAGGGTGTCGAAGAGATCGAAGCTGACTGCACGAATCGTCATGGCTCGGAGAGGGTACCCCAGGGGTTCACGGACTATGCCCTCCGCTCCATCTTTTTCGCCGGTCTCCAGCGGAACTTCCCCTCGCTAAGCATTCCCCAAAACCGAATCGTTTCGAGGGGATATGCGCGCCGGTGAATACGTCGAAATTGAGGGACCGCTCGCTCCGCCATTTTTTTCTCCACAGACCGGAGTTTTTAGTTCACTATGAACTCGGTCCTTCGGTGAAGCTTGAACGGCCACCGACGCGAAGCAAGTGGCGCAAAAGCATTGACGCGACGAGAGTGGCGCAAAGGAAGTGGATACGAGGTCGGGTCCGCAACGGCTCTGGCAGCCTGCGGGCAGAAATACGGGAATGGCCCAGCAGCGGCTCCATCGAGCGTAACGGGGCGAAGGCCCGGCCCAGCCCCTGGAAGCATGGCTTCCAGGGGCCACACTCCACAGCATGAGTGCTCCGGCGCCCCAGGCACCGGGCGTGCGGCTCCTTGGCCGGCCATGCCCCCGCCGTCTAGGAGAGGTTCGGCCCGGCGCCCTCTCTCAAGAGACGAGGGGTTCGAACTCCAGGGAGAGACGCCACCCGAGAAAACTCACAGAATCGTTCAGAGCCGCCGCGGCGTAAACGAGTTCGCTGCTAGTCCAACCGGCCAGGACAATTCCACGCACCCGCTCTTGGCGCTCCGAGAGATGTTTTCGCACCCAACCCAGGCGCTGGATCATGCCCGCAATGGCTGTCTCCTGATCGCATGCATCGGGCACAACCATCACCACCACCCAATCCCCCGCTCCCGACCGAGCGAGCAGATCGATTTCACCGACATCGGTGGGCAAGCCCGCCCCAACCGCAATCCCCTCATCGTCGAGGTGGACCGCCAAGCCGACCTCGAGTACCTCCGGGCGCTCGATGACCAGGTGCCGGACCTGCTCCGCTTCAACGGGAAGCACCACGTTGCCAGCGGGTCTGGGTCGAGTATCGGAATAGGTGGCGGCTGGAGTTGAAGCCTGCTTGCCCCCGGGCGCCTTACTCCCCGGCGCCTTTCTCCCAGTCGCTTTCCGGGGAGATCGTACGCGAGCTTGGGTCGCTCGACTCAGCGCTATTTCGAGTTCTTGATCGAATGCCTTCTCATTCCCGGAGAAGAGAGGTGATTTTCCGCCCTCGTGTTTTTCCCTTTCGCCAAAGGCGCTCAGATTGGAAGGAGAAAGCGGTTCACTCCCTGAGCTTGTTCGCTTTTTGGGTGCAGCCGAACCCTCACCTCGGGCGGCAACCGTCGTGCCGGTATGGCCGCAATTCGGGCAGACCCTCTTCCCTCTCGGCAATCGCGTATTGCAGGTCTTGCAATTCAAGCGGAACTCCAATCGCCCGAAGACCCGCTCCACAGGGAACGCTCCGAGCCCAATCCATTCAAGGATCTATCGCCCGATTCCGCAAGGAACTTGAGGCAGCGCCGACCCGCCGCAGCCGACGTGCAGGTCATCCGATAATCGCGGAACTCGGGTGCAGGGAACTCGCAATCCGTGTTCTACTCGCGAGTAATATCCGCTCCAAGAGCCGCGAGTTTCAGGTCGAGCCTCTCATAACCGCGATCGAGAATTTCGGCATTCTGCACAACGCTCGGTCGGCCCCGGGCGCACAGGGCGGCGATCAGGAGCGCCATGCCCGCGCGAATATCAGGACTTCTCACGGTCTGTCCGTGCAGGACAGTCGGCCCCGTCACGAGGACCCGGTGGGGATCGCAAACGACGATATTTGCGCCCATCTGGATCAGGGGGTCGACGAAATAGAGGCGGCTCTCGAACATCTTCTCGAAAAAGAGTGTCACCCCTTCGCTCTGGGTTCCGAGAACGATCATCGGGCTCATCATGTCCGTCGGAAATTGGGGCCAGGGCCCATCTCCAATGCTGGGGGTCGCCCCCCCGGCATCTTGCCGTATCCGGGGCTCCTGTCCTCCTGGCAAGACGATCCGGTCGCTCTCGACTTCGAGGGTAATTCCGAAGCGCTCAAAAACCCTGTTCATCATCCAATAATGACCGCGCACCGTACCCGTGACGGTAATTTCCCCACCCGTGGCCGCCGCCAGAGCCAGATAACTCCCGACTTCGATATGGTCGGAAACCACTGGGTGACGAGTTCCGCCCAGACGCTCGACACCAGTAATCGTGAGGGTATTGCTTCCCAAGCCGTCGATCTCCGCGCCCATCCCCTTGAGCATACGCCCGAGGTCTTGGACATGGGGTTCACTCGCGGCGTTCAGCAGGGTCGTCGTCCCCTCGGCGACAACCGCGGCCATCATAATATGCTCCGTCGCCGTCACGCTGGGCTCATCAAAGAAGAGCATCGCCGAGCTCAATCTTTCATTTCGGCTGAACTCGAGTTTGTTCTCATCGAGTTCGACCCCGAGGCCCCTCAGGCCGTAAAAGTGCGCGTCCAAGCGCCTCCGGCCGATCTGGTCGCCACCGGGCGGGTGCATGCGTGCGCGGCCCACTCGGTGAAGAAGCGGGGCGACGAAGAGGAAGGACGTCCGAGTGCGCTCGCACAGCTCGAAGGGGATCTCGCTCTGGGTCACTTCTCGGGTATTCAGAACCAGCTTCCCGGGCTCGCGCTCAACGGACGCCCCCAGAAATTCGAGAATCTCGAGCATGCCGTTGACGTCACGGAGATCCGGGACGTTCTCGAGCACCACTTCCTCATCGGTCATGAGCGCCGCGGCGATCATCGGCAGCACCGCGTTCTTACTACCGCTGGCCGCGATTTCGCCGGATAGGGGCTTTCCCCCCTGAATAACGAATTGACTCATGGACTCCACGGGACCTGGGTTCGATGTACGACAAGGTGCCCGCCCGAAACGGCTCCGGGCTCTACGAAGCCTAGACCGTCCCCCGGAATTCGACCACCGGCAGCGCGCAGGCGAGAACGGCACACTCGTTCAGCCATAATCCGCCCGAAAGAGCCTTCTGCGGTATCTTTCCGGGGTCGATAGCCATCATCGGAGTTCAAAGATGATTCATCGTTTTTCCATAATCGAACGCGCGAAGAGTTTCGGTTTCGCATTTCGCGGCATCGCGCTGACCGTTCAGAGCCAACACAACGCCTGGATCCACCTCTTCGTCACTGCAGCCGTTACGCTCGCAGGTTGGTATTGCGAGCTTTCCGCCCACGACTGGCTCTGGCTGATTACCGCGATCACCCTGGTCTGGGCGATGGAAACGGTGAACACCGCGATCGAACGCCTGGCCGACGCCGCCGTGCCCGAAATCCATCCGTTGATCGCCCAGGCCAAGGACGCGGCCGCCGGCGCCGTCCTGATCGCCGTCCTCGGATCCGCGCTGATCGGGTTGATCGTGCTGGGGCCGCCCCTGATCGCCAAGTTCAGTTCTGGAGGCTGAGCGAGCGGCCGGACGGTACCGGACACTCCCGGACACTCGAGAACAGTCGAGAACAGTCAAGAACAGTCGAGAACGCACAAAGACATCGAAAGACATCGATAGTCGGGTCCGAGTCATTGACCCCAACGCCGCTCCCCTCGATGCTGCTCTTTCCTGAGAATCATCGGGAAAGGAGGGGTGATTATGCGTTACGTCTTTGGAAATTTTGAATTCGACACGATCAGGGGAAGCTTGCTCCGGGGAGGTCTCCCCATTCCGGCGCGAGCCAAGGTCATCGCACTGCTCGCCGACCTGATCCAACACCGAACTCGCATCGTCTACAAGGGCGAACTGGACCGAAGACTCTGGCCCGATGTCGTTGTCGGCTCAACTTCGCTCTCGACCCTCATCGGGGAAACTCGATCTTTGCTTGGCGATTCAGGCTGCCGCCAGACCCTCATCCACACCGAACCAGGCCGAGGCTATCGCTTCGTCGCCCCAGTCCAAGTCCTGGAAAATAGGGGAACCATCGCCAAGTCCGGGCTCTTCGACCCATCTACCTTATTCCAGAGCAACCCAGGAAGCCTCGCCGCACTCGAGGAAACCCTCGCCCAACTCGAGCATGGCTGCCCCAAGCCGCTCCTACTCACGGGGCCACCGGGAAGCGGGAAGCGGCAATGCGTCAACGAGGTTCTTGCAATCAGCCGAGGCCGAGGTCTCGCGGCCTATCTCGGTCGATCTTCGAACGATGAAGGAAACCCCAATCTTGCTCCATGGATCGAGATCCTCCGCTCCTTAATGGAGGACATCCACGAATCAAAATTGCCACCCTTGATCGCACCCGACCTTCTAAACCTCGCCCAGTGTCAGCCCGAATGCATAAAAAGGCTCGCCTCGGAAAAAGGAGCGGCTTTGTCGGGCCTGCGTTTCAGGCTCATGGATTCGCTCTGCCGGCTCTTTAGGCAGACAGCCCTGAGAACCCCTTTCGTTTTGATCCTCGAAAATCTTCATTTCGCGGATCGCGACTCCCTGGCGCTCTACGAGAAGCTTTTGGGCTGCGTCGGAGAGGCCCCGATCGCGTTGATGGCGACAACTTGCCCGATCGGCCTCCTCGGTGAGCACCCCAACTTCGAAGCCCTGGGCAGGATTCACGCTTCGAGGGATCTGGCACATATCGCTTTGGCGCCCCCCCGAGCGCCCGGTTCATGGAGTCGGGAGCCCTCGAACCCCTCATCTCACCTGCACAGGTCCCGGACCCCTGATCAAGCCAGCTTTGATTCTGCCCAGTTGCCCGGCAGCCGGACCCCTGTACCACCGATGCCGCAATAGCCCTGGGGATTCTTGGCCAGGTATTGCTGGTGATAGTCCTCAGCATAATAGAACTCTGGAGCGAGCAGAATTTCAGACGTCACCCTGCCCAGCCCGGATTCGTCAAGCACCTCTTGGAACGCTGCTTTCGAAGCCAGGGCGAGCTCGAGTTGTGAATCGGATTCGCAATAGATGCCCGAACGATATTGCGTTCCGACATCGTTACCCTGCTGCATTCCCTGGGTGGGGTCGTGCTCGGCCCAGAAAACTGCAAGCATCTCGGCGTAACTCGCCCGAGCTGGATCGAAAACGACCAAAACCGCCTCTGTATGGCCCGTGTTCCCCGAGCAAACTTCGGCATAGGTCGGGTTCGGCGTACTCCCATTGATATAGCCCACCGCCGTCGAGCACACGCCTTCGGTTTCCCAAAACCGGCGTTCCGCCCCCCAAAAACAGCCCATCGCAAAAACCGCCCGCTCCAGTCCTGGGAAATCATCCTGAAGGGGTGCCCCGTTGACGAAATGGGCCGCGGGTACGGGCATTGCCGCGTCGCGCCCAGGCAAGGCTTCCCCGGGCTTCGGCATTTTCGGCTCTCGTCCGAACAACATGGTCTACTCCCTAAAAAGCGTATTGAAGGCCCGAGGTCAGAACCCAGTCTGCTCCCAGTTGCGGCCCCTTCAGATTCTGGGTCACGGGAAGGCCGCCTTCAATGGAGATTCGGGCGCCCTTGAGCCAGCCCCCATTCACAAAGAAGTCGACACCGATCAGGGTATCGAGGCGCTCGCCCGCCTGCATCGACGGATCCTCAAGGGGAGAAATCGACGGATCGAGTTGATCGTCAGCCCCGGTCGGATCGAACCATTGATCCCAACGAACCCGGAAGGATGTCTGGAGCCACGACGTCCAGCGTCGCCCCACCCAACCGCTGAAGGTGTATCTGTTCCCGAGCTTATACCCCTCGGAATTCGTCCCGGCTTCCAGAACCCCGCCGAGTTGCCCCCCCCAGAAGGTCCGCCGATAAAGGCCGTTATAAGTCAACCCTGGGCGAAGGGACAACGTGCCCGAGCCCAACTGCATGATATAGGGGAGACGCTGCAGGCTGCCCGGAACCAATCCGGACACCCCACTCGGTGCTTCATCGGTCTCGTTGGTCGAGCCCGAAGGCAGGCTCAGCCCCAAGTTGAGGTGAATGCGGTGATTTTCATCGGCGAATACCTGATAGAGGCCATTCAAAACAACATCTCCGAACCCGCGAACCGATGTCCGGTAACGCTGACCCGAGTCGACCACCAACTGATCGAGGCTCTTTTCGAGGAAGGGAACTGCGACGAAAAGGGTCACCGCATCGGTGGGCTTCCAAGTCAACTCGATCACATGCGCGTAGGAACGGAAATTCTGCGGGACGAGCCCTCCCGGGTATTGAGCCTCGACCTGCGCCAGGGGAACTTTCGATTCTCCGTTGAGGAGCTTATTCCGATTCTCGATATGCAAGCGGTAGGAGATCTTGACGTCACCGCTGCTATGGACCGACTCCCCGAAGACACCAATCGGCGGATGGGCAGAATCATTGGGGGCGGCATCCGCTGCCAAAGCCGACCCCGGAAAGGAAAGAAGCAAAACGAGCGCGATCAGCGCTCCGACCATGGTGATCCTGGCCACAACCATCAACCTGCTCCCCGCTCCCAATCGGATCCAGTTCTCCGGCTGGCCAATGCCAACCCCAAAACCGCTCCTCTTCCGCGTGCACCCTGAGAAAATAGACAAAGCACGAAGCGAAGACCACGCAGCCCAGTCAGGGATCCAGCCCGCTCACATCCCATCGCGGCGGCGGCGCCTGGTTACAGGCGACGGCCATGCGATGATTCTCGGTGGGACGCAGGCGAAGATAATGACAAGCGCGCTCCCGCCCACCTGGATCCGCTTCTGCCCGACAATGGGCCCCTTCGGCGCCCTCCAGACTGAACTCCAGGCGATCAAGCGCGGATCGAATCCCCGTCCCCTCGGCCTTGAGATGCGCCTCCTTGAGCGTCCAGTAGTCGAGGAAGGCCGCGGGCTGCTCCGTCGAAGGCAATTCCTTCCAGCGTGTACGTTCGGAGGCCGAGAGCACCCGGTCGGCCAAATCAGAGTATCGCCGGGACCCCAGGGTCGTTTCGACATCGATACCCACGTCTCTATCCCCGGCCACCACGCAAGCGACCAGCCCCCGGGTATGAGACAGGTTGAAATGCAGGCTTCGGTCCCAAGGGGAATTTACGATTCCAGGCTTTCCCATGGCATCGGGAGAAAAGCGCCAATCCCCGGGCTTGAGATCTGCGTAGAGCGAGAGCGTCCTGCGAAGGAGAGCATGGGCGCTGCAGAATTCGGCCTGGGCAGAGGCCGTCCGGCGCCCATATCGCCGACGTTCTTCGGCCGATAGGAGCGCGAAGTTTTCCTCGGCCCGCTCGGGGGATGCCGGCTCCGATGGCATATAACGGACGACAACCCAGCCCGGCGCCAGGGGGAGGGGCTCGGAGTTCGACATGACTTGACCATAGCCCGGGCATCTCCGAGTGGAAATCACCCAGAGCGGACTCCCGTTTTTTCAGCCCCGGACAAGCCGGAAGAGCGGGCATTCGACGAACCAAAGTCGCGATTTTATTCGTGGCCTCGGAGCCAGTTCGGTTAACCTCTCACTTTCCAATTGAGAGTGGAGAGCGGTCAGAAAATGGGCATGAGCTTCGCAGGCAAGACAGCGGTGGTGGGTATTGGCGCCACGGATTTCTCAAAAAATTCGGGACGTAGCACCCTGCGCCTGGCCGTAGAGTGCAGCGATGCCGCCATCCGGGATGCCGGGCTCCGCCCGGAGCAGATCGATGGCATGGTTCTCTTTACCGTAGAGGACAACCACGAGATCGACGTGGCCCGAAATCTGGGAATCCCCGAACTGACCCATTTCTCCCGGATCCACCACAGTGGCGGTGCCGCCTGCGGCACCCTTCACCAAGCCGCCATGGCGGTGGCGTCTGGTGCCTGTAACTACTGTCTTGTTTTTCGAGCTTTCAACGAACGCTCTGAAACCCGCTTCGGCGTGGGCGTCCAAAACCGTGCCCCGGCGCCGACACCCATGGAAGTGGATTTCGGCTGGAGCTCGCCCTTCGGCCTGCTGACCCCGGCATCCTGGGTCGCCATGTTCGCGCGGCGCTACATGCACGAGTTCGGAGCCACCAGCGAGGATTTCGGCCGTGTTGCGGTCGCCGATCGAAAGCACGCGGCCAACAACCCCAAGGCCCATTTCTACGAGAAACCCATCAGCCTGGAAGATCATCAGCAGAGCCGCTGGATCGTAAAACCCTTGCATCTACTCGATTGCTGCCAGGAGAGCGACGGCGGCCAAGCCTTCGTCGTAACGACCCTCGAACGCGCATTGGACCTCCCCCAGCCCCCGGCCATCATCGCCGCCGCCGCCCAGGGAAGCGCCGAAGACCAGCAGATGATGAAGAGCTACTACCGAGACGAGATCACGGATATTCCCGAGATGGGTCTCTGCGCGCGCCAACTCTGGCGCGACACGGGGCTCGGCCCAAGCGATATTCAGACGGCGATCCTATACGATCATTTCACCCCCCTCGTCCTACCCCAGCTCGAAGAATTCGGCTTTTGTGCCCGGGGCGAAGCCGCGGATTTCATCCGAGATGGCAACATCGAGATCGGGGGCCGCCTGCCCATCAATACCAACGGCGGACAACTCGGCGAGGCCTACATTCACGGCATGAACGGGATCGCCGAGGGGGTAAGGCAAATTCGCGGGGACTCGGTCAACCCTGTGCCGGGCGCCCAGAACGTTCTGGTCACTGCGGGCACCGCGGTACCCACCAGCGCGTTGATCCTTTCCGGATCCCACTAGATGCAGGCGCGCCGGCCATGAGAGGGGCTGCTTGGCTCTTGGCCCTAATCTTTAGCCTCTCCCTCGCCGGGGTAAGTGCTGCCGCACGCCCCGACGCTCCGCACCCCCATCAGGGGGTCGTGCGCCCCTTCCAGGGCAAGCCCAAGATGGCGCCCCCCTCCGAGGCCCAACTCGAGTCCCTTTCCCGGGGCGAGGCGATCTTGGTGACCATCGAGGGAGAGGATGGCGGGCGAGGTATGGCCATTCAAGATATCCAGGCCCCTCCCCAGGCGGTTTGGGATCGGATCGCCGCCTTTCGCAACTACCCCCAAATGGTCCCCTATGTCACGGAATGCGAGCCCTATCTCGAGAACGGGAGCGATGTGCGCGTACGCTTCGTCCTCAAACTTTTCGCCTTTCGCTACGAGTACTATATCCGGCACGATTTCCGCCCCGAACGTGGCTACGTCACTTGGACTCTCGACTATTCGAAAGAAAGTGACCTCGACGACTCCGTGGGTTATTGGGCCGTAGAAGAGCACCCCGAATATCCCGGTCATTCTCGGCTCTTCTACTCCATCGATATGCGAACCCGGGGCTGGATGCCCGGATTCGTCCGAAATATGGTCGCGCGCCAGGGGCTCAAATCTGCGACCGAATGGGTGAAGCGCGAGGCCGAAGCACTTCAGATCCCATCGGACGAAGTCGCCAACCCCAAAGTAGGAACTCCACTTGACTGATCCTGAAGAACCCCCCTTGGATGAGGCAGACGATCGTTCAACCGCCCCAGATGGCTCCAAGCTGCTCCCTTCCTTGGGCGTGCGCCAGCCCTGACCCGGCGCCACTGGCGGGTGCTTGGCCTGATTGCCATCGTCAACCTCTTCGACCAATATGATCTCGGTCTCTTCGGCCTGGCCCTCAAACAGATTCAAGCCGAATTAATGATCCCCGAGGAACAACTCGGGGAACTTGGATCCATCGTACGCCTCGGCGCTTTGCCTGCCTTCTTCTTTGGCGTCATCGCCGATCGCTGGGGTCGGCGACGCGTATTGCTCTTCACCGTAGTCGCCTATACCGTACTCACCGGGGCCACGGCCTTTGCCCAGGATGCCACCACGTTCGTCATCCTGCAGTTCCTCGCGCGAACCTTTGCCGTAGCCGAGGTCATGCTCGCCTACGTAGTCATCACGGAAGAAATCGACCCCGAAAATCGCAGTTGGGGGATCGGTGCCCTGGGCGCCTGCGGACACGGGCTCGCACTTACACTCTTTGCCTTGGTCGATGTCTTCTCTATGGGCTGGCGCTTCCTCTACCTGGTGGGCCTGATTCCCCTATCCATCGTGGCTTGGCTTCGCAGAAGCCTGCCCGAGACCCAGGAGTTCGAAGATCGAGAAAATACTGGGCCGGCCGAATCAACTCTCAGTGCCGTGTTTCGTCCTATTCTCAACCTGGCCCGGATGTACCCCGGGCGCCTCTTGGCCGTGGGGGCCGTCATCTTCTTCCTGCCCAACTTCGCCGAAAACGCCGCGGGCTTCTTCGGCCCGAAATACCTCCAGGAAGTCCACGGCTGGTTGCCCTGGCACTACTCGATGATATCTCACCGGAGCTCGACTAAAGTCGTCGGGCTATTCGAGAGAGAGTGCGGCCTTACCGACCACCCGGCGATCCATCAGGTCCCGGAGGGCTTGGCCAGCCTCTTCAAAGGGGTAGACCGTAGGGGGAACGGGCGTCAGAGCCCCGCTCTCCACCCGGTCTGCCAGATCCTGGAAGAGCGCGGCATTCGCCTCGCGGTTGCGCGAACCCCAGCCTCCCCAATCCACACCGACCACCTGGCACTGTTTCAAGAGAATCAAGTTCCACCGGACCCGAGGGATTTCGCCTCCCGCGAAGCCGATGACCAGGTGGCGGCCACCCGGCGCCATAGCCCGTAGGGCCGGCTCGGAGAAATCGCCTCCCACCGGGTCATAGACCACGTCGACCCCACCCCCGGAGAGTTCCTTAGCCCTGAGCTTCAGGTCCTCCTCGCTGTAGAGGATCACTTCGTCGGCGCCTTGCCTGCGGCAGGCCTCCAACTTCTCCGGGCTCGAAGCCGCGGCGATCACCCGAGCGCCCATATCCCGGGCGACATCGATGGCGGCGAGGCCGACACCGCCAGCGGCGCCGAGCACCAGGACGGTCTCCCCCCTTTTCAGCTCGGCCCGGTTTTTCAGGGCAAATTGAGCGGTGCAGTAGGCCTGATAGAAGCCAGACGCCTGGGGAAACGAGAGTTTCCCCGGCATGGGGATCAGCCGGGAGGCCGGCAGGAGAACCTGCTCGGCGAAGCCGTTGAGCCCCGGAGTGGCTATCACCGCATCCCCGGGCGAAAACTCCTCGACGCCCTCCCCCACCGCGCGCACGACACCGGCCACTTCACCACCGGGCACGAAGGGCGGATCCGGGCGGATTTGATAGAGCCCCTGAACCATCAAGGTATCGACGAAGTACACCCCGCAGGCCTTCACATCGACGAGCACATGCCCCGCCAAGGGAGCCAGATCCGGTCGGCTCTCAACCATCAGGTTCTCGGGGGCGCCCAACTCCGTGCAAGTAATTACTCTCATGCGACTTCCTCCTCGCTTCGAAACCAAGTCCGGCAGCCGGTCACTCGAGAGCCGCTTACCCGGCCCCTGAATAGCGAAGGCTAGAGAACGACGCCTCCTCGGCCTCGTTCCGCTTGTTAATCTTCTCCCCCGCTGCGACACTAGCCGCGCGGCCACTTTCGAAAGGGGCCTTGGGGAGCCAAAAATGAACTGGGAACTCGGGCAGCACCCCAAATTCAGCGGTGTCGAAGGGCCGGTCCTCATCTGCGTTATGGACGGGGTAGGCATCGGGCGCAATGACGAATCCGACGCAGTCTGGCTAGCTCGAACTCCCCATCTCGACCGGCTCCGGGAGCTGGCCCTGACCGCCCGCCTGACAGCTCACGGTAAGGCGGTGGGCATGCCGAACGACTCCGATATGGGGAATAGCGAGGTCGGACATAACGCCCTGGGCGCCGGACGAACCTTCGACCAAGGCGCAAAACTCGTGGCCAGAGCCGTCGCATCGGGGAGCCTTTTCGAAGGAGCCAGTTGGCGACAACTGACCGAGCGCGTGCGCGCATCGGGCCAACCCATGCACTTCATGGGCCTCCTTTCCGACGGCAACGTCCACAGCCATATCGACCATCTCTTCGCCATGGTTCGACGTTGCCACCTGGAGGGCATCGAAAAGGTCCGGATCCACGCACTTCTCGACGGGCGCGATGTGCCCGAGACCAGCGCTCTCGATTACATAGAGCCCCTGGAAAACCTACTCGCCGAAATCTCCCGCAGCCCCAACCGAGACTACCGAGTGGCCTCCGGGGGCGGAAGAATGTTCATCACAATGGACCGCTACGAGGCCGATTGGCCCATGGTTGAACGTGGCTGGAAGACCCACGTCCTAGGCGAGGCTCGGGGCTTCGCCAGCGCCCGAGAAGCCATCGAAACCTATCGGAGTGAAGAACCCGGGCTGAGCGATCAGTGGCTGCCGCCCTTCGCGGTGGTGGAAAGCGACGGAAGCCCGATCGGAAAAATCCAGGACCACTCGGCGGTGGTCTTTTTCAACTTTCGCGGAGACCGAGCCATCGAGATCAGCCAGGCTTTCGAGAACGATGCCTTCAATCACTTCGATCGCGGAGCCAGGCCCGACACTCTCTACGCCGGCATGATGCAATACGATGGCGATCTCCTCTTGCCTTCGCGCTATCTCGTCGCTCCGCCCGAAATCGATCGAACCGTAGGAGAATATCTTGCGCGGAACCGAATCCCCCAATTGGCCATCAGCGAGACCCAAAAATTCGGCCACGTGACGTATTTCTGGAATGGGAACCGCAGCGGCTATTTCGACGATCAATACGAAAACTACATCGAGGTTCCCAGTGATTCTCTGCCCTTCGATCAACGACCTGAGATGAGGGCTGAGGAAATTACCGACGCACTCATCCGCGAAATCGGGACCGGACGCTATCGCCACGCCCGCATCAACTATGCGAATGGTGACATGGTGGGCCATACCGGGCACCTCGAGGCTTCGATTGCTGCGGTGGAGAGCGTCGACCACGAGATTGGGCGATTGATTCCTGTGGTGGAACAAATGCATGGAGCCATCATTGTCACCGCAGACCACGGAAATGCCGACTGTATGTTCGATGTGGACACGAAGACAGGCGAGGCCATACGAGACTCCACGGGGAAGATTGCGGCCAAGACCAGCCACACCCTCAACCCCGTCCCGCTGCATATATACGCGCCGGGCCAAGCACTCAGACTCACCGACGGCGCCGACGGTGCACCTCTCGCCCATATTCCCGCCACCCTGTTGCACCTCTTGGGACTCCAGGCGCCGGAAGACTACGAACCCTCGCTGATCGCAAGCTAAGGGGAGCAAGCTATGTCCAACCGTGCCGCCCTCGTCGCCGTATTCACCGCTTTCGCGGTGGGTCTGCTCGTCTCCCTCGCCGTCCGACCAGCACCCAAGGCCACCGGAGTCGAGCGGAGTCAGGGGATTTCCTCGATCCGCTGGAGGCTCCCCGTCGCTTTCGCGACGAACCTGCCCGCCCTGGGAGACAACTCGGTCTACGTCTCCGAACAGATCGAAGCCCTCTCCGGTGGGCGCTTTCGTGTCGAAATTTTTGAACCGGGCGAACTCGTCCCCGCCTTCAGCATCGTCGACGCCGTAGAAGAGAAGAAAGTGCCCGCTGGCTATACCTGGCTCGGCTACGACCAAGGGAAATTGCCAGCCTCTGTCCTCTTCGGTGCCGTCCCCTTCGGACTCGAACCCTGGTCCTTCACCTCGTGGTGGTACGAGGGAGGGGGCAGCGAACTCGCCGACGAAATCTATAGTGCCCAGGGGTTGCATATCCTTCTCTGCGGTCTGATCGGCCCAGAAACCGCTGGATGGTTTCGGGAACCCATCCGCTCACCCCAGGATTTCGAAGGCTTGAAAATCCGCTTCGCGGGACTTGGGGGCAAAGCGGTCCAGCGCCTGGGCGCCTCGGTGACTCTGCTGCCCGGGGGAGAAATCTTCCAGGCTCTAGAACGCGGCGCCCTCGATGCCACGGAGTTCTCGCTTCCCGTGGTCGACTCACAACTCGGTTTCAACCGCGTCGCCTCGTATAATTATTTCCCCGGTTGGCATCAACCTTTTACCGCCTTCCACATGGTCATCGGCCTCGACGAGTGGAACGGCCTCGGCGACTCGGAAAAAGCCATATTGGAGACCGCTTGTACCGCCGGGGTCACCCGGAATCTGGCCCGAGCCGAGGCCCTCCAAGGACCCGTTCTGGCGAAGTACGAGAGCCAGGGCATCACCACCGAGGTTCTCAGCCCGGAAATCCTGGACGCCCTCGCCGAAGCGAGCGATGCGGTTCTGGCTTCCGAGGCCCAGGCAGATCCCGACTTCGCCCGGGTACTCGCCTCCCAAAAAGCTTTTCAGCGGGACTACAACCGCTGGAAGAACATTGCCTACCCGGCGGTGCGATGACCGACGAGGAACGGGAAGCGCCGGAATCACCCAGGAAGGGCGACCTTCCACATACCCGACTGTCGAAGCGAATCGATTCCTTCGTCGAGAAGAGTGGCCAGGCCCTTGCCTGGATCTGGCTGATCCTGCTCGCCGTGGTCATTCTCAATGTTGTACTCCGATACGTATTCGGTTCTGGCAGGGTTGAACTCGAAGAGGCCCAATGGCATCTCTACGCCATCGGTTTTCTGGCAGCTCTCGGGTACGGAGTTCAGAGCGACTCGCATATCCGGGTCGATGTCATCCATGAGAGACTCTCCCCCCGAATGCAGGCTTGGATCGATCTCTACGGAATCCTCCTGCTCGCCCTGCCCTTCTGTGCGCTGGTTCTGATCTTCAGCGTCCCCTTTGTTTCCGAATCGTTCATTCGCGGAGAGGTCTCTTCCTCACCCGGCGGATTGCCGGGCCGCTTCCTCATCAAGGCCGCCCTACCCCTGGGGTTCGCGGGTCTCGCCCTGGCCTTTATCAGTCGCCTGCTTCGCGTGGGGCGCAGGCTCTTTGGTCCCGAAACACCGGAAGAAGGGGCCTGATCCATGGAGATCCGAGAATTCCTCGCCATCGGGATGTTCATTCTCTTTATCGTCCTCATCCTCACCGGCTTTCCCGTGGGATGGGTTCTCGGGGGCCTTGCGGTCTTCTTCACCGCTCTCGCCATCGTCTTCGAGCAGGATCTCGGAATCTACACCGGCGTGGACTGGTCCTACAGCTCGCTGGTCATCGAACGCATCTGGGACCTGATGGACAACTGGGTCCTTGTCGCCCTGCCCATGTTCATCTTGATGGGCCTGCTTCTGGACCGCTCAGGCATTGCGGCCGAGTTGATGAAAAATATCGCGCGCCTCTTCGGCCGAGTTGGAGGAGGACTCGCCGTCACCATCGCCCTGATCGGTATGCTGCTCGCGGCCACTACCGGGATCATCGGTGCCTCGGTGGTCCTTCTCGCTCTGCTCGGCCTACCCGCCATGCTCGAACAGGACTATCAACCCGAACTCGCCGCCGGGACGGTCTGCGCCGTGGGCACCCTGGGCATCCTGATTCCCCCGAGCATCATGCTCGTCCTGATGGCGGACCGACTCGCCATGTCCGTGGGTGATCTTTTCCTCGGAGCCCTGCTCCCAGGAGTGATGCTCGGTGCGCTCTATATCGCCTATATCCTCACCTTTGCCGCGTTGCGTCCCGAGGTGGCTCCGACCCCTGAAGATGCCCCCCCGCCCGACTGGCAAATGGTCGCCGACGTCGCGCGCATCGTCCTTCCCGCCCTAGCTCTTATCGTCCTGGTCCTCGGCAGCATCTTTTTCGGGATCGCAACGCCCACCGAGGCAGCCGGCGTGGGTGCCCTGGGCGCCCTGGGACTCGCTGGATTGAAGAGAAAGCTCTCTCTCACGGTGATGCGAGATGTCCTGACCGAAACCTCGCGAACCACGGGCTACGTCTTCGCCATCTTCGTGGGCGCCACCGCGTATTCGCTGGTCCTGCGGGGCCTGGGTGGCGATGAACTGATCCACCGCGCCCTGCTCGAACTTCCACTCGGCCCCCAAGCGACGGTCATGGTGATCCTCTTCTTTACTTTTTTGCTCGGCTTCTTTCTCGACTGGATCGAGATCACATTGATCGTGTTGCCCCTGGTCGCGCCCGCCGTTGAATCTCTCGGCTTCGACCTTGTCTGGTTCACCGTTCTCTTCGCCGTCTGTCTGCAAACCTCTTTTCTCACTCCACCGGTGGGATTCGCCCTCTTCTACCTCAAGGGCGTCGCCCCCGAAGGCATCAAGGCCCCGACGATCTACCGTGGCGTGATCTCCTTCATCGCGCTCCAGGTCCTGGCCCTGGGGCTCCTCTTCCTCTGGCCTGGCCTGGTCACCTGGCTTCCCAGCATGGCCTACGACTGAGCCGAACCATGAGCATTTCGTGGAGGACCAAGGTCGCTATGCGAGAGCCAAGTTGATCACCACGCCCCGGCTCAGGCTACGCCGCTGGGAGCCGTCCGACCTCGCCTCCTTCGCCGAAATTTGCGCCGACGAGGAGGTCATGGAATTTTTCCCGGCACCCATAAGCCGACAACAAAGCGACGACTTCATCGCCCGGGTAGACCGGCATTTCGACGAACACGGATACGGGTTCTGGGCGGCGGAGTGCCTGGAGGGACCCCGGCTCATGGGCTTCGTCGGACTCGCCCAAGTCGCTTTCGCCGCGGATTTCGTTCCCGCCGTAGAGATCGGCTGGCGCCTGGCCGCCTCGGATTGGGCGGGTTCTTCTCGCCGGACCGAAGCGGTCTGATCAGGACCCGAACCAAGCGCGGCCCGCAAGATCCACAATCATTGCGGCGAAGAGCCCGAGAAGTTGGACCAGGGACATCAGGAAGAGCCCCCGAGCCGCCTCGGTATCGCGCCGCACGCGAAGCTGCCAGGCACGCTGGAGAAAGAGGGCGTCGAGCACGAGTGCCGAGGCCAGATAGAAAAAGCCGAGGTCGAGGAAAACGTAAGGGGCCAGAGTGAAGGGGATCAGCACCAGCGACCAGATCAGAATCCGGTCGTAGGTGGCATCCTCACCGATTCGATCGGGCAACATGGGAAAGCCTGCCCGGGCGTAATCTTCCCGGCGAAAAAGCGCGATGGCGTAGAAATGCGGGGGTTGCCAGATGAAGATGATGGCAAAGAGCAGCCAGCCCGCCGCACCCACGTGACCGTCCGCCGCGGCGTCGGCGATCAAAGGGGCGATGGCCCCAGAAATTCCACCCACGATCACCGCGAAGGAAGTACGCGGCTTGAGCCAGAGGGTGTAGACAAAAATATAGATCCCGAGGGCGGCCACCGAAATCAAGGCCGGCACGCGACCCACGCTGAACCAGAGAAGCCCCACTCCAAGAACCGCAAGGCTGAGGCCGAAGATCAGGGCCGGTCGGGGGCCGAGCTCGCCTGCGGGAAGAGGCCTTTCCTGGGTGCGCTCCATCAACGCGTCGCGATCGCGCTCGAGGTAGCTGTTGATGGAGTTGGCGGCGGCGGCAGAAAAAGCCGTGCCCATCAGGGTGGCGACGATCAGGGCCGGAGGCGGCCAACCGCCCGCGGCCAGCACCAGAGCGGGCAAACCGGAGAAGAGGACCAGCGGCAGAATGCGTGGCTTCGTAAGGGCAATATAACTGGAGGCGCTGCTCATCCGATTTCGACCATCCGGGCTTCTGGTTCGATTTCCACCGGCGCGCCCCGTGCCCCCAGGGCTTCGCGGATCAACATCGCGGTGGCGAGGACAATAGCCGCTGCCAGCCCGCTATGCAGGGCGGTCACTGCAATGGGAATTTGCAGCAGCACGTTCGCCGCCCCCACGCCGATCTGGGCCAAAACCAGACCAAATCCGAGGATTGCGAAAAGGTGGATTCGCCCGTAGGGACGGGTCGCCACAGCGAGCCAGGCGTAGATACAGAGGAGAAAGAGGCCGTTCGCTCGGTGAAGAACCTGGATTCCCACCGGACCCTCGAGGCTGGGCGCAAAGCTCTGGCCATCGCAGGTCGGAAAATCCAGGCAGGCGAGCCCGGCATAATGACTCGAGATCCACCCCCCCAACAGCATTTGGAGGAAGAGCGAGAGCCCGAGAGCCACCAATCCGCTGGAAACGGCGCCCGGCAGAGCCTGGGACTCCTGGCCCCGGCCAAAATCTTCGGCCAAATCACGGGATATCCAAAGCAAGATCAAGCAAAAGCAATTCCCGAGGATCAGGTGGACCGATACGGTCCAGGGCGCAAGGGAGAGCAAAACCGTCAGGCCCCCGAAGACGACCTGGATCGCGAGTACCACCCAAGCAAGAGCCAGACGAAGCCGCATTCGGGGCTCGCGCCAAGCGAGCACGGAGAGGCCCAGTAGCCCCAGGGAAATCGAGCCCGCGAAGACACGATGCCCCCACTCAAAGGCGACCTTCAGATCGAATGTGGGCACCACTTCGCCGAAGCAGAGAGGCCAATCCGGGCAGGCCAGCCCGGCATCGTTGGCTCTGACCAATGCCCCCACCACGATGAGGCAGAAAGTCAGGGCGGCAATCACCGCAAAGCCGTTCACCAGCAGAGGGCCGTAGTGGGGTGCATCGTTGTCGGGGATTTGAGTCATCATGGAATCCAGGATCGAATCGGGTATCGGATCGGGGCTCGAGATCTGGCCCTTCGCCGGGATCGGCCGGAGTGGGCCCGGGCCGATGGCGGGCTAGGCTAGCGCAATACCAGCCATCGGCGGGGCACGGCTCGACAACCCATCCGCCACGAGGAGATCCGACGAATGAGCCCAGCCGAGCCCAGGGGGAAGCGCTCGTGGCCCTTGGGACTGGCCGCCATCGCGGTCTCCATCGCCATCGCTGGGGCCTGGTGGGGACTGCCCCTGCGAAGCCCCCAGCCCCTGCACTCGGCCCCGGGCCCGAGCGCCATCACTCCGGGGGCCGGTGGAGTGGTGCTCGAACCGGGCAAAGAACCCCGTATCGACCCGCAATCATTGGTGCCCGGGAAACCTCTCGAGGTTCACGTGAGCCTGCCACCGGAAGCGGCGGGCGTCGGCATCGAGTCGATCTGGATCTACGGGGAGAGCCACGCGCCTACCCAGATCGACGGACGAAAGGCCGGGCCCACCCAAGTTCGTCTCGAGTTGGGCGCCGAGTTGCTCGGGCCCGGGCGGCATATCATCGAGTTGCGCACCGATGAGGTGAGTCCCATTCCCCTGCGGCGCTACGCATTCGAGGTCCGTTGAAGATCGAGTGGATTTTCAGCTCCGCTCCAGCCGAACGACCATCACGAAGCCAATCCCCAGCATCAAGAGCATCAAGAGCCCATGACCCGCCAGGGGCATCGAGGGAAGGGCCGGGGGGCCTTGGTTGGGATCGGTTCCCGCGAGAACCTCATCCCCATCGGAAACCCCGTCACCATCGGTATCGAAATTAAGGGGGCTGCTCCCTGTGTCCGTAGGACCGACGAAGATTCCGCTATTGGTTTCGACGATATCGGGCAGACCGTCGTTGTCATCGTCTGCATCGCATGCATTTCCCTGGCTATCGCCGTCGAAGTTTTGCTGCAGGGCGTTCGGAACCTCAGCGCAATTGTCGACCCCGTCCGATTGCCCGTCGCGATCGCGGTCGATCCCCATCCGAATACCGGCTCCCGGCGGGACCGCCGTATAGGTAATGGGCCCCTCGGTCGAGGCCAGTGCCCTCAAGGCTGAGTCACTGATCGTATTATTGAGATCATCGCGAAAGAGCCCACCCGGCTCGAGAACCCAACCCCGGGCGACCCCTCCCACCACGCCCTTGGCGATGAGATCGCATTCGGGGACAGCTCCCCCCAGTGTCAGCGAATCGTAGATTGTTCCTGCCCGGCTGATCATCAATGAAATCCGGTCATTCACCAAGCCCCCACTGGCACTATCCAGGGTCATCTGTTGCCCAACTATGGCCGCAAGATCCGTGGGAAAAGCGAGAGAGAATTCGACCATCTCGATCACCTCTGCGGGCGAGAGCGAGAAGACCGGCGAGCTCAGGAAGGCGGTCAACGAACCCACCGAGCCGTCATGCAGATAACCGAAACCCTTGATCTGGTCGGCTAGGGGGAGGCCAGACCCGACCCCAGAGAACATTCCAATCTTGTCATAGAGATTTCGCATATGCGCGACCTTCGCATCTTGGACCAATCCCTCAAAGGTTCGAGCGCCGTCGGCGCCGAAGAATCCCAAGGCAGGGTCGAGGACATGGCAGCCATCGCAGGTTGCCACCGTATCGGTGGTCGACGCTCCCTCTGACGCCAGAAAATTCGCCCGGCCTGCAGCCTGGGCAGGGGTCAGCGAATTGTCGATACTCGCAACCGGGTTGGGGGGGAGGCCCACCTGAAGCATAAAGGTGGTGAACTTATTCATGTCCGCGATGCTGATGCCTCCGTCGTGACCGAGCAGACCCTCGGTCGCGACGATGAAGTTATTGAAGGAGTGTTCTTCGTTGCAGGCCGCACCCGTGGGCTCGTTGCACGGATCGGTGCCAAAGAATCCATCCACGCGATCGCCTCGCCAATGCATCCCCCCGTGAGTTGACAACCCCTTCAGGGTCTGGGTCGTCATGGGGCCCTTCATCGGATGAAAAAACGGCTGGGCGGGAAGCAGACCGATGGCCGAGGGCTGAGTATTCGACGAGACCGAAGCATCCGGATCGCCCAGGTTCCAAGCCAGCTGGTCCGTATCCCCAAAGATGTGACAACTCGAGCAAGACGCCTCGCCATTGCCTGAAGTGTTCGCCGCGTCGTAGAGAAACGGACGCCCATCCACAATCGATTGAGGCTCCGGATTGTGTAGGGCGTGGGTCTCGAGGGTCGCCTTGGACCCAAGGTCGATTGAGGCCAGAGTATTATCGAAGCGGGTAAAGACGTAGAGACGGCCATTCGTTTCGTCGAGAACGAGACCACAAGGGCCGCCCCCTGTATCGATATAGTTCGCGCTCTCGGCAGTCGGATCGAAATTCGTTTCAAAGGCTGGGTCCTCGATACTCGCCGTGCTGAACACCCCCACCTTGGCCGAACCAAACGCCGCCGTATAAAGGGTGAGACCGTCCGAGGAGACAACGGATTGGAGAGGGGTCGCCAGGCTATGCTCGATCTGGGACGGGTCGACGAGGTCGGGAACATCGGTATGGAGCTTCGAGTAGTCGATGTGGAGGTTCAGATGCTGAGAATCCACCGAGAGTGTATTCGGATCGATCACCGAAATGCGCGACTCCGAAAGGTGGCCCTGAACCGTGCTCCCTCCGTGGTGGCCCGCCCCCTCGAAATTGAAAAGATTCGGAAGTTCGGTGTTCATCACGTAAATCATCCCCGAAGCGGGATTCGTCACCATATGGAAAAGAATCGTCCCCACCCCGACCACCTGCTGCAAGCCCGTCGGGCCACTGGCTGTCAGATTCGCGTCGAAGGAAACGACGTCGATATCGGGGAGATTCAAATTGACCAGTCCGCTCCAATCGCGTCCCGCAGCATCGACCCATTGTGTTCCATCGAACTGAACGATGATGCCGGTTTCCGGCGCGGAAGCGCCGGCCGCGTTATCGCTCGGACCGAGGAGACCCCCCGGAGCCGATCCCGAGGGACCCGCGCTCGAAAAACCATTCGGGACCGCACCCTCGGGAATGATGGTGGTTCGATTGCCCGATCTGAAAGCCGCCGCATAGACCGTGTTGCCATCCGGGCTTTTCGCCATGGCTCGAGGGGCACCCGCGAAGAACTCTAGGATCCGAAGGGGCGTGCCACCCAGGGGATGTCCGAGGCTCGTTGGATCAAAAACCCAAACGTCTGCCCGGGGCGTACCGGGCACCCTTAGTTGAGGGTCGCCCGCTCCATTGACTCCTGAGATGGTGGGGTTCCTCCGATGCTGGCCCCGATGGGCGGTGGTGATGAAAGCGCGGGCGAGACCCGTGCCAGCAAAGATGACATCACGAGGCTCATCGCCCACGAGCAACGTCCTGACCACGGACGGCGGCGAAGCGGTGGGATCCACAATGCTCACGCTATCCGAGAGATGGTTGACCACCCACACCTCATCTGCCGCGCGGACCGCCACCGCGACGGGCTCGAGACCCACCGGCACCGAACCCGCCGGAACGAGACCCGCCGGAGTCACCGAGAAAATTTCGAGTCGGTTGTCCGGAATATTCGTCACGAAAAGAGTGCTTCCGTCGGCCGACATCGCCAAGGGGCGAACCGGGCCGCTCTCGAAGGCGAAAAAATCTGTCTGGGCCGAGGCGAAGGACGGCACGGCGAGACCGAGCGCCACAAAAGCACCCGCCGCGATACACAGCGCGAACGCTCGCTTGAACCTCACCCCGAATGCCGTCATGTCCCTCTTCCCTACCACCCGGAGACCTCAGCGATGAGCAATTCGCCTCACCCAGTGACTCAAACCATTCTATATGTAAACCATCGAATTCATCGGCAAATTTCAACGGAATAGACACCCAAAAAAGCGTGATGTCAGTCAGGCCTCGGAGAACCCTCGGGAGAACCCCCAAAAGAGCATTCAGCCTCCCTGCGGCCCTAGGAAGGCGCGGGAACCCCATATTTCTGGATGAGTCTGTAGACCGATGCACGACTGCGACTCAGCCTCTCCGCTGCCCGGGAAATATTCCCTCCCGCCTCCCGCAATGCGCAGTGGAGTTCATCCTTTTCCCGGGAAAGCTGAAAAGCCCGCAATCGGCCCAGGGCCTCCGGGCGTTCGTCGCACAGTTCGGCCAACTGGTCACGGCGGAGTACGCATCCGTCGTTGAATGCCAGGGCACGCTCCAAAAAACGCTCGAGTTGCAAGGCATTGCCTGGCCAAGAACGCTCGGCCAAAAACGCCTTCGACGCCTCACTCAGTCCTGCCCGGCGCCCCATGGCAACGCCAATCCGGGCGAGCAAAGCGTCTGCGATTTCGGGCACGTCGTCTGGCCGTTCGCGCAAGGGGGTGAGTTCGATGGCTAGACGTCCAAGAGCTCCATGAAGTTCGGGCCCTTCGCCCGACGAAGCGAAGGAAGGCCCAAGAAAAATGTCCGAAGCAAAAAAACGGGGCGCCTTGGCAAAATTTCGTCTCTCGGCCTCTCGAAGGCGCTCAAGGAAGAAGGCCCGAGCAGCCGGACCGAAACGGTGAACTTCTTTCAGGTAGACAGCCCCCTCTCGAGGCAAGCCTTGAGCGGGCCTCCACTCTGACGAATCCAGCACCTCGAGACGCTCGCCCGCGCTCGATCCATAGTCATGGAGGGCCGCGACCACCGCGCTACGCCCGCTCCCTTCCTCACCCACCACCAGGACCGGCGCCCGGAGCGGCGCCAGTCCGCGGATTCTCGAGCGACACCTTTGCATAACCGGACTCGAACCCGCGATTCTTTTTTCGAGGTCTTCGCAAGGCCGACCCTCTCGGCGACGAGCGATCAGGGAACGAATACGATGAACGAAAGCTGCGGCCTCCATATCGACGGGCGAAGTAAAATCATCCGCCCCCGCGCTGAGCGCAGCGACTGCCTCTTGGACCGAGGCCCTGGAGGCGAGAATCAGGATCGGGAGGTCAGTTTTTCGACGAATGCCTCGAAGTAGCGAGTTGGCATCGCAACAAGAGGAGTTTAACTCGAGAACAAGAGCATCGGGGTCGCTCCCGAGAAGAGTACGCCGTAGCTCCTCCTCTTGTTTCGCATAGACGAGTTCGTAGCCGGCTTCTTCCAGGGCGGCGATCCGTGGACTCCACCCCACCTGGCGATCTTGAAGCATCAAAACTATTCGGGCCATCGCACTCTCCGCCCGAATTTTATCACGATGCAAGAGGCAAGGGGCACGAAGTCATCCTCGACTTGAGCCGGAGAAGGGTTTGGGTGTCGGGATTCGTCGAAAGGTGTCGAACTCTGTCGAGTCCTAATCTTCCAGATGAGTTGCCAGAGCTTCACCCACCCTATCCACCTCGATCAGGAAAGTATCGTGACCGTAGGGAGAGTCGAGTTCGACATAGGTGACGCGGTTCCCGGAGTCCTCGAGGAGATGGGCCAACTCGCGCTGCTGCCAGACGGGGAAGAGAATGTCGGATTGGACCCCGATCACGAGTGCCGGTGCCACGATGGACTTCAGGTGGGGAAGATCGACGCCTTCGGGTGAAGCCCCAGAAGAATTCTCCTCATCGGCGATGTCGAAAAGGTCCATTGCCTTCGAAATATAGAGGTAGGAATTCGGATCGTATTGCAGGCAGAATTTATCACCCTGGTAAGCGAGATAGCGCTCTACCTGGAAATCCTCATGAAGACGAGGCACACCGTCCCTGGGACGCTGGCGACCGAAGCGCTCCATCCATTCTGGACCGGATCGATAAGTCAATGTTCCCATCTCTCGAGCAACCCGCAGGCCGCGATGAGGAAAGCTCTTGCCGTAATAGCGACCTTCGTTCCAGTCAGGGTCAGCCATCACGGCTTGACGCTGAACGAAGCGCATGGCAATCGATTGAGGGTGGGAGCAAGCCGCTGCGGAGATGCTCACCACCCGGGCGACCCTCTCGGGCGCAAGGGCGGCCAACATCAGGGACTGCATTCCACCCAGTGACGCACCCACCGAGGCATGCAGGCAATCGATCTCCAAGTGGTCGAGCAGAAGCAGTTGCGCCCGGACCATATCGCGCACGGTCAGGATGGGGAAATCCATGGCATAGGGACTGCCGGTGGCGGGATTCGTCGAGGACGGCCCCGTGCTCCCATAGCAGCCGCCGATCAGATTTGTGCAGATCACGAAATAGCGATTTGTGTCGATGGCCAACCCCGGCCCCACCACCTCTTCCCACCAGCCGGGGTGCTGGTTCCGAGGGTGGCTGCGCGCATGGGATGAAGCCGAGAGGCCCGTATGGAGCAGGATCGCGTTATCACGCCCGGGCGAGAGTTCGCCCCAGCTTTCCCACGCGACGTGGAGTTCGGGCAATACGCCGCCCCACTCGCAGGCAAAGGGCTCGGGAGAGTGAAGGGTCTCGTAGCCCGAAACGACCTTTTCGTATTCGGGCTCGGGGCCGAGGGGAATCGATGTTCTTGTCATCCGATGACTCTATAGTTTCAGAGGCCCGAAGGCGATCCATAGGCAACTCTCAACGGACCAAGGCGCAGAGGCCTTCCGGCTCGGCTATTCTCTCCCCTCTGGGAGGAATTCGATGACACTCAGCGAAATGATCCGATCGGGCTCGAAGATTCAGGAGATCAGCGAGCATCTGAACGCCCTGACGCCCGACCGGCGGCGCAGCCAAACTCTGGAACTCGACGGTCAGTGCCAGAAACTTCTCTACGAAATCTCCGGCGATGGTCCACGGGCCGGTCTGGAGCATTTCGTACCCGCCGGAATTTCCGAGGGTCGCGAGGTCATTCACACCGGACGAAACAGCCAACCGGCGTTTCGATATTTCGAAAAACGGTGGTGTCGCCCCGCCGGTCACCCTGAACAGCTATGGGGCTATAACGAAACTTCGGTTCGGCCGCTGATCGGCCCCGGCTATTTCGTCGCGCACCCGACCGCTGAATCTGGTTCCGACCCGCGTGGAGCTGTGGTCGTCGACTATTTCATGGAGCCCGAGGGGCCGGTTCCCGAGCACTGGCCACGGATAAAGCCGAATAGCAGCGGCCTGCAAATGTTCGTCTACAACAAGACGCGAGACTATATGAGACTGGTTTCCGAGCACGTTTCTATCGGTGTCGCCTACCGAATGGAGAAGCGAGTAATGGGCTATTTCGTCCTCTGCCGCGAGGACGAAGCTTAGAGCCCCTTCTTTGCCAAGGCATCTAGCCGGACTCTCTCCCGAAATACCAGTCGAGAGCCTCGCCCTGAAAACTTCCCGAGGGCCAATGACGCCCGCCCTCGTCCACCGAGAATTCCACCTCATACCCCGCCCGCTCGAGATTCTCGCGCATGGGCAGCGCGACCTGGTCGAACGAAAAGAGTTCGTCAGCCGTCCCGTACTCGAGATAAAAGCGCGTTCGCTTCTCTTGGTTTCCAACGGCGCTCCGGTCCATCATGGCAAAACCCGCCGCCCAACACAGCGCGGCGTCGAAAAACCCGGGATTCGATAGCACCAGGGACAATGCGTAGCTGGCGCCGTCGGAGTACCCCATCAGGACCTGCCGAGTTCCATCGATGGGGTAGCGCCGAAAGATAAGATCCCACGCGTACTCGAGAAATTCGAGATCGGGCTGGCCATCCCCACCCGCGATCAAATCCCAGGTGGGTTCTCGGGATCGGGGGACAAGGAAAAATGCCTGGCGCGCCTCGGGTGCGCCTTGGCATGCCTTTACGAGCCATTCGTCCTGTCGACCAGCCCCATGAAAGACCGTGATCAACGGGTATTGGATCTCCGGGTCCACCGTGGGGGGCGTAAGCAGTACGGCCTGGGAATCGCCTGATTCCACCTTGACTAAACCCGTGGGCGAGGCCTCTGCCCGGATCTCCATGGGAGAATGCGTAAGGCGGAGCGTCATGCGATCCATGGCGTTAGGATACTGCCCTCGTCGAAGAGCAGCACGTGTGAATTCCGGCCAACTATTAATCTCGGCATCGAGACCAAGAGGAGAAAAATCCATGGGAGGAGGCAGGCTTGAGGGAAAAGTCGCGATCATCACCGGTGCCGCGCGCGGCCAGGGCGAGTGCGAGGCTCGGCTCTTCGTCGAAGAAGGGGCCCACGTTGTGCTTGGAGACGTGCTCGACGCTGAAGGCTCTGCCGTAGCCGAAGACCTTGGGGAGAAAGCCGTCTACGTACACCTGGATGTCCGAAGCGAGGAAGACTGGGCCGCGGCGGTCACCGCCGCGAGCCAACTCGGCCCCCTCAACGTTTTGGTCAACAACGCCGCCGTCACGCACTTCGCCTCTCTCAAGGAAACGACCCTCGAGGACTACAACCGAGTGATCGGAATCAACCAGGTGGGCACCTTCCTCGGCTTGCGATCGGTCTTCGACCCGATGAAGGAAGCTGGGGGCGGCTCCATCGTCAATGTTTCCTCCATTGACGGACTCAAGGCCAAGAACGGGTTGGTCGCCTACGCGAGCAGTAAGTGGGCGATCCGCGGGCTCACCAAGGTTGCCGCCATCGAATTTGGTCGCCACAACATTCGGGTCAATTCTCTACACCCGGGCGGAGTCGACACTGTCATGGGCAACCCAACCGGTTCGGAAGACATCGACCTCTTCTATAAAAATCAGCCGATCCCTCGCTGCGGAAAACCCATTGATATCGCCCGCCTCGCACTCTTCATGGCTTCGGATGAGTGTTCCTACAGCACCGGATCCGAGTTCATCGCAGACGGCGGCTGGAATGTCGGAGAATTTCTCCCCTACCTGCCGAGTTCTACTTGATCTCGTAACGTACGGAGATCCCCTCGATGATATTGTCCACGACTCCCTGGTAAATCTCTTCGATATCGGGACAAGGCTTTCCTCGCAGGCCCTGCAATTCGGGCACGACAGCCTCATCGATCTCGGACAGATCGTTCTGCAATTCCTCCCAGCCAGCCAAGAGTGACTGTTGGGAAGCCCGGTGCAGGTCGGAGCGACGGATGAAGTTCTGGAACATGATCCAGACTTCAATGCACTCCTCGGGGCCCAGACCCGCCCGCCGAAAAACTTCCATAAAACCATCGAAGCGCTCGAGCATGGCACGGTTGCTCTTCCCTCCAACACGAAAAATGGAGAGCCCGTTGAGGGGAAGCCCGCGGGCAAAGGCGTAGTCATTCACCTTCAGGAAACCCCTGTAGCCGAGCAGGATCGAGCGAAGGTACTCACGCCAGGGCAAGTTCCGGTCCGCCATAGGTACGGTGCGGTTGACTTCCTCTATCATGGCCGAGGCGATGGATTGCTTGTTGGGGAAGTAGTGGTAGAGGGATTGGGGAGAGACATCCAGCGAATCCGCCAAGCGCCCGAGGCTGAACTCCTCAGCGGGAATTTTCAAAGCCTCGCGAACGATGGACTCGCGGGTCAAGCTTCCAGGTCGACCCCGGCCAGCCCCTTTTTCCGATTCCTGACTCAATAAAGTCCCCAGGGGAAGGCTGGGCAGGTCTGCGGGTCCGTAGGCCCCGGCTCGCCAAAGCCAGCATCTTCAAATATTTGTGGGCTCAACCTGCCCATGCACCCGCTAGGGTAACGTCAGAGTACAGTTCCAACAGCGAGGCTGATTTTTCTAATCCAATCAAATAAATAGCTCAGCGTCAACTACAAGGGTTTCTCGACTCCTCCGAGACCGAATTCGCCGGGTTCGCAGCCGGGAGCACGGGATACACTCATCCCGAGGCTTCGGACCTGCCGCCTCCGGGGGAAGGAAGGCCATCATGGCAAAGTTCACCCTCCTGGAAATATCCGGCCACGTCGCCACCCTGACCTTGAATCGCCCGGCGAAACGCAACGCCCTGAGCCGCGAACTCAGGCGCGAAATTGTCGACGGGCTAGAGCGTTGCGAGGGGGACGAAAGCATCCAATGCGTCATCCTGGCGGCCCAGGGCCCCGCTTTCTGCGCGGGATTCGATCGCTCGGAACTCGCCTCGGGGGCCATGGAAGCGGTCTTTGAGGAGTCCCGGGAATATCACCGAAAAGTGTATACCTTTCCCAAGCCCCTGATTGCCGCGATCAGCGGGGCTGCCCTGGGCGGGGGCTGCGACCTCGCTGCCCTCTGCGATGTCCGCATCGCGACGCCTTCGGCGGTCTTCGGTCAACCCCAGGTCCGCTTCGGGGCCGCCGCGGCCTATGGGCTGATGCGACAAATCGTCCCAGAAGGCACCGCCCGCGAAATGTGTCTCACCGGAAGAACCTATAGCGCCGAGGAAGCCCTTCAGTGCGGACTCGTCAGTGTCCTTTGCTCCAACGAAGACCTCTCCGAGAGAGTCTCTGCCACGGCCACCGCCATCGCCTCCCTCCCGAAGCCTATGGCCAAGGCGATCAAACGAGAATTCCTCAAAGCACAGCCTATTCTCTTTCAAGACTGACCGCGCAAAAGCGCCTCTAAGGAGCAAGTCCAATGAACAACGAGACAATCATTCGCGATTTCATCGCTGCATGGTCGCGGCTCGACCCGGCCGAACTGGGATCTTATTTCTGCGATGAGGGCGTCTATTACAATATGCCAGCGAGCCCGGTCACCGGGCGCGAAAACATCGAGAAGATGATCGCAGGCTTCATTGTCTCTTGGACTGAGACCGAGTGGGATGTTGTCAACCTGGTCTCATCAGGAGAAATCGTCATCGCTGAGCGCCTCGACCGGACGAAGGCCAAGGGGGGCAAAGGGGTCGACCTCCCCTGTGCGGGAGTCTTCGAGATGGAAGACGGCAAGATCAAGATCTGGCGGGACTATTTCGACATGGCGACCTATGCCCGGGGAATGAGCTGAGCCTCCCTGGCAATCCCGGGACGAAACACCCGGTCCGATACGGACCTCGCGACCGGGGAAAGAGGCGTGTAGACTGGCCGACTCGGATTGGGAGGAAAAATGGCAGACAACATCGAAATCACTGAAGAGTTCAAGGCCGTGGTCGGAGTCCAGTCCGAGCCATGGACCCACGAGGTCACCACAACGAGCGTGCGCGCCTTCGCTCGCGGCGTCGGATATACCGATCCAGTCTACTTCGACGAGGACGCAGCCAAGGCCGCGGGTTACCGCTCCCTGCCCTGCCCGCCGTCTTACCTCGGAACGCCCATCTTCATTCCGGGCAAGAGCAACGATACCTTCAGCGGGCCGAAGAACACTGGCCCGAGCCTCAACCATGGCCTGAAGAATGTCCTCGATGGCGGAACCGAAACAGAGTATTTCGATGATATCTGCGCCGGTGACATCCTGACCGTCACCTCCTGCTGCGCCGACCTCAGCATCCGGGAAAGCAAGACCACCGGGCAGATGCTGATCGTGACGAGCGAGTCGACCTATACGAACCAGCAGGGCAAGGTCGTCGCCAAGCAGCGCGGACAGGGTCTCTTCTACTAATTTCACCTACTCATTTAACCCGGTCTCCCTCGGATTCTCGCTTGATCGAGAATCCCGGCTCATCGGAAAAATTCTTTCTCTAAATTTTACAATGACCAGGAGAACTCCATGCCCCTCGACTGGAACTCGTTCGATGAAGGCAGCAGCCTGCCCGAGCTCACCAAGAACCCGGGAGTCAGCCAGCTCGTCAAATACGCAGCGGGCGGCGGAGACTTCAACCCACTCCACCACGATTTCGCTTTTCCCCAAAGCAAGGCCCTCGGCTCGATCATCGTCCACGGTCGCTTTAAATACGCAGCCCTGGGTGAGCTTGTTTCCAACTGGCTCGACCACGGAGGCCGCATTCGAAGCCTTTCGTGCCAGTATCGAGGGATGGATCTTCCGGATCAGCCCATGACCCTCGGCGGCGTGGTCAAGCGCAAGTGGGAAGAGAACGGGGAAAAACTCGCCGAGGTCGAACTTTTCGTCAAAAATGCAGCGGGCAAAAACACAACCCCGGGCGGAGCTGTCGTCGTCCTGAAGGACTAGGGAACGACCAGCACGCCTCCTCTCATCGTCTGAAGCCGCAAGGTTGTCGGGACGACAAGCTAGTGTCGCGTAATTCCCGGGGCAGAGGGTTTGGCGCCCACCAGACTTGTCACCGCATCCTGGATTCCGTCCAGGCTGAGTGAGAACATCGGGAAGATCTCGCCGATCACCCGGGTGGTGCGGGTGTATTCCCAATCCGATGCGGGGTCCGGGTTCAACCAGGCCACCCGATTGAAGTGGCGGCGAATGCGCATGAGCCAGTCGATTCCCCGGCTCTCCGATTCGTAGCGGGGGTTGATATTTCCTCTCGGATTCATGAGCTCTGCGGGATGCATCGCTGCATCTCCTACGAACAACACCTTCCAGCGCTCATCGAATCGCCGCAGGAGATCACCCGTCGGAATCGCGTCCTTGACGTAGAGATCCGTCGTGGTGCCCAACCGCTCGTATACGCAGTTATGAAAATAGTACGGCTTAAAATCCCGAAGCCCGCGCTCCTCGTGTAAAGCGGTCAGCAAGCGACTCACGGGCTCGTAGTAGGGCTCCATGGTGCCGCCCACGTCCATCAGCAAGAGAAGGCGTACATTGTTCCGCCTCTCGGAGCGGTAGACGAATTCGATCTCACCCGCATTCCGGCACGTTTCATCTACGGTCTCGTCGAGGTCCAATTGATCGTCTGGGCCCTCTCGGGTCAGGTGTCGTAGTCGTTTAAGAGCCAGCCGTACGTTACGAATATCGAGGGTATGGTCCGTCCGATACTCCTCGAAACGGCGATCCTCTGCGACCTTCATCGCCGACCGGTTCTTCGACTCGCCTCCCACCCGAATGCCCGTCGGGTGTTGGCCCCCATTACCGAAAGGCGAATGCCCCCCGGTGCCGACCCAGCGACCGCCCCCGTCGTGGCGCTCGTCCTGCTCATCAAGGGTCTCGAGGTAGCGCCGCATCAGCTCGTCCGCATCGAGCTCCTCAATCATCTTCCGCTGCTCTTCGGTGAGACCTTCGAAGTTCTTGGGATCGCTCAACCAGTCGCTGAGCTCATCGCTAGCGCTCAGCTCCCCTTCGACGCCCTGAAAAACTCGAGCGAAGACGCGATCGAAGGCATCGTAATAGGTCTCGCTTTTGATCAGCGTGGCCTTGGCGATATTGTAGAAGGCCATGAGGTTGGAATCATGCAAACCCTTCTCCAGGCTCGTCATGAACATCTGCCATTCCTGAACTGCCACAGGAACGCCTTCATCACGCAGGCCATAGAAGAGATCAAGAAACATGAATCTGCCTCGAGCTATTGGTTGAAGCGCGGGCCCAGGTCACTCCAGTCCGAGGGCATATCGCCACCACGCTCCTCGAAATCTGCCAGAGCTGCGGTGTCCTGCTCATTCTTGAGCAAGGAACCCAGGAAGGGAATATGGCTCTCGAGTTGGTCCTGACTAATCCCCGAACGCAATAGCGCGGCGATCCAGTCGATCAACTCGGAGGTCGAGGGCTTCTTTCGAAGGTCCGGCTGGCCCCTGAGCCAATAAAATTTGATCAATACCTGGTCGAGAAGAGACGTGTCGACGTTCGGGTGATGCACATCGACGATCTTCCGCATCATCTCGGGTTCGGGGAACTCGATAAAATGGAAGACACATCGGCGTAGAAACGCGTCCGGGAGTTCCTTCTCGTTATTCGACGTAATAATGACCAGAGGCCTTTCCTTTGCGACCACCTCGTCACTGGTCTCCATGACCGTAAAGCGCATCTCATCCAGTTCCCGAAGAATATCATTGGGGAACTCGAGGTCCGCTTTGTCCACCTCGTCGATCAGGAGAAGCTGGCGCTTGGGCGCGCTAAAAACTCTGCCCACAGGGCCGAGCTTGATATAGCTGCGAATGTCGCCAACATCGCCCTCGCCGAACCGAGCGTCGTTCAGGCGCTGGAGCGTATCGTAGACATAGAGGCCTTCCATCGCCTTGCTTGTCGACTTGATATGCCATGACTCCATCTCCAGCCCCAGCCCTTCGGCCACGTGCCTGGCGAGCAAAGTCTTCCCTGTGCCCGGCTCCCCTTTGACGAGAAGCGGACGCTCCAGGGCGATGGCGCAATTCACGGCCTCTACCAGGGACCGTGAGACGATGTAGCCCTTGGTTCCCGTGAATCGGTAAAAATCACTTTCTTCAGACATGTTCCCTCTCTCGCTAGATTCCTGTGGATCGGCGTCTCCGGCCCTGAACCTCTCTCAGGATGTGGGGGACGGTCTCTCGTGAACGAGAAGTTTCATCTCATCGGCAAAGAGCACCGAGATCTTGCCGCGACCCATAATGCCCTGGACCACGCCTGTCCCGAGGTTCGGATGGGTAATCTGGTCACCGGGCTCGAAACTCTCGAAGATCGAGTAAGCGCGAACCGGGCGATCTGGATCCGCCTCGATCAATGCCGGTACGTCGTCGGATTTCTTTGACCTGGACTTGGGCTTGGGCTTCAACTTACCTGCACCCGCCTCCCAGGCAGGAGAGATCACCGGGCCACCGGCAAGCTCCGGGCCGGCCTCGGTGTAGGACCACGCCGGGTCTTCTTCGAAGGCAAGCCCATGGATGAAGACCTCGACCCCGATCTGGGTCGCGACCTCCCGGGTCAGTCTCTCGATCTCGCGGATCCAGCCGGCACCCTTCTGGGCCTCGCGCTTGCGACAGATTTCCCAGTAGCGAGCGCTGGCCACGATCAGCAGGGCCGGAGCCTCTTCGCTGATAGGCTGGCCGGTAGCCTCCTCGACCTCCTCACCAAGAGAAGCCCGGTTGGCGTCGACCATCGCGGTCTGGGCCAAGCCCGAGAGAAGAACGCGAAGAGGCGTATCCCCGGCACCGCCCCGAGTCGCGGACGGGGCAAGGTACTTCAGCCGAACGACCGCGAGCCGGCCGTCCGAGAGCTGGCCCAAAAGATCGAGATCCTCGACGCCCTTATTCGGGTCGGCATCACCCTTTGCCTTATCGGGGGCCGCGGTTCGCAGGGGAACCAGGTGGTCCACGATGGTCAGTTCTAGATCTCCGGAGAGAGAGACCGGCCCACCGCCAGCCTTCGCCCAACCTCCCAGAGCCATCGCAGCATGGCGGTCATCTTTACCCGCCTGGGGAGCCCGTGGAATTCGCCCGGTGTTCACGCCCAGAAATTTTTTGCCCTTGGCTCTCCGGTCGGGAGCTGCATCCGCTTCCTGCTTGTAGAGGGCCTCGAGTTTTTCTCCGTTCTGGTCCGCCGCAACGGCGCGAAAACCCTTGGCCTGTTTGACCTCTCGATCATTTGCCAGATCGAGTAGTGGATGCAAGCTCAAAGTCTTTCCTCCTGAATCGAGAGCGGGACCTCAGTCCCTTACTCCCATCGACTGCAGCGGGTGCAGCCATCCCCTTCACCGGGCAAACACGCACCCGAAATCCAATCATCGAAAACAGTGTACCGACAAAGCAGAGGCCCCGGCCGCAGGCCAGAGCCCCATTGTCGTCATCCATTTGCTCGGATTCTCGCGCGTCACGACGCAACGCCGAGGCCAACTATTTTCAGTCGGCACAAGGGTAGCGATCTTCCCGGCATCGCAACATCCACCCCGGGGACACGATTTCAAAGCGAAGGCACCACGCCCCCCCACTCCCCGGGCGGGAAAAGAAAATCCCAGACCCCCATCGACAGCAGTCCCCCCCGCGGGATACGATCCCGAACGGGGGCCTTCCCGCTGGCGCCCGAAGCCGGGGAATTTGCCCCCGGAGCAAGGAAGGAGTGGGAAATGTCCTCCCCGCCGCCGCCCGAACCTCTCCCCGCTTGGCGAGAGCGAATGCGCATCATCATCTTCGAGGCCGATACCCCGGCCGGAAAGGCCTTCGATGTCGGCCTTCTGGTCACTATCGGGCTGAGCATTCTCGCCGTCATGCTGGAAAGCGTGCCGAGTATCGAGAATACCTACGGATCGAGCTTGCGCGCGGCCGAGTGGATATTCACTGGCCTTTTCCTGATCGAGTACGTCCTGAGGCTCCTTTCTGTCCCCTATCCCCTTCGCTACACCTTCAGCTTCTTCGGCATCGTCGACCTCCTCTCGATCCTCCCGAGCTTCATCAGCCTCCTGCTCCCGGGCTCCCAATCCATGCTGGTCATTCGTGCCCTGCGACTGTTACGCGTCTTTCGGGTCTTCAAACTCGCGCGTTTCATGGGTGAGGCGAATTTTCTCGTCGGCGCCATGCGGGCGAGTTCCCACAAGATCGCGGTCTTCCTGGGCACTCTCTCCATCCTGGTCACGATCCTCGGTACGGTGATGTTCCTTGTCGAAGACAACGAAGCGGGCTTCACCAGCATTCCGCAGTCCATGTACTGGGCCATCGTCACGATGACGACGGTGGGGTACGGAGACATCGTCCCCCACACCATCGGCGGCAAGTTCGTGGCCTCTTTCGTCATGATGATCGGCTACGCGATTATCGCGATCCCCACAGGCATCGTTACGGCCGAAATCGTCAGCGCGAGCCGGCGGCTGGTGAGCACGCGCTCTTGCCCCAGTTGCCTGGACGAGGGACACACCCCCAACGCCCACTACTGCAAAAACTGCGGCGAACGCCTCGCCGAGCCCCCAGCGAATTGATCCAGAGCCAGGTCGGCCACAACCCGGTAGAATCCAGGCGATCACCACCAGGGCGATCGTAATTATCCGCCAGGAACGGACCTTCCCCTGAGCAAGGGGAAACCATCCCGAGCGGGGGAGGTCGAGACGAGGCGTTGAGCGACACTCACCTGCTCTTCGAACTCATCCTGCTTCTGGCCCTCACCGCCGCCGGACTCGCACTCTTCGAGCGGATGCGCCTTCCCGCGATCGCGGGCTTTCTGGTGGTCGGCGCCATCGCGGGCCCTGGCGGCCTAGGTCTGGTTCCCGACCCTGACAGGGTTCGCCTCCTCGCCGAAATCGGCGTGATCTTCCTACTCTTCGAAATCGGTCTCGAACTCCCGCTATCCCGGCTCAGAGATCTCGGCAGAATGGGCCTCATCGCTGGGGGAACCCAGGTCGTACTCACCGTCGGCATCGTGGCCCTGGGCGCCGGAGCAATGGGCCTGCCCCCCGCCACCGCCTTGATCCTGGGCGGTCTGATCTCCATGTCGAGCACGGCCCTGGTGATTCGCCTCCTCTCGGACGAAGCCCAGATCGATGCCCCCCACGGCCGCCTCGCGGTCTCGGTTTTGGTCTTTCAGGATTTGGCCATCGTCCCCTTCCTCCTGGCCATTCCCTTCCTGGCCGATGGTGGAGAGAGCTCGGCCACGGGACTGATCGTGTCCGTGCTCCGAATGGGAGCAGCTCTGGCCCTAGTGATCTTCATCGTGCGCATCGGGGTTCCCCGGGTGCTGAACGCCGTTGCAAAGGCTCGCTCTCCAGACCTCTTCAGCCTGCTCGCCCTTCTGATCGTCCTGGGTTCGGCCTTTCTCGCCGAGGAATTGGGCCTGACCCTGGCCGTGGGGGCGTTCCTGGCGGGGGTCGCTGCAGCTTCCTCTCCCTACGCACAGCAGCTCTTCAGCGAAGTCGTCCCCCTGCGCGGGGTGGTTCTCGGCATCTTCTTTACGGCGATCGGCATGCTCTTTGAACCCCAATCCCTGATGAACCACGCCCCCCTGGTCATCCTCTACCTGACGGTCACCCTGCTCCTGAAAACCTGCATCGTCGCCGCCGCGGGCCACCTGCTTCTCGGCTACAGCATTCGCGCCGCACTCCTCGCCGGCCTGGCCCTCTCCCAAACCGGCGAATTCACCTTCGTCCTCGCCGAAGCCGCCGCCCAGGCGGGGCTGCTGGGAGAGCCCTACTACCAGGTCGTCCTCTCGGGCTCGATCCTCAGCCTGCTGGCCAGCCCCTTCGTCATGCGCGCGGCGCCCCGAATCGCCGATGTGGTGGCCAGTTGGAGCGACCGGTCCGAGAGCCGCCAGGAGAGCGTTCCCGCCGTCGACGAAGAGTTGCGCCGGACCCGAGTCGTCATCATCGGCTACGGGCCCGCGGGCCAGACCCTGACCCGGCTGCTCCGCTCGGTGGACATCCCCTATGTCATCATCGACAACAATCCGAGGGCGGTGGAGCGGGCCCAGGCCCACGAACCCCATATCCACTTCGGTGACGCCACTCGACCCTTCCTGCTCAACTGGCTCGGCGTTGAGCAGGCCCGGTTGGTTGTGGTCGCCATCTCCGATGCTCTGGCAACCCGCCGTATCGTCACCCGAATACGGCTGTCGGCCCCGGATACGCCGGTGCTGGCGCGCACGCGTTATGTCCTCGAGGTCGATCTGCTCGAGAACGCCGGGGCCACCAGCGTGGTGGCCGAGGAGTTCGAGGCGAGCATCGAACTCGTGGCCCGCACCCTCGAACTCTTCGAGATCGCCCCGGGGCCCATCTCACGCTTCACCCAAGCCCTGAGGGACGAGGGGTACGGAGCCATCCGCGGCTCGGTGCGGCTGCCCCTGGATCCCTGGCTCATGGAACTCCTCGAAGAGAGCGATACCGACTGGATCGATTGCCCCGATGATTTCGTCGGCGAGCGCAGCCTCCAAGACCTCGACGTGCGTGCCCGGACGGGCTGCACGGTTCTGGCGGTGGAACGCGACGGGCAGGTCAACACAAATCCCAGCCCCTCGGACCCCCTCCATCGGGGAGATCGGCTTCTCGTCCTCGGCGAAGGGGAGAGCCTCGCCGAGCTCAAGACGCTGCTGGGAACAAGGCCCGCCGCGCCCTAGAACCGAAGGCCGGGAAGACTCGATTTGCAACCCGTGGACGCCCCGCCATCTGGGTTCATCCATGCTAATCCTAGGCACGAGACGCCAGCCCCGACATCCGGAGTCCCCCATGAGCAACCCATTCGACCCCTCGGACACCTTCGCACCCCGCCATCTCGGCCCCAGTTCCAAGGATCAAGCCAAAATGCTGGACGTCCTGGGCTTCGACTCCCTGGATGCCCTGAGCGATGCCGCGGTTCCCCCGGCGATTCGCCGGGAAAAACCCCTCTGCCTCGAGGGTCTCCCCGAACGCCCCCTGGGCGAGTCCGAACTTCTGGAACAGCTCAAGGCCATGGCTCAGGAAAACCAGGCGAGCCGCTCGTGGATCGGCATGGGCTACTCCGGCGTCATCGTCCCGGGCGTCATACAGCGGGGCATCCTGGAAAATCCGGGCTGGTATACCCAATACACGCCCTACCAATCCGAAATCTCCCAGGGTCGACTCGAGGCGCTGCTGGTCTTTCAGACCCTGATCTCCGACCTCACCGGCCTCCCCCTGGCCAACGCATCGCTCCTGGACGAAGCCACCGCCGCCGCCGAGGCCATGGGTATGTGCCGGGCTATCCACCGATCTCGACGAAACGGCTTTTTCATCGCATCGGGTTGCCACCCCCAGACGATCCAAGTCGTCCGCACCCGGGCAGAAGCGCTGGGCATGGAACTCCACGTGGGCGATCCGAGCACCGCGCCGCTCGACGAACTCGACCTGTGCGGAATTCTCTTCCAATACCCCGAGACCAGGGGAAGCATCGAAGACCCTCGGGATTGGATCACCGGGGCCAAGAGTGAAGGCATCACCATCGTCGCCGCGACGGATCTGCTCTCACTCACCCTCATCGAAAGCCCCGGGCGCCTGGGCGCGGATATCGCCGTGGGCTCGAGCCAGCGTTTTGGGGTCCCTCTGGGCTTCGGAGGTCCACACGCCGCCTTTCTGGCCACCACGGAAAAACACGCCCGCAAGCTGCCCGGACGGATCGTGGGCGTTTCCCAGGATCGACACGGCAAACCCGCTTATCGCCTGGCGATCCAGACCCGCGAGCAGCACATCAGGCGCGACAAGGCGACGAGCAATATCTGCACCGCCCAGGTCTTGCTGGCCATCATGGCGGGCATGTACGCGGTCTACCACGGTCCCGAGGGTCTGCGCGAGATCGCTCGACGCGTCCATGGGCTCACAGCCTGCCTGGCTGCCGGACTTCGCCGACTCGGTCATGGCCTGAAATCCCCTTCCTTTTTCGACACCCTGACCGTCGAGGTGCAGGGAGACAACGCGGCCTCGGTGCTCTCGGCGGGCTGGGAGCGCGGAATCAATCTGCGCCCCTTCTTCTCCCGCCTAGACGAAGCCGTGGCTACGGAAGCGAATTCTCAGGGGCTGCTCGCCCTCGGCGTTTCCTTTGACGAAACCACCAAGCCCCAGGACGTCATGGACCTCCTCGCGCTCTTCGCCCCGGACGGGGGCCTCGACTTCGAGTTTGCCGATCTGGCCAAGGAGGCTCCCGAATCCGAGAGCCTTCCCCGGGAGTTGGAGCGGACCAGTCCCTTCCTCGAACACCCCGTCTTTCATCAATACCACTCGGAAACCGCGATGCTTCGTTATCTGCACCGGCTCGAGGCCCGAGACCTGGCCCTGAACACCTCGATGATTCCGCTGGGGTCTTGCACCATGAAACTCAACCCCACCACGGCAATGGTCCCCATCACCTGGCCCGAATTTTCAAATCTCCACCCCTTCGTGCCCGCCGATCAGTGCCTGGGCTTCCAAGCCCTTTTCGACCAACTCGAAAGCTGGCTGGGTGAGATCACCGGACTGCCCGCCGTCTCTCTTCAGCCCAACGCGGGCAGCCAAGGCGAATTCGCCGGCCTGTTGGCGATCCGTCGCTATCACCTCGGGCGCGACGACGGAGGGCGAAACCTCTGCCTGATCCCGACCTCTGCCCACGGCACCAACGCCGCCAGCGCCGTCATCGCCGGCTTCGAATGTCACCCGGTTGCCTGCGATGAGGCGGGGAATATCGACCTCTCGGATCTTAAAAGGCAATGCGAAAAGCACGAGGTCCGGCTCGGTGCCCTGATGATCACCTACCCCTCCACCCACGGAGTCTTCGAGACCTCGGTAGGCGAAATTTGCGAGATCATCCATGAACACGGCGGGCAGGTCTATATGGACGGTGCGAATCTCAACGCCCAGGTCGGCCTGACCTCGCCCGGGCGAATTGGAGCCGACGTTTGCCATGTCAACCTCCATAAGACTTTCGCGATTCCCCACGGCGGGGGAGGCCCGGGAATGGGCCCCATCTGCGCGGGCGAGCACCTGCGCGATTACCTCCCTGGCGATCCGCTTCTCGGAGAGGGACCGGTCTCCGCCGCCCCCTACGGGAGCGCGGGAATCCTGCCGATCAGCTGGACCTATATCGCCCTGCTCGGCGGCCCGGGTCTTACCCAATCGAGCCAAGTCGCCATCCTGAATGCCAACTACATGGCGAAGCGTCTCTCACCCCATTACCGGGTTCTCTACACCGGACCGGGTGGACTCGTCGCCCACGAATTCATCATTGATTGTCGACCCTTCGAAAAAACCAGCGGCATCGTCGTCGAAGATATCGCGAAGCGCTTGATGGATTTCGGCTTTCACGCGCCCACCATGAGCTTCCCGGTTCCCGGCACCTTGATGATCGAGCCCACCGAGAGCGAATCCCTTGTTGACCTCGATCGGCTCTGCGACGCACTCGCTGCCATCCGGGAAGAGATTCGCTGCATCGAAAACGGCGACATGAGCGAGGAAGACAATCCGCTGAAAAACGCACCTCACTCTCCGGAGGAGGTGACCAGTGATCGCTGGGATCACCCCTATTCGCGCGAGCAAGCCGCTTGGCCCGCTCCCTGGCTACGCGAGCACAAATACTGGCCACCGGTCGGCCGGGTGGACAACGCCTGGGGAGACCGTCACCTAGAGACTCGACTCCCCACGCCCTGAATCGGCGCTCAGGCGCTCAGGAATTCCTTGAGGCCGCTCTCCCGATGGAGCCTTTCATAGGCCTTGAAGTTGCCCGGGAAGAGGAAGGGCGCCCGGCCCGCATCGTTTCGATAATAACTGGTGCAGGAGGCGTTCCCCCAGGAATAGAGTTCGAACTGGGTATCCATCCACGCGTTGTACTCGTCATAGACCTCCGCCCTCACCTCTAGGCTGCGCGCTCCCTTCGACTCCATCTGCTTGAGGAGACCCACGACGGTGGCCACGTTCCGCTCCAGGGTGGTGAAATAGGGCACGTTGAGGACGAGTCCGTTCGGACCCACCGCAAAGAAATAATTCGGGAAGCCCGGCTTCGCGATTCCCTTGAAGGCCTGGGGAGAGGCCCCCATGGCCTCGATCATCGAAAGGCCACCGCGTCCAATCACCTCGAAACGGTCAAAATCGAGAATCCGATAACCCGTGCAGTAGATAATCACGTCGGCGGCGATTTTCTCGCCCTCGCCGGTCACGACACCTTCCGGAGTCACCTCGCCCAAGGATGTGGCGATCAGGTCGACGTTCTCACGCAGAAGTGCCGGATAGAAATCATCGGAAACCAGACCGCGCTTGCAGCCATAATGGGTATCCGGCGTGACCGCGTCCCGAAGTTCGCCCTCGGGAAAGACGTCGTGAATATATTTCACGGCTCGCTTCTCGAAATCGCTCATTCGCTTGTGCCCGATGGTCGCGGCATCGTGGACCAGGCTCATCAGCAGCCGCTGCCCGCGCTGGAGCATCCGCAAATAGGGTGGAAAGGCGCGAAAGAGTCGGCGCTTGGTCTCGGAGTAGGGTTTTCGACCCCTGGGCATGATCCAATTCGGACTTCGTTGAAGAACCGTCAGGTGCCCGGCTTGCTTCGCGACCTCGGGAACGATCTGGACCGCGCTAGCTGCGGACCCCACGATGACCACGCGTTTCCCCTCGAGATCAACGTCCTCGTTCCAGCGGGTGGCGTGCCATGAGTCGCCTTGAAAAGAGTCCATCCCGGGAACATCGGGAAAAAGAGGCGTGTGTTGGTTCCCCATGGCGCTGATCACCACATCGAATGTCGACGTCTTCCCGGATTCTGTTTCGAGTGTCCACTCGGAGACCGATTCGTTGAACTCGACGCGAGTGACTCGCGTGTGGGTCCGAATATGCGGATCCAGGCCAAATTCCGTCGCGCAGCGTTGCAAGTAAGCCTCGATCTCGGCTTGCTCGGCGAAATTCGCAGTCCAGTCGGGATTCGGCGCGTAGGAAAAAGTATAGGAATGAGCCCAGACATCGCAGGCGAGGCCCGGGTAATTGTGCAGATGCCAAGTCCCCCCCGGCTTCGCGGCGGTCTCGAAAATCGTGAACTGGGAGAACCCCTTCTCGAGAAGTTCATGTCCCGTGGCCAGGCCCGCAGGGCCTGCCCCAATAATTGCGATGCGGAGGGAAGAAGGGTCATCCATTGAGGACTCCATGGGCAGCGGAAGAAGCCAAGTCTGCCACAGATCAATAGGCGCCTGAAGACCCGACAGAAGAGGCCTTCAGGGGCACCGGGACACGGACCAGGGATCGTGGAGCAAGCTGGGCTAAGGTCGAACCTCGCACATAAGCTACCCCGTGGAGCCGCAAAAAATAGCGGCGGCGATACACTACGAAGCCCCCGGGTTTTCTCGATTTTCAGAATAAAAGGATGAACAAGATGGAATTAGAAGGAGCATCGGTTCTCGTAACGGGCGGAGCCTCGGGCATTGGCGAAGCTTGCGCCCGCCGCCTGGCCGTCCTCGGCGCCAAGCCGGTCATCGCGGACCTCAACGAAGAGAAGGGCAAAGCAGTCGCCGAAGAACTGGGCGGCACCTTTGCAAAGACCGACGTGTCGGATACCGACCAGGCCGAAGCCGCCATCGCTGCGGCCCTCGAACTCGGACCTCTGCGCGCCCTCGTCAATGCTGCGGGTCTCGGCAATGCCAACCGAACGGTCAACCGAGAGGGCAAGCCCTTTCCCCTCGACCAGTTTGAGTTCGTCATCAAGGTCAACCTGATCGGCACTTTCAACTGCCTCCGCCTGGCCGCCGCGGCCATGTCCCAGCAGGACCCTTGCGACCACGAGGGGCAGCGCGGCGCCATCGTCAACATCGCCTCGGTCGCGGCCTTCGACGGGCAGATCGGGCAGGCGGCCTACTCGGCCTCCAAGGGCGGCGTTGTGGGACTCACGCTTCCGGTAGCTCGGGATCTCTCCGCCCTGGGTATCCGGGTGAATACCGTTGCCCCCGGGCTCATCGATACGCCCATCTACGGCTCGGGCGAAGGCTCCGACAAGTTCAAAGCGAACCTCGGGCAAAATGTGCTCTTCCCCAAACGGCTGGGCGTAGCGAGCGAACTCGCGTCCATGGTTTCCGAGTGCATCACCAACGACTACATGAACGGAGAAGTGATCCGAGTCGACGGCGGCATTCGCATGCCCCCGAAATGATCTCGTGAGCGGGGAGGAAGAGAGGCTCGCCAAAGCCTCTCCCTTCCCGCTCGTCTGGGCTCCTCGACGAGCCCCCGAGTTTCACTCTTCTCGGTGGCCGTCGACGCTTCGCATCATGTCGAGAGAGTTATCCGAGCCCGGTGAGGGAATTTCTACGATGCGCTCCTCGACGTCGTCGTATTCGAGGCGCAGCGCCCGGCACATGGTGGCATGAAGATCGTATGTGCAGGTGATATAGGTCAGTTCGAGGATCTCCTCGTCGGAAAGCGTCGCCTTGAGGGCTTCGAAGGTCGCATCGGGCACCCTACCCCCATCTTGGACCAGCGCATCGGTATAGGCGAGCACGGCCCTTTCGATGGGGCTGAAACAATCCGCCGTTTGCCAGCCGGGGATGCCCTCAATGGATTCCTCAGCGAAGCCCACCGAGCGCATGGCTTTGCAGTGCTGAGAAAAAACGAATTGGCTGCCGCGCAAATAGCCCGCCCGGGTCTGCCCGAGCTCACGCAATTTCGGATCGATCTTCCTCTTTGGACTTCGATAAAACTGGAACCCCGCCACCGCATGGCGAAAGAGATCCGGAACCACGGCGAAAACTGTCCACCAATTGCCCGGGGTTCCCGTCTCCGTACCAGGCTCGGCCACGGGATCTCGACCTTCGAAGAGTAGGTCGTAGAGCTTGGCGATATCGGCGGGTGCCTCGGAACGTGAAACTTGCTTTAAGCGGGGCATGAAAGAATCTCCTGGTTTGGGTTCCCTGGGCTACTCGCCTGGGCGAATGTTTTTCGGGGGAGTGGGTATCTCGGGGATAGTTGGTGTTGGCCCTGCGTCGCGATACTCCCGGGAGTAAGCGCTCGAGAAGCCCCCTAGTCGTCGGGGTCTCCGCGCAACCGGCGGGACTTCTTCAAGCCCGAACGCTGCTGCTTCGCTTCGCGATGCCGTGTTCGCGAACCCTGGGTAGGGCGAGTGGCTCGGCGGCTGCGGGGCACATCGAGGGCATCGGCCACAATTTCTGCCAGGCGAACTCGGGCGGCATCGAGATTGCGCGCCCGACTCCTAAAACCATCGGCGTGCACGATCAAATCCCCCTCCCGGGTCAGCCGAGAGGCCAGGCGCTCGACCAGAATCATCCGGACCCGCTCGGCGACGGTCGAACTCGACTGAATATTCCAACGCAGGGTCACACGAGTCGCACTCTTGTTGACGTGTTGACCGCCGGGCCCACTCGAACGACTCGCGGACTCGCGAATTTCTTCCCATGGAATCCGTAGTCCACGCCCCACTTCGATATCCAGTTGCGCCAAGTCGCCTCTCCTAGCCTCAACGATTTCTCGCCCGTCCGGGCGCGCGATCCGCCAGCCCACGGACTTGTTGGCGACCTAGAACTCGACGAGGACCTTGCACTCATCGGCCGGTTTTTTCAGCGCCTCGAAGGCCTGGGGCAGGCCCGGGAGATCGATGCGGTCGGTCACCATGGGCCAAGGATCGATTCGCCCGGCATCCAACATGTCGAGGGTCAACTGGAAGTCCGCCTTGTGGTAGGCGAGCACGAACTCGAGCCGCAATTCCTTCACGACGGCCACCCCGGGCACGAAATTATCCGGCCGCATACAAAGCCCGGCCACCACCACCTTGCTGCGAGGCGCCGCAATCTTCACGCTCTGGGCCAGCAGCCCAGGCTTGCCCACGCACTCGAAAGTAATATCGGCGCCGCCCCGGGGCCGTTCCGCCAGAATCTCGGCCGCCGCGTCGGTCCCCGGGGCGACGGCCGTCGCCCCAAGTGCGGTGGCCATGGCCCGCCGGCCCTCGGCGGGCTCGCTGACGAGAATGTCCCGGGCCCCCAGGAAGCGCGACCATAGAATCACGGCCAAACCGATCGGCCCAGCCCCGAGTACTAGGACATCCTGGCCTGGTTCCAGCCCTGCGGCCTTCACGGCATGGAGCCCCACGGCGAGGGGTTCGACCAGAGCTCCCAATGGAAAATCGACGGACTCGGGCAGGCGCACGCTCTCGTTGCTGCCCACCCGGACGTATTGTGCGTATGCCCCGGGCAGCTGACCAAGACCGGTGATCTTGAGCGCCGCGCAGTGCATCACGTCCCCGGAGAGGCAATCTGCGCAGGTCCCGCATCCGATGCCCGGCACCGCGGTCACACGATCGCCGGGGCTAAATTGGCCACCCACTTCAGCGCCGACCTCGACGACCTCCCCCGAAAACTCGTGCCCCATCACGCAACCCTGGGGCAAGCCCCCGGGTTGGCTGGCCGCCTGCAAATCCGAACCGCAGATGCCACAACAGCGGACCTCGACCACGAGGTCCGTGGGGCCGGGTGTCGGGTCGGGAACGTCCTCGACCTCCAGGGGCCGGTCGGCGCTATGGAACACAGCGGCTTTCATCTTTTTCTCCCCCCCAAGCATACCCGCTAAAAAATCCGGCGCTGGGCCGGAAGCTCGCCCCAAGCGAAAACCGGTGGCCCCAAATCCAGCACTCTCCCCGGGGCTCGGGCACGGTATGCTTGGAGGGTAGAATCCAGTCGAGCCCCCACCCGAGGAGAAGAAGATGCGCGCTGCCCTGGTCGAAGCCCCCGGATCCCCCATCAAGATCGACGATATCCAGATCGAGGATCCCGGCCCCGGTCAAATCCGGGTCGCCGTGAAATATTGCGGTTGCTGCCACTCCGACCTCTCCATCGCCGATGGCTCGTTTCCCGCCCCGACCCCCATCGTGCTTGGCCACGAAGCCTCGGGCATCGTCGACACCGTAGGCGCGGGAGTGAACCACCTCGCGCCCGGCGACCACGTCGTCCTCACCCCGGCTCCCCCCTGTGGCACTTGCTATTTCTGCGTACGGGGCGAGGCCAGCAGTTGCGTCAACTCCCTCTCCATCATGACCAACCAACTCAGCGATGGGCATACCGGCCTCGCTCGAGGCGAAGAAACCGTCTACCGGGGCGTCGGCCTCGGTGGCTTCGCCGAGTACGCGCTCACCCTGGCCAACGGGGCCGTCAAGGTCGATTCCGAAATCCCCCTCGAGGTCGCGTGCGTCGTGGGCTGCGCGGTACAGACCGGAGTGGGCTCGGTGCTCAATACGGCCCAGGTCGTCGAGGGAGCCACGGTGTTGGTGATGGGACTCGGCGCCATCGGACTCTCAGTGGTCCAAGGGGCGCGGCTGGCCTCGGCCGCACGCATCATCGTCTCGGATCCCGTCGCCCAAAGGCGGGAGATCGCCGGCGCCCTCGGCGCCACCGACTTCATCGACCCCACTTCCGAAGACGTGATTGAGCGCGCCCAGAGCCTCACCGGCGGCATCGGGGTCGATTACGCTTTCGAATGCGCCGGGCGGGCAGAATTGATCTCATCGGGTTTTCTGGCCACCCGCAATCACGGCACCATCGTATGCGTTGGGGCGCCCCCCATCCATGAAAACATCACTCTGGCACCGGCCGCGCTCTTCGTGATGAGCGAAAAGAGGCTGATGGGAACCCTACTCGGCGGGAGCAACTCCTTGCGGGAAATTCCACGACTGATTGGCCTCTACAAGGCGGGCCGCCTGGATCTCGAAGCCCTGATCACCGCACGGCGGCCCCTTGAGGAAATCAACGAGGCCATGGCGGACCTCAGCGCTAGCCGAGGAGTGCGCACCATCCTCGAAATCTGAGGCCCGGGTCCAGTCCCGGAAGCCGGCCCTTCGACCCGGCCCGATGGAACCTTCTCCGGGCAGCAGACATCGGAATATCTCCCGGAGCGGGGAAGCGGAAACCATCTCACACCGACCCCCCACCCCGAAAAAGAGAGGAATACATGCACCGAATCGCACCCCTGCTGGACAATCAGATCACCGATGAAAGCCTCTACCTCGGGCGAAGGGCCTTCCTCAAGAACTCGGCCACGGCGGCCCTGATTGCCGGGCTGCCCCTCTTCCCGGGCTGCGGAAACTAAGGTGATGTTAAAGCCGAAACTGAGATTTCCGAAACCCGGCCCCTGGCCGAGATCACCCCGGCCCCGGCGCGCTTTCGGGTGGACGAACCCCAGACGCCGGAGAGCGATGCCACGACCTACAACAACTTCTACGAAATGGGGACGGGCAAGGGCGACCCCGCGCGCAATGCCCACCTCCTGCGCAGCGAACCCTGGTCGGTCACCGTCGAGGGCGAGGTGGCCCGACCCGGAGTCATTCCCCTGGAAGATTTCCTTCGCCCCCACCCCCTGGAGGAGCGCATCTACCGCCTGCGCTGTGTGGAGGCCTGGTCCATGGTGATCCCCTGGGTAGGAATCCCGTTGGGGGATGTCATCCGACGGCTCGAACCCACCTCGAAAGCCAAATACGTCGCCTTCGAAACCCTGCTCGACCCCGAGCAATTGCCCGGCCAGAAACGCCGCGTTCTCGACTGGCCCTATCGCGAAGGCCTTCGCATGGACGAAGCCATGAACCCCCTGACCCTACTGGCCGTCGGCATGTACGGGCGAACGCTTCCCGGCCAGAACGGAGCGCCCTTACGCTTGGTCGTTCCCTGGAAATATGGATTCAAGAGCATCAAGTCGATCGTTCGGATTCGGCTCCAGGAAGAGGAACCCGCCACCTCCTGGAATCTGTCTGCGCCCCGGGAGTACGGCTTCTACGCCAATGTGAATCCCGAAGTCAGCCATCCGCGCTGGAGCCAGGCCAGGGAGCGCCGCATCGGGGACTGGAGCAAGCGCCCCACCCTGCCCTTCAACGGATACGCCGAACAGGTCGCCGGTCTCTACGCAGGAATGGATCTGCGGCGGAATTTCTGAGATGAAGCTCGGTGACAAACCCGTCCGCATCGGGGTTGCCATCGCGGGCCTCCTGCCCGGCGCCGCCCTGGCCGCGGCGGCGGTCAATGACCGACTGGGGGCCGACCCCGTGGAGGCCATCCTTCACGAGAGCGGCGAGTGGGCCCTGCGCTTCCTGCTCCTCTCCCTTTGCATGACGCCGCTCCAGCGGTGGCTCGGTGCTCCGGGGCTGATCCGCCACCGCAGAACCCTCGGCCTGCTCGCCTTCGGGTATGCCTCGATCCACTTCTCCATCTATCTCTCCCTCGATCTCGGGTTCGACCCCGGGGCTCTGGTCGAGGATCTCCTCGAGCGTCCCTTCATCGCCGTGGGTTTCGCCGCTCTCCTGGCGCTCACCCCCCTGGCCCTGACCTCCTCCCGGCGCGCTATCCGCAAGCTGGGAAAACGCTGGCAGAGTCTTCATCGTCTGGCCTACCTCGCCTTGGTGCTCGCGGCGATCCACTTCCTCTGGTCGGCCAAGGCCGACCTTCTCGAACCCGGCATCTACGCGGGATTTGCCGCGCTTCTGCTCGCCCTGCGAGTCGTTGGCCGACCCGGGCGAAAGTCGGCCGACTATGCGAGGCTTGCGCGCGCTGAGGCCCGGCCTGGCTCCGATCAACCCTGAGCATCGATTCCCCACGAGAAGGATGGATACCCTGGGCGACCAAGAACTCGAATCGGAAGACCCCACGTCCTCCAGCAATGATTATGGAGACGACGTCCGCATACTCGACGTCCACGGGCGCCGTTTCTACCTCGTGGGAACAGCGCATATCTCCCAGCACTCGGTGGATCTCGTGCGCCAGGTCATCGAACGCGAACAGCCCGATTGTGTCTGCGTCGAACTCGACCAGCAACGCTACGAAGCGCTTTCTCAAGAGAAAACATTCGAAGCCCAAGACCTGCGAGAGGTCATCCGCAACCGCCAACTCGCCGCCCTGCTCATGAACCTGCTCCTGGCTAGCTACCAGAAGCGGCTGGGCATGAAACTCGGAGTGACCCCGGGCAAAGAGCTCCTCGAAGCCACGCGCACCGCCGAGGAGAACGAAATCCCCATTTCCCTGTGCGACCGGGACGTACGGATCACCCTACGTCGCGCCTGGGCGGCGATCTCCTTCTGGCACAAAGTCCAACTCGCCTCGGGCATCATGGCCAGCGCCTTCGAGAATACCGAGATCAGCGAGGACGAACTCGCGCGGATTCGCCGGCAGGACGTGCTCTCGGAACTCATGCGCGAACTCGGTGAGGCCATGCCGAAGCTCAAGACCAGCCTCATCGACGAACGCGATGCCTACCTCGCCCATAAGATCATTGAGAGCGAGGGGCAGAAAATCGTCGCCGTGGTGGGCGCTGGACACGTCGAGGGAATGTCCAGAGCCATCGAGGCCGGGGAGGCCATTGACCTCGGCGAACTCGAAACCATCGACCCGGTCTCGAATCTCTGGAAGTGGATCGGCTGGGCCATCCCCACCCTGATCGTCGGCTCCATCGGCTGGATCGGCTATTCCCAGGGCTTTGCTCGGGCGGGGGAGAACGCCCTTTTCTGGTTCCTCGCAAATGCGATCCCGAGTGGACTCGGGGGGCTTTTGGCCTTCGCTCACCCCCTGACCAGTCTGGCCGCCTTCTTTGCCGCACCCTTTACCAGCCTGACGCCGCTGATCGGCGCGGGCTATGTGGCGGCCTTCGTCCAGACCTGGCTGGTTCCACCGACGGTCCAGGAGATCCGGAGTGTCGGCGAAGAGATTGCCACGGCCAGGGGTTGGTGGACCAATCGACTCCTCCGCATTCTTCTCGTCTTCATCCTCACCACTCTGGGCAGCGTCATCGGGACCTGGGTGGGCGGAGTGGAAATCGTCAGCAATCTCTTCGGCTGACCCGGATACCCCCTTCAAGCCACGCTAGGTTCCCGACATGGTGTGGGCATCCGAATTTTTGGCGCAGGCGGGGCCCCTCCTCACCCTCGCCCTGATCATTCTCGCAGGCGTCTCCCTGGGCGGAATTGCCCGTCGCCTGGGCCTGCCCGGCGTCACGGGCCAAATCCTCGGCGGGGTGCTCCTGGGCCGCGCGGGCCTCGACCTCTTTGACGCCTCGGCGCTGCGGGGCCTCGAGCCCCTCACTCACCTCGCCCTCGGGCTGATCGCCGTCACCGTGGGCGCCCACCTCAACATCCAGCGCCTACGCAACGCGGGCAGGCGTCTCGTATATCTGCTCCTCGCCGAATCCCTGATCACCCCCCTCTTGGTTTTCACGGCGCTCTTCGCGCTCCCCGGCAGTTCTCCCCAACTGGCCCTCCTACTCGCCGCCATCGCCATCGCCACGGCACCCGCCACCATCGTGGCCGTCGTCAAGGAAACCCGCTCCAAGGGTGTTTTCGTCAAAACCCTGGTGGCCGCCGTCGCGCTCAACAACATGGCCTGCATCGTGCTCTTCGAAATCGCTCGCAGCGCGGGGGCAGCGCTCTGGTCTCCGGAGCTTCCGGGCCTGGGCGCAGCGGCGGGCGGAGCCCTGGCCGAGTTGCTCATCGCCGCCGGCATCGGAGCGGGGGTGGCGCTGATCATGGACCAATTTGCCCGCCTCGCCGTACGCCCGGAAAGGGTCACCACCGGGGCCGTGGTCGCCCTGGTCTTCACTACGGGCCTCGCCACGAGCCTGGAGGTCTCTCCCCTCCTCGCCTGCCTCGTTTTGGGCATCGTCCAGACCAATATCACCCAGGTCCGCAGCCACCTGGTGGACTCGGTCTTCGCCGACTTCGAACCGACGATCCTCGCGATCTTCTTCACCCTGGCCGGAATGCATTTGGACATCGTCCACCTGCAACAGGCCGGTTTCATGGCGGCGGCGTATTTCCTCGCCCGGGCCGCGGGCAAGTGGACTGCGGCGAATTTCGCCATGCGCTTGGCCGGGGCCACGGAACGCGTTCGGCGCAATCTCGGACCCGCCCTGATTCCCCAGGCCGGGGTCGCCGTGGGCCTCGTCATCGTGATTCAGAACGACGAAGCCTATGCCCCCCTGGCCGGGTTGCTCAGCGCCATCGTGCTCTCGGTGGTCGCGGTCAACGAAATATTTGGCCCGATTTTCACCCGGATCGCCCTCAAGAGGGCCGGCGAGGTGGGCAAGGACCGACTCCGCCTCATCGATTTCCTCCAAGAGGAGAATATCGTCACCAACTTTCACGCCGAGGATAAGGGCCAGGCCATCGTCGCCCTGGTCGATCTCCTCATCAGCAGCCACAGCCTCCACGCCGTCGATCGCGAAGCCCTGCTCGAGAGCGTGCTCGCCCGGGAGGCCCAGGCTTCCACCTGTTTGGGCGGGGGGCTGTCGGTTCCCCACGGCATCCTGCCCTCGGGCTTTCCCATGGCGGGCGTGATGGCCCTTTCGGAGCAGGGCCTCGACCTCGATACCCCCGACGGCCGGCCCGTCCACTGCATGGTTCTCCTCGGCACCTCGCCCGAAGAGCGCGACCGCCACCTCCAGGTCCTGGCCACCCTGGCCCGGACCGTGGGCCTGGGCCAGGATTTCCAGGATCAACTCTTCAATGCGAACAGCCCCGCCCACGCCAGCGAATTGCTCCATGGCGAGGAATTCGAGGACTTCAATTATTTTCTCGAATCCCCGAATGAGCGCGCCCCCACCGGCTAAAACCCCGAAAAGGACATGGTTCTCCGCCCCGGGAAAGCCGGCGCCCCCGGACTCTCCCGCGTTCGCGTGGTAAGCTCATCGTCTCCCGCCCCCAGGCAATACGGGAAGCCAGTAAAGCCCTCGGACGGCCTTCGCCAAGGAACCCGAAGAGCGGCCCGACGCTGGAGCCAGAAGAGGTGAGAGAATGCGGCAATACCTGGATTTGCTCGAAACGGTTCTGGCCCAGGGCGAGGCCCGGGGCGACCGAACGGGAACCGGAACCCTCAGCCTCTTCGGCGCCCAATTGCGCTTCGACTTGAAGGCCGGCTTCCCCCTGGTCACCACCAAGAAGGTCCACTTCAAAAGCGTCATCCACGAGCTTCTCTGGTTCATCTCGGGCGACACGAATATCGAATACCTCCAGCAGAACGGGGTATCGATCTGGGACGAGTGGGCCGACGAAAAGGGCGACCTCGGCCCGGTCTACGGCTCTCAGTGGCGCAATTGGCCCACCCCCGGCGAACGCCAGGAGGGCATCGACCAACTCACCGAAGTGGTCGAACGGATCCGCCAGGAACCCGAATCCCGGCGCTTGATCGTCAGTGCCTGGAACGTCTCCGAGATTCCCCGCATGAAGCTTCCCCCTTGCCACATGCTCTACCAGTTCTACGTGAGCGGTGGGCGACTTTCCTGCAGCATGTACCAACGGAGCTGCGACCTCTTCCTGGGCCTGCCTTTCAATATTGCCTCCTACGCGGCGCTCACCCAGATGGTCGCCCAGGCCACGGACCTCGAGTTGGGCGACTTGATCATCTCCCTGGGCGACGCCCACATCTACTCCAACCATGTAGATGCGGTGAAAACCCAGCTGACCCGAGAGCCCCGCTCGCTTCCCACCCTGCGGCTCGATCCCTCAGTCAAGTCGGTCTTCGATTTCCGCTACTCGGATTTCCACCTCGAAGACTACGACCCCATGCCGAGAATCTCGGCCCCCATCGCGGTCTGACCCGGTGCGAGTTTCCATCGTCGTAGCCGTCTCCGAGAACGGCGTGATCGGAGCCAAGGGCGGGCTGCCCTGGGATCTCCCGGACGATCAGCAATTCTTCAAGACCCTCACCCTGGGCGGCTGCATCATTATGGGACGGGGCACCCACGATTCGGTAGGGCGACTTCTCCCGAAGCGCACCACCTTGATCATTTCGCGCAATCCCGAATTCAGCGTCGAAGGCGCTCAGGTTTTTTCCGCCTTTGGCGACGCCGTGACCTGGGCGCGCAGCCAGAACGTCGCCGAGGTCTTCGCCGTCGGAGGCGGGAGCGTCTATGCCGCCGCGCTCCCGGTGGCCGACCGCCTCTACCTGACCCGAGTCCACGCCGAGGTCGAGGGGGAGACCCGAATGCCCGGCCCCCGGGACCCCGCCGAGGCGGGCTTCCAACTCGTGAACGAGGAGCGCCGCAGCCCGGATGAGCGCCACGCCCTCGCCTTCACTTTCCAGACCTGGGAGCGCTCGGGCGCCTAGCCGAAAACGAGCCCGCACTCCCCGCACTCGAGATCATCGGGGCCCAGAGGCGTCTCGCAGGCCGGGCAACCTTCGACCCCACTCGACTCCGGGGCGGCCTCGGTCTCGAAGACCGCGAAGACCTGCTGATCGATTTCCCGAGCCGCCTCGAGATCCTCGGAGCGAACCCAGGTGCCGTAGAGGGCTTCGCCGCCAAAGCGCTTGGGATCGATGCCCCCCTCCGCCGGGCTCCGAGTATCCGGCTGAACCCGGTGGGCGACCCCGGCCTGGGTGAGGGCCTCGGAAATCGCCCTTGTCCAGGGAAGAGGACCGACACGAGCGCATTCCAGGGCGTCCACCTCGGGAAAATCTTCGGGTTCGGGCTCCGGGGGAATCGAATCCGGGGGCACCAGCGCCACCTCGCAACGCGCGCAATGGAGAACGGAGAGAGTGAACTCGTCTCCGCACGAGGGGCATACCTGGTAGTCGTAACTCACGAGACCTCCGCAGCAGGGTTCAAAGGGGGGCCGATTGCCCGCCTCGCCCGGATCCTACCCCAGGCAAGCGCCCGCACTCAGCCGGCCACCCAGAGGGTATACTCCGCCCCCGTGTCCTCTTCTAGCGACTTCTCAGCCGAACCCGCGAGTATCCCGCCCCGCCCCGCCGCACTGAGCCGCACCCTCTCCGAGGGTGGCGGAGTCAGCGCCCGGGCGCTGATCGGGAGCAATCTGATCGCCGAGGCCATGTCCCTCCGCGAGATGGCGCCCACCGCGGCCAATGCCCTGGGACGGGCCATGATGGGCGCAGTCCTCATCGCCGTGGGACCCAGTGCGGAGGACGACGATCGCGGCGAGGACGAGGGCGAGAGCGTCCAACTTCAATTTCGGGGCGACGGTGCCCTGGGCAGTGTTCTCGCGATCTCCGATGCCCGGGGCCGGGTGCGCGGCACCGTGGACCACCCCGAGGCCGACCTCTCCCTCGCCGATGGAAGCCCGGACGTCGCCCGAGCCATCGGACTCGGCACCCTGACCGTGGTGCGCCACAAGCCGGGCTGGCGCGAGCCCTACTCGGGCATCGTGCCCCTCACCAGCGGCGAAATCGCCCAGGACATCACCCTCTACCTCAGCGAGAGCGAGCAAATCCCTTCGGCCGTGGGCCTCGGGGTCGCCATGGCCAACGATGAGAGCGCGGTGGTCGCCGCGGGCTTTCTGCTCCAGATGCTCCCCGGTGCCAGCGAAGCCGAGATCGCCCAGGCCGAGAAGAACGTGCGGGCCATGCCCCCCCCTTCGGACCTGGCGCTGACCGGGACCGACGCCGGAGAGATCCTAGACCTGCTCCTGACCGGACTCGGCTCGCGAACCCACTCCCACTCCCAGCCGATCTTCTATTGCCCGTGCACCCGGAAGCGCGCCCTTGCCACCTTGGCGATGCTCGAGGTCGACGAACTCCAGAGCATCGTCCGAGAGGGCATCGGGCAGGAAGTCTGCTGCCACTTCTGTGCCCGGGCCTACATGCTCTCGCCCGAGGAGGTCGGGAGCCTGCTTGGCGGCGCTGGACCTGCCCGCTAGGCTGAACGCACTCGACACGGCCAACGCGCGCCGGGGAGGAGGCGGACTTGGACGACCAAACCTGGACACCGGGAAGTCAGCCGGCGAGGGCCACGAGCGCCGAAGATCCTCCCACCCTCTCACGCTTCGCCCATCACCAACGCCCAGTGGCCACCCCCGAGGCGACCCCGGCCCGATCCGCACCGCCGGTATCCGAGACGAAGCCCTCCCTCTGGCGGCGGTTCGCTCAGGCCCGGACCCCCGAGAGCGCGCCCGGCGCCCAAGCGCTCGTCGAGCGCATGCGCGCGCTCGAGGTTCGCTACGAAGCCGATCGAACGGTCAGCGCCGATCGCCTGGCCCGCGCCGAGCGAGCCCTCGACGATCTCTACCGGCAACGGGAAGATCCCGCTCTGGCCGAGTTGCGCGATCGGTTGGCCGGCCTCGAAATCGACCAGGCCGAGGCGGACGAGGCCCTCAGGGCGAGCGCCCTACGCCTCAAGTGGTTGGCGGGTGCGGTGGTCGCGCTGAGCCTGGGCCTAACTGCCGCCGCCCTGCTCCTTGGGTTGGGCTAGAGACACACCCGACCCAATCACCTTGACAGCGCGCCCGGAGACTGGAACACTACATCCTGATACAAGGGTATAAGGACCGACCCCCCGCCTGGACTCACGGTGAGGGCCTGGTACCGCCCTCCTCGCGACCTCGAGCCCGAGCGCACCGCATGCCCACCACGATTCGATCACAATCCGAACCATCCACCCCCGAGGGGAAATTCATGAGCGAACTCACCCAGCAGTCCTTCAAGATCGCCGACATCCACGAGGCCGACTTCGGTCGCAAGGAGATCCGCCTGGCCGAGCACGAGATGCCCGGGCTGATGGCCCTGCGCGAACGCTATCAGGGCAAGCGACCCCTCGATGGCGCCAAGATCATGGGCAGCCTCCACATGACGATCCAGACCGCGGTCCTCATCGAAACCCTCGTGGACCTCGGCGCCGACGTGCGCTGGGTCAGCTGCAACATCTTCTCCACCCAGGACCACGCGGCGGCGGCGGTGGTGGTGGGCCCGAACGGAACCCCGGAAGCGCCCGCGGGCATCCCCGTCTTTGCCTGGAAGGGGGAGACCCTCGAGGAATACTGGGACTGCACCGAAGCCGCCCTCATGTGGCCCGACGGCGGCGGCCCCGACCTGATCGTCGACGACGGCGGCGACGCCACCCTGCTCGTCCACAAGGCCGCTGAATTCGAGCAGAACGGCAAGCTCCCCGAGTTCAACCCCGAAACCGACTCCGAGGAATGGGGCGTCATCCTCGGCCTGCTCACGCGAACTCTGGCCGCCCATCCCGGCACCTGGACCCAGATCGCCAAGGGTTTGCGCGGCGTTTCCGAGGAGACGACCACCGGCGTACACCGCCTCTACCAGATGGCCGAAAGGGGCGAACTGCTCTTCCCCGCCATCAACGTCAACGACTCGGTGACGAAGAGCAAATTCGACAACGTCTACGGCTGCCGTCACAGCCTGCCCGACGGCCTGATGCGGGCCTCGGACGTGATGCTCGGCGGCAAGGTCGCCGTGGTCTGTGGCTACGGCGAAGTGGGTAAGGGCAGCGCCCAGAGCCTGCGTGGCCAGGGCTGCCGAGTCATTATCAGCGAGATCGACCCGATTTGTGCCCTGCAGGCCGCCATGGAGGGGTACGAAGTCAATACCGTGGAGAATGTCGTCGAGGTGGCGGATCTCTTCATTACCACCACGGGGAATTTCGACATCATCACCGCCGACCACATGAGCCGCATGAAGGACAAGGCGATCGTGGGCAACATCGGCCATTTCGACAACGAGATCGACATGGCGGGGCTCAAGAAGATCGACGGTATTGAGTGCGTCAACATCAAGCCCCAATACGACGAGTGGGTCTTCCCCGACGGCCATAGCGTGATGATCCTCGCCGAGGGCCGGCTCTTGAACCTGGGCTGCGCGACGGGCCACCCCTCCTTCGTGATGAGTGCCTCGTTCACCAACCAGGTCCTCGCCCAGATCGAACTTCACGAGAACGCCGAGAGCTACGGCAAAGAAGTGGTCATGCTTCCCAAGGCCCTGGACGAAGAGGTGGCGCGCCTCCACCTCGGCCAGTTGGGCGTCCAGCTCACCGAGTTGACCCCGGCCCAGGCCGAGTACCTCGGAATCCCGGTGGAGGGGCCCTACAAGCCCGACCATTATCGCTACTAGGGTTTTGGGCTCGAGGTCGCCCCGGCGATTTCGGGCCCAAGCGACCGCTTCCCTTGTGCGACCCCCCCCGGCAGAAGCCGTCATGGACGCGCTTGGGCGCGGGGCCGCCGCTCCATAAATGACATGGGTCTCGTCGCGAACAAGCACCGACTCAACGCATATTGGTTTTCTTTGCGCCTAGGCCGGCGAGACCTCGATGGGG
>JAQWRT010000018.1 GCA_029243605.1 Myxococcota bacterium
AGGGTTCTCGCCCGGGCTGCTAGGCTCGTGTTCCCAAGTATTGCGGCCGCGAGCGAAACCCGAGGAGAGTCCCCCCCCATGCCCACCACCCAAACCAACCGCCAAACCGTCGAAACCCTTTGGGCCGCGCTCAGCGCCCGGGATTGGGAAACCCTCAAGAGCTGCCTCGCCCCGGACCTTCCTTACGAGGATGTTCCCACCGAAGATCCCGGGGCGCGGGATCCCGAGAACGTGGTGAAGCGGCTACGGATTGCCTTCGATCATCTCGTGGATCACGAGCACACGATTCACCACATGGCCTGCGAGGGCGACGTGGTTTTTCTGGATCACACCGAGGTCTGGACCTTCAAGACCGGGGAGAAGGTCACCAACCCCTTCGCGACCCTGCATATCATGAAAAACGGCAAGGTGGCGCGCTGGAGCGATTACTGGGACGTCAGCAATTTTGTCGGTCAGTTCCCGGCCTGGTTTCTCGAGGAGATGGCCAAGAGCACGGCGGCGGATTTCGGGGGCGAGTGAGGTGAACAGGGGGCGAGCGGGTGGGAGAGCAGAAGCCCGGCGCATTGAACGCTGGAGTGGGCGCGGGTAGACTGAACGTTCCGCCAGAGCCCATCGCCCTGTTCGAAGGAGACCCCCCCCGTGCCCGATTCCCCCGAGACATCCCTTCGATGCGAGGCGGCACCCCCGGCGGCAATTCGGGCGAGGCGCGCCGGGCTGCCGGGCAAGCCGTGGGCGCTTTCGATCTTGGCCGCGCTCGGGTTCGCTCTGGCAAGTGTTGGTTGCACCGTTGCGTACAACGAAGCGCAGTTTCAAGTCGTCGAGGGGGTCGGTGAGATCCGGGTCTCGGGCGCCCTCCCCATGGCCGAGGTCGAGGTGGTCGACGGCCGGGGCGCGGTGGTCATGAGCGGCGCCACGGATTCGGCGGGGGCCTGGGCGGGGACGCTGGCCCCGGGGCAGGGCTACCGGGTGAGGATCACCAGCGGATCGCGCCGGGAGCAAAGCGATGCGGTGGATGTCTTTCGGTTGGCGACCTTTGAAGTTCAAGAGAGCGTCGAGCAGCTCTATATCACCGATGCCCGGCCGGGCAGCAGCCTCGAGGTGCGCGACGACCGGGGTGAATTGATGGCCGAGGGGCCGGTGGATATTCGCCGGGCCTTCATCGCCCGGGCTCTTGACCCGGCCCGCAACACCTACCGCGTGATCGACCGCGAGGCCCTCGAGGCCAGCGCCGAAAAAACTGTGTTTTCTGTCGAGGGCAGCCTCCCCGACCCGAGCTTCTACAGCGATCAGGTGCTGACCCCGGGCTACAACTACATCACCACCCGGGACGGCACGACGCTCTCGGCCTACGTGACCCTGCCGGGCCCCATCGAGGGCGGCCCCTATCCCACCCTGGTGAGCTACTCGGGCTACAAGCCCTCAAAGCCGGGCGCCCCCATCGGTTTGCCCGAGGAGTTGGAAGTTTTCAGGGACGCCATTTGCCTGTCTCTACCGACGGTGTGCGACGCCCCGAGCCACCCGGCAGGCATGATCGGCGGCCTCTTCGGCTTTGCCACGGTGGGGATCAACATGCGGGGGACGGGCTGCTCCGGGGGCGCCTACGATTATTTTGAAACCCTCCAGGTGCTCGATGGTTACGATGTCGTCGAGACCGTGGCCGCCCAGGATTGGGTGCTCCATAACCACGTGGGGATGGCGGGCATTTCGTACCCGGGGATCAGCCAACTCTTCACCGCCCAGACCCGGCCGCCTGGGCTGGTGGCCATTACGCCGCTTTCGGTGATTGCGAATACGGCGACCTCCGTCCTGGCCCCGGGCGGGATCTTCAACGATGGCTTCGCCTTTCAATGGGCCGAGCAGGTCTTCAACCAGGCCGCCCCCTATGGCCAGGGCTGGGAGGCCGCTCAGGTTTCGGTGGAGGCCGCCGAAGGCGAGACCACCTGTGCCGACAACCAGACCCTTCATGGCCAAGCCGTGGATCCGATTCAGCGCGCCCTTGAGACCCCCTTCTATATCCCCGAAATCGTCGACCCCCTGAGCCCCTCGTTCTTTGTTGGGGAAATCGACGTGCCCGTCTTCATGACCGGGGGTTGGCAGGATGAGCAGACCGGGCCGGATTTTGGGACGCTGCTCGACGATTTTTCGGCCGCCCCGGTGCAGCGCTTCACTGTTTTTAACGGTCTGCACGCCGACGGCTATTCCCCGGATACTCTGGCCGAGTGGAAAGCCTTCAACGATCTCTATGTCGCTGAGCGCGTCCCCGTCGACCCGCCGCTCTACACCGTGATCGCGCCCCTGCTCTTCGGGGAAGCCTTCGGGGGGGAACTGCCCCCGAGCGAGATTCCCTTCAAGGCCGCAGGAACCCTGGCCGAGGCCCGGGCGGCCTTCGAGGCCCAGCCCCGGGTGAAGGTGATCTTTGAGCGGGGCAGCGACCCCGCGCGCCTCGGCCTGCCGAGCGATGGTTTTGCCATGCATTTCAGCGACTGGCCGCCGGCGGAGGTCACGCCCTGGCGCCTCTATCTGCACGCCGATGGGAGCCTGGCCGAGGCCTCTCCCTCGGCGGCCGGCGAGTCGGCCTCTAAGTTCGAGCACGATCCCGAGGCGGGGCAGCGGACCCTGGAGGGCCCTCAGCCCCATTATTATTGGCCGCCCTGCGACGACGTCGCCGAGCCGGGCTGTGTGGCCGACCCGCCCGAGGGAAGCGGCTGGGCCTACCCGGCGGCGGGCAAGGCCCTGGTCTTTGAGACCGCTCCCCTGGCCGAGGATCATGTGCTCGCGGGCAGCGCCAGCGTGGATCTCTGGATGCAATCCAGCGCCGACGACGCCGACATCGAGGTGTTGATCAGCGAGATCAGCCCGGCGGGCGATGAGGTCTATGGCCAGGCGGGCTGGCTGCGCGTCAGCCAACGCGCGCTCGCCGCCGAGGCCAGCGAGCTTCGCCCGGTGAAGACCCACCTCGAGGCCGATGCGGCGCCGTTGCCCCAGGGCCAGTGGGAGCTCGTTCGGGTGGAGGTGATGCCCTTTGCCGCCGCCTTCCGGGCCGGCTCAAGGCTGCGCCTCGAGATCAGCACCCCCGGCGACAACCGCGAACTCTGGCGTTTCGCCCTGCTCGAGTATCCGCCGGGCGCCCAGGTCGAACACCAGGTCGCCCATTCCCTGGCCCAGCCCTCGAGCCTCGTGCTGCCGTTGATTCCGGCCAGCGCTTATCCCGGCGGCACAGTCCCCGCCGCCCATCCCGCCTGCAACTCGTCCCGCGGCAGGCCCTGCCGCCCGTGGGTGGGCTATGGGAATGTGGGGGCGAGGTAGGGCGGGGAGGTAGGGCAGGGAATAATGGGCGAAGTAGGGCGGGAAATAGGGCGTGAGGTAGGGCGGTTGGGGTGCAGCCTAGGCGGCTGAAGTGCTCGGCGGCTCGGTGCCCTTTGTTCCGGCCTGGCTCGAAAACGATTGGGCACAGGCGATGCCGAGAAGGAAGGCATAGGCGATGCCAATGGCGGGGATCTGCAGGCTGAAGTCCACGGTGGCATGGGCGGCCACAGTGGCGGTCGCGGCGAGCCCCACCATGGGATAGACGCGCCTGCGCCGCCTGCGCCGCAGGCCCCGCCAGCAGGTCATTGCGCAGGCCGCGATGGCGAGGCAGAGCGCCGTGGCCGCGGGCAGCCCAAGCTCCAGGGCGTTCTCGAGGTAGGTGTTGTGGGCCTTCTGCCAGCGCATCGTGCCCTCTACTGAGGCGTCGCGGTAGAGGGGGAAGACGTCGGGGAAGGTGCCGTAGCCTGTTCCCAGGAGCGGGGCGTCGCCGATGGCTTCTACGATCAGGGTGTAGACGGTCGTGCGCGCTTCGCTTGCCGGGTCGAGATGTTCCAAGCGCTTGGCCAGGTGCTCCCCGCTCAGCGCAAAAACTAGGACGCCGGCCAGGCCGAAGAAGGCGGTCAGGCCCGCGACATAGCGGCGGGGCAGGGCGCCCGCCCGGCGTGAGGCGGCCACGAAGACGAGAAGCCCGAAGAGGGTGCTGAGGCTGCCCCCGCGCGAGGCGGTAAGGAGAAGCGCGGTGGCGAGGACGACAACGGCGACGAGCAGCGGGGCGCCCGGGCCGAAGATCTCGCGCAGGGTCCAGCGCAGCCGGGTGCGCGGCGGCACCCGGGCGGCGAGCACGCTACCGAGGCCATCCATGAAGAGCGCGAAGGCGGCGATCAAGCCCAGGCCGGCCAGGGTCGCGTAGGAGTTGCGCATCTCGAAGGTGCTGGTGACGGCCGCGGTGTGGAGGCGCCTCCCGAACCAGAGGGTCCACTCGCTGCCCGCGAAGAAAGCGCCCAGGCCGTAGACCCCGTAGGCAAGGCCCGCGAAGACGAAGACCTGCAGGCCCCGCTTCGCCCGGTGGCTGCTCCGGCCAAGGCCCAGCGCCAACAGAAAAACGCCGCCGTAGGAAAGCAATTGAAGCAGGGCCGCCCCAGTGTGGGCCGGGTTCAGGCTGATGCGCCCCGGGAGAGGCTCGCCCAGGGTCCGGGCCGCGTCGGCCCAGAGGGGGTGATGGAGGGCGGCCGGGGTCCAGGGCATCCATTGGATCGCCGCCCAGGCGCAGACGCCCAGGAAGAGCGCGGCGGGCAGGCGCATTTCGGGGGCGGGCAGCCAGGGGGAAGGTGGCGAGGAAAGGCCGGCGCGCCGGATACCGCGCTCGGCGAAGAGGGCCGAGGCCCCGGAGAGCGCGAGCAGCCCCCCGACCCAGGCGAAGAGGATGAAGCCGGCCCAGGCCTCCCGGCCGCCTTGGGGAAGGGGCGAGAGCGCAACCAGGGCGACGAGCAGCGCAAAGATGACCCGGGGCAGACGCCCCGACGTTGTCGGTGCAGGCTTTTCCCGGACGGCTGGGGCGGCACTCTCGAAGGCGTCGCCGAGGGAGCGGGGTTTGCCCCTGAGATCATGGTTTTCCGGGCTCAATGGAAGCGGCGCCTCTCCTGGCCGTGGGTTCGGCTCCACGGGTTCGGCTCCAAGGGTTCGGCTCCAAGGGATAGCGCTTTGTGCCCGGCCTCCCAGGCCGTTCCGCTCCCGGCACCCGTCGCCGAGGGCTAGACGATGTGGAGATGGGAGTCGCGGCCGAGAACGGGCTCGGTGCGCGTGGCCTTTTCGAGTTCTTCGTGCTCGGCGATGAGCGCGACGATGCTCTCGCTCGGCTCGTAATCCGGCACGATGGCCATGAGTTCGTCGAAGATGGCGGGCAGGGCGCCCCGGGCGATGGCCTCTTCGAGGGCCTGGATGCGCGGGCCGAGATCCGCCGCCATGGCGGCCCCCTGGAGAACCTGCAGGTCGCGGTGCTCGGTGGGGCGCAGCTTTTCGTCGGGGTGCACGAGGGCCTCGTGGAGCTTTTCGCCCGGGCGCAGGCCGATGTATTCGATGGCGATGTCCTCTCCGGGAGTGAGCCCGGAGAGCTCGATCATGTTGCGGGCGAGGTCGGCGATCTTGATGGGCTGGCCCATTTCGAGCAAGAAGATCTCATCGTCGGATTCGAGGGCAGTGGCCCGGAGGATCAGCTCCACGGCTTCGGGGATGGTCATGAAGAAGCGGGTCACGTCGGGGTGGGTCACGGTGACCGGGCCGCCCCGGGCGATCTGCTCGCGGAAGATGGGAACCACGCTGCCGTTGGAGGCGAGCACGTTGCCGAAGCGCACGGCAAGGAAACGCCCGGGCACGTTCTCTGCGGCCTTGAAGGATTGCACGATTCGCTCGGCCACGCGCTTGGTCAGCCCCATCACATTGCTTGGCTCCACGGCCTTGTCCGTGGAGACCAGCACGAAGTGGGCGACGCCGCTAGCGGCCGCGGCGCGAACCACGTTGCGCGTGCCGATCACGTTGTTGCGCACGGTCTCAAGGGGGTTCTTCTCGGAAAGCGCGACGTGTTTGTAGGCGGCGGCATGAAAGACGAGATCCGGGGTGTGGGCGGCGAAGACGGCCCGGAGCTGATCCGCGAGGAGCACGTCGCCGAGGATCGGGACAAGGCGCGCCTTGAAGGGGCCGGCGCGCAGTTGGGCTTCGAGGTCGAAGACGCCGTTTTCGTGGCGATCGAAGAGGATCAGGGTCTTGGGGCCGGCGGCGACGATCTGGCGGCAGAGCTCGGAGCCGATAGAGCCGGCAGCGCCGGTGACGAGCACGGTCTTGCCCTGGACGAGCCCCTGGACATGGGGCGAGCCCACTTCGACAGGATCCCGGGCGAGCAAGTCCTCGACCTTGACCTCGCGCATCTGGCTGTAGAGCACCCGGCCCTCGACGATTTCGCCGAGGTTCGGCAGGAGCAAGCAGGGCACGCCGGCCTCTCGGGAGCGTTCGGTGATGCGCCGGGTGAGGTGCCCGGGCGCGGACGGGATCGCGATCATGATCTTCGTGATGCCATGCCGCAGCGCAATCTCGGGGATGGCGTCGATATCGCCAAGAACAGGGCAGCCCGCCACCCGGAGCCCGGATTTCGTGGCGTCATCATCGATGAAGCCCATCACCACGGTTCGGCTCTGGCCGCTGCGCTCGATTTCGTCGCGCAGGCGAATGCCGGCTGAGCCGGCCCCAACGATGAGGGCAGCTTCCGCCGCATGGCGCCCGCGCGGGTTTTCGCGCCGCTCGCGCATCACGCGCAGGGCCAGACGAACGGCCGCCATGCCGCCGGTGCAGAGAATGAAGTCGATGATGAAGACGCTGCGCGGGAAGCCCTGCAGCCCCATGAAGAAGACCACGGCGCCCAGGAAGATCGCCGACCCCAGTGCGTTGCCCCGGGCGATGTCCCAGGCGTCGGTCATGCTCAGGTGCCGCCACCAGCCCGAGTAAAGGCCCGCCGCCCAAAATCCCAGGGCCTTGGCGATGAGCAGGAGGGGTAGAGCGCTGAGCATGACACTGAAATGTTCAAGGGGGATGCTCAGGTCAAAGCGCAGGGCGAATGCGGTGATATAGGCCGCGAGGGCCAAGGCGAGGTTGAAGCCCACGAGCAGAGGGGTTCGCCAGGCCAGGGCGGCCGCTTCGAGCCGGGCGAGGAGCGAGGCGCCTCGGGGCGCCGGGGCGCCGTCCGGGGCCTCGCTTGGGTTCCCTGTGGATCCCTCGCCCACGTGGGAATTTCCCCCTGGCGCGGAAGACTTTTCGGTCTGAGAGGTTTCGGGCACGCGCGTCAACTTCCTGGCCGGCTTGGAGCTTCGGGGTTTCGAGCGGCACCCACTGGCTCCCAGTAGAACCGCGTAGCTCTCACTGCTCGACCCCGAGAGTAGGGGTGGCACAAGTCCCAATCAACGCTCAGGAATTTTTTGAAGAGCCTTCAATAAAGAATTCCGCGGATTCTAGGCGGGGATGGGCCGAACGCAGGGGCATTTGGACCCGGCTGCGGCACAAAAACGCGCCCGAAATGTCGCGACCTGTGCCGATCGAGTGGCGAAGCGGCGGGGAGCCTAGTCGCTGCACAATCCGGGCTGGAGCGTTTTTGGGGGTTCGTGATGGGCTTGTGATGGGCTTGTGATGGGCTTGTGAGGGCTCGCGATGGGCTCGTGATGGGCTTGTGAGGGCTCGCGATGGGGTCGGTCTTCAGGCGGGTGCATATGCAGTTCAAGTGAAATTGATCGGAGAAAGCGTGGGCTTGCGAGGCCAAGAAAATCGCAATCCATAGGCAATCGAAAGGTGCCCCCGGTGCAAGCCGATTTATTTAATGGCCTCCGAAAATTCATTGCCTTTCCAAACCCCTCGCAAAGCGGGTTTCAGCGAAATAGCTCTCAAGAAATGAGTTCACCCGATCTTCAAATCTGAATAGTCTGCAGCATTGCCAAAGAAATGCTCAAAGGCAATCGACACAAAACCCTCCTCACATTTGGGATGACTGATCATGCAGAAACGCAACCGATCGCTCGACCTGGCTTTCACCCTGGCCGCGGCAGTCCTCACCGCGCTCCTCGCGGCCCCGGCCGGCTCGACCCCCATCGACTGGCGACTCGTCAGCAACCCGACGGTCTCCAATACCAAGGACGACACGGGGTATGGGGCCGTCGACTATGCCTACGCAATAGCTGCCCACGAGACGACGAACGCGCAGTACGCCGAGTTCTTGAATGCCGTGGCCTCAAAGGAAGATTTGCATGGGCTCTATTCTCACAGGATGAACTTGGGCTGGCGCGGAGGCATCGTGCGCGAAGGTACAGTTGGCGCCTTCAGCTACAGCGTGAAGGCTGGCAGGGGCAATAACCCCGTCAATTACGTTTCCTTCTTTGATGCTCTGCGTTTCACCAACTGGCTGAATAATGGCCAGGGGGGCGCGGATACTGAAGTGGGCGCTTATACCCTGAATGCGTCCGATCCCGGCGGGGTTCTTCGAAACGAAGGCGCCCAGATTTTCTTGACCAGCGAGGATGAATGGTACAAGGCGGCCTTTTTTGACCCGATCAGCGCCAGCTTTATGGACTACGCGGGCGGAGGGGGCGCGCCGACGTGCGGCCTTCCGGGCGTTCCCGGAGCCACGGCCAACTGTGATACGCCGGACCCTAATGGTCCGGTGGCTGTGGGGAGCTACGGGAACCCGACCTCTTTCGGCACATTTGACCAGGGAGGGAACGTCTGGGAGCTTACCGAGGCAATCCATTCGGCTGGAAAGCGCATTATGCGGGGCGGTAGCATGGTCAACCCGGGTTCGTGGGAGGCGTCGGATGTACGGGCTGCCTGGAACGAGGACTCAACCGGAGAGCACTATGCCGTGGGGTTCCGAGTTGGTGGCATGGTCCCCTACGTTCCCGAACCGGGGACTGCGCTTCTCGTTGGAGTCGGGCTCTTGGTCCTGGGTGTCAGCAAGAGGAGGTAAAGAGCCTGCGGGACCTCTTGGGAGTCAGGTAGCACCGCCCGAGATCGCCTTCATGACGTATTCAGACCCCCAATAATCTCTCCCAGACGGGCAAAAAGAGTACTATCGCTACGACTTCCGCTTCGGGGAAGGCCGTAGCGACCCAGCTGTCGGAGGGGTGGCCTTTGTCTGGGGGGTATTTGCCCATCGGGATCACATTTTCCCTTATCGATTCCTGAGGTTTGCTGGGAGCCAATCCCTGGGGATGACTTTCGTAGAGCAGGTAAAGGTCCCCCCGCAGGCCGTCGCGCAACTTGTCGAACTCGGCTACGCCGAGGCGACGTTCGACATCAACAGTGAACTGAGTGGAGTGGTCGTTTCAGATCTCGATCGCGCGCTTCCAGGGGTCAACCTCTACAACTCCAGAACGGCGAAGTCAGCTCAACTGATCGACTTGGCGGGCGCTGTGATTCACGAGTGGAAGTACGAAACGCCCGATGCCTGGCAAAGCGTCGATTTGCTTCCCGGGGGTGGTCTGTTGGTCGTGGAAAAGGACCGGGCTTTGCATTTCCTCGATGCCGAGTCGCACCTCCTCTGGAGCTTTCCGGGTGAGATGCATCATGACCTCGACGTTTTCGAGGGTGAAATCTACGCTCTGAATAGGCAGATTGAATCGCGCCCTGGTTTCGATGAGCACGCGGGCGTGCTCGTCGACTTTGTTTCGGTTATCGCCTTCGACGGAACCGAGAAAAGAGAATTTCAATTCTGGACCTGGTCGAGAAGTCCCCTTACGCGTTTCTTCTCCCCAGCTTTGAACCAGGCCTCAGGAATACGACCCTCGATGTTTTGCACATCAATCATATAGAAGTCCTGGATGGAGAGCCTATCGGTTGGCCCATTTAGGGTATGACTTCAGCGTGGCCCCGATCGGACGAGGTCACGCTTTTGCGGGCCTACCATGGTCTGTTCGCTCATACTCTTTAGTTCGCCAGGGTTTTCATAAACGCCAGGGTTTGACTTCGCGCGAAAATTAGCAGTCCCACGAGTAGACAAAAAAAGCCGGAAGCGGCCATCTCCAAGAGTAACTCGGCCAGTGATGTGGCGTCCCAGATGGATGCCACGCTCGAGGAAATTGCGACACAAAGGGCCAAGTAGATGAGCAGCCTGGGGCCTATGCGTTTCCAGAGCATCAATGCCGAACCGCCGATCTGGTTGGAGGCATACTGGGGAAGCGCGATTGCACCTCGAACCAATTGTGTGACCCCGATGCCCAGAGCGATCCCTGGCAGGCCCAGCGAAGTGAAACTCGCCGAGAAGATAATGAAGAAGGTGGCGATCCCAGCGGCGACGAGTTGGGAGAGTCCCACCAGTCGGATGGATCCAGCAGCAAGCAGTAGATGGTTGGGTCCGAGGCCGATCGCGGCGCCAAGAGAGTCGAGGGACAATATTGCGATCAGAATACTGGAGGATCGGTACTCGGCCCCCACCCAATATTCGAGAAATTGACCGCTAAAGAAAATCAGAGGAATTGCGACTGATCCCCAGATGCATACATTGCGAACGATGCTTTGGGAGAGGAGACCCCGTAAGCCGGCTTCGTCACCGTCAGATCGGTACCTGGATGCCAGGGGGAAGAGGCTAGCCGAGAAGGCTGTCAGGAGGGCACGGGTTTGAATCGTCAGGAGCATCGCAAGCCCGAAACGGGTGACCTCGGCAGCCCCAAGAGAGGGTGTCACGGCGATCAGAATTTCGGGGAAGCTGTAGAGAAAGACCCCTCCGAGACCTCCCATGGCTCCGTAATATGAGAATCTCAACATCTTCTGGAGGAGGAGGCGGTCGGGGAGCCGGAATTCGGGACGGTACGCTGGGAAGGCAATCGGAATCAGTCGGCGAGCAAAAAACCACTCGGCAATGCTCAAGCAGCTCGCCACGCCAGCGACTATGGCCAGCGAATTTCCCCATGCGTGGGTACCTAGAACGACTCCTCCATAGAGAAGGATGCGAGACGAGGCGTTGACGAGTTGCTGGAGGTCAAATCTGCCGAGCGCCTCCATTGCGCTGATCATGGGCATGCGGAGCAACATCGCGGCGACCCACACCCCGGCGCCTAGGAGCAGAATCTGAAATTCAGCCAACAATTGGGGGTCGCTGGTCAAGGGACGCTCTGGTGCCAGCGCGATCCACTCTCCGAGAAATAGCGCTGCACAAGCCGAAAGGATGAAGGCGATCAGTGCGAGGGCCGAGAAGTAGGTGAAGAGTTGGCCCAGTATTAAGTTGGGTCGGTAGCCGCTGTCCCCGTGGTAGGCATCTGCAAATAAACGCCGACTTGCTGGGCCGAGGCCCAGTTGGATTTGCGCCAAGTAGCCGACGAAAGCGATCATGCCGATTCGAAAGAGACCGTAACGGTCAGTGCCGATAACTCGGAGAATTTCCGGAGTCGCGAGGAGTGTCGCTGCAGCGATACCCAAGTTGCCCCCGAGGAGGGAGAGCGAGCCCAGCCAGTATTCCTTTGATTCTTTTGTCCGCATGTCTAGGGATTTTTTGAATCTTTCCCGTGAAAGTCATTCTCCCTGTTGAGTGTACAGGATGGGGGGGCTGGGCTCTTCGCCCCTAAATGAAGCGGGGCCCCTCACCTGGTTGCCGTCCGCACCACAGGCCTGGATTGCGCTATGAAATATTGTCCGGACCTCTGGCCCCCGCGTGGCCGTATCGACTAGGCTTCAGAGGTTCTGATTCCTATTCTTGTCAAGCCCAACATTAACCTCGCAGTAAACTCTCTGGTATGGGCCTCGCTAAGACTCACCCAAACCGCTCGATTTGCTCGTTGCCGATGGATTTCGTTCGCGTGCATGAATTCGCTAGAAGCAATCCCGTCAAGAGGGCCATCGATATAGCGGTGGCCAGCATTGCCACATTCTGCCTGTTGCCCGTCGCGCTCGTGGTGACGATTGCCCTCGTCCTCCGACTCGGCCGTCCGGTTCTCTTCTCCGATCGCAGAATCGGCTTGGGAGGACGGCCGATCGCGGTGCCAAAATTTAGGACGATGCTTGACCTTCGGGATGCGGAGGGGCGTTTGCTGCCCGACGACCAGCGCCTCACCCCTTTCGGTCGTTTTCTGAGGAGCCTGAGTGTCGACGAACTACCCCAACTGATTTCGGTATTGAAGGGAGACATGAGTCTCGTCGGGCCAAGACCGCTTCCGGTTCGGTATCTTGGCCGCTTCTCAGCACAGCAGGCGAGGCGCCATGAGGCGAAGCCGGGGATTACGGGACTCGCCCAAGTGAGTGGCCGAAATCTGCTCAGCTGGGAGGAGAAATTTGCACTCGATGTCCACTACGTTGATAACTGGTCTGCCTGGCTGGATCTGAAAATCATCGTTCAGACTCCCCTGCTGGTTTTCAGGCGCGCAGGGAACGAGGCTCCGGGCGAAGCGACGGCGAAGGAATTTATGGGCAGTGGAGATTCTACCCGCTCTCTCAAAAGAGAAGCCGACGGCCCAGGGGGTCGGGAATGCGATCCGATTCGGGGGCTGGGGTGAAAACTGCTGATGCGGGCTCGGGACCCTTGGCTTCGGAAGGCGAGCTGGCGCCCATCTTGCTTTCGCCGCCTCATCTGTCGGGGGAAGAGGCCAGCGCCATCAGCTCGGCTCTCGCGTCGAACTGGATTGCCCCAGCTGGTCCCGACCTGGAACTTTTCGAAAGGGAGGTCGCGGAAAGGGTAGGAGTTGTCGATGCCTGCGCGCTTTCCAGCGGGACGGCGGCTCTGCATCTCGCCTTGCTCGTCGTGGGCGTCGGGCCAGGCGATGAGGTGCTCTGTCCGACGTTGACCTTTGCGGCGTCTGCCAACGCGATTCGCTACTGCGGGGGGACGCCTGTTTTTATCGATTCATCCCCCGACACCTGGAACGTTGACCCCGCCCTCCTCGCAGAGGAGCTGGCTTCCGCGGCTCGCCGGGGCCAGCTTCCGCGAGCGGTAATCGTTGTGGATCTTTACGGTCAGTGCGCAGACTACGATCCGATCTTGGAGAGTTGCCGTGAATTTGGAGTTCCAGTGATCGTCGATGCGGCACAGTCGATAGGGGCGAGCTACAAGGGGAGCGCGGCGGGAAGCTTTGGTGACGTTTCAGCGCTCTCGTTCAACGGGAACAAGATGATTACTTGCGGAGGGGGCGGCATGCTGCTCTCGAATAACCGAGACTATGTTGAGCGATCTCGCTTTCTGGCGACTCAGGCTCGAGAGCCGATGCCCTACAATCATCACAAGGAGATCGGCTACAACTACAGACTTTCGAATATCCTGGCGGCCGTAGGACGCGCACAACTGCGGGTATTGGAGGCGCGCGTGGCTGCCAGAAGGCGAAATCTGGCCTTCTACGAAGAGCACCTCGGTTCTCTTGATGGGGTCAGTTTGGCCCCCGAAGCGACCTACGGTGTCCGCAGTGCTTGGCTTAGCTGCATTCTTGTTGACCAGGAGCGTTTTGGCGCCACGCCTGAGATGATTCGGGAACGTCTGGCGACTCGCAATATCGAGGCGCGCCCGATTTGGAAACCCATGCATTTGCAGCCGGTGTTTAGGGGCTGCCGAAGTGTTGGAGGGAGCGTCTCAGCCCAGATCTTTGCCAAAGGGCTTTGTCTTCCCAGCGGATCAAGTCTCTCCGAGTCGGACTTAGAGCGCGTAGTCTTTGAGATCGTTGAGTGTGGGCGTTGAGTCGACGGGATAATGAAGTGCGACGACCCATGCGATCTACGGCTCAGGTGGTTTCACGAGGGAGGTGATGCAATTGTTTAGGTCTGGAGCCTTCAAAGGAACCGGGGATCTGGAGTGGGTATTTGTCGAGGATTCCGAAACCCTCCAAGAGTCCTCGATTAACGGGGCCTCATGCCGATCGTTCGGTAGGCGGTGCGGCGGCCTGCGGCGATGACAGCCACCGAAAGAGGACAGAACTGTGCTGCAAAAGGAATGCTATTTCGACGAACACGACCTGAAGGACTTTGGCTTCAGGTCAATCGGACGAAATGTACGGATTTCTTCCGACGCCCGGGTGTACGGAGCCGAACGCATCTCGATCGGTGATGATGTCCGCATCGACGACTTCGTAATGCTGGCTGCCGGTGCCGGGTACATCACTATCGGAAACGCCTGCTACATCGCGCGGTGCAGCAATTTGACCGGCACGTTCGGGATCGAGATGTGCGACTACTCCTCGATGGCTGCGAACACCGTGATCTACAGCGCATCGGACGACTACTCAGGCGAGTTCATGACCGCCCAAGCAATCCCCAAGGAATTCACGAAGTTCTTGGGCGGAAAGGTCACGCTCGGTCGTCACGTGATCGTCGGAGCGAGTTCTGTGATCATCGGAGGATCTCACATCGGAGAGGGGTGCAGCTTGGGTGCGGCAACGGTCGTAGCCAATCGCGACCTCGAACCGTGGGGAATGTACGTTGGCAATCCTGCTCGACGGGTGAAGGAGCGACGACAAGACCTCTTGCAGCTGGAGAAGAAGCTGCAAGCGCTCAGGTCGAAGAGCCATCGCTGAGGCGATCCACGACGCGGATGTCACCATGCGGCCGCGAACGCCTCGCTCTGTAGAGGTTTAGCTGAAGCCCGAGCCCATCGGCGATACGGGTCGGCGCATGGCGAACTCTCAGCGGAACATACTCTTAAGCGCCCTCGCCACGTTGATGACGATATCAATGAGCACGGAACTGAGGTCAATGGGGCTCGTTGCCTGAGCTTCGCCGAACTGATTTCGGGCGATCTGAGCGCGACCGCGATTGTCATAGCGATTGCAGAACCCAGGACTCGAATGTCGTTGGTTGAAAAGTGCGCCGGGGCAGGGTTGCGTTTTTTTGAGGTCGCGGCACGGGAGCACGTTCGCTACGACCAAGTCGAGGTCGGCCCGGGGGCGATCTTCTGCTCCCACACGACTGTCACTTCGAACGTCTCAATCGGTTCTCATTTTCATTGCAACATCTACTCCTACGTCGAGCACGATTGCGTGATCGGTGATTTCGTGACTTTTGCTCCCCGGGTTTCGTGCAACGGAAATGTTGTGATTGGTGACGGCGCCTATATTGGAACCGGCGCTGTGATCAAGCAGGGAACGCCGGATCGGCCGCTTCGGATAGGCGAGGGGGCCGTCGTCGGCATGGGCGCCGTGGTCACCCGGGATGTGGCCCCAGGAGCGACCGTGGTCGGAAACCCCGCTCGCCCCCTGGAGAAGCGGGCCGGAGGCTAGGGGAACTCCCGGCTTGCCTTCGATTTCACGCCTTCCCCTCGGCGCCGACTCGGTTAGACTGCCGTCCATGCAGAAGAGATCGAAGCGAGTGACGGGGGTAGAGGCGACGGGTTCGGGCACTCCCGTGCGGCCCTCGACGGGCGTTCCGGGGTTCTTTGGCCGGGGCAGGGCTTCGGCCGGCTCGGTGCTCCTGGGCCTCTTCGGGCTTCTGGCCCTTGCCTTTCTCGCGGCCTGCGCCAGTTCGCCGGCGCCAGCACCCGCTTCGCCCTCCGGGCCCGGGGCGGCGGAGGCCTCGCCGGCCAACGCGCGCCAGGTCACTGCCTATCGCTTGGGCACCGGCGATCAGCTCAGGGTGATCGTTTTCGGCGAAGAAGATCTCTCGGGCGAGTTCGAGGTCGACGATACCGGGGCGGTTTCGATGCCCCTGGTCGGCGATATCGGGGCTTCGGGTTTGACCTTGCGCAGCTTCGAGGCCGCCGTGCGTGAGCGCCTGGGGCAGGGCTACCTCAAAGATCCCCGGGTGAGCGTTCAGGTCCTCAACTACCGGCCCTTCTACATCATCGGCGAGGTTGAGAAGGGCGGGGAATACCCCTTTGTGAGCGGCATGCATATGCTCAACGCCGTTGCCGTGGCAGGCGGATTCACCTACCGGGCCAACACCTCCAAGGTGTTCATCACCCGGGGCGGCGAGGAACTCGAATTCGAGGTGACGCCCGAGCTTCGCCTTCAACCCGGGGATGTGATCCGGGTGCCCGAGCGCTTTTTCTAGCGAGCGCCCCCCGATAACTCGTCTGATCGTCCTCGATTGTTGGTGGTTAGTGGCTGCGGGTTCTTTGCGGCGGGTCAGGGTGCAGGGGCCGCTTGGGTCCCATTGCGCGCCAAGTTATCTCCCGGGTTAGATTCCTCCCCTGAGGCGTTGGGCACCAGGCCAGCAAGGATTCGGGACGGGTTGGGGGGGAGAACACACATTTGGAGCGTTATTTCTTTTTTGAAGTCGATCAAAAAAAAGAAGAGCGCGGAATTCATTGCACTAACCGTGTTGAAGCCCCGGCGAGGTGGTACTCTACGCGGCCTAGGCGGTAGATCGGCAATCCCCTTGGAGGAGAAAACAATGCGGCGATTTGATGGTTTCTTGCGTGCGGGCCGAGCTCCGGCGCTTTGGCTGAGTTTTGGAACCGCCTTTGCGGTGGCTCTCGTGATGATTCTCGCCGTGGCGGCGGGTGGCGCCGTGGCGGCGGATTCCCTGGCGGCCGAGCGGCAGAAGGTCATCCAAAACATCCTCGACAGCACCAAGGGAGATCCGGCGGCCCTTGAGGCGCAGATCTCCAATATCTTCGGCGATCTCCAGGGCGACGACGCGGTGGCCCGAGCCCAGCAGATCCTCGACGCATTGCCCGCGGATATCAGCGAGGCCCAGTGGGCCGCTGTGGACAAGGCCATCGGCGAGAAGGCTTCGGGCCTGACCTCCCAGGCCGCCGCCGCAGCCATTGGCGCCCAGCTGGCCGCCAAGCAGAGCGCCCTAGGCAAGGGCGTGCAGACGGCCAAGGCCGAGACCGGCCAGGACGCCGCAACCCCCAAGCGCCAGGCCCCGACGCCGCCGCCGCCCCAGGATGAGGTGGTCTGCGCTTCCGAAAGCTGCTGAGTCCGAGTCGTCCTTTAAACCCTGGCTTGACATAAAAGCTCACGCTCGATTCCTGAATCGATACTCCTGAAAAGGAAACTTCCCGTGAAAACGAACCGACACTTTGTAGGCACCCTGCGCTCGATCCTTTTTGCCGTGGTCGCCGCGGCGCTGATCGCTCCGGCGGCGGGCGCCCAGGAGCTTGAGCTTCCCTATGGCGTGACCGATCGCGTCGCCCCCGAGAGCGACGCGGCGGGAGCGAAATTCGGGGGCTTCACCGCCTACCCGAAACTCAACGTGTCCGCCGGGTACGATGACAATATCTTGGCCCAGGAGGGCAGCCTCGCGAAGGACGATGGGCGCTTCAAGGTTGAGCCCTCCCTGGCCTACGAGTCCGATTGGTCGCGCAACAAGCTCTCCATTGGCGGCTTCGTGGGCGGCGATCTCTACGCCGACTACACGAGCCAGGACAGCCTGAACTGGGGCGTCGGCGGCGCCGGCCAGCTCGACGTGCTCGAGTCGAGCAATGTGCAGGGCTCGGTGGGCTATCAGCAACTCACCGAGGCACGTGGCGGTATCATTTCGACGACCACCCCCGACCCCGTGCTCTACGACCTGCTCCAGGCGGGCCTTGTCGGCAACCACCGCCTCGATCAGTTGAACCTGGCGGTCAGCGCGCAATTCGACCAGTACGATTACGACGACGACAGCCAGAAATACCGCAACCGCGATATCTGGCAGGCCACTGCCCAGGCCGGCTTTGAGTTCTCCCCGGGCTATAGCGGCTTTGTGCGCGGCACCTTCAATAACCGCGATTTTGAGAACCCCAGCATCACCTCCGGCAACCCGAGCCAGGATTCCGACGGCTATAACGTGGCCGTGGGTGTTTCCTCGGAGATCACCAACCTGATCTCCGGCGAGGCCTACGTCGGCTACCTCGACCAGAGCTACGACAGCGCGGCCTTCAAGGACGTGAGCGGCGTCTCCTTCGGGGCCAACCTGAAATGGGAGGCCACCAAGCTTACCAGCGTGACGGTCACCGCCTCGCGCGAGGTGGCGGATTCTACGATTCCGGGCGCCGGCGGTGTCCTCTATTCCATCGGGGGCTTCGGGGTAAGCCACGAGCTGACCCCGGCCATCTCCCTAAAGGGCGATTTCGCGTACTACGATGCCAATTACGAGGGACTCCCCCGGGACGACACCGGCTATCGCGCTTCGGCGGGGATTGATTACACGCTCTCGCGCATGGTCCACCTCGACCTGACCTATAATTTCGACGACCGGGATTCGAACGTAGCCGGTCAGAGTTATACCCGGAACCAGGTCACCCTGGGCGTGCTGCTCCAGTACTAGGGCCGAAACAGCCCGAGCGCGGACGCACCCCTCCCAGGAACCGTGGGGAATGCGCGGGGTCGCGTAGCGTCCGGGCTGGATTCCGGACTTCTGGACAGTGGAGCGGGCACCTCTCTTGGAACAAGCTGAGCAGTTCTCTGCCGCCGAGCCGGACGATGTCGAGATCGACGTCGCCGAGATCATCCGCGCCCTGCGCCGGCGCCGCTGGGCGCTGGCGGGATGCGTGCTGCTCATCACGTCGCTGGTCCTCCTCGTCACCTTTCAGCTGACGCCTCTCTATACCGCCAGCGCCGAGGTGCTCATCGACCCCCGGGACCGCAACGTGGCGGATCTCGATTCGGTCCTCTCGGGGCTCTCCCCCGATGCTTCCACCATCGAGAGCCAGATCCAGGTGATCCGCTCGCGCTCCCTGGCCCTGCGCACCATCGAGGCCCTGGGGCTGGAGAACGACCCCGAGTTCAACCCGGCCCTGCGCGAGCCCGGGGCCCTGGCGCAGTTCACGGAGTGGCTGAGCGGCCTGGCGCCGGGCGAGCCCGAGGAGCCCAGCGAGGAGGCCCGGCTGGCCCTCGAAGAGACTCGGCTCATCGAGAGCTTCTCAGAGGCCCTGGCGGTTTCCCGGGTGGGGCGCAGCTCCTACGTGATCTCGATTGCCTTCACATCGGAGCAGCCCGCCAAGGCGGCCCGGGTGGCCAATGCCCTGGCCGAGCTCTACCTCGTCGAGCAGCTCGAGGCCAAATTTGAAGCCACCGAGCGCGCCACGGATTGGCTCAACGAGCGCCTGGGCGCCCTGCGCGCCGAGGTTGAAAAATCTGAGCGTTTGGTCGAGGCCTACCGCTCGAAGCACGGGCTCGTCGTGAGCCAGGGCATCACCGTCGACGAGCAGCAGCTCTCGGAGATCAACGCCCAGCTCATCTTGGGCCGCTCGCACCTCGCCGAGAGCCAGGCGCGCTTTCGCCACGTGAGTGGGCTGCTCGCCTCGGGCTCGGGGGTCGACTCCTTGGCCGAGGTGCTCGCCTCCGAGGTGATTCAGGACCTGCGCCGCAAGCAGGCCGAGCTCGCCCGGGAGCAGGCCGAGCTGCAATCGCGTTATGGCGATCGCCACCCCCGCATGATCAATATCCGCGCCCAGAGCGAGGATCTCGTTCTGCAGATCGAGGCCGAGCTGAAGCGCATCGTGACGAACCTTGAGAACGAGGTCATGGTGGCGCGCTCCCGGGTCGGGTCCCTCGAGGAGGGCCTGGCCGACGAGCAGAGCCAGCGTTCGGCGGGGGAAGAGGCGCGCATCGGCCTGCGCGAGCTGAGCCGCCAGGCCGCCGCCAACCGGGCCCTCTACGAATCTTTCCTGGGCCGCTTCAAGGAAACCAGCGAGCAGCAGGGCATTCAAGAGGCCGACGCTCGGATCATTTCCCAGGCCGCGGTGCCCGCGGGCCCGAGTTACCCGCGCAAGGGGCTCTTTGCCGCGGCGGGCTTTCTGGCCTCGCTGCTCGTGGGCCTCGGCGTGGTTTTCTTGCTTGAGCGCCTGGACAACGGGTTTCGCAGCAGCCGCCAGCTTGAGGATGCCCTGGGCCTGCCCCTGCTGGCCTCGATTCCCGAGATCTCTGGGGCCGACGCCGAGGTCGACGGCGCCGCGCTCTCGCCCCCGGATTACGTGCTGGCTCGGCCGCTCTCGGTTTACGGCGAGTCCATGCGGGGCCTGCGCACGGCGCTGCTGCTTTCGAATGTCGATGTGCCGCCCCGGGCGGTGATCTTCAGTTCGTCGCTGCCCTCCGAGGGCAAGACCACTTCGGCGATTTCCCTGGCGCGCTCGGTGGCGCGCTCGGGCAAGCGCGTGGTGCTCGTCGATTCCGACCTGCGCCGGCCGGCGGTGGCCCGGGGCCTGGGGCTCAGTCCCGAGGCAGGGCTGGTGGAATACTTGGCGGGGGAGGCCTCCTTGGACGATGTCCTGTTCGACGATGCCGACTCGGGCCTGCGGGTCTTGCCCACGATCCAGGGCGCCGGCAATGCGCCCGACCTGCTCGGCTCCGAGAGCATGCGCACCCTGCTCGAAAAACTGAAGACCGATTTTGATCTCGTGGTCGTCGACTCGCCGCCGGTGCTGCTCGTCTCCGATGCCATGGTGCTCGGCCGCATCTGCGACAAGATGGTCTTCGTCGTCAAATGGGAAGAGACCCCCCGGCAGGCCGCTCAGGAGGCCGTTCACCGCATGCGCCAATTCGGGGTGGACGTGGCCGGGGTCGCCATGAGCCGGATCGACACCAAGCGCGGCGCCGAGTACGGGGGCTACGGGGACAGCTATTACCGCAACGCCTCGAAGTACTACGTCAACTGATGGCCGCGGGTTCGCCGCCCGGCCCAGCGCGCTCGGGGGCATCCCTGGTCTCGGCGGCGGCTATTTTGGCTCTGGGGCTTGGGCTCTTTTTTGCCGCGGGCAGCCGGGCTTGGGTCGCGCTTGAAGCGCGCCCCGCCGGCCCGTTGGTGCTCGCCCTTGGCCGGGGCCAGGCGCCGGACGCCGCCACCCTGAGCGAGGGCATCGCGGCCCTGGAGGCCGCCACCGCGGGCGCCGGGGGCAACCGAGTGGACCCCGCGGCCTACGGGAACCTTGCGCTCCTGCGCCTTGAGCAGGCGCGCCGGGAAGCGTCGCGCCCGGATCTTGCCCTGAGCGAAATCGGCGCCGGGGTGAGCGCTCAGCGGGCGGCGCTCGAACGCGCGCCCGCCAGCGGCAGCGGCTGGGCCCGGCTGGTGTATGCCGAACAGTTGCGCGGGGAAAAGCTCCGGGCTCAGCAAGCCTGGGCGCTCGAACCCGGGCTTGAACCCGGGCTGGAACCAGGGACCGAATCCGGGCCGGGAACCGGCGCCGAGGCCGACGCTGCGGCGCTCGAGGCCCTTGAGATGGCCTTCCTCACCCGGGATCTCAGCTTCTCCCTGGTCCGCTTTCGCCTGGCCGCTTCCCTGGCCCGTTATCCCGATCTCCCGTCGTGGCTCCAGGGATTGGCCCGGGCCGAGGTGCTCGAACTCACGCGCTACGGGGGCCGAGGGCTCGAGGCCTTGGTCGATCTCTCCGTATCGCCGCCCGGGCCCGAGAGCGCCGCCCTCATCGACGCCGAACTCGCGGACGATCCCGCTCTCCAGGCGAATTTTGCCCGGCGACTCGAACGCCGCCAGCGGTTCCGGCGCCCTTAGGCGCCGGAACCGACAAGGCAAATTTCAGCGGCGGCTTAGCCGATACCGCCTACCCGGTGTCGCTTACCAGGTATCGACGTGCATTACCGAGTCGAGGTCGTGGCGCCGGGCCGCCTTGAAATCCGTGCCCAGGGTATGGGCCACGGGCGAGAGGGCGCACTGGGTGACCTCGGCGAAGGGGATGCCCAGGAGGTCGGCGATCTCCTCCTCGTACATCAGGTGGATGGTCGTCCAGGCGGTGCCCAGGCCCCGGGCCCGGGCCGCGAGCATGAAGCTCCAGAAGGCGGGGAGCACCGAGCCGTATTGGCTCGCGTGGGCGATGACCGCGGGCTTGCCCTGAAGCGCATCGGTGCGCCCGGTGACGCAGGGGATCAACATGACCGGCGCCCGGTGCAGGTTCGCCGCGAGGTATTCGGCGGAATCGACCACCCGCTCCATTTGCTGAGCGTCCGCGGTGTCGTCCTGAGCCTCGGCCAGGGCGTGGGCGCTCTGCTGCATGTTCCGGTAGATGTCGAAGCCCTGGGCGTAGAGTTCTCCGATGCGCTGGCGCTTGGCCTCGTCGGTGACCACCACGAAATGCCAGCCCTGGCTATTCGAGCCGCTCGGGGCCTGGAGGGCGATCTCGAGGCATTCGCGGATCAGCTGGGGATCGACCGGGCGGTCGAAATCCAGGCGCTTGCGCACGGCGCGGGTGGTGCTGAGCAGGGCGTCGGGGGATAGGTCGAGGGTCGAGGGCATGGGGTTCTCCGATTTCTTGGGTTTTCGAAGGGCGCTGGAGCGCCCGGGGTTGAGTTGCGAATGACGCGCTCCGGGTGGCTCCGAGCGGAGGCGAATGGAAGCGAGAACAAGGCGCGAGAGGCAAGGACGGGTGGCAAGTGCGGGTGGAAATGTCCGAGTCGGGGCAGGGTACACCAGTCAGCGGCGCTAGCCCGAGCCCCGGGAAGGGCTAGATTTGGGGTTCCCGCGATTTCTGCGGGCCCAGCCGAGTGGGGCGAAGAGAGGAGAGACGTTGGAAAAATTGGTCTACGTGATCGAGGCAGAGGCGGCGCGTCCCGGGGCCGACCTGCGGGCCGGGCTGGTCGAGAAAGCCGCACCGGCCCTGCGCGCCGCGGGCGCGGGGCAGATTTCGGTCAATGTCGAGGACGAGCACGTGGCCGCCGGCGCGGCGGTGAAGATCGCTCGAAGCGACCCCTCCCTGCGCGGCCTGGTGACTTTCTGGCTCGAGAGTGCCGATGACCGCGGCCCCTGCGAGGCGGCGCTCTCGCCCCACGGAGCCGGGCTGGCGGGCTACCTCGTCGCCGAATCTCGGCCCATGGTCCACCAGCCTCCGTTGGGGGAGCGGGCCCCGGGCGCCAACCTCGTCACCTGCATCAACCGCCTGCCGGGCCTGAGCGACGACGAGTTCTTCGACCGCTGGAACATCGAGCACCGCCAGGTGGCCCTGGAAACCCAGTCGACCACGGCCTACGTCCGCAACGCGGTGCTCAGGCCCCTGACCCCGGGCGCGCCGGCCCTCGACGGCATCGTCGAGGAAACCTTTCCCATCGAGGCGCTCAGTAGCCCCCATGCCTGGTACGACTGCGATAACGAGGAGGAGTACAAGCGCCGGCTGGCGCGGATGATGGAGAGCGTGACCGCATTCCTCGACCTCAGCTGCCTGGTTTCCACCCCCATGTCCGAGTATTTCCTGGGCTGATTTCGGCGCATCCGATCCGGGCTTATGACCTTGTAATGGACCCGCTAATGGACCCGCTGATGGACCCGCTGATGGACCCGGGCTCGGGCGACTCCCGGCCCCGGATTTCGGCTTTGTTTGCCCCAAGGGGGTGGGGTCGGGCATATCGCGCGCAATTGACCTACGTTACGCGCCGTCCGAAACCGCGATCCGTTCAGGCCTCTGGCCCGGGCGGGGATTCCAAGGTGGAGTCAAGGCGGGTGGGCATTCATTCGATCATTGCGATCGCAAGTAAAAGAGAAAGAGTTCCTCCTTCTTGCGGCTCGCCTTCGGGCGAGCGCGAAGCCGATGGCCTCGCACCGCGCATCCGCCCGTTCAGACACGGGCCAGCTTCACCCACTCAAGGGTGGGGGGTTGGCTTCGACGACCGGGGGAATCGCGGAGGCGTTCCGGAGACTTGGGGGGAATGCAGAGGAAATAATGGCAAGTGGTTCAGTCAAGTGGTTCAGCGACGAGAAGGGGTTCGGCTTCATCGTTCCCGACGATGGTTCCAAGGATCTTTTCGTCCATTACTCCAACATTGTGGGTGACGGCGGTTTCAAGACCCTGAGCGAAGGGCAGCGGGTGAACTTTGAGCCCGGCGAAGGCCGAAAGGGCCCCGAAGCCACCATGGTTGCACCCGAGTAAGAACCACCGGGTAGACCGTACACGAGCGGCGGCCTTTCGAGGCCGTCGCTTTTTTTTTGCGCCGTCGCTACCGCCGCCATTGCCACCGCCGCCGTGTCCCGGGCAGCGATCAGGTCGTTGGCGCCTCGCCAAGCAGGGTTTCCCGGAAGAAGCCTTCGCTATCGGCCAGCCCCTGGCGACGAGCGGCCCAGTGGCCGCCGATATGCGCGCCGACGTTGGCTGCGGCCTTGAAGCCGGCCAGGCGTTCGGCGGGTTCGTTGAGACTCTTGCGCTCGCCGTCCTCGAGTTCCACCCACATGTCACCCTGGGCATCGAGGGTGGTCGTGCGGCGCCCCAGGCGAATGGCCTGGGGAAGCCACGCCATGGGGTCGACGGAATCAAAGGAGTGGTGGCCGCCGGGGTAGGCGCGCACATCGATCTCCACGCCGTGGGGGCGCAATTCGTCGGCGAGGTCGGTGACGAAGCCCACCGGCGTGTAGTCGTCGTCGGCGCCGTGGAGCACCCGGATCGGGGCTCCGGTCCAGCGCTTTTCCTCGGGTCGAATATGGGCGGCGGGGTAGACGGGAAGGTGGGCGGCGAAGCGCTCGCCGCCTGGGGCCAGGGCTTCGGCGATGGGCGACCACGCGGCGTAGAGCGCGACGGTGCCGCCCAGGCTCCAGCCCGAGACGCCCACCCGGTCGCCGTCGATGAGCGGGTGCTGGCCGAGCAGGGTCAGGGCCTGATAGGCATCGGCGAGAAGCATGGCGTGGGTGACGGCCATCTGATCTTCGACGATGCTCGCGACGCTGCGCGCGTCGAAGCTGTGCACTCGAAAAACCGCGATGCCGCTCTCGAGCCAGCGCACCATGTGCTCGTGGTGGTGGCCCCGCCATCCCAGGCTCCCGTGGCAGGCCACGACGCAGGGCATGGGCTCCCGGGCCGGTTGCTCGGGGACAAGCAGGCTGCCGTAGACCGGCTGGTCCGGGGTCTCGTCGAGCTTGCGGAGGATATGGTGAATCTCGAAGGGGTTCGCCGACGGGTAGGGGATCGCGCCGATGGGGGCGTGGGAAACGTCCGGGAGGGGTTGCATAAGGGCTCCTGAGTGGGCCGGCCGGACTCACGAACCAGGGGCCGACTGGGGACGAAGAGGGGTGGCGAGAACTCTACCCCGTTCTCGCTTTTCCTGGGCCTCCCACTCAAATGCGGGTCGGGAGGAGATTCGGCCGGGCGGCTGATATGCTCTGGAACCGCATCGAAATCAGCGACACGACCCAAGGCAGGCGCCGTGACACGCCTGACGATACGAACCCACGGTCGGGGACGCGTTCAAAGGAGAGAGATATGGCCGAAGTGCCCATGCAGTACACCCTGGAGGGGGCGGTCGCCGTGATTCGCCTCGACGATGGCAAGGCCAACGCGCTTTCCCACACCATGCTCGACGCGCTTCATGGCGCATTCGATCGGGCCGAGAAAGAGGGCGCCGGGGCGGTGGCCATGGTGGGCCGGCCGGGGCGCTTTTCTGCGGGTTTTGATCTCTCGGTCATGAGCCAGGGCCCGGACGCCGTGCGCGAGTTGGTCTTCAAGGGGGCTCTCCTCGCCCAGCGAATTTTCGAATCCCCGGTGCCGGTGGTGCTCGGCGTCACCGGCCACGCCCTGGCCATGGGAGCCGTGCTCTGCTTGGCCGCCGACGAACGCATCGGCAGCGACGGGGCCTATAAAATCGGCCTCAACGAGGTGGCCATCAAGATGACCCTGCCCGATTTTGCCCTGGTGCTGGCCGCCGATCGCCTGAGTCGCCGGCATCTCACCCGGGCCACCACGGCCGCCGAGATCTACTCTCCCACCGGCGCCGTGGAGTCGGGCTATTTTGATCGCGTGGTCGCCGACGGCGAGGCCGACACGGCCGCCCGGGCGCGCGCCGCCGAACTCGCCGAGGTTCTGCACGGGCGCTCTCATGACCTCACCAAGAAGGCCCTGCGCCGGGATGTCCACGCGCGCATGCGCGCGGCTGTCGAAGGCTTCACCGGGCTCTGATCGGCCCCGAGTGGGGGCACAAAGGAAGGACGAGAGATGACGAAACCCTACCGCAGTCGCACGACCACCCACGGCCGGAACATGGCCGGGGCCCGCTCACTCTGGCGCGCCACGGGCATGGACGACGACGATTTCGAAAAGCCCATCATCGCCATCGCGAACAGCTTCACCGAGTTCGTGCCCGGCCATGTCCACCTGCATCCGGTGGGGCAGCAGGTCAAGCGGGTCATCGAGGAGGCGGGCGGCGTGGGGCGCGAGTTCAACACCATCGCGGTGGATGATGGCATCGCCATGGGTCACGCGGGCATGCTCTATTCCCTGCCCAGCCGAGACCTAATCGCCGACAGCGTGGAATATATGGTCAACGCCCATGTGGCGGATGGCCTGATCTGTATCTCGAATTGCGACAAGATCACCCCGGGCATGCTGATGGCCGCCCTGCGCTTGAATGTGCCGACGGTTTTCGTTTCCGGTGGCCCCATGGAGGCGGGCAAGGCCGTGGGGACCCACGACAAGGCGGGCAACCCGCTCTCGTCCTCGGACAAGATCGACCTTATCGATGCCATGATCCAGGCGGGCAACGACGACGTCTCCGACGATGTGGTCGACATCATCGAGCGTTCGGCCTGTCCCACCTGCGGGTCGTGTTCGGGCATGTTCACCGCCAACAGTATGAACTGCCTGACCGAGGCCATTGGCCTCTCTCTGCCCGGCAACGGGACCCTGCTCGCCACCCACGCCCTGCGCTGGGAACTCTTCGAACAGGCCGGCAAGACGATCGTCGACCTTTGCCGGCGCCATTACGTCGAGGGCGACGATTCGGTTCTTCCGCGCAGCGTGGCGACTTTCGAGGCCTTCGAAAACGCCATGACCGTGGATGTCGCCATGGGGGGGTCGACGAATACCGTGCTTCACCTGCTGGCCGCGGCCCACGAGGCCGGCGTGGCTTTCAGCATGAGCGACATCGATCGCATCTCGCGGCAGACGCCGTGCATCTGCAAGGTGGCGCCCTCGTCCCACGATCACGTCGAGGATGTGGGCCATGCCGGAGGCATCTTTACGATTCTGGGTTCCCTCGAACGCGCGGGCAAGCTCAACCTCGACGTGCCCACGGTGCACTCCGCCAGCCTCGGTGAGGCCATTGAGCGCGAGGATATTCGCCTCCCGGGGGCGACGGAATGGGCCCGCCAGCGGGCGCTCTCGGCGCCCGGCGGCGTGCGGACCACCGTGGCCTTCTCCCAGGACAAATATTTCGAGGCGCCGGATGACGACGGCGAGGCGGGGTGCATTCGCGAAACGTCCCATGCCCACACCGCCGACGGCGGTCTGGCGGTGCTCTACGGCAACCTCGCCGAGGCCGGTTGCATCGTGAAGACGGCGGGCGTGGACGAATCGGTTTGGGTCTTCGAGGGGCCGGTCAAGATCTACGAATCCCAGGAGGCGGCCTGCGACGCGATCCTGACCGACAAGGTGGAGGCCGGCGACGTCGTCGTGATCCGCTACGAGGGGCCGCGGGGCGGGCCGGGCATGCAGGAGATGCTCTATCCCACCAGCTACCTCAAGTCGAAGAAGCTGGGCAAGGCGTGTGCGCTCATCACCGACGGGCGTTTCAGCGGCGGCACATCCGGGCTCTCCATCGGCCATGTCTCCCCCGAAGCTGCCGAGGGGGGCACCATCGGCCTGGTGGAGACCGGGGATCGCATTCGCATCAATATCCCCGAGCGGAGCATCGAGTTGGTGGTTTCCGAGGCCGAACTCGCCGATCGCCGGGCGCGCATAGAGGCCAAGGGCGAGGCGGCCTGGTCGCCCGAAGGGCGGGATCGACAGGTTTCCGAGGCCCTGCGCGTCTACGCGCTCTTGGCCACCGACGCCGCACGCGGTGCGGTCCGGGATCTGACCGGTCTCTACCGCCGGAAGGGCTGAGCCTGCCCCGGGCCCGGATCAAGTTCAGCGCGAAGAGGTGAGCTCGCGCTGGGAGAAGTCCCGGTCCCGGAGGCCGGGGTTGGCCTCGAAGCGTTGGATGTCCAGGCTTGAGAAGTGGTTGCTGCGCAACTGGGTCATGCGCGCGCGCCGGGCGATCCAGACGACCTTGGGCGCCGGGCCTTCGGCCTCGCCCTCCTCGTCTTGTTGCGCGCTCTCGGGGCTCGGGGCCTCGAAGCTCTCAAGGGAATTGGGATCGGCATCGAGCTGCTTGATCAGCACGCGTTTATTGTCCCAGTAGAGCGTTTGCAGCGGCACGAAATGCTCCTTTTCCAGGCTGATCACGATCTTTGAGTATTGGGATTCGGTCTCCGGGTGCGGGATCACCGTGACCACGTAGGTCTCGATCTCGCCGACCTGGGCGTCGGCCAGCCGGAAGTGGCGACCGTCCTCGAATTCTGGAGGCACCACGTCCTCGAAGGAGAAGTCTGTGCCCGCGAGGCTTTCTCCGCGAACGTTCACTCGGCGCACCTTGCGCGAACTCGGCCGGTAGACGAACTGGTCATCGGGCCCCTTGGCCTTGTTGATGACGAGGTAGCCGAGGTGGCGGACATCCGGGGGGCCGAAATACTTGGCGATAGTCTTCGAGAGCACCCGCTTGCTTCGCTCGCGAAAGTTCATGTAGCGGAGGTTTAACTCGACTCGGGAGAAGTGCCCGGCGCCGTCCCCTGAGACGACCTCAAACTCCTGGTCGTAGGCGTCGAAGCGGTTGTCGAGAACGCGCTGGTAGAGATCGTCCCCCGAGAGTCCGTCGGGGGAGGGGATGTCCTGGGCGGGCAGGAAGTCGGCTTCGCTTCCGCCCGAGGAGTCGGGCTCGGCGGCGGACGCGGCGGGGGCCAGAAGGACAGAAGCGAGCCCGGTGAAAGCGAGAAGGAAAGGGGCCAGGCCCATGCGACCGTAGTCTCGACCCCGCTGCCGCTGCCCCGCGATTCCCACGCTGATCCCCTTGCTCGCCCGGGTACTCGGGCGTGTCCAAGTATAGGCGGAATAGGATGCGAGGCGGTTGGGCTGCGGTCGCCGTTTTCCGACGAGCGCTCCGGGGCCTCAGTCGGCGGGGCCTTTCTCCTGGATCGTTTCTTCGACGTAGCGCTCGAAGAGGTCGTAGTTCTTGCGCGAACCGCTGACAAATTCGACCCCGAAGCCCGGATGGCGAGGGTCCCGGTCCGACGGCAGTTTCGCTCGCGACCAGCAAACGCGTCCGAGGGTCGAAACCTCGTGGCCCGAGGGCAGGTCGATTTCGATCAGGAGTTGTTGACCCTCGAGGATCGGCTCCAGGGTCATCACGAAAGCGCCGCTGCGCGAGACGTTTTCGCAGGTCTCGGTGGAGGCCCGGAAATAGGCCTTGCCCGTGTCGGGGTCGGTCTGGGGCGAAACCGTCGAGATGCGCGCGGGGAGCGCAACCGCGGCGCGTGCGTGCTGGCGACGCTTGGGCTCCGTTCCCTGGGGGCTTCCCTCGGTCATGGCTACTCCTCGCTCTCCAGTGGTGGGCTCCGCTTGGAGCACGGAAACCGGCCTCGGGTGAGAGGGTGAGGGGGTGAGTGTATGCAGGATGGGTGCGGCGCGACAGGTCGTCGCGATCTCCCCAGGCGTCCTGGTCCGCACGAATTCCGCACCCGTTCGTAGGGAAAAGGATACACCCCAGGATCCTGATCCCCAAGAAGTTTCTTGGGATCGGGAACGGTGGGGAATCTAGAGGCTGGGCCGGGCGCGGTAGGGGAAGTGAATCCGGGCCGCGGTCTGCTCGTCTTCCTGCTCGGCGTCGGGATCCGAACCGTAGAGCGGGGAGGCCGAGGACTGGGCGGTTTGGCGATCCGCCGGACGACGCTTTCGTTTGCTCGTATCGCCCCCGAGCAGCCCGCTGCGTGCGAGGTCGTTGGGGGCAAAGGGTGTCACGCCGGCCTGCTCCGACCGGAGCTCGCAGAGCTCGCGCATCTGCGCAGCGGTCATCCGCTTGACGTTGACTTCGGCCGAGCGCGCGGTGGGGCAGAAGAGGGGTCCGGCATCGCGCCCACGGGCCGCGAGCCAGTCCTCGAGGGCGATCAACTGGTCGTTGGGAAGCGGGATATGCCGGGCGCGCTTGGCGCCCGGGGCCTTGAACTTAACGCTCACCCGGCCGCTTTTGGCGTCGAAATGCATGTTGTCGAGGTTCAGGTTGACGAGGTCGACGGTGCGCAACCCGCCCGCGAAGGCGAGGCCGATCATCAGGGCGTCTCGCGGGCCCTGGCAGGTCGAATCCATCAAGCTGGCGGCGATCAGGGCCCGAACTTCACCCTCACCGACCTGGCGCTGCTGGGCGCTCTTGGAGCGAGCCGCCGGATTGTCGGTTTCGGGCTCGCTCTCCTCCATGAAGCCCAGGCGCTTGCACTCCTCGGCGATCTTCTTGAGGCAGTTGTTCATGCGCTGGATCTGTTTGGGTGCGTAGCGGTCGGCGACCTGCTGAAATTTCCGCGTGTCGTCGTGGCGGCAGAGCAGGGCCTCGATCCGACTGGGCGAGCCGGGCTCCCGGACGATGGAGAGCGTCAGGGCGGCGTGGTAGCCGCGCACCTGCTGCCACGGAAAGTCCTGGCCAGCGCAGACGCCACCGCTGATCACCGCGGCCAGAATGTCGAGGGCCTCCTCGGCGAGGCGCCGAGGGTCGCCGGCCTTGAAGGTCTCAAGACAGCCTTCGAATGCCTGGCGGCCGCGAGCGATTTCTTCGGGGGTCAGACAAAAATCGGCCGACTCGCTGGAGTCAGCCTGACTGGGGGGTCGTAGATCGGCGGACAAACTGCTTTCCCTCCGGGGTGGGAGTGATTATTCGATGATTAGATACTAGAACAAAATGGATTCGAGTGCCCTAGTCTAGCGGATGTGGCGGAGTGCGCGTGGGAGCTGATTGAGAGGCACTTAAGACCTTGAAAACAGAAGGAAAAGTTCATTTTTCGAGCTCTAATCTTTTTCGCTCCGATGCGACTCTTTGTCCCCGGATTCCGCAGTCTGGTGCCGTGGTTTTTTTAAAAAAGGCGTTGGTTCCGCCTCTTCGCCCTTGGACTGTTCCTGAGGACTCGGAGGACCGGCTGGAAGGCACTATGTTTGGGGCGATCGTCCAGGGGGGACGGTGAGAGAGAGGGATTTTCGCGCGTATGGAGTTCATCGAGGGCTTCGCATGGCCGGTTCCCAGGGCCCTAGCGGGAGCCGTTTCGGCGTGCCGCTTCGAGCAGGGCGATGTCCTCTACAGCGAGTCCGGGGCCTACGGGGCCTGGGCCGGGGGGCGTGAGGGCCTCGGCTTCGCCGTCCAGGTCCTCGACCCGCCGAAATCTGCCCGGGCCCTGGCTCCGGGAAGCGAGGGCAACCGGTTCGAGGCGAACTGGAATTCGTCGGTTGAGATCGAGCTGACCGAGTTCGAGCCGGATCGGGTGGAGCGCAGGGTGACCACCCAGGGCCGCCTTTTCTGTTGCCTCTGGCGGGGCGATCAGGCCGAGCTTGAGGCTCGGGGCGAGGCGCCCGAGCCGCCCCTGTCTCAGCGTGAACTCCATCGACGGCTCGACGAGGTACTCCCCGCCGCGCTCGCCCGCTTGAGGAGAGGCCGGGCAAAGGGGGCACGCGGTCCCGCGAGCCTCTACCTGGCGGCGGTGGACGATGCGAACGAAGCCGCCCGGAGCAAGGCGAAAGCCGTCCAGGCCGTCCTCGAAGCCCAGTTCTCGCTGAAGGTCGAGCGCTTCTCTCCCGGCCTCGCCGGTCTTGGCGGGGCCGAGGCCTTTCACCCCGCGCTCTGGGTCCAGGCGCTCCTGGTTCCCGGCCAGGCGCCGGAAGCCATCGAGGAGCGCTTGCGCGGGCTGCTCTATGGCGGCGCTTCCGAGTCGGGTCGTTTCTCCCTGGCGCGCCACGGGCTACTCAGCGAGTGCCCGGCGCGCTGAGTCCCAGGCGCCGGCCCCGGTGGGCTTCGGACGCGACTACTCGACGTTCACCGTCGCCTCTTCGATCACCAGGCGTTGCTTGGTGCGGCCGCCCCGGCTGCCCTGATCCTCGAGAGCCTTCAGGGTCTCCCGGCCGTCGACGACTTCGCCAAAGATGGTGTGCTTGCCGTTGAGGTGAGGGGTGGGGACGAAGGTCAGGAAAAACTGGCTGCCGTCGGTTCCGGGGCCGGAGTTGGCCATGCTCAGCAGGCCGGGCCGATCGTGGCGGACGGCCGAGTCAAATTCGCCCGCATACTTGTAGCCCGGTCCGCCGCGTCCCATGCCGTCGGGGTCGCCGCCCTGGGCCATAAAGCCGGGAATCACGCGGTGAAAGATCACGTCGTCGTAGAAACCCAGGCGGGTGAGGTAGACGGTGCTGCTCACATGCATCGGGGCCGTCTCGGGCATCAGCTTGACCTTGATGGGCCCGACATTGGTGTTGAGGTGCCAGTAATAGGTCTTGCCGCTGTCGAATTCGACCTTGGGCGGCATAGGGAGAGCACTCTTCCAGCGGGGCTGGCTCTTGTCGATGGAGGATTCTGCGATGAAGGCGTCGAGGGCGTCGATGGCCACGTCATCTCCTTGGAAAGAGGGAAGGGGGTTGGCGGCGCTTGTCGGCGGCTCCGGCGAGGGAATCGCCGGGGGCTTGGCCGGAGCCGGGGCCTTGGCCGCCGGGGTGCTCTTGGCCGCTTCCTGGGCGGGGGTCGCATTCCCGTCCGAGCAGGCTCCGAGACACAGGGTGCCGGCCAGGATTACGGGGAGAAGGAGTTTCTGGGTCGTTCGTCCGATCATCGAGTCTCTCCTTGCTTGGATTCGGCGGCCAAGGGTAACGCTCGCTCGGGGCTTCACCAGAGGCCGTCGGGCCTTTTCGCCGCTGGGGAGGCGGTGGGGCGATCAGCCCCGACAGAGCCCGAGGGCTTCGAGTTGGTCGCGGACCTCGCCCCGCCAATCCCGGTTGGCCCGAGGGTTGGCCGGACTCGGATGCAGGATCTGCCCGATTTGGATCGAATGGTCGGCGAGACAGGCCTCCGCCCGGCGGGCGGCAAAGGCCCCAACCCCGATCACCCAGTCGGGTTCGAGGATCCGCACGAGGCTCGCGAGGAAGCGGTCGCAGGCGGCAAAGAGCGGCTCGCGCTCGCCGGCCGGCAACTTGTCCGGGGTGCAGTTGCGCCCGCTCTCCTCCATGAAGATCAGGGGGCAATAGTTGGCGACGAAGTGGTTCTGGAAGAAATCCTCGGGTCGAGGGAAACGATCGGCCACCGCGCCCCAGAGGCGCGCTCCGCTGACTTCGCTCCGGGTGGAGGCAAAACCCAGGATCGGGCGCTTGGGGTTGACGTGGGGCGGCTGGCCCACCGGAGCTTCGATTCTCAGCCAGTCACGCACCAGGGCCACCTCGCCGAAGGGGACCCCGGTTTGGGCCATTCCGAAGGGCCCGGGGTTCATGCCCAGGAAGATCACGCGTCGGCGCCCGGTGGCGTAGCGCCGCAGATACGCGTGGTGGGGTCGCATGGCGTACTCGAGAGGGTTGTAGACGTGGCTGACCGGCGCGCCGAAACGCATCTCGCCCACGTCCTGGCGCAGTTGTCGGGTGGCTCGGAGGAGGCGTTCGGGGGTGGGCAAAGGGTTCGCTTTCTCGCTCGGCCCGGCGAGGGTCGAGGCATCCGTTGAGGACCCGAGGGTAGGGGGAGGCGGGGCGGTCGCCAGCCCCCGCGTGGCTTCGGGTTCGTGTACCCTCGGCGCCTCCTTTGCTTTTTCGGAGTTGTGCCCCCTTGGAATCGGACTCATCCCTCGCCCCGGCGACGCCTCCCGACCGGTCCGATAACACGGCCTTCGCTCCCTACATGACCAATGTGGCGAGTTGGTTTGGCGGAATGGGGATGCAGCAGGTCCTCTTTAGCTGGATCGTCGTGAACGAACTCCAGGCCACGGGGGGGTGGGTCGGGGTGGCCCAGACCTCGACCTTGTTGCCCGGCCTGCTGGTCTGGATGGTCGCCGGCGCCCTGGCGGATCGTTGGGATCCGCGCCGGCTGCTGGTGGGCCTTCACCTGATCGGCGCCGTGCCGGTGCTGGCTCTGGCCGGGCTGATCTGGCTCGGCCGAGTGGATCTGCCGATCCTCATCGCGTTCGGCCTGATGGTGGGCACCGTGGGCGCGCTTTCCATGCCCGCCCGGGACAGCCTGCTGACCCGGGTGGCCGGCGACGATCTCATGCGCGGGGTCACAACCATGACCGCCGCCCAATTCGGCGCCTCAGCCGTGGGCACCTTGTTGGCCGGTCTGGCTCGCCTGACCGGGAGCCCCTTCATGCTGGTGGTCCAGGCCCTTGTCTTCGTGGTGGGCGCGGGGGCGGCCGCCCGGCTTCCGCCGGCTCGCCCGGAGAGCCTGATCCGCGGGCGCCTGCGATTGAGCGAAGTGGCCGGCGGAATGGCCGAGGTCGCGCGCACCCCGGCCCTGCGCGGCCCCTTTCTGCTGGTGGTCGCCGTCGGGATCCTCTTTGTGGGCCCCTACTGGGTGATCTTCCCCCTGCTCGTGCGCGACTATTACGAGGCGGGTATCGACGCCCTCTCCCTGGTCCTCATGCTCTTTCCCCTGGGCACGATCTTGGGCTCGATGGTGCTGCGCTACCGCGGTGTAGGCCGCAAGGGTCAGGCGGCGCTCTTGGCGCTCTTGGTGGGGGCGAGTTGCCAGCTGGTTGTGTCCACCGGGGTTCCCTTCCTGGCGCTTCTGGCGCTGGTCCTGATCTGGGGACTCGGCGGTTCGGTCTTCATCAACTGCAGCCGGACGCTCTTTCAGCAAGCGGCCCCCGAAGAGGGGAGGGGCCGAGTGCTGGCGATCTATCAGGTGGGGTTCACCGGAGGCGGGCCGATCGGTGCTCTGCTGGCCGGGTTTGGCGCCGATGCCCTGGGGCTGCACGGAACCCTGGTCGTGTCCTCCTGTACGATGGTTGCGTTGGTCGTCGTGATGGCGATCTTCAGCGACGTTTCCAGGCTGCGCTGAAGCGGTCGGGCCGGACGAATCGAAGGAGGGGCAGCGGTGGACAAAGACGAGATGCGCGCGTTCATGGGGCGGTTCATGGAGATGACCACCGGGGCGGCGGTGCTCGGCGTGGTGGCGGTGGCCGACCGCACTGGACTCTTTCGTGAACTCCAGGGCCAGGGCCCGCTCACCCTCGCCGAAATCGCCGGGCGAACGGGTTTCCAGCCGCGCTATCTCGAGGAAATTCTGGCCACCCTGAGCGCCGGAGGGATCTTGGTGTACTCCCCGGAAGGCGAGTCCTATCTCCTTCCCGACGAGCACGCGGCCTGCCTCGCCGACGAGTCGAGTCCCTATTTCCTGGCGGGTTGGACCCAGATGGTCCCCGCGCTCTATCGCGCCATTCCCGGGGTGGTCGAGGCCTGCCGCGAGGGGGGCGGGGTGCCCTTCAGCGATTTCGGCGACGACATGATCGATGGGATTGCCCGCTCCAACGGTCCGGGGACCCGGCTGATGTTGACCCGGAAGTGGCTCCCGGCGATGCCCGACGTGGTCGGGCGCCTGGAGTCGGGGATTCGGGTGGCGGATGTGGGCTGCGGCTCGGGCGTCGCCGCTCTGACCATGGCGCGCGCCTATCCCAACTCCGAGTTCCATGGCTTCGATGTGGACGCCTCGTCCCTCGAGCGCGCCCGGCGCGCCGCCCGGGAGGAGGGGGCCGAGAATGTCTTCTTCGCCCAGGTCGACGGGGGCTCGATCCCCTCGGACCCGGGCTTTGATTTCATCACCACCTTCGATGTGATCCACGACGTGGTCGATCCCCTCGCCGTGCTCGGCCAGATTCGCGCGGCCCTGGCCGAGGGGGGGGCCTACCTGATGGTCGAGCCCCAGGCCGGGGATGATCTCGAGGAAAACCTGCATTCCGCCGGGGCGCTGACTTACGCGCTCAGCACCCTGCACTGCATGACCCAATCCCTGGCCCATGGGGGCGAGGGGCTGGGAGCCGCCTGGGGCCCGGGCCGGGCCGAGCGATATTGCCGGGATGCGGGCTTCGGACGCTTCGAACGCCTGGAGCTTGCCAATCCCTTCAACGCCTTCTACCGGATCGAGGCCTAAGTCGGCGAAATTGTGGTACAAAAGAGGACGTCATGAATGAAGCCATAGCCTTGATCTTTGCACTCATCGGCGTACTCGCCGCCGCCTTTTTCGCCGCCCGGGCCCGTTCGGCCTCGGGTTCGGCCTCCCAGGCCTGGGAGGAGAACGAAAAATTGGCGGCGGATCTGAAATCCGCCCGGGACCAGCTCGGGAAGCAGTCCGGCAAGCTCTCCAAACACACCGAGGAGGTCGCTGAGCTGCGCAAGCGCCTGGAGAAGGCTCGCCGGCGCGCGAGCTCGGCGCCGACGGCGCCGGGGGCCTCGTCCTCGGCGGAGTTGCTCGAGCGCGAGGCCGAACTCGAGGAGGCCCGCCAGGCCCGGGATGCCGCGCGCCAGGAGGCCGACGCCCTGGGTGGCGAGGTGCGACGCTTGCGCATCGAACTCCAGCCCAAGCCCGAGCCCGAGCCCGGAGCCGAGGCCGCCCGGGAAGAGGCGCTCCGAAAGGAGCAGAGCGAGGCGGTCGCGACCGCCGAGGCCGAGTTGGCCAAGGCACGCCAGGGCGAGGAAGAGATGCGCAAAGCCAAGAGCCGCCTGGCCAAGAAGCTCGACACCCAGGAATTGCTCTACGTTTCCCTGCGGACCGAGCTCGAAGCCAAGAAGGATCGCCTCCGCACCCAGCAGGAGACCATCGAGCGCCTCCAAGCTCTCGAAGTCTCACTCGGGGGTGCCGTGGACAAGGCCCCCGCCGCGGACGAGGACCCGGGGTCGACGACGGACTAGCGCCAGGGGCGCCGGGTTTAGCCGGCCTTGATCTTCGCGAACGCCCACTCGAGCCAGGGAAGGAGCGCCTGGATGTCGGCGGTTTCCACCGTGGCCCCGCCCCAGATGCGAAGGCCGGGCGGGGCCTCCTTGTAGGAGTTGATGTCGAAGGCCACGCCCTCGCTGTCGAGCAGGCTACCGATCTTCTTGGCCGCCCGGGCGCGTTCCTCCTGGGATTGGTCGAGGAACCAGGGATCGACGATCTGCAGACAGATCGAGGTGCACGAGCGGTTTTCCGGCTCCTGGGCGAGAAAATCGACCCACGGCGTGCGCGCGACCCAGTCGGCGATGCAGGCCAGGTTGGCCTCGGAGCGTTCGATGAGTCCGGGCAGGCCGCCGAGTTCCTCGGCCCAGGTGAGGGCATCGAGGACGTCCTCCACGGCAATCATCGAGGGCGTGTTGATGGTGGCGCCCTGGAAGAGCCCCTCGATCAGCTTGCCTTGCTTGGTCATGCGGAAAATCTTGGGCAGGGGGCGCGGCGGCGTAAAGGTCTCGAGTCTTTCCACCGCCCGGGGCGAGAGGGCCAGCATCCCGTGGGAGGCTTCGCCGCCGAGGACCTTCTGCCACGACCAGGTCACCACGTCGAGCTTCGCGAAGGGGACCTCCATGGCGAAGACCGCCGAGGTGGCGTCGCAGACGGTGAGTCCCTCGCGTGTGTCGGGAATCCACTGGCCATGGGGCACCCGGACCCCCGAGGTGGTTCCGTTCCAGGTGAACACCACATCCCGATGGAAATCCACCTCGGAGAGGTCGGGCAATTCGCCGTAGGGCGCGGTGAGCCCGCGCAAATCATCGAGCTTCAACTGCTTTTCGGCATCGCTGAGCCAGCCCTGGCCGAAGCTTTCCCAGGCGAGAATGTCGACTCCCCGAGCCCCGAGCAGGGACCAGAGGGCCATCTCCACGGCCCCGGTATCCGAGGCCGGAACGATGGCGAGTCGGTAGTCCTCGGGGATATCGAGGAGCTGCCGGGAGCGCTCGATGACGGCCTGGAGTCGTCCCTTGGCCGGGCCCGAGCGGTGGGAACGGCCCACCAGGGCCTTTTCGAGGCCTTCCAGGGACCAGCCCGGGCGCTTGGCGCAGGGGCCGGAGGAAAATTGGGGTCGAGCGGGTTGGGTTGTCGGTTTCATGTCGATCCTTGGAATTCGCACGAGAGAGGGGGCGGCATTTCGGCCGGCTCAGGGGTCGGGGGGCGGGAGTCTATCAAGCGGGCGGCGGCCGGCCAGCCGGGGTAGATTTCGCCGTCGCCGAGCGGGCGCAAGGCGGGCCCGGTTCGGATTTGACCCCATTTGAGGAGGCACAGGTACGCGTGGAGCGCATGGAAGGCAAGGCAGTGAGAGCGTGTCTCCGCCGCCCGTGCGGCCGGGGGACCCGTCGTCCCGGCGTGCTCCTGGCGTTCCTGTCGATCCTCGTCGCGCCCCTGGGCTGCGCCCCCTGGCAGGTGGTCGCGGTCACCGCCGGACCGGCTCCGGTGGAACTCTTCGTCGATGGGGAGCGGGTAAAGGCCAGCGCCGACGGGGATGTCCGTCTCCGGGCGGATCGCAATCACGTGCTTCATTTCGAACGTCCGGGCTATCGCGCCCAGCAGGTGGTGGTGAGAAGCGTTCGGGAGGCCGGGGAGCCCGTCCTCGAGCCCGCTCGGGTGAGGGTCGAGCTTCGTCCCGTTGAAACGAGAACCCGGCACATCGATGTCGAGTTGCAGCCCATTCAAGTAGAAGAAGGTGGAGAAAAGTGAGCAGTCAGAGCGGACCCTATTTCAGTCTCGAAGTGGCGGGTATCGTCGAGGAAACCCCGGACGCACGTTCGGTGATCCTGAGCATTCCCGACGATTTGAAGGAAACCTTCGCCTACCGGCCCGGCCAATTCCTCACCTTTGGCGTTCACGTGGACGGTCATCAATTGGTGCGCTGCTACTCCCTAGCGAGTTCGCCGGATACGGATTCGGCGCACAAGGTGACGGTGAAGCGCGTGGAGGGAGGCCGCATCTCCAACTGGTTCAACGACGCGGTGAGCGTGGGGCAGAGCCTGAGCGTCATGAAACCGGCGGGCCATTTCTGTCTCCAGGATCGGCAGACTCCCATCGTCCTTTTCTCCGGTGGAAGCGGGATTACCCCGGTGATCTCGCTCATCAAGTCCGCCCTGGCAAAGAGCGAGCGAGAAATTCGCCTGGTCTACGCGAACCGGGATGCGGCTTCGATCATTTTCCGAGACGAACTCGACGCCCTGGTGGCCGATCATCCGGGACGCCTTCGCGTGAGCCATCGCCTGGACGACGTGGACGGTTTTCTCGACGGCCCCGCAGCCCGGGCCGTGATCGCCGAGCAGCGGAATGCGGACTTCTATATCTGCGGCCCCGGTCCCTTCATGGACGTGGTCGAAGCGGCGCTGGCCGAGGAGTCGGTTGCCGCCGATCAGATCTTCATCGAGCGCTTCGAGATGGCGGAGACCGAGGCCGCGGAGGCGCCCGGGGAAGCCGCGGGACCCGGGGGTGCCGTGGAGATCTATCTGGACGGCGAGGTTCATTCGATTCGCGTGGAGGAGGGCGAGACGATTCTGGCCGCCTGTCATCGGGCGGGGGTCGACGCGCCGTGCGCTTGCACCGAGGGCTATTGCGGCGCCTGTATGGCTCTGGTCAAGCAGGGCGATGTCGAGATGCTCGTGAACGACGGCGGCCTCGACGACAGTCAAGTCGAGGCGGGGTGGGTGCTCACCTGCCAGTCCCGGATGCGCGTCCCCGGTGGACGGATCGAGTATCCCGACGCCGATTGAGTGGGAAACCCGGGCGGGCTAGTCGTGCGCCGGGTCCTTGAGCTCGAGGCCGATGACGGCCTCGAGTTCGCCCAGGGCTTGCTCCGGGCGATCGACCTTGATGGTGGTCATGCCCAAGGCCCGAGCGGATTTTAGGTTGCTTCCGATATCGTCGAGGAAAGCCGCGTCCGCCGGGGCGATGCCCAGGCGTTCGCAGGTGAGGGTGTAGATCTTGGGGTCGGGTTTGCGAAGGCCCTCGACGCTCGACTCGACGAACACGTCGAAGTGTTCGGCGAGCGCCCGGGTGCCGTCTCCCGGCCCATCGGCCTCGTCGTCGGAGCTGTTGGCCCAGTTGTTCGTGAGTGCGGCGGTGAGCAGGCCCGCCGCGCGAATTCGGCGGATGGCTTCGAGCATGATCGGGCGGGGCAGGGCGGCCCGGCCCATGCGTTCGAACATGGCGGCGGCGGAGAGGGTCTGGCCCGCGGCTCGGCAGTCGGCCTCGAAATCCGTGAAGAAGATGTCCATGGAAATCTCGCCGCGTTCGAGGCGAGACCAGGCGCCGTCCGGGGCGGTCTCGGCCACCACTCGGTTGACGAAGTTGGTGGGAATGCCGAGTTCGCGTTCGTATTCCGCGATGGCATGGAGGGGCGAGCCGAGAACGACGCCGCCCAAATCGAAGATGACCGCTCGAATCGTCATGGGGAGGGGAGACTAACAGCCCCCGGGCTCTCTGCTCGCAGCCCAGTCAGAATTTTTTCAACTTCGGCGAAGCCCGCCAATTCGTTTTCCACCACCCGGTGAGAGCCCAGCAGCGCCGCCAGTCCGCCGAAGAGACCGAGGCCGGCGAGTCCGATTCCGAGGTCCGAGAGGAAACTTCTTCTTCGTCGACGGACGCGCCAGGCGCCGCCGCCGGCGAGTAGGCTCCCGGCTACGGCCACCCCGGCACCCTGGAATTCACTCCGGCGTCGGGCCCGGGCAGCGCGGATGCCCCACTGCAATTCCGACTCGGCGTGGGCGAGGGCCGGGGGTTCGATGGGGGGCAGGGGGGTTGGGTCGTTCGGGCGCGGGTGGAGCGCGAACTCGGCTCGCAGGCCCGCGTGGTCGGAGTAGCGCCCGGCCTCGCCGTCGAAGACGAGTTCGTCGTCGAAGATGCGCTCGAGGGCGATGGCTTCGAGTTCCGTTGTCGGGCCCGAGCGGGCGAGGACCATGTCGATCCGCTCCTCGGTGGCCCCGGCGCCGCGGTAGGGATGGGGGGCGAGGCAAGTGGCCTGGCGGTTGTTCAGACCTACGGCGAGATCCGAGCAGCCGCTGAGGGCCAGCAGGATCGCATAGGCGTCGTCTCCCTCGGAGGTATTGAAATCACCCGCGGCGATGACCGGCGTCGATACCCGGCGCAGATGGACGGCGATTTCGATGGCCTGGGCGGCGCGGATGCCCCGGTACTCGTCGAAATCCGAGCCGTCGCTGTAGCCCGCGTGAAGGTGGGTATCCACCAGGGTTACGGGCCCGGCATCGGTGGCGATTTCGAGGCTGGCGAAGCCTTTGCCCGCGTAGAAGTCGCCGTGGAAGGGGCGCTGGGGGAGCCCGGCCAATCGGAAGCGAGTAAAACTGTGAGCCCGGATGGGCAGCCGACTCAAGACCATCAGCCCGCTCCCGCCGAAGGCGGCCGGGCGATGCCAGACGGCGGGGTAGCCGGCGTCTTTCCCCGCGGCGGCGAGCCCCGTTCGGGCCTCCTCGGTCCAGACTTCTTGGAGCGCGATCAGATCGGCTCCGGAACTCGCAAAGCGCTGGCCGATCGCCCGCATCCGGTGATCGTGGTGGCGGGTGAGGCCCAGGGGCAGGCCCCAGACGTTGAGGGTGAGGACGCTCAGGCGCATGGAAATACCCTAGCAGCCGGGTTTGTATTATGGCATACAGAGTGCCAATATAGAGACGAGACGCCGTCAAAAATGAACCCCAAGGAGCCCCAACATGTACGAGCAGATCATCTACGAAGTCGAGGACCCCATCGCCACGATCAAGCTCAATCGTCCGGCCCAGCTCAACGCCTGGACAGACCGCATGGCCGATGAGGTCAAGCACGCGGTGGCCCGGGCCGAGGCCGATCCGGAGGTGGTGGTGATCATCGTGACCGGGGAGGGGCGGGGATTCTGCGCAGGGGCCGACCTCAAGGGATTGCAGAACCTGAGCACCGGCAAAGCGATGGAGGGCCCGCGCGCCGAGCGGCTCGAAGCCGACCCCGGGAACCCGGAGATGGATGCATCTTTCCGGGGACGCTTTTCCTACCTGATGTCGGTTCGAAAGCCGGTGATCGCCGCGATCAACGGCCCCTGCGCGGGGATGGCCGTGCCGATCTCCCTGTGCTGCGACATGCGCTTCGCCTCGTCCAAGGCGGTCTTTACCACGGCCTTTGCCCAACGCGGCCTGATCGCCGAGTGGGGCGTGAGCTGGACTCTGGCCCGCCTGGTCGGACCCGCCCATGCCATGGACCTGCTCCTGTCGGCCCGCCGGGTGAAGGCGGATGAGGCCGAACGGATCGGCCTGGTCAACAAGGTCTACCCCCACGATGAGTTGATGCCCGCGGTCTACGCGTACGCCCGGGAGATGGCCACGCGATGTTCGCCGACCTCTCTGTCCGTGATGAAGAGCCAGGTCTACGCGGATATGACCGCAGATCTGGCCCGGGCCAACACCGACTCCCAGCGTCTAATGGTCGAGAGCTTCGGGCGGCCCGATTTCGAGGAGGGCGTCCAGTCCTTTCTCGAAAAGCGGTCGCCGAGCTTCGCCCGGGTCTAGCGGTTCTCGGTCGCGAGTCGGCCCAGGGTGCGGGCGTCGCTGTCGAAGAGCAGGGCCGGACCGTTGGGGTCCTGATCCAGGGGGAGATGGCGGGTGCCCGGGCCGGCGGCTTCGGCGAGGCTTTGCCAGGAGCGCCAGCCCGGCGGCGGCTCGAGGCCGAAGAGAAAACCGGCGCGTCCGCCGGGCTCGAGTCCGATCTCCGGCTTGACGCGCTCGAGGGCCCGGCGAATCAGGCCCACAACGACGATGCCCACGGTGAAGCGCGCATTGAACTCGACCAGGGGGCGCAATTCGGGTGGGCTCGCCCCCTCTTCGGCGGATGTCCCGGGCCGTTGAAAGGCAAAGCCGTCCACGCCGCAGGGCCCCCAATAACCCGCGGCTCGGGCTTCGCCGGCCAGGGCGGCGGCGGCTTCACGCATGGGCTCCTCGTCGGCGCAGCCGCTGAAGACTCGGCCCCGGGAGTCGATCTCTCCCCGGTGTCCGAGATAGACGCCGCTCGGCGCGAGGATTTGTTCGGCGGTGCCCAAGAGACGGATGCCTCCCTCACTCCCCATTTCCGGCGAGGCGATCTGGAGCATGACCGAGAGGTCCCGGGTGCGTTGGAGCCAGGGTTCGAGGATCGCTCCTCCGTGCTCGGCAAACCGGGGCAGGGAGGCGCGGAGCTTGGCTTCGTCGAGGGCTCCGGCGATTCCCCCCACGCGCCCCCGGCCGCTGCTTCCCTGGCGGGGCTTGAGCGTAAAACGTCCTTCGGTCCAGGGGGGCCAGGCGGCGAGCTGGGCCTTGAGCCCGGCGAGCCAGGACCCGGGGTCGGCGAGTTCCCCGGGTGCGTAGACCCGGGTGAGGGCGGCCAAGCCCTTGGGCAGGTAGCCCGAGGCCGACGCAAAATGGGCCGCGAAGGCCTTGTCGTGCACTCGGCGGACGATGTCGGCGGGTGCGCTCGCCCCGTCCGCCCCCAATCCCTCGGAGGCCGCCTCCTCATTGGCGAGCCAGCAGGCGTTGGAGACCCCGGCCAGCCAGTCGAAGGCCGGGACCGTGGGCCGGGTGCCGAGC
>JAQWRT010000041.1 GCA_029243605.1 Myxococcota bacterium
GGGCGGGTCCCCCTCTTTCGTCGCCCCGGGATCGCCCAAGCGATCCAAACAAAAGGACGCCCAAGGGCAACACAAGGGCGCCCGCTTAACGGGGCGGGTCCCCCTCTTTCGTCGCCCCGGGATCGCCCAAGCGATCCAAACAAAAGGACGCCCAAGGGCAACACAGGGGCGCCCGCTTAACGGGGCGGGTCCCCCTCTTCGTTAGGACCGCGATACGAGCCGCTTTCGACGCTGCAGCAGTCCAAGTCCGGCGACCCCGGCAGCGAGTGCTTGGCCCAGACCAGGCTCGGGAACCGTGACCACTGCATCACCAAAGGTGACGGCCACGTTCCCCGCAAAGCCAGAGAAAGGAATGGTCGGGAGCTCCTGGGTCACAAGATCGCTGGAGCCCAAGGGGACAGCCGCCGAGAAGCGGAAGACCCCGATGGTTGTCGGGACTATGGGGGAATCCACAAGAAACCAACCGAAGGTCGAAATCAGGGGATTTTCTGTGGCTCCCGGGCTCGGACCCATCGCAGAAAAATTCGCCGTGAAAGCCGAGTCAAAGGTAAACGACTCGAAGGTGAGAACGGCCGGATCGTAAGCGAGACCAAAGCCCCCGCCGACAATCGAACCCTGGAAATCCATGGTGGCCGTCACCTCGACGATATCGCCCTGAAGGATCGACGACGGATTGGCCTGAAGGCTGATCTCCTCTGCCGAAACGGCCGGAACCATGAGCGAAAGCGCGATAAGAGTACGAGCCAATGACCAACAAGCCATGAAAAATCCCCAGTCGAGTCCATCTCAAAGCCCTCACCATCGAGAGCTCACACACCCTGTATTTTCGTCCATCTCGAGACCGGACTTAAGTTCGCACTTCACTTGCACTTCATACGCGGCTTAGCCCCACTCCCCTCGGGGGGAGCATCGGGCTGGGGAGTAGAGGCCTTGGGGCATGTGCTCCCCTATCGAGTTGTTGAGGGCCTCTGCGCCCTAGTCCACGGTGAAGCGCTCAAGGAGGCTGGTCATGATCAGGCTGCCTCGGTCCATATTCTCCACCGAGATCCGCTCGTTGTTGCCATGAATGCCACGTCGCTCGACAGACTCGAGCACAAAGGGCGCGTAGCCATAGCTGACGATGCCCATATCTCGAAAAAAATGACTGTCCGTAAAGCCTCCGGATACGCTCGGGACCACATGAGAACCCGGGAGAAAATCTGCGCTCGTCGCTTCGATCGCCTCGAAGAGTCCTGTGTCCGTTGAACTGACCGCGGGCGTAAAGCCCATGATGCGTTCGATCGTGACCGCCTCGTCGCTGATAATCCTGCCCAACTCTAGAATGAAGGCCTCGGGATCCTGATCCGGCAAAAGACGGCAGTCGAGTTCCGCGTAGGCTTCGCTCGGTACCACGTTGATTTTGGCGCTGCCTTCGAGTCGGGTGACCGAGCAGGTATTTCTGAAGAGCGCGTTCAGCTCTGGGGTCTCGAACTGCAAGGCAAGCATGAACTCTTCGTCCTGGATGGCGCTCCCGGGGTCGGCGAAGGCCTGGGCAAGGGGTTCGGCCTGTAACGGGGCCAGCCCCTGAAACATCGCCTTCACCGTAGGCACAAGACGCGGCTCAAACTGGGTTTCGGCGATTCGATGCGCCGCCCGGACGAGGCGCGTGACCGAAGTTTCAACTTGGGGGGCCGAACCGTGCCCCGGGCGCCCGACAGACCTCAACCGAAGCCATAAGGGGACTTTTTGGGTGGCTTCGACCATCACCGCCATCTCTTCCCCAAACTTCTGCACTCCTCCCCCTTCATTGAGGAGGAAGCCCACGTCCGAGAAGACCTCTGGGTGGTTTTCGATCATCCAGCCCGCGCCGAATGCGCCTCCGGCTTCCTCATCCGCGGTGGCGATCAGCCAGACGTCACGGTTGAGAGCCTGCCCCGACTCCTTCAACGCAATAAACGCCTCCAGTTGGACGATCCCCAACCCCTTGGTGTCGAGTGCGCCCCGGCCATAGATGTAGCCGTCCCGTATTTCGCCAGATAAAGGGTCGAAATCCCAGTACGCGAGATCCGCTGGCACCACGTCGATATGATGAAGCAGGACTAGGCCCGGTTTATCACCCCCCTCAAGCCGAGCCCAGAGGTTCCCCCTCCCCGGCGCCGACTCCCCAGTCGAGTAGGCGATCCCATGTTCATCCAGAATACCCGCTAGGTAGGCGACACCTCGTGACTCATTGCCCGGTGGGTTCACGGTATCGATTTTCAGATACCCACTGAGATGTGAGGCTGCCTGGGAGACTTCCGCCGCCGCCTCGGCGCTCGGGTACAAAAGAAAAACGCCGAGAAGAGCCGCTAGGCATCTTTCTAAATGAATCCGTAAAATCGTCGCTCTAGCCAAACCCACCCCCCCCACAAGACGACCACCAAAGACCCTCTATTCAAGCCACTCGATCTCGTCACCTTGCGCGATTCGACCGGGCTTCTCGACCTCTGCATAGAGCCCCAGGTTGCCTTCGCTCTCTCGCACCAGGGAACGCATAATCTTCGGATCCTTGGGCAGGTCCTCGAAGCCGCGGGTCACCATCACACAGCGAGGGCAAACAACTGCCATCCGGAGAGTCACCGACCCGATCCGGGCTCGCCTCCCCTCCCAGGCCGACTCGGGGAAGGGACCGCTCGCCTCGGAGGCATCGATGAGCACGTTGGGCCTGAAGCGACGCACATCGAAGCGTGATCCCGGCTCTCGTGCTTCCATACTCTCGAGGGAAGTGGTGGTCATCACCAAGAGCGGAAACGCATCAAAATAGGTCCCGGGCGGACACTCGTTTTCCATCAACTCCGGTGGAAACTTGCCAATATCCGGAAGGGGCTCCTCGGGTTCTCGACCAAAGATCGCCCGGAGTTCCTTTTCCATGTCAGCACTGTCGGGAGCCCCGCGCCGGTAATGGCTCCCGTCGCCGATCTCGACGAGGGGCCAGAGCGTGACCTCATGGCCAAGGGCATCAGAGACGCGCTTATGAATATCTTCGTCGCCGGTATTCGCTCTGGATCCGTCCTCGAAGCGAATCGTCGCCGGGCTTGATCCCTCACTGCTCGGAGGGCCGGGATATTCTGCAGCGATCTTCATGAGTCCTGCGAGTTTTTTTGCCCCCCGAATGCCACCGCGCACCTCATCGCGCACAGCCCAGGCTCGGTCACCGGCGACTCCGCGAGAAGTCACCTCACTCTCGGCAATTCGCTCGCCTGCCATGCTCTTCACCGGATATCGCCATAATTCCTGAACCCGTGCCATTCCGCCTCCCTTATCACGCTTCGTTGAGCTTGACTCTATCGAAAGAAACCGCACCGGGTAGGAGCCAAGGCCGGCAATGACGAGCGATGACGCCCTGACTCGGTGCTCACGAAGCCGCCCAGGCTCTGGCCTCCGCTTCGTCAGTGAAATAGGCGGTCTCGCCCCGGATTGCCCGGCCGGCCACTCGGCTCAAAGCCTTTTGCCACTTCGCATCGCCCAGGAGAGCCGCGCGTTCGATCACGTTGCGATGGCCAAAGATCAGGGAAATATGGTGTCCGAAAGCAGCGATGCCGTGCCAGCCAGTGAACTCTCGAACATCGATTACCAGGCGCGCTCCCTCGCTTCCAGCAAGGGCGTCGTCTATCCGCTCGCCCAACTCGTCGTAGATGCCGCTCTCCAACTCTCCGATGACGCGCAGGTGGAGAACACCCTCGGTCATCTCGAAGTGCACTGTGCCCAGAGATTCCTCAAGCCAGCGGCGGGCATCTTCGGCCTCAGCAAGAGGAAAAAGTTCAACGGGGCATGGAAAGAGAGGTGCAAAAGCCCGCATGGAAGTCCGTATCCAAGCGACGTCCGTCGCCAGGGCGCAGCGCTCCCAAAAGGCCCACATTTCTGCACCCAGCTTGGCGTCATCCCAGGCGGCACCAAGATCGTAGCCTTCGAAGCCTTCATCGATGACGATCAGGGCCCGGAGCCCTCCTTGATCCTCTGAGATCTCACGAAGCCTCGGAACAAGGGTACTCTCGTAGTCTTCCACCCTGACCTGCCCGGTGATTGTAATGATGACGAGGTTGCCCGTCGGATTATTCACTTCGATCATGCTCAACTCCCAGCCTCTCCGAACAAGGCCCTTTTCAAGGCTCCACAACTTGCCGAATAGACTTTACCGAAGGCGATCCTGCGCCTCTGCCTAAAAATATGCCTTCCCGAGCCTAGCCCTTTTTCAGATCCGCACGTGATTTTCTATACTCCAAGAGACGTCAACGTGGTTCTCTATGGGAACCCAATTCTCTAGAAGCAGGGGAGCCTAGATGAATATCCGATCTGAGCTGAGCTATATCCAGCCCATCAAAGGGCCTGCCTTCTATTACATTCATCAAACACCGGAAGGCGAAGCCCCTTCTAATGTCGAAGGCGACCGCAGAGTCGCGCCAATTGAAGACGCCCGCGCATTCAATCCCCCACCCAGCCTCGACCGAGAAGGCGCCCAACTCATTCCATTTGACGGGACACCGCCCAACGAGAATGACCCGGACTCAATCGAGCGGGACTTCTACCCGAAAGTCGAAGAACTGGTCCGCGAGAAATTTGGGGCATTCAGGGTTCACGCTTTCGATCACAATCTGCGTTCGAGTGACAAGGATGCGACCGTCGATACGGAAATTCAAAGCCCCGTATGGCTCGTCCACAATGACTACACCGAGAGTTCGGCGCCCCAACGGGTTCGCGACCTTCTGCCCGAAGAGGCCGAATCGCTGATGACGAAACGCTTCGCTGTAATCAATTTCTGGAAACCCCTCTATGCCCCAGTCCATGAGGCCCCACTGGCCATCTGTGACGCCCAGACACTGCGCAAAGAGGACTGCATCGAGACCGAGTTGCGTTACCCCGACCGCACAGGCGAAATCTACTCGTTCTCCTACTCAGAGCGGCACCGTTGGTTTTACTTTCCGGAGATGACTCCCGACGAGGCACTCCTTATTAAATGCTTCGACTCAGCGGAGGGGCCTTCGGGTTTCACGGCCCATACCGCCGTCCGGGATCCCAACACTCGCCCGGGGGCACGACCGCGTCAAAGTATCGAAGTCCGAACCCTCGCTTTTCTCGACTAGGCCTAGAAACACGGCCCGCGGGGTTGGCGAAGACGCTCCTCCAGGCCCCATAGAGCGGGGCCTAGCTGAAAATCCCAGAACGCTCGGCCAATCCGCGCTCGAAGCCTTCCTCAATCGCCGCCCTCACCCGGTCCACCCGCTCCTCAATATCGGCATCATCTTCCGAGGCATCGCCTTCGAAGCTCAGGGGTTCGCCGAAGTAGAGATGATATTTGACCGGCAGCGGCAAGAGTCCGAGCGGACCCAGCAGGGGAAAGGTCGGCGTCAAGGGAAGCGCCGGCATACCGAACAAACGGGCAAGCCCAGACAAGTTCGCGAGTCCCGGCTGCTGCTCTTCGGAGCCAATAATCGAGACCGGCACGATCGGTGTGTTCGTCTCCAGGGCCAGGCGCATAAAACCCGATCCAAAGCGCATCAACTTGTAACGGTCTTCGTAGAGTTTATTCATCCCGCGGACGCCCTCTGGGAATACCATGACGCACTCCCCCGCCTCGAGCATGGAGGCACAATTCAGGGGTGTCCCTACCAGCGTGCCTCCACGCCCTGCGGCAACGCTTACGAAGGGCAGCTCGGAAACCCAATATTCGGCCATCCCCCGGGCTATTCGCGGAGGCTCTCCCTCGAGCAACATCGCGCTGGAAAGCATCATCGCATCAAAGGGAAGCTGTCCAGCATGGTTCGCTACGAGAAGAACTCGGCCCCGAGGAACGCGCTCTATATTGACCGTACGGACCCGGAAATAATATTCATAGAGCAGCGCAATCGGCAGCATATTCTGCCTGACGAAATCGGGCGCAAGCCCCTGATCGTCGAAACCATACTCATTGAGACGGGTCGGAACCCGAGCCACACGCTCGTCGATCCTCCCCTGGAGCCGCTGCAGCCAACTCGGACTCATCGCTCCAACCACCTCCCGGGCGATGGCGAGCACACTCTCGGGGGAATCAGCCATCATCTGGCCGGGTGCCGAATCGAATCGAACATTTCGCTGAGTGATACCTTCGGGCGAAAACCGGTGGCCTCCTCGAAACGACTCCCGGAGAGGCAAACCGGATAGCGCAGATAGTCCACGGCGCCCGAGGGGTAGTGCCAGAGTTTAAGAGCAAAAAGCTGCCGGCACACGGCATTGAAGAGCGGGCCAGGGATGGGCCAGGCCCTCGCGCCAATCGCCTGGATCGCAGTATGGATCGGAACCTGCCCGGCCCCAACCACATTAAAAACACCGGAGAGCGGCTGGGCCACCGCAATTTCAAGGGCATCGAGTAGGTCCGCCTGCCCAATGAACTGTACTACTGGATCGAAACCCATCACCGTCGGGACCCCAGGCAGTTTCAGGTAACTCGACATCATCGAGCCCATTTCCGGCCCCAAGGCGTTCACCGGGCGGAGAACAACGGTTTCGATCTCCTGATGCTGCCAAAGGAAAGCGCTCGCAAGCGCATCGACCTCGACCTGGTCTCTGATCTCTGGGTAAGAGCGACTGGCCGAAATCGGACAGTCTTCATCCATTCCGTAAGGGTTCTCCGGAAAGGCTCCGTAGACCGCACTGCTCGAGAAAACCACTACCTTGCGAACGCCATATTTTACACAGTGATCGAGAAGTTGTTTGGTTCCGCGCACATTGACATCGTGGCGAACTCGGTCTCCGCGATCGAAATGGCGAACGAAGCCCATGTGCACCACGGCATCAGGCCGTTCGGTCCTGAGCAAGTCTTCGAATTGGCGCTTGCGAAGATCGACCCGGTGCAACCGAATATCGGGATGCGACCCCTTCCAGCGACGCGTATCCACCCCGCACACATCCATGGTCAGAGAAAGCCGCTCAGCCAGCAGTCGACCGAGAGGGCCGACCACGCCAGTAATCAGCACCTTACCTACATTCGCGTCCGAACTCGTCAACACTCGCCCCTGGGAGGTCACTGACGGACAGACCCGCTCGCGCAAAAGGCGCGAACAGGCCCGTCGCACAGATTCAGGATGCCTTCTCGGCTTCTACCCTCGCAACACTCGGGTGCTCGGCCATCCGTGCCATCACCCCCTGGATCTTGGGATGTCCCTCCAAGATGTCCTCCCCGAAAATCTTCTGCACGATACCGCCTGAAAGACCGAACGTGTAGAAAGTATAAAAATCAGCGAGAGTGAGTTCTTCGCCCGCCGCATAGGGATCCCCCACGAAAATTCGGTCCAGCGCCTTCATACCCTTGGCGAGATCCGCCCTCGTGCTCTCCTTGGTTTCATCGCTCACCTTGCCTCCAAAGAAGGCTTCCGGCAGACAGCGCCTAGCGACGAGTTCTACGTCAAGCTTTAGATGGCAGGCCAACTCTACGACCTTGCCCGCAGCGAAAGCATCCCCGGGAAGCAGCGCCGGCTCCGGCTGGACTCGGTCGAGGTAGGACGCGATGGCAAGCGACTCCGACATATAGCCGCCGTCCACTCCGATGGAGGGCATCTTACCCATCGGGGTTCGAACAAGGTTGTCCTCTTCCTGGGTAGGCGGAGCCTTGACTTCCTCGAAGTCGACCTCTTTCTCGACGAGAAGTGCCTTCACCAGGCTGTAGTAATTACTCATTCGCAAGCCGTAGAGCTGAATCATTTATTTCGTCCTTAGTTGAATAATCGAAAGAGAGCGAAAGCCTAACCCAGCCCTCTCGGGCTCGCTGACGCCCTCCTCTCTTCCCCACACGCGCAGGCATAGGCATAGGCATAGGCATAGGCACTGTGCCGGAACCCGACCCAATTGACCTATCCTCCGGCCTTCTGTTAGGCTGCAATGCCGCGACTTAGCGCGGGCCGGGTCTAGATTCTGAGATCTAACAGAGGAGTTGGGATGCTTGCCCAAAAAGCGGCTGGGATGATGCGTGGCCTTCTGAATCAAGCCGGACTCCGGCAGGAACGAAAGGTCTTCGCAATCGGATTCAACAAGAGCGCCTCATCGTCTCTTCATGCTTTATTTCAATCACTAGGGCTTCCTTCTTATCACGGCGTCAAATGGAGAAAGCATGACAATCCTAGATTTTTACGAAAATATGATTGTTTCAGTGACGATATTCCAAGGGACCTTGCTGAGCTTGATCGGTCGTGGCCAGACTCTAAATTCATCCTGAATGTACGTGAACTAGAGGGATGGATATACAGTCGATTGGCGCATATAGAGCGGGTGGATAAATCGAAAAGGAATTTTCAACCTGACCCGCACTGGGACACTACAGAGGAAGCGATTAAGGGCTGGATAAGGAAAAGGAATGACTACCATCAGTTTGTGCTTTCGTATTTTGTGGATAGGCCCGCTGATCTTTTGGTCGTCAACTTCCTAAAGGATCACTTGGCCGCCACAAAAATTTGTCAATTCCTGGGATATGAAATCGAAATCCATCGACCTCATCGAAACATCAACCCTTCCAAAAAGCGTCCACAGGAACACACTGAGATGTTACGGAATGCTGTTGCCGAACTAGGGGTCGCTGAGCACGAATTGGCTTATGACCTTTACTGTCCAAGCCTTGAAAACGGAGGAAAAGAATCTCAGTTTTCTCCGGATAGCAGCACACTCGAAAGTGCATAGATGATACTCCCATTCCATTAGGAGTACGGAAAGTCGAAGGCCCGAGCGAGTACTCCATCTCACCCGAAGCAAAAATCAAGATTTTTGCGTTCTAAGCAGGCCTTTACAAAGCGAATTGGGAATCCCTCACCAAGCTCATCTCGAACTTGAGCCACAAGGCTGGCATCAATTTGACGTCTCTCGAGATACCGGTCGGCCAGCTTGGAGAATATGGGAGAAATTCTGAATCGGATCTGCCAACACGGTGATGTCCTCTAGGGGGTTGGAATCGACGATCACAATATCGCCAGCCGCCCCCTCGGCGACTACACCCACCTTCCCCTCGAGGCGACACAGCTTCGGGTTTACTCGATACATCGAGTGCAGGATCTCTACCGACGAAAGAACATCGGCACGAATGGCAAATTCGCGGTTCTGCATGGTCTGGGTTTCGCCCACAAGGTCCGTCCCAAAGCCCATCACCACACCTGAAGCCCTGGCTGTCTCGAGTGAATCGATCCCGGCGTCGGCAATGACCTTGTTTTTCCTGAGGTTCGTTTCGGGCAAGCCCAATCGTTCGCCGTATTCCTGCATGGCTGTATAGGTGACGAGAGTAGGGACCAGTACGCCCTCCGCTTCGGCGAGCTTCGACGCCGACGAGGGGTCAATGAGGTTCCCGTGCTCAATGCAGTGCACCCCCGCCTCGACGGCCATGGAGATCGATTCGGGGCTATATGCATGAGCGGCGACGTAGGTTCCCCGATGCGAGGCTTCCTGGACTACAGCCCGAAGCTCTTCCGGCGTGTACTGAATCGAATCCAATGGGTCCGAAGGTGTGGCCACCCCGCCGGAAACATGCACTTTAATAAAGTCCACTCCGTCGCGAAGATTATGTCGGGCAGCCTTTCGCACCGCATCGACGCCATCGGCAATGATCCCAAAAGCGGTATGCGGCATTTCGCAGGCGCACTGAGGCACCGCTCGCGCGCCCCCCTCTACATCTCCATGCCCGCCTGTCTGGGAGAGCATACGACCCGCGTGAAATATCCGAGGTCCAGGAGTCATGCCCTTCGCAATCGAACGAATCAGGCCAGATACATCGCCACCCAAATCACGCACGGTCGTGAACCCACGGGCCAGAGTTTCACCCGCCATGCGAGCCATGGCAATTCCAAACTCAACCTCGCTCCACTTGGCTAGTCGACGAAAATCAAGAGTCGTGAGCCGCATGTGGACATGTGCATCGATCAAGCCAGGCAAAACGAAGCTTCCCTGGGCATCGATCTCCAGATCAGCACCCGAACAAAACTCGGCTTGCTCGCTCGATCCTATGTAGGTAATCACTCCGTCTTCAATCGCGACGGATTGCTCACCGCTGATCGACATTGATGAGGTATCCAGAACGTGGCCATTTCGGATCAGCGTTTTCATTTTCTTATCCCTGGTGAAAGCCCGTACCTTCGCCCCTTTTCCAAGGGCTTAACTATTTCTAATTGATAGCCCAGTCCGGTTTCGGCGTATTCACAACATGATAGAATTTCACCTCTAAATACCAGGAGAAACCATGGCCCAGACCCACGACCACGAAATTGTCTCGATCTATCCCTTCAGTGAAGCAGAGGTAGATCAACTCATGAACAATTCCGGCGAGTGCGTCCTCATGTGGGCAACGAAGGATGGCTGGCCGGTGGGCGTGACGCATACATTCCTTTGGCACGAGGGGAAAATCTGGCTGACCTTCGCCTCCCATCGCCACCGTGCCGAGGCCATCCGGCGGGACCCAAGAGTTTCAGTGAATGTCAGCAGCGCGGGATACGGCCCGCGGGCTCCAAAGGAGCTTCCTGCCGGGGCCATCACGTTCAAGGGAAGGGGCGAGTTCTTCGACGACGACGAGACCAAGAAATGGTTCTACCCTGCCCTCTCCAAGAAGGTGAGCCCCGCCAACGACGGCGCGGCAAATTTTTTTACCGGCTTCCTCGACTCGCCTCTCCGTACAATTCTCGCGGTGACCCCCGAGAAGCGAATCATGTACAACAGTCGCAATGCCGACAGGCATGTCGCCGGCACAATCTCGGAAGAGGAACTTGGCGAACGGCTCCCGGGCGACGCTGTTCGAATGAACGCCGAGCGCGAGCGCCGGGGGCTTGATCCCCGCTAGCCGTCCCCGCACTGCCTTTCGCGGCTTGGGAAGGCCGCGATTCCCCTCCAGATCCGGAAAAAAATGCGAATTCTGAAGGAAATATCAAGGCATTCCCCGAGACTATGTAATTCAGCGTGAGCCTTTTTCGGCCCCAAAGCCACTTCCAGTAGACCCCTACTTCGACCACGAGGCAGGGGAATCTTGGAGGGATGCGTTATGGGGACAATCAAATCTATTATAAGGCCCGGTCTAAAAGTGGCCCTGATCCTCTTGGGCGCACTCATCGCCCACAGCGCCCAAGCCTCGCGGGTCGAAGGCAATTTCCTCGGAGTTTTCAGCGGCAATGACAGTGCGGCCGCAGTCGCAACCAGCCTTGGGCTCAGCCCCGGTGACGTGACCCTGCTGGCCAAGGTCGATTTGTATGGCACCCCTCCTCCCGACCCTTCGACCAGCGATGGGCTCACCCTCTCGAACATGACCCTCAGCGGTGACGATGAGGCCACCTCGGGTTGGTGGGATTACGCCGGACCGGGTATCGCAAATATCATCGCCGTGAAGGCGGGACCAAACTTCGCCCTTTACGAGTACACCTCTCTCCTCACCGGAGGGATGCCGAACATGGGCCTTTGGAATACCTCGGAGCTCTCGGACAAGGGACTCTCCCATCTGACGGCGTACTCGGTCATTCCCGAACCTTCCACCGCACTTCTCCTCGGCCTCGGCCTCGGGCATCTGGCAGTTCGCAAGCGACGGTAGTGCCAGGAAACGAAGGCTCACCCCTCTGTCGGTCTGTCGGGACGGCGCAGGTCCTCTCTTGCGCCGCATCAGTGGGCGGCCGCGTTCCCGCCTACACCACGCTCAAACCACCGACGGCGATCGCCTAGGAAACCGCCGCAGCCGACCCGTCAGTACTGTCCATATCGAGAGCGAAGAGCAGCAGGCCTGCGAGTCCGATAGCCCCCACGTAAATCTGCAGCGCGTCGGTGAAGCTTCCCGTCGTGTCTGCGCTCCAACCCGCAATAATAAACCCGGGCATAACGAGCAGTCCTATCAGGGGAGACATGAGCCCCATCGTACGACCGAAATTCTCCGTCCCAAAACAGCGAGCGACCATTCCCGCCCAAACCGGCAGCACGCCCCCAGACGCCAGACCAAGGACAGGCGCGGCCACCCACATCATCACCAGGCTTGGCTCGGTGGAAAAAATTGCCAGCCCTATTCCCGCTAGACCCAGAGCAACCCAAAGCCCCATTCGCAGATCGATCCGGTCGGTGGCCGCTCCTAGCGCGATCTTCCCGATCAGACCGAAGAGCGCGACCAGTTGGATAAGCCGTGGCCCCACCCCGGGATCCAGGCTCATAGACTCGACGTAAAGCCCGATATTACTCAAAAATGCCGAGTAGCTCATGATGAGCAGGCCGAACGAGAGACCGATCACCCAAAAGGAACGATTGCGAAGGATCTCGGCCATCGAGAGCCCCTGGCCCGAACCGATCTCCTGAGCCTGGGCATCCGTCCCCGTATTTTCCGCCCCTTCTGGTTCGAGGCCCTTATCACTCGGTTGGTCGCGAAGAACGAAAACTGTCAGGGGGATCACGCATACGGCGGTGAGACCGGCAAGGGCACGCAGCCCCATACGCCAATCCCAGACCTCGATCCAATGGCTCATGAGGTCGGGGAGCACAAGGCCTCCCACCGAAGTGCCCACGGCGGTCAGGCCGAGAGCTCGCCCCCGACTGGTCGTGAACCAACGCGAGACGATCGCCTGGCCCGTGATCGGCCCGAGCAGGATATTGGCCGCACACATCATCACAGCAAAGACGATGACGAACTGTGCGATTCCCTGGGTGACCGAAAGCACCAGCAGAGCGGCGACCAGCAGAAAGCCCCCGATCACCATCATACCCTTGGCCGACCAGCGATCGGCTAGGGGGCCCAATAACGGAGACAACACCAGTCCAACCGCCCCCGAAGCCGTCATCGCGAGATTGGCCTCAGTCGTCGACGCGGAAAACTCCGCCTTTACGGCAACCAGCACAAAGGGAAACGCATACTGGACGAAGCCCACCACGAACATCTGGGCCACAAAAACGCTCGCAACGATCCACCAGCCGTAGAACATTCTGCCCCCCCCCTTTTGCCTCAACCGGCCGCGACTATACATCAGAGTCTCGGCGAGGCCCTGCTCCCATAGATGGAGGAGAGGGGCCCGGGATTCGCCCGGGCTTACACCGAAAGCCCCACCGGTGAGATTCCGCCGGGCAAAATTCATAGACTGGGATTTCCACGGCAAATTACCCATGCTCGACGGCAGCGCCGGCTTGAGACTGGGCGAGAGCACCCTGCTTCCGAAGAGTCAGCTCCGTTCGCTCAAGTGGGGCGCGGCGGGACTCGCTGCGGTGTGGGCCGAAGAAAATAACCGGGCATCGCTCTTCGACGCATTGCGCCACAAAGAGACCTACGCGACCTCGGGCCCCCGGATGACGGTTTGTTTCTTCGGAGGTTGGGATTTCGACCCGGGGCTCGTGACGGATCCAGAATTCATCGCCACGGCCTATGCCCAGGGCGTCCCCATGGACGGCCAACTCGCTCGGGCTCCGCGCTCCTCGGCTCCCCGCTTCGCAGTCTTCGCCCTCAAGGACCCCGAGGCTGCAAACCTTGACCGGGTCCAGATCGTTAAGCGGTGGGTCGATGCCCACGGGCGAAGCCACGAGCGTATCTACGATGTCGCCGCCTCGGGCGACCGGGTCCCCCAACCCGGGAGCTACGGGGTTGAACCGGTGGGAAATAGCGTGGATGTCGAGACCGCGAGCCACACTAATAGCCTCGGCGCGACACAACTCGCGACAGTCTGGAGCGACCCCGACTTTGACCCCACCCGAGAAGCCTTCTGGTACGCGCGGGTGCTCGAACTACCCACCCCACGCTGGTCCACTTACGATGCCGTGCTGCTGGGCACACCACCGCCCGAACCCAGCACAATTCAAGAGCGCGCGATCATATCGGCGATCTGCTACGCACCATCCACCAAGAGCCCCGTAGAAAAGGGGTAGCTAGGTCGCCTCAATACGTTATTTTTTCACGCCCCTCTCTTTGATCCGTATCCACATTTTCCTACGCTTCGGGAGGAAAACGATGCCCCGCGACTCAGAGCGCGCCGAATATCCTGAACACGTCATCGAAAATCGAAGATATTGGGACGCAATGGCCGACCAGTGGGTGGCTGCCGGGGAGCGCGCATGGCGGGCCGAAGCACCTTTGTGGGGCTGCTGGGGAATTCCTGAGAGCGAACTTTGCTTGCTGCCCCAGGACATGTCCGGAATGCTGGCCATAGAACTGGGCTGTGGCACCGCGTATGTCTCTTACTGGCTCACACAACGAGGCGCCCAGGTCGTCGGAATCGACAACTCGGCCAAACAACTGGAAACCGCCCAGCGCCTGGCGAATGAATACCAAGTGGCTTTGGAACTGCGGCATGGCAATGCCGAAGAGCTACCCTACCCCGACGGGCATTTCGATTTCGCCATCAGTGAATATGGCGCGGCGATCTGGTGCGACCCCAAGATCTGGATCCCCGAGGCGCACCGCATCCTCAAACCCGGTGGAGAATTGGTATTCCTCGGCAACAGCCCGCTAGCCATGATCTGCACGCCCCTCGATGGTGGCGACAACGACGCTCACCTCCACCGCAGCTATTTCGAGCTGGAAAAACTCGACTGGACACGATGCGAAATAGACCCCGGCGGCATCGAATTCAATCTGCCGATCTCGAGCTGGATGCGACTGTTCCGGGAAACTGGCTTCGAGGTACTCGACTATCTCGAGTTGCAGGCCCCCAAGGGCAGTCCCGACAGATTCGGGACGCCCGGCCAATGGGCCCAGAGCTGGCCGGCCGAGCAGGCCTGGAAATTGAGACGCCTCTAGGGCGCGCTGGCTCCAGCCTGGGGCGGTCCACCCAAACTCAAGGGCAAGCTCGCTTTGCCCTCCTCTCAGGCACAGCTTCCAATTCTGCCCCGAAAGCTCAACCGTAACTCTGGGCGATGCTCGCCATCGGCGACTTATCGAGTCCGTGGTTCGGGATGGGATAACGAAGACCGTTGCGCGACAACGATGCTAGGCCGTTGACGATTTGCGGTAGATAGCTCGGCGGCAGGGCGATCAGCATCTCGTCGTCCTGAACACCGCCAAATTTACGTTCGGCGTAGCAGGGGAGCGACATGGAGGGTTCGCCGGTCTTCAGGGCATTCCCCCAGCTATCTGCACAGGCGCTCTCTCCCACGCATGTGAACGTGTACTTCTTGTAGTTTTTGTATTGCAGCCCGTTCATCAGGGTAATCATCTGGCCGGGGGTGCCGTAGATCAGGCAAATATCTGGGTTATCGATACGGCCTGACGTGAGCGGAGACGTCACCAGTGCCTCGTATTCACCGTGGGAGGCGCAGGACATCTCCCGCTGGTGATCTGCGCTGCTCTCGAGATCGCCGTACCAGACACCATTGAAATTTCGTCCGCTCAAGAAATCTTCGTCGCGGGGGGCAAGCCCGACCACCGCACCGCATTGCGCACCCATAAGGTTTCCCATCGTGACACCAATGGTGTAACCGATCCATCTAGACTGCCCAACGATCTGATCCGTAGCCATCAGAACCCCTTCTGCCGGCCGGCGGAGACGTTCTATTTCCTCCAAATCACCCGCCTTGGCGAAACGCTTCATCGCCACCGGGTTGGTGCGTAACCTCAAATATTGATTGAGCCCGGCCACCAGAGCCTTGTAGTCGTATTCCTCGGTGTCGCCCCAGCAATTGGCAGAAACAGTCATCATCAATTCTCCAGTCTTTTCTCGTCCCAGCGCGACTCCGAACCAGAATCGCCTGCGGGCGTGAGTACCTCGCCTACCCTTCCCACGCCTTTCATTCCCGAACGAGCCCCGCTCGTTCGGGACTATACCCGGTCGATCCTTGGCCTGTTACGGTGTTGAATCCCGTCTCGGGGTTCGAACGCGCACTCAGCCCCCAGCGCTACGAAAGCTCTCCGGGACCTCCGCGGGATGGCGATCTCAGCCGCGCCCTTCGGTCTGCGGCGGCCCGCCCGATTAGGGGCTGAGGTAGCCGAGGAACCGAGGCAGCCCGAGACTTAGGGTCGGGAACGCCGCCACCAAGGCCAGCGCCCCCAGCATGGCCAAATACATGGGGAGCAGCGGCCGTATCACCTCGCCAAGGCTTGTCCCGGCCACTCCGCAACCGACAAAGAGGACGGTTCCTACGGGAGGGGTACAGAGACCAATCGAAAGGTTGAGAACCATCATCACTCCGAAATGCACGGGGTCAATCCCCATGCCCACGGCGACGGGAACGAAAATGGGAGCGAAAATTAGGATCGCCGGCGTCATATCCATAAAGGTGCCCACGACGAGGAGGAGGAGATTGATTGCCAGGAGGAGTGCTAAGGGGTTTTCGATCCCCGCCATCAATCCTGCCGCCAAGCCCTGAGGGATTTGCTCGAAGGCGAGCAACCACGAAAGCGCCATAGATGTGGCGATCAGCAGGGCTACGGTCCCGGTGGTTATGGCCGCGTCGGCAAAGACGCTCGGAAGATCTGTAAAGCGGAGACGCCGGTAGACGAGAGATAGGGCTCCGGCATAGAGAACGGCGATCGCCGATGCTTCGGTGGGCGTAAAGATCCCCGTCACGATCCCCCCCATGACCAGCAGGGGAAGCCCAAGCGAGGGGAGCGCCTCAAGGAAAGCGCGCCCCAACCGTGGCCCGCTTGGAGCCTGGACGACAGGCCCGGGCAGGCTCAGCTGAACCGCTACGGCAAGGGCGAGGCCGACGAGCAAGCCGGGTATATAGCCTGCAACGAAGAGCGCGGTGATCGACACGCCCCCGCTCGCCAGGGAATAGATAATGAGAACGTTGCTGGGTGGAATCAACAAACCCGTTGTGGCCGAGCTAATATTGACAGCCGCAGCCGAGCCCGCCGAATACCCCTCCCGTTGCATTCTTGGCCCCATGACTCCCCCGACAGCACTCGCCGCCGCCACAGCCGAGCCCGAAAGCGAACCAAAGAGCATCGAGGCCAGGATATGAACGTGGGCCAAGCCCTTGGGCAGGCTGGCCAAGGCGGCCCGGGCGAGGTTAATCAATCTCTCGGCGATCCCTCCACGCCCCATCAGCTCACCAGCCAGGATAAAGAGTGGAATCGCCAGCAGAGTGAACGAGTCCAAACTCGTTGCCAGGCGTTGAGCGGTGGTGGTGAGTGTCACCTCCAAAGGAAGGCTCTGACCCAGGACCAAAACCGTCGCAATGCCGATCGCGAACGCCACAGGCACTCGTATCACGAGCAAACAGGCGAGAAGTACGAGCAGCAATCCCGCCTCAGGCATCCCCAGAGCCTCCGTCTTCTCGGGCGTGCAGCACCAGGGAGTGAACGCTGAAGCCGAGCATGACTAGCCCTGCCAAGGGGATCACTCCATAAACAAAACCCATGGGGATTCCCATCGCCGGTGAAGATTGACCGAGATCGAAGCTCATCTTCACCAACCGCGAGCCACCAAAGACGAGCACCGACCCGGCGAATATTCCAACGAGCAAATCGCATCCGACTCGTAGAGGGGCCTCGAGTCGGGCTGGGAGATCACGGGGGAGGATATCCACAGCGAGATGGGCGTTACGTCCCAAGGCCGCTGCCGCCCCAAGGATGCCAAACCACACCAGGAGGTAGCGGGCCAGCTCATCGGTCCAAGGGCTGGGGTCGCCCAGCCCGTAGCGGGAAACGATCTGCCAAAGAACATTGAGCAGCGCCCCCGCCATGAGGAGCGCGAGCAGCGCGGAAAGAATCCGATCCAGGCCCGAGTGAAGCCCAATCATGCGCTCTCGAAACGCCCTATTCACCCGCATGGCGAATGCTCCCGAGCAGACTCCGAAGCTCTTCGGAGTCTGCAAAGTTGCCCTTGATGCTCTCCGTCCTCTCGACAAAGAGGGATTTATCGGGGCGGATCACCGTCACACCTGCGGCCTCCACCGCCGCCAGGGCGCGCTCCCGATGCTCCTGCCAGAGGGTACGCTGCCGACTCACCGAGTCCCTGGCCGCTTTGCGAAGCCACTCTTGCTCGGCGCCGTCCAGCCTCCCCCAGCTTCCCGTCCCAATCAGCAAGACGTCCGGCACTCGGGTGTGCTCGTCCAGGGTCAAAAATCGTGCGACTTCGAAATGCCCGGAGAGATAGAACGAGGCCGGGTTATTCTCGGCGCCGTCCACGACGCCCTGCTGAAGGGCCGAATAGAGTTCCCCCCAGGCCAAAGGTGTCGGCGCCCCGCCCAGAGCCCGGACCAGCGCCATGGCGGTTGGGCTTTCCTGGGTTCGAATCTTGAGGCCTTCGAGGTCTCTGGGGCGACGAATAGGCGTACTCCGAGTGTAAAAGCTGCGGCTCCCAGCATCGTAGAAGGCCAGGCCGAGGAGTCGTTGAGGTCTGGCCTCCTCGAGCAGTTGCTGCCCAATTTCTCCCTCCAGAACGACACGTTCATGGGCCGCATCCCTGAACAGGTAGGGCAGCCCGAGCACCCGAAAGCTCGGAGCAAAATTTTCCATGACCGAAGCCGAAACCTTTGTCATATCCAGGCTGCCGATCTGGAGCAATTCCAGGCATTCGCGTTCGCTGCAGAGTTGCTCGGCCGGGTAGACCTCCACCTGCAGCCGACCCCCCGAGCGAATGCGGGCCCGCTCGGCCATATACTCCAGGGCTTCATGGACGGGATGCGTAGTTCCGAGCCCATGCCCCAGGCGAATCACGCGCCCCTGACTTGGCTCGCCGCAGCCCCCCAGCGCCACTAGAAACCCAAGCAAAAGGCCAACCCAGCAGAGCCCACCCATTTGTCGCTTCACTGGCCCAAGCCTCCTTCTCCAAGGCGCGAGCCCCAGCCAGCGAACGCCCCAGCACTCAGCGAAGCCGTCTGCCCGGGGCGAATCCTCCGAGGCCACGTCTCTTTCACGGGGTCCGAGACAACCGGAAGATCACGCCGGTCTCAGCGCCCTCGGCCGCCGATGGGAACTCGCTGACCAGATCGGGATAATCCGGTCGGTACTTGTCGAGATAGGCCTGATAGATGGATTCCGGGTTTTCCTCCACAGCCGATGCCGCAAGGGAATAGGTTGCCCCGCCCAGGCGCATCTCTACCGGACTTCCCTCCCCGATCATCGAGACCCATGTGCTGCTCTTTTCGCCGACGATGTGAAGCTCATTATCGACCTGGATCACCCAGAGGATCACGACTCTGGGCAGGGTGCCGGGTATAGCGACTTGGATTTCGTGCACGGCGGAGGTATCGGGCCACTGGGCGGGGGAAACCGTGGCCTTTCCCCCGATAAAAACTCCAGGCAGCGGCCCCAAGGGCGCCAAGACCACCAAAAGGCCGAGCAATGCGAGAAGTATCCACCCTCCCATCTTCACTTTTTCCACGTCTTTCCTCCGGGGTTGACGAACACTCACTCTAACCGCCGAGGGTATCCTTAATCTCGGCCGAGGCCATGATACTCCGGCCGGAGCCCAAGAGTTCAGATCCCGAACCCGAAGCAAGGCCGATTTTAGCGGTCTCGGTGTTATCATCGGCCGCCTATTTTTACACCAAGGGAGTCATCCGTGGATCCGAACCGAACGCCCGTGATCGTCGCCAGTGGCCAGATCACCGAGCGCCGTGAAACAACTCACGCCGTTGTCCTGGCGGCGCGGGCTGCGGAATCAGCCCTTGAGGCGAGCAGCGAGCTCAGGAAACGAATCCAGCGGGTCAGCATGGTCTCCGTGATTTTCTCCCCCATCAGCAACAGACCCGCCTCGGAGCTCGCCGAACTTCTCGAACTCAAGGACGTCACCGTCGAGAGCACCACCGCCGGAGGAAATATTCCCCAGTGGCTGGTGACCCGAGCCGCCCAGGAAATCAGCGAGGGTCGCCTCGATACCACCTTACTCGCAGGGGCCGAGGCCACACGCTCCATGCGCGCCAGTGATCCCGATTCTGATCTCTTGCGTTTCAGAAAGCAGGACGATGGCGACGCCGAACCCGACCCGATCGTCGGGCCTTCCATGAGCGGTGTTCTCAGTGCGGCCGAACTCGGGATTCGGCTCTATCGACCCCCCGAGGTCTACGCTCTCTTCGAGAGCGCTCTGGCCCACCGGCTTGGCCGCAATTTCGACCAACAGCGGGCGGCCCTTGGGCCGCTCATGTCCCGTTTTTCCCAAGTCGCGGCGACCCACCCCCATGCCTGGTTCCAGAACCACCAGTCCGCCAAAGAGATCTCCGAGGTGAGCGAGAGCAATCGCCTCGTGGCCGAGCCCTACCCCAAACAGATGAACGCGTTTCCGAACGTCGACCAATCTGCCGCGCTCATCGTGACCTCCCTCGCGACGGCTCGCGAGTTGGGCCTCGAAGACCGATGCGTTTTCATCTGGTCGGGAGCCAGCAACACCGAGCCCCCGCCGGTGGCCCGTCCGGACCTCATCGAAGTCCCCGCCGCACGCGCCGCGAGCGCGGCCACCCTGGAGGCCGCTGGGGTCGAAATCGACCAGCTCTCACACATTGATCTCTATTCGTGTTTCCCCGTCGCCGTCGAGACCGGGGCGTCGGCCTTGGGCGTCGAACTCGACGACCCTCGTGGCCTGACCCTCACCGGGGGGCTCCCCTTCTTCGGGGGGCCGGGAAACAACTATTCGATGCACGCCATCGCGACTCTCGCCGAGCGGCTCCCCGAGGAAGGTGGCCTCGGCTATATCGCCGCGAACGGGGGCACCCTCTCCAAGCACACCATGGGAATCTACGGCGGGGAACCTCCGCCTAGAGGCTTCCGAGCCGCGGATACATCCGAGACCCAAGCGCGTATCGAGGCCGCGGTCCTGCCCTTCACCACCGAAGCTGAGGGCATGGCCGAGGTCATTGCCTCCACCATCGTTTACGACCGCGACGGATCGGTGAAGTCCGCCCCTGTCATCGCCAACCTCGCGGATGGCCGACGCGTGGCCGCCCAGGCGAGCGAAACCATTCGCCAATCACTCGCAGGGGAATGTTTGATCGGGAGCCAGGTCCGAATCTTCGGCTCTCCCCTGGCCTACGAGGTCTGATCGGCCCTCAAGCGGCGGGGAGCAGACCGGGCGCTATCCCCCAATCTGGTCCTGAACCCGGGGCTCGGCTCGCTCCGGACCGCCCACGGCCCTCTCGGGCGAGCTTTGGCAGCCTGAGAGCAGCGAGGTCCGCCGGGCGGCGGCAATTATGCGTACGCTCGAACCAGATAGCGGCTCGGAGCGGTTTTTATCCCACGGGCGGCTATCATGGGGCGCCGTTTTTGGGCGCCCCGGGATCCGGGCGACGCCCACCCCTTGATCCAGCAGGAACGACAACCCCCACCCGCGAAGAGCGGTCGGCCCATGGCCGTCCCTACCTCCAGGAGAACCCGATCATGAAAATGACCACCGAAGAAGCCTTTGTGAAGGTCCTGCAGATGCACGGCATCGAGCACTCATTCGGCATCATTGGTTCGGCCTTCATGCCGATCTCCGATCTCTTCCCCAAAGCAGGGATTACCTTTTGGGACGTCGCGCACGAGACCAACGGCGGCATTATCTGTGACGGTTTCACCCGGGCAAGTGGAAAAATGGGCATGGCCATCGCCCAGAACGGCCCCGGTATTACCGGCTTTGTCACCGCCATGAAGACGGCCTACTGGAACCACACCCCCATGTTGCTCGTGACGCCCCAGGCGGCGAACAAGACCATCGGCCAGGGTGGCTTCCAGGAAGTTTCGCAAATGGCCATGTTTGCGGACATCGTCTGTTACCAGGAAGAGGTGCGCGATCCGAGCCGCATCGCCGAGGTGCTCAATCGCGTCATTCTCAAAGCCTGGCGAGGGTCTGCCCCGGCGCAGATCAACGTGCCCCGAGATTTCTGGACCCAGGTCGTCGATATCGAAATCCCCCAGATGGTCCGGTTCGAGCGACCGTCTGGCGGCCGACAGGCGATCGCCGATGCCGCCGCGCTTCTCTCCGACGCAAAATTCCCGGTCATCTTGAATGGTGCCGGGGTGATCCTGGCGGACGGCATCCCCGCATCACAGACACTCGCCGAGAAATTGAGTGCCCCGGTCTGCTGCAATTACCAGCACAACGACGCCTTCCCGGGCAGCCACCCCCTCGCCTGTGGTCCCCTGGGCTACAACGGCTCCAAAGCGGCCATGGAACTCGTGGCCAAGGCCGATGTCATCCTCGCTCTTGGAACCCGACTCAACCCCTTCTCCACCCTGCCCTGCTATGGCGTTGACTACTGGCCCACTGAAGCCAAAATCATCCAGGTCGACATTAATGCTGACCGTATCGGGCTCACCAAGCGGGTCAGCGTGGGTATCGAGGGATGCGCCAGGCAAGTCGCGGAGCAGATCATCGAACAACTCTCGCCCACCGCTGGCGACGCCGACCGGACCGAGCGCGAAGCTCTCATTCGCGACACCAAGGCCAACTGGCAAGAGACCCTGGCCGAGATGGATCATGAGGACGACGACCCGGGAACCACCTGGAACGAGCGGGCACGCGTCCGAGATGCCGACCGCATGGCGCCTCGACACGCATGGCGGGCGATCAAGGAAGCTCTCCCCGATGACGCGATTATCTCGAGCGATATCGGAAATAACTGCGCGATTGGGAACGCCTACCCGAGTTTCGAAGAGGGCCGAAAATACCTGGCCCCCGGCCTTTTCGGTCCCTGCGGCTACGGCTTCCCGTCGATCATCGGCGCCAAGATCGGTTGCCCGGACGTACCGGTGGTCGGCTTCGCTGGCGACGGCGCATTCGGCATTTCGATGAGTGAGATGAGCTCCATCGGCCGCGAAAACTGGCCGGCCATTACGATGATTATCTTCCGCAACTATCAGTGGGGTGCCGAGAAACGAAATACCACTCTCTGGTACGACGACAACTTCGTCGGCACCGAACTCGACCCCCATGTGAGCTATGCCGGCATTGCCGAAGCCTGTGGGCTCAAGGGCGTGTCCGTCCAGGGCCAGGCCGAACTCACCGAAGCGCTCAAGATTGCCTGCAAGGAGCAGTCGAATGGCGTTACGACCTTCATCGAGGTCATCCTCAACCAGGAACTCGGCGAACCCTTCCGGCGAGATGCCATGAAGAAGCCCACCATCGTTGCCGGGGTCGATTCCAAGGACATGCGCCCCCAGGATTAAGACCGCCCTGGCCGGTTTGACATCTCCGTTCACACCCGGGCCCAATAACGCTGAGATAGAGCTTTTAAGGAGCTTGCATCCTCTTTGATAGACGATTCCCGACCCCTGACCCTCGAGCGCCTTGCCGACGAGCGTGAGATCGAGCGCGTACTCATCGCCTACGCCACCGCCGTGGATACCCGAAACTGGCCGGAATTCGACGCAATCTTCGCCCCCTCAGTACACGCGATCTATGGCAACGATCCGAAGTCACAATTCGTTTGCACCGATCGCGAAGCCGTTCGAACCATGTGTCGCGAAAATCTCGCAGGCTGTGGCCCGACCCAGCATCTCCTGGCGAATTTCCGGATCGAAGTAGACGGGGATGCGGCCTCGAGTATCTGCTCGGTGCAAGCAGGGCATTTTGGCCGAGGAGAGGCCCGCAGCGCCCGCTATGAACTCTGGGGTGAGTACCGTGACAAATGGGCTCGCGGACCCGAGGGCTGGCGAATCACCCACCGGCAACTCCATGCCATCAAAGACTTCGGCGAACCCGAGCGAGTCCTCGGCCCGGCTTGAAGCCCACCAGGAAGCGCGGCAGAGAGAGATTTTGACTGTCCGGGCTAGGGCGTCGGTCTCCCCGACGCGCCCCGGGCTCGCTGAATGCGGCGCAAGAACGACTGCGCCTCGGCCGAGGTGGGAGCGATTTCGATCCAGCGACCCACCTCTCGGGAAGCCTCTTCGTAGCGGGCGTCCTGGAAGTAGAAGATCGCGAGGGCCCGGGCGAAGTCGGAATTCTGCGGCTCGATCTCGCCCGCCCGCTCAAGAGCCCCGAGCGCCTGCTCCCTTTGACCTAGGTGTTGGAGAGCAAGGCCCAGATTATAATGCGGTCGTCCATGCTCGGGTAGCAGAGCCGCCGCCTTCTCAAGCTCCAGGGTCGCCTCGATCAAACGATCTGAACCGGCGAGCAGCAGCCCGAGTGAATAATGCAACTCGCCCGCGTCCGGATTGAGCGCCGCGCCCCTACGCAAGACCTCCTCGGCCTCGCCCCCGCGCCCAAGAGAATCGAGCAATCCAGCAAGGTTTGCGACGGCAGGAACGAAGAGGGGATCCTGACTGATCGCCGCACGATACTCGGCCTCGGCCTTTTTAAACCGCTTCTGAACTGCATAGAGGCTGGCAAGATTCAGACGTGCCGGGGGCAGATCAGAGTTGGCGATTTGCCCCCTTTCGTATTCGGCGACCGCGCGCTTCAGGGCTCGGGCCTCTGTCGGGGAGAGCCTTTCGGCGGGAACATCGACCAGAGCCCGCCCGGCCTCGCTCCTCACCGCGCGCACCGGATCTTCGATCAAAGGCATCAGCAAACCCAAACGCTGGGGACCCGGCAGTTGTGACAGACCAATCACCGCCTGAACCCGGACGAGGGGATCCGGGTCTTCGAGTGCCCCTGCCAAGGGGCCGAATGCCCCGGAACCCAGCCCGGGCAGAAGCGACACACCCGTGGCGCGCACCATCGACGGGGTAGCCTCGGACTCGACCAACGCGCTGATCGAATCCAGCGCACCCGGATCCCATGACCTTCCCTGGTGCAACGCGGTCGCCCACGAAAAACCATGCGTTCTTTTGGGGCCATACCAATCCCGGACCTTCCCGGCCGCCCAGCCAGAAGTCTTGTCTGCATGACACCCGCTGCAAGCATTCGGCACGTTCAGAGACTCTGATAAATCAGGCCGAGGAACTTTCATCCCGTGGTCTCGACGCGGATCGATCCCCATATACGTCGTCTCCGGCATATGGCATGCGACACATTCCGAGCCCTCGCTCCCGGCCTCATGGCGATGATGGCTCGGTGCGTCGTAGAGCTTGGCCTGAAGGCTTGGAAATTTTTGCGAGGGCTGCTCGCCGTGACACCGGGTGCACAAAGCATTTCCCTCTGCGCGTAGGCCCAGACCGTGAGGATCGTGACAGTCGCTGCAAGTGACCCCAGCGCGATACATCCGGCTCTGAATAAACGAACCGTAGACATAGACCTCATCGAGGATCTGACCATCGGGATGATATAGGCCCGGATGGAGGACTTGCGGGAGATAGTCATCGAGAAAGGAGCCACCGAGCGGAGCTTCTCCCGCGATGGAAAGACGCCGCGAATGACAGGGCGCGCAGGTCTCGATCTCTTCGTGGGCCGTAGACATCGCCGACGTCTCCAGGAACCCCTTCGCCGACCCGGCTTTGAGCTTCGCGGTCGGATCCTCGGCAGTCCAGGCCAGATGGCTTTCGCCGGGACCATGGCAAGACTGGCATCCGACATTCAAGGCCGACCAAGTCGTTCGATAATGATCGCTTTCCGGATCGTATCCCTTGCGTAGATTCGTCGAGTGGCAATCCGCGCACATTGCATTCCACGATTGATACCGGCCTGTCCAGTGGAAAGCGTCTCCTGGCGGAGGCGACGAATCCGGATCGATATCGAACCACCGACGACCCACTGCATCCCAAGACGCGCCGAGCACCTGCAGCCGACCCCCGCTTGAAGGAACCAGATATTGCTGCAAGGGATCGACCCCGAAGGTGTAGAGCACCGGGTACTCGTGCTTCCCTCCGCCAGGAGCCGTCACCTCGGCGAAAAATCCCCCATCTCTACGAAAGAAACGGAAAGACTCCCCGTTGACTTCGTAGACAGCGTTATCGAAATCGCCCAAAACCGTCTCGTCACCCGCGACCTGCATGGCGAGGGCATGGTGCGAGTTCGACCACTTCTCTGCCTCCAGCGTATGACAGCCCAGGCACGAAGCCTCATCGACATAGGCCACTCCCTGGGGACCCGCCCCAAGGACTCGCCCGGGAAGGCTCGCCCCAGGCGCCTCGTGCCCTTTGGCCGGGAGGCTGTCTCCGGCAAGAGATAGCCCGGCGCCCGCGGTGACCAAGAGCATCACCCCGACCAGGGCAAAAGAGAAAGTCTGCCTGGAAAGACCTCCTCCAAAAATGCCTCTAGGCAGCGGCCTGGGCGCGCTGGATGAAGAGGCTCCCCAGCGAGCCGGAGTCGAGAAAAAACTGTCCCGAACGAGTGAGCCGGAATTCGACCCAGGCTTTCGCGCCGCCTTCGGAGGCCGGCGCCCTGCCCTCGTCGATCCCTCAATCCTCATCCCCTGCAAAATCTCACCCCTCATTCACTTGGCGTGGAAAGCTCAGCTTGCCAGGAGCTCATCAAGTTTGCCGAGAACTCCCCCACCGATCAGACCGTAGTGCTCTGGCGTCGAGGCGACGATCAATCCCTCGTCGGGTAGGCCATGGATCGAAAGTTCTGCGTTCACACCGTGTCGAGCCAGCACCTCTAATATAAGGGATTTCGGATAAAGAAACGTGCCCTCACAATCCTTCTCTCTTGCATCACCGCCACGACGGCTACTTCAGCCACCTTGTCCGTCTACGAGTTCCAGGCCTAGGAGTCGAACCTGCCCTTCTGCCTTTAGGCAGCAACTGATACCCACCCATGGCCACAAGTAGAGAAGCCAAAAATGCAACGAAGAACGGGGTCGTGAGCGGGACATTCTGGGCAGCTGTTGAATAGAGGCTGACCTCCGGATCTCCGTAGAGGTTGAATCCCGTAAAGTTCTGCCAATACCAGCAGCGGCCATAGAGAGTATGATCGCGCTTGATTTCCATCAACGCCTGCCCGACGCTCTGGCGATCAACCGCCACCTTGCGAGTGAAGGCGTAGCCCATGCCGGCATTGCCCGAGAGGTGGGCCGCTGACGACAAGTCGACGGGAGATCCAGGACCGTGGCTGATCACCGTCGCGCCCACCGTCGCAATCGCACCGTTGATGAGCAGCGAATAACTCAGATTATTCGTCGCACTGGGTTGGGAATTCAGACAGGACGCCTGAAAAGTAATTGCGGGGAATTCATCATCGAGAACCCCAGTCGTTGAACTGTTCATCACCGCCTGCGCGCCGATCCCTCCGCCGTGGGTCAGCCAGGTGACGATACCGGGAGTTTCGGCGGTCCAACCGGCCTCGACCTCGGGGACCGAGCAAATATCGGAATCCGGCGGATCGCTTAACGAGGGGTTGCAGCTTCCAGCCTGTGTACACGCCGCTGAGTCATAGACACGATAAATGGGCGAGAACCCCTCGCCAAGCAGGAAATCGTCACGGATCGATTCCCCATAGAAGAAGCGATTGGCTCCCTCTGTCGCGATCAGGGCGGAAAGTCGCCACGAGATCGAGGCCGGTGGCGCACTCTGGTAGGCGATGGTCTTGGCGAGAATATGGTCGAGGTCGAGCATGCCCTGCTCGAAGACGCTTGGGGCCGACGGGGACGAATAGACGGGGATCCGACCAACGAAGAGTTCGTGCTCCCTCTCCACGCCCCCGATCCCAAAATCGCCGCTGGGGGAGCCGATCGCTGAGCTGTCGCCAAACTCTCCGAACTTTCCATCTCCGTCGAGGTCCCAGTTCCCATCGAGTTCGGCGTAGTAGTAGTCCGAGGGCACCGAGGTTTGTGCAAAATCGCAAATCACCGACCCGCCGACAGGAGTGGTTCCCACGGCCCCAGTATTCCTCGGATAAAGAAGCTTCATGGGCACAGGGCCCGTGGCCGGCCTGGGATCGCCGATAATCAATAAATACTCGAAACCTAGAGCGAGTTCTGCGGTGCCCAGAAAGGTCCGTAGCGCCTCGGCTGCGGCATCGCCTGCGAGTCCTGCTCCACCCCAATCGGCCTCGTCGAACACATACACGTCAAACCCGCGGCCCTCCTTGTGGAGGACAAAGTCGTCGAGTTGAGCAGAGGCACTTCGAATCGCCGAGGAAGTCACGATGGCATAGCCCGGTCGATTCGCGCCCTCCGCCATGCCAGCCAGTAGGTTGCTTGTCACTGCCAAAAGGCAAAAGCCAATCCTTATAATCGTTGCCCACATTCCGCCCACCCTCTTGCCTGCTCTGCATGTGACTTTTTGCCACTCAGCTACTCCTCTACAACCGCTGTGTAGTCCGAAAGTTTCGGAAAAATTCCGCTGGTGTGGCAAAACTCCACTTGAGAGATGCTGGGGTGAGCTTCTGGGCTCAGCCTCCCAAAAGGGTGTTTCGCGGGACCCACCAGCAGCTTCACCGCATCAAGTCGGCAATCGCTGCGGGCTGCGTCTCCTTAAGAATCGAATCAACTCGGACCTGAAACATCGCCTTGAACTCTTTCTGCGGAAATATCCAAAATCTGTCAGCCTCGATTCCTTCCCAGACCCTATGGGCAAATTCTTTAGGCGTCAGACCCTCAGCAACCATGCCCGCGACCTGATCATGAAATTGCTGCTCTGCTTCGCTTGCCAGCTGATTCCTCTCCCTAGGGTCGCGCAGCCGATCCGATTCCCAGATCTGAGTATCGACTTCTCCCGGGCAAAGACACGATGCGGTCACGGGCGCCGACTCCAAAGCCAACTCCTGGAAAAGAGTTTCTGTGATCGCAGACACGGCGTGCTTACTCGCTTGATAAGGCCCCATGAACTGTCCCCCGCCCAGCAGGCCCCCGATGGAGGAGGTGTTGACGACTCGCCCGGGACTGCCCTGAGCGAGCATTCTCGGGACAAATGCGCGGATACCGTTAACGACACCCATCACGTTGACATTGAGGTTCCACTGCCAATCATGCTCCGTCCGCTCCCAGCTCTTTCCATCTACCAGTACGCCGGCGTTATTGAAGAGTAGATTAACCTCGCCGTGCCTCCCCAAGCTGTATTCGGCCAGGGATTCCATCGCCGAACCGAGCGTCACATCCGTACTCACGATGTCGATTTCACCCTCGGCGTCGCGCTTCAACGCGGCCAAACCGCTCATATCGATGTCTGCGGCGACCACTTTCATTCCGAGGGAGGCCGCGTGGCGCACCAGCCCCGCACCAATTCCACTCGCGGCTCCGGTGATCACGCAAACTTGATTTTCCCATTGCTTCATCAGGATTCATGCTCCCCTAGGATGATTTGACACCCGAGAATAATGATCCGGGGGAAACTGGGCCATCTCGACACAAAAACACCTCCCGGTAGCGGCAGCTCGACTCCTCCGAACTGGCCAAGATCGGCCCTCTTCCGGGAATTCCACCCCCGATCTCCCACGGGGAGAGCGAGATTAGGCTGGGCCTTTTCGTTCATCTCACAGGGCTCTACCGGCTTTGCACCCGCGACGTGGCATAATCCCGATCAATGCGTTTTCACGAGAGTCCACTTCTTCGCGTAACCTGCCTCGCGTTGGGCTTCCTGCTCGGCACCACAAGCATGGTGGGACTAACCATGCTCTCCACCCGTGCCGCATCTCTCGAGCCAGGTAGGTCCAAGCTGGACAACCTTGGCGTTATCGAGAGCCGCCTTTCTGCTCTTGCCCGGGAGCGGCAGGAGAATGGTCCGCTACGCGTTGCTTTCTTGGGCGATTCAACTGTTCACTCTTCCATTCAAGCGCAAAGCCTTCCCCTCGTTCTGGGCCAGCGCTTGGAGGGCTGGCAGTCCGGAGGCTCTTCAGCCGAGGTCTACAGCCTCGCGTACCCTGCTTTAGGGAGCCTCTCTTTCTACTTTCTCGCCCAGGACATCGTTGCGGCAAAGCCCGATGTCATCCTGTGGCAGCTCGCATTCAACCATACCAATGACTACTGGCTACGCGGCAATACCCACCATGAGTTAGCTGGACACCTACCGATCTTGGACCTCCTCGAATTCTCCTCTCTTCCCATCCATGAACTCGGTTTATCGTTTGACACATTGCTTACCTACAAATTACTCGCCAACCCGACGCTGCGCTCAATCTGGTCCAACCTGATCAACGAGCAATCACGGGTCCAAAAAGTCCGCGACAAAATCCAGCGGACGTACTCCGGCGAGGGTCAGACTAGTCCCGAGATGATATTTTTCACGATGCAGGCGTTGATCGCTATGGCTGATCATGTGGTAAAAGTCGATGGTCACGAACGCTTCTCACGCGATCAGAGCATCGATCAACTCGGTGAAGCTCTAAAGGGGATTAGACGCGACCATATTTTACTTCAAGCCCTCGGCAAGTCTCTCCGGGTTTTTCGCCAGGCCGGGATTCCAGTCGTGACCTATCTCGGTCCAATCAATATCGAGTACCTGCGAAGCCTCAATGTCGTAGACGAAGAACTCCTGCAGGCCAGCATTCAAGCATACAGAGATGTGGCCCACGATTACGGTGCAAGTTTCCTTGATTTTCACGATATCCTGCCCGACACCGCATTTTATGATGCGGCAAGCCACTTCCGCCCGACTCCGAGTATCGACCCCAACGCCCGGATAATTGACGGCATTCATCCGTTCCTGGTCGCCGAACTCGAGCGCATCACTCAGCGTGCAGAAGGCTCCCCACCCGGGATCAATAGCCAGGGCGAGTTCTAGACCGAAATGCTTTTCAATAGCTTCCAATTCGCATTTTTTCTGGTTTTCGTACTTCTCCTCTACTACGGTCTTCCCCGAAAATTCCAGGGCGCAACGCTCCTCAGTGCCAGCCTGATCTTCTACACATTGTGGACTCCGGCCTACCTGATTCTCCTTCTCGCCGAAATCGGGGTCAATTATGCACTGCTCCGCGCGATGGTTCGGAGTCAGCATCGCGGGCCCTATTTGGCCGCGGCCACTCTCTTCACCCTGGGCCTTCTGGGTTATTTCAAGTACACGGCAATGCTGCTCGAGACCCTGCTTCCCGCCCTGTCGATGGATTTCGGCTGGGGCTTCCCGATCCCCGAGGTCCTACTTCCCCTGGGAATATCCTTCTACAGCTTCCAACTCCTCGGGCTGAGCATAGATGCCTACCGAGGCCAACTCGACGAAGTTCCCAGCTTAAGCCGCTACGCCCTTTTCGTTTGTTTCTTTCCTCAACTCATCGCTGGGCCCATCTTGCGCGGCTCTGAGTTCCTCCCCCAGTTGGAGCATGGAGGCGAGCCCACCTGGGAGCGTAGTCGTCGAGGGCTTTGGCTCATCGCCATCGGAATCGGAAAAAAGGTCATCGTGGCCGACTTCCTTCTCGCCCCCTTCGTCGATCAGGTCTTCCAAGACTACGCCCCGGCTTCGAGTAGCTTTCACTGGATTGCGCTCTACAGTTTTGCTTTCCAGATCTACTTTGATTTTTCAGGCTATACCGACATGGCGCGCGGAATCGCCTTGCTTCTCGGTTTCGAGTTGCCCATGAATTTCCTTGAGCCCTACCTTTCCAGAAACCCCTCTGAGTTCTGGAGGCGCTGGCACAAAACACTTTCTCGTTGGCTGGCGGACTACGTCTATATCCCCCTCGGCGGAAACCGGCACGGCCGGTCCCGAACCTATGCGAATCTTGCTCTGACCATGCTCCTGGGTGGGCTATGGCACGGGGCAGATTGGACCTTCGTCATCTGGGGGGGGATGCATGGCCTCCTGCTGATCATTCATAGACTTATTCGCCCGGGCGGCGTCGAGAGAGCAACCCCTCTGAGTTGGCGGGACGCCCCTAAGATCTTCTTTTTCTTCAATTTCGTTTGCCTCCTCTGGGTTTTCTTCCGCGCGCCCGACCTGGATTTTGCCCTCCGCTATTTCGAGCGACTCTTCACCATCGCAGACCCCGTCGGCTGGCCGCATATCCAAATTTGTATAGTCGGCCTCTGCATTGCCCTTCATTTCGCGGAACGGAGCTTCCGAGTACACGCGCTAGCTATCCGCAACCGACTCGGCCAATCCTGGTGGGGCGGCCTGGCTGAAGGCGGCGTACTCGGCGCACTCATTGGCCTAGCGATTATGGTTGGCGGCGTGGGCGGCGACTTTATCTACTTCCAATTCTGATCCGCCCCGCTTTCGGCACGGGGCATCGTTGCATAGGCTTGCCATGGGACTTGGCGGGCAAGTGGAGGGCAAAACATGAAAGTGGATGCAGCCATTGGGGCTCACCTGAGCCAAATTGGGACCGAGGCACCTCGGCTCGAAGCTCTAGGCTATGACGGCCTGCGCTTGGCAGAATTGAACCACGACCCATTCATGGCCCTAGCGCTGGCTGCGGCCAGCACCGACCGCATCGAGCTTGTCACCTCGGTTGCCGTGGCATTCTCCCGAAACCCGATGTCCATGGCGATCCTCGCCCACGACCTGAACGCGTTCTCGGGCGGACGTTTTGTCCTCGGGCTCGGTTCCCAGGTCAAGCCTCATATCGAGCGCCGATTCAGCATGCCTTGGCACAAGGCTGCGCGCCAGATGCGCGAATTCATAGAAGCAATGCAGGCAATTTTTGATTGCTGGTACGACGGGAAGCGCCTGCAATACACCGGCGAGTACTATCAACACACCCTAATGCCTGACACTTTCCGGCCTGAGGATACCCAGGGACCGCGACCGCGAATCACCCTCTCAGCGACGGGGCCTCTTATGACCAAGGTTGCTGCCCGGGTCGCCGATGGGATGATTATGCACCCATTTTCCACCGAGAAATATATGCGAGAGGTCACGGTCCCGGCGATCGAAGCAGGTCTTCATGAAAGCAACCGGTCCCTAGCTGATTTTGAGCTCGACTACGCCCCAATGACGGCCGCGGGCGCGAGCGACGAGGAAATCGAACGCGGGATCGCCTTCATCCGTGGGCGGATTGCGTTCTATGGCTGCACGGTCGCTTACCGACCCGTGCTGGAGATTCATGGTTGGGGCGATCTTCAGGACGAGCTCATCGCCCTCAACCGGAAACACGAGACGGATGAGATGGCGAAACTCATCACGGATGAAATGGTCGATACCTTCGCCATTGTGGGTCGTCCTCGCGAGGTCATCGAACAGATGCGAGCACGCTTTGGCGGCCTGATCGATCGCACCGGCTTTTCTGCTCCGGGCCTACCCCGGGACGAGTTCCGAGAGCTTCTTCGAGGGCTCCAGGAGAGCTGAGGCCCTTGGAGTTGGCCCTCTCGGCTGCCGGTCGATGCAAACTCACACTAGCCCGCGCCATGGCACGATGACAAGAGAGAGGGTCTGCTTTCCCTTGCATTACGACCAGCGCTGGTCGCTGCCACTCTAAATCCGGTTCTACGCCTTTGACGAACTCCCCTGGATGCATCGTATTCAGCCTGAGATGCGCTGGGTCACCGAGATAAAACCTATTCCGACTCCTACAATCGAAGACTCTCAGCGCCGACAAAACACCCGGCTTCGACACCTGCAGTCCTGGGAGACCACCTCCGCTCAGTGAAGTGAAGTGAAGTGAAGTCAGAAAGAACTCCAGAGATCCCCGTCCGGCAACGGCCGCACGATACCCATGGTATTTGATATGATCTCATCGCTGTGCGGGATGATTGACGAAAGTCGGGACCCTGCAGCGTCGATCACGGAGCCTAGGTGCTTTTCATCCATGCGCATTTTTTACGCCGAGGAGTAATCCGGTGGCAAGCCCGAAAGACCCCCTCGCCGGCCTAGTGCTAGCCGGCTTTGAAGGACCTTCCGCTCAGACGGACGAGGTCGCGCAATTGGCCGACCTTGGAGTCGGAGGCTTTGTCTTGTTCGGTCGCAACATCGAGTCTCCTCAGCAGGTGCACACGCTCCTCGCCGATCTCGTTTCCATGTCCCCCGACAAAGACCTCCTGCTTGCGGTCGACCAGGAGGGTGGGAGAGTCGCGCGACTCCGCGCACCTCTGACGGAGTGGCCTCCCATGGCCGAGCTGGGCGTAAAGAACGACGAAAACCTCGCCCGAGAAGTGGGTCGTGCCATGGCGACCGAGTTGCGAGCCCTCGGCTTCAACGTCAACTTCGCCCCGGTACTCGACGTTCTCTGCAGCGAGACAACTCCTGCCATTGGAGATCGCTCCCTTGGGGAGGATCCTGCCCGGGTAGGACGCCTAGGCGCCGCACTCATCGCTGGCATCGAGAGCGCCGGCATTCTCTCCTGCGCGAAGCACTTCCCCGGTCACGGGCATGTCGCCGAGGACAGCCACCTCGAACTCCCGAGTTGCCCCCTTGACGAAGAAACCTGGCGCCGAGACCACCTCGCCCCCTTCTCGGAAGCAATCTCAGCGGGAGTAGGCTCACTCATGACCGCTCACGTCAAATACCCGGGGCTCGGAGTCCATCAAGCCGCGACTCTTTCTCGCAGCCTCATGACCGGGGTACTGCGCGATGAGCTGGGCTTTGCGGGTGTCACCTTCAGCGACGACCTGGGGATGGGGGCCATCACCGCAACCGGCAGCGTGGGTAATGCCGCCATCGGATCCATAGAGGCGGGGGTCGACGGACTACTCGTCTGCCGACACCTCAATGCGGTTCAGGAAGTCGTGTCGCGCCTCCGAGAGCGCGTCGACGCCGACCCCGAGTTCGAACGCCGATGCAGGCAGAGCTTGGAGAGGCTCCACAAAGCCGCTCACGACCATCCATCCCGGCCGAGTGCTCCGGATCAGCTGAAACTTCTTCTCGGTACCGAAAGTCACCAGGCCCTTGCTGCCCAGCTAGCCAAAGTAGAACTCTCCCTCGACCCCACCGAGGGACATTCCCGAGCTGAGCCCGCCGAAGTCGATGCCGGGGGCGGAATGAAAGACCGAACCAGACAAAAGCGCGATGACTAAAGACCCCCAAAATTTTCTCGACGACGTGCGTGTTGTTCTATTGAGACCCCGATGGGCCCGCAATCTCGGCTCGGTCGCAAGAGCAATGAAGAATTTCGGGCTCAGTCACCTCACGCTCGTCGACTCTAAGATTGGCTCCTGGAACGATGCCTACCAGATGGCCGTCCATGCCGACGATATCCTGGATAATGCGAAGTCGATGGATCTCACCGAAGCGCTGGCTCCCGCGAACTGGGTGGTCGGCACGAGTAACCACCCGCCCCCGGGAACCCGTCAGCTCACGCCGAGACAAGTCGCTGAGGAAACCCTTGAGAGAGGCGCTCCAACCCTACTTTTTGGCGGGGAAATCCATGGCCTCGACCCAGCCGAAATGCTCCGCTGCCACGTCGTTTCCTGCGTCCCCACTGCCCCCGAGCAAAGCTCACTCAATCTCGGTCAGGCCGTCTGCGTCTACGGCGCCGAACTCTTCGCTGCCCAAGCCATGGGCACGGTCCGCGTGGTACCCGGTAGCGAGGATCAGGAGGCGCTCGTTGCCTCAACCGAGATCCTCCAGCACCTCGAGGCCGCCCTGCGGCGAATGCTTGAGAGTTCGGCCTGGAGCAATGCCGACCGCCCCAAGAACTCAATCGCTGAGCTCATGCAGCCGCTTTACCGGGCGCACCTGACTGAAAAAGAAGCGCGTGCGTGGCTCGTTGCCCTGGGCAAGGCAACGCCCCGCTGACAGGACGGGCCAGCCTAGTCCGATGCCAGCATTAGAGTCGCTTCGGGAGCCACCTGCTTTAGTCGCGATCGGATGGCTATAGGAAACACAGCCAACGCAAAGACGGCCACCCCAAGCAGTTGCCACTGCATGGGCCAGGCATAGGGGCGTCCGTCGCCGATCAAGCCCGACAGCAGGGTCAGGCCTCCGAGATAGACGAACCACCACATGCCCCCTCGCCACTGGACTGCCCGGCCTCGCGCGCCCTCGATCAGAACGAACCCAAGACTCGGCACAGCAATCGCGAGCGCAGCCAACCCCAGGGTTTCCCAGCCGCTCCAGAACACTGCCCAGCTCGCCAAAATAAAACTCGCCACACACCATGGCCGACTGAAAGGAAGCCGGTAAGGGCGCGGGCGATCGGGCCACTGCTCTCGCAGCGACCAAAGGCTCACCGGCCCCACCGAAAGGGCGATCACCAACGTCGTCGTGAGGAAATTCACAACGCCCTCCCACCCGGCAGGAAGCCGCAGGATAAGAACCCCGATGGCCAGGCTACTCAGTAGTGCGACCGAGGGCACGGCTGCCTTATTCGTCTTTCCAAAGATCTCGGGCAAGAGACCGCAGCGTGAAAGCATCCAGTTTACCCGGGCAGCTGCCCCCATATACGCCATCGAGGTGGCGCTCGGCGAGATTGCCGCATCCACCAAGAGAACGGTTACCAACCAGGTGAGGCCCAAGCCAGAAACGATGGCGACCAGTGGGCCGCCATGGCCCGCAAGAGCGAGGCGACCCCAACCTCCCTCGAGTAGCTCGGGAGGCACAGCGACCAGAAAGGAAAACTGCAAGAGAATATAGATCACGAGAGAGACACCAAGCCCGATAGCCATGGCCAGGGGCACATTGCGTTGTGGATTTCGTGCTTCACCCGCCAGATCCATCGCAGTGCGAAAGCCCAGCAGGCTAAAAAGGATTCCCCCCGCACTGATCGCTCTCAAAACGCCCCCCGACTCTTCTATCCGAGTCGGCATAAAGGGCGACAAATTCTCCCAGTGCGACGCAGTGAGGATCAATATCAGCGACGTCGCTACCGGAATCAAAACCTTCCAGACCGTGAGCCCATCTATCCAGCGGGCCAACCAGATCACGCCCGCCAGGTTGATCCAGGCAAAAAGGACGAGCAGAAGAACAGCCAAGCCCATTCCAGTTGTCGTCAGGACCTGAACCCCACCCCGATCATCGGTAAGAAAGGGAAGGCTGGAACTCAGGTACTCCATCGTGGCCATCACCTCGATGGCCGGAAGGCTCACATAGGCCAGCCAAGCCGACCAACCCCCGATAAAGCCCGAGAAACGACCGTGACTCAGGAGCGGAATTTGCGCCAAGGACCCCGAGGTGCTGAGGAGTGCACCCAACTCGGCGAAAACCAGCGCCAGGGCGAAGGCCATCAAGCCACCGATCACCCAGCTGACAAGACTTGCCGGCCCGGCCATTCGAGCGGCGAAATAGGGTGCAAAGAGCCAACCCGAGCCGATCGTGCTGGTGATCACCGCCATCACCATACTGAAGAGAGTCAGGTGCCTCACTAAATGAGGCGAAGAGATACTCGAACCGGACAAAGAGAACTCCGCGCAGGTGCTTTACGGTTAGAATCCGGGAATGGTTTGGCGCCGACTGCTCTTCAGCTGGCGCCTTCAGCCCCACATTAGGCGGCTAGCTTTGCCAGCCCCAGCGTGCCAGCCCAGAGCTCACCCCCGCCCCCGCTTGAGCGGCCATGTCGGCCAGAGTCGTCACGCTGATCGTCTTGCCGTCAGCGGCAAGAATTTCTGCCAATTTTCCATCGGCGGCGTACAAATTAAACATCACCAGGGCGCCCTCGGGTCCACCATGCTCCATGTGAACATCGACGGGTTCCCTGTGTGTGTAGTCGCCAGCCCTACGGATACGCTTCTCACTCTCCGCCCCGTCTACGAAGTCGAT
>JAQWRT010000053.1 GCA_029243605.1 Myxococcota bacterium
CATGCGCCCGCTCCCGGGGTATGCGCAATACAAGGCGCCCGTAGAGGGACTCTTTCTCTGCGGGGCAGGAGCGCACCCCGGTGGCGGCGTGACCGGGCTGCCCGGCCACAATGCGGCGCGGGAGATTCTGAAGGCGACGAAATAAAACGAGTAGTATCATGGTGGGCGTCGCCCAGACTTCGCCCGGCGGAGTTGGGAATCTAGGGAGAAAGCGCCAATGGGCCCTGAAAGCACCTTGAATGACTGAAGGGCGCCGGTGACAGGCGAATCTCGGCGCGTTATTTGGCTGGGGTTGGGTGCCGCTCTCGTGGTCTTGGGGGCCTTCACTCTCTGGCCTTCGCCGGAAGCGACAGAGTCGCTTGCCCGCCCCATCGCCGAAGCCCCGGGCTCCAATCGAGGCGAGAGCGACGCGCGCCTGAGCGCAGATTTTGGGGAGGCTCCGGCGAAAGGGACCCCTTCGTCCCCCCCGGACACTCCCTCTACCCCCGCCACTGCTCCCTCAGAATCCCCTTCCGCCGCTTCCCATCCCGCTGGAACGCCCACTGCGGACTGGGTCAAGGAGCGCTACGCCGCTGCCCAGGATCAGCGTCAAACCATCCGGGATGGAGCTCTTCAGGAGCGTCGAAAGCTCAACGTCAAGGAGCGTGCGGCGTACTGGAATGTCGAGTCTCAGCTCATCGACCAAATCGGTAGAGAGGCCTACGACCGGATTCTTTACGACGAGGGAAGGAATAATCGATCTCGGGTGCACTGGGTGGCCCCGGGCTCCAACGCCGGCCAGGCGGGTATCGAGAGCGGTGATGTCATTCTTTCCTATGGGGGAGAGGCGGCCTTCGCTCCGCGCTCGGTTCGTGAAATCAATCGACTTTTTCCGCCCGATGAAGAGGTCATCGTCCAGGTGGACCGGGACGGCGAAATCCTCGAGTTCACTATCGGAACCGACATGCGCGATCGAGGGCGTTCCGGGATCGTCAACGGCATGACACTTCTGCCCTTTGCGGTGAGGCCCTGAGCGATGCCGAAAGTCGACGAAAGCCCCGGGCAAAATATTAGCTTCTGGCACACCACGACCTCCCAGACTCCCCTGACCCCCCTGGCTGGCGATATAGAAGTCGACGTGGCCATCGTTGGCGGTGGGTTCACCGGTCTCTGGACGGCGTATTACCTGAAATCGCTGGATCCCGGTCTTGGGGTCGCCATCGTCGAGGCCAATTTCCCCGGTTACGGTGCTTCGGGCAGAAACGGTGGCTGGGCGGTGGGTGAGATGGCTGGAATGGCCACCCGTTTTGCCGACCCAGAAACCCGCGAGTCGGCGATTCGCTTGCAGCGGGCGCTCTTCGATACGGTGGACGAGATCGGTCGGGTTGCTCGGGAAGAGGGCATTGATTGTCATTACGCCAAGGGGGGCACGATCAACCTTGCCACTGCACCCATCCACGTGGAGCACTTGCAAGCCGAGGTCGCCCACTGGGCGTCCTTGGGTTTTGGCGAAGAAGATTTCCGTTGGCTCGAGGCCGATGAAATCGCCAAGCGCGTCCGCAGCCCGAAAGCGCGCGGCGCCCTATTCAGCCCGCACTGTGCGGCGATTCATCCTTTTCGCCTGGTCTCCGGGCTGGTTGATGTGTTGCTCGGCCAGGGTGTTCAGATTTTTTCAGAGACGCCGGCAATCCGATTCGAGAAGGACAAGGTCTCGACTCCGAACGGCAATATAAAGGCCTCGATGATCGTTCAGGCCACCGAAGCCTACACCGATTCGCTGCCCGGCCGCCGTCGCCAGTTGCTGCCCTTCTATTCGATGATGATCGCCACCGAGCCGCTTTCCCAAGAAATTTGGGACGAAATCGGGCTCGCCGCGCGCGAGACTTTTGGCGATCCCCGGCGCATGGTGATCTACGGTCAGCGTACCGCGGACGATCGGATCGCCTTTGGCGCGCGGGGGGGCTACCAGTTCGGGTCGAGGATTCGCAGCGAGTTCTCCCCGGAGGAGAAAGTTTTCGAGGAGACCCGCCAAAGCCTCGAGGAACTCTTCCCGGTCCTGAAAGGCGTGGGCGTGACCCACCGATGGGGCGGGGCATTGGGGATTCCGCGAGATTGGCGGCCGGTGGTGGGCATCGATCGCCAAGCCGGGAAGGCCTGGGCGGGGGGCTACGTTGGGGAGGGTGTGGCCGCCACCAACCTCGCGGGGCGGACCCTCGCCGACCTCATTCTCGAACAGGATTCACCGAGAGTCGACCTGGCCTGGGTCGGGGCGTCCTTCGGTACGTGGGAGCCCGAGCCCCTACGCTGGCTGGGGATCTCCATCATGAACCGGCTTGGCGATCGCCTCGATGGGCAGGAACTTGCGGGTGCGTCGCCATCCCGGGCCCTGAGTTCGGTCTACGATTGGATCGTCAAGAAATAGGGAATTGTGAGGTATCCTGGGATTTTCGGTGGCGGGCGGCGAGCCTGGCTTGCGAGGATCCCTGGCCTCCGCCGTCAATGGGAGTTCCCGACCCACCATGATTCGTTTTTTGCATTTCCGAGATCTGGCCCCGGTTGCCTTTTTCACTGTCCTCCTTGTCGGTGCGTCTTGGATCTTTCCGATCCTCGCGTTCGCCGCCTTTGAGGGGGACGCGGCCATCAGCTCGGATCGTTCCACTCAGGTCATCCTAGACAGCATCGGGGACCTCGAGGCCGCGAGCGATGCGAAGTGCAATTCAACCGCCAGCCGCTTCGAAGATTTCCTTTTCGGCACGCCGCTTTCGGAATCCGCCCGGATCGAAAAGAGTAAGTTGCAGAAAGCCCTGGTCCGCCGGCTCTGGTATGCCGCCAGCGACAAGGCCCGGGCCCAGGGGAGCGCAGGCATTACCGTCGAGGGTCTGGAGGAAGAGGCTGGTGGGATTCTCACGGTCTCCGAGCTCGAGGAGGGTACGCTCGAAGTGCAGTTCCCCGCCCACCCACCGTTGACCCTTTCAACTCGGCGGAGCGAGCAATACGGCTCCATCGCGTACTCGCTCCGGGCGATCTTGGCGGTGCAGCAGGAAAACCTGCTCTCCGCCGATCCGCTCCCGCTTCCCCTCACTCCCCGAGCGACCCGTGAACTGCAGCGAAATCTCGATCTCGTTTTTCTTTCCGCCCTCCAACAAGCTGACGCAAGCGCTCGGCTGGCAAACGAGTCCGAGATCAGCGCCGAACGCATGCGAGCGGCATGGCGAGGCCTGGTTCCCGGGACTGAGAGTGAATCGTTTGTCTTGTCCCCGACAAACGATGCTGAAAGGGCGGCTCGCCAGCGTCTGATGCTCGATGAGTTGATCGAAAAGAAAATCGAGGCCTATCGCGCCTATAACGATCTGGGAGCGCGCAAGACTCGAGCACTCTTCATAACGAATACCGTTCGCTTTTATGCCCGGGCCAAGATTGCGCGGAACGCGGCCGCTCGAGGGCAGGTCATCAACGCGGTGAACCGCGATCTCGAGCTCTTCTCCCGGGCACTCCTCGAAGCGGCGTCGGCCCTGGCAGCGGAGCGAGGACACGCCTTGATTCGTGCGGACGACGCGCTCTCCGCATCCCAGCGCTTTCTACCCCAGGAAATCGATGTTTTCGAGGACGTCCATATCTTTCCCAACCTCCTCGATTCGGAAAGAGTGGTTCTTGAAGCCTACGATTGCGATTCGTTCCGAGATTTCGGAATGCATTGGCAATCGTTGCGGCGGGCACTCGATGCTCGGGACGAGGGCGCGCTTTCCCTCGACCCCTTTGCGGCGGAGATTCTTGCTGAGACGATTTCCCAATATGGGGTGCTCATTCTTCGGATTGCAGGGGAAATCACGAATCAGCGGAAGCACGACCTCATGCTCACCCCTGCTGCTCTCACCACCGCCGCCGCCCGGATCGCCGAGCGTGCGGGACGTCATGGGGAAAGCCCGCTCCCGCTCGAGGTGAGCAGTCGGATCGCTTCGGCCTCGCTGGCCCCCGGCGCTTCCGGCCCCGAACTCTTCTTCAGTGATGTCACGAGTGAAGTGGGGCTCGATTTCGAACACCGATCCTCTCGCTGGCTCGGCGAGTTTCGGCATAAGCAGGTGAAGACCCCCCCGACATTCTCCGGTGGAGGAGTGGCCGCCGAAGATGTCGACGGCGATGGACACGTGGATATTCTGCTGGTGGGGGGCGCCGGAAACGCGCTGCTCATGAATACCGGTCAGGGCGGATTCGTCGACATGACCGCCGAAGCGGGTCTTGATTATCGCCGGCCCGATGGCACCACGGCCGAGGCGCGAAAACCCATCATTGCCGATTTCGACAACGACGGCTTGCAGGATATTCTGGTCACCTATGTCAACGACGATCACCGACTCTACCGAAACCTGGGTGGCCGCCGTTTCGAGGATGTGTCGAAGGCTGGGGGACTCGGTGGTGCGGGCCTTGTCGGTGGGCCGGCCACGGCTTTCGATTTCGATGGGGACGGCCTGCTCGATCTTTATATCGGCTATTTCGGAAATTACCTCGAGGGCGCTTTCCCCGCCCAGGAGCGCGATAATCACTCGGCGCTTCCGAATAAGCTCTTTCGCAACGTCGGGAGCATGGTCTTCGAAGACGTGACCGAAGCGAGTGGCACGGGTGATCGGGGCTGGACCCAGGCGGTCTCCCATGTCGATCTCGATGCCGATGGCCACCAGGACCTGGTGGTCGCCAACGATTATGGGCGCAACGCCTTCTTCCGCAATACGGGCGAGGGTGAGTTTCTCGACATGTCGTCGGAGTTAGGTCGGGGTGAGGCGCTTCATTCGATGAATGTAGGCGTCACGGATATCAACTTGGATGGCTTCCCGGACATCTATATATCCAATATTGCGACTCTGGTGAAGGATAATAAGTACACCTTCCCCGATGTGAACACCCCGCTCGATTTCGATCTCCGGGCGATGTCGGGCATGCTCATAAAGGAAGCGGACACTTTTCTTGTTTCCGCCACCGCAGCTGGGAAATTTTCGGGCTATGTGCTCTCCGATGATGTTGAGCGCGGCCAGAGTTCCACGGGTTGGGCATGGGATGCGGAATTTCTTGATTTCGATCACGACGGGGATGACGATCTCTACCTCGTCAACGGCACCAATGACTACAATGCTTTTTCCATGATTGTGCGAAACGGCGAAGAGGGCGAGGACGCAGAAGCCCTGCTGGTAAGCCACTCCCGGGAGTCCAACGTCTTTTTCCGGAATGAGCAGGGCAAGCTTAAAAATGTTTCGGCCGAGAGTGGCGCCAATTTTGTAGGAAATTCGCGCAGTACTGCCTTTTTCGATTTCGATGAAGACGGTGACCTCGACATCATCGTCAATAATTTCCACTCACCCGCCACCCTGTTGCGGAACAACACCGAGCAGCGTGGCCAGCACTGGCTGAAGATCAAATTGCTTGGTGACCCGGTGAAGGGATCGAATCGCGACGCGATCGGCGCTCGAATCGAGGTAAGGCCGGAGGGGGGCGGAGAGAATTCCAGGATCATCCAGGGGGGGTCCGGGTACCTATCGATGAACCCCAAAGAGCAGCATTTTGGAGTCGGCTCTTCCAGCAAGGTGGATGTCACCGTGATCTGGCCCAATGGCGAGAAACAGAACTACCCAGGACTTGCTTCGGATCGGGCCTACACGATCTCCCAGGTCTCCGGGCTCAGGGCGAGGACGGCGGCTCTTCAGCCTTGATCGGGTGATAACGATTGATCGCCGGATCGACCAGCTTTCGCGACTCGCCTCCCGGCCAGCGGACTTCGATGGAAGCCACTTCATTGGCGCGGCCCAGGCCGAAATGCACGGAGGTCGAATGTTGGCCCATGATGCTCTCCCCTACGAGCACCTGGCTCACCTGACTTCGCCCATCGGAATCGATCCGAACGCGTGCGCCCACGGGAGAGCGGCCATCTCCCTCTTCGGAAAGCTCGACTCCGATCCAGTTATTCAGCGGAGGAAGAGTATTTCTGTAGATATGCAATCGCTCTTTTTCATCGGGGGTTTGCTCGATGACGACGAGATCCACCCGCCCATCCTTGTCGAGGTCGCTCCCGATAGCCGAGCGGCTATCGAATTCGTCGGCGACCCCGAGCAGGAATGCCACATTGAGGAATGACCGCCCCTGCTGGTTCATCAGTAGATGATTTTTTTGGTAGCCGTCCCAGGATTCTGCTCCGCTGGAGAATCCACTTCCCTCTTCGGCGAAAAGGTTCTCCAGCGCCGCATCGGGCTGGGAGTCAGCATCGAAGATGTCATGGCGCCAGAAGGTGGAGCAATAGTCCTGGGTACTCTCCCCGCTCTCGTGGCCGTTGGCCGCAAAAATATCCGGGTCCCCGTCGTTGTCGAAGTCCAGCGCCGTGGTGCCCCAGGTCCACCCGGTGCGCGCCACGTCGGCGCGAAAATCCGGCTCTCGCCATCCATTATCGTCGGCCAGATACATCCGGTTGCCGTAGCCCATGCGCATTCGCATGGCGCTTTCGTCGGGCCGATCCTCCCGGTGCAGGTCGGCCGCTTCGAGCCGCCGGGCGGTGGTGGAGCCCATGCCGGCGACAAAAATATCCGTTCGCCCGTCGAGGTCGTAATCCGCCAGGGCACCCGACATGCCGAAAAGGTGACGGTCCGCCGCCAGGCTCGAGTTGGCATCGCTGAAATGCCCCTTCCCGTCGTTGGTGTAGAGGTCTACGCCGGAGAAGTCGCTGATGACGAGCAGGTCTAGATCATTATCTTCGTCGAGGTCGACGAAAGTACTCGCGTAGGTCCGCCGGAAGCGTTTCTCAGCCAAGCCCGCCTCCTCGGTCGCGAGTTCGAAGCGTCCGTCGCCCTGGTTGCGCAGCAGGTAGGAGGGCCAGCCATCGTTGGCGTCGAAGAAGGGCGTGGGCATTTGGCCGCCGAGGTAGGGGGGCTTGTACTGGCCCAGCCACGCATCGAGGTCGCCGTCGCCGTCGATATCGCCCACGGCCAGGGAGGAGGGCCCCCTCAGCGATTCGCGCAGGCGGGGGGTCAGACGAGGCTCGCCGGAAAAACGCCCCTGGGCATCGCCGAGATAGAGCAGGGTGTCCCCGGTGATCCGGGCGGCCAACAGGTCGGGATTCCCGTCGCCGTCGAAATCCGCCACGGCTCCGGCCTCGGCTAGGGACTGGGGATGTTCGAAGAGATCCTCGGCGACGAATCGCATCCCGCCCTGGTTGCGCAAGATTCGTCCGGCTCCGAGAAGGAGCAGGTCGTCGAAGCCGTTGCCGTCGATGTCATAGACGACGAGGGGATGCAGTCGCGGAGCGCTGGTTTCGTTTTGGCCTGGGGGTTCTCCCGAAAACCCGCTCGTCCTTTCGAAGGCGGGGGAATCCGAGCGACTCAGCATACGCAGCCCCGAGGCATCGATGCGCTCGGGCCGGGCCAGTCCATTCGGCCCTGAGATTTCGGCCCAGGTCACAGCGACCTCGCCCTCGATGGCAAAGCGTCGACCGCTGGGCAGGTGGATGCCGTGGAGAACCACGGCCACCTGGGAGCGGGGGGGGGCTGGCCCCGCGGCGGGTTCGAATCGGGCATGGTGCCATTCGCTTTGGACGAGCTGGTAGCCCGAAGCGGCGAGTTCCTCGAGCAGGGTGCTCCACTGGGAGCGGCTCAGGGAACGAAGGGGTAAGCCGAACTCGATGCGCTCGATGCCGTGGTCGAGTTTTTCTCCCGGGCCGGGTGTCCCCAGGACGACTTCCCCTGGGGCAAGGCCGGCGAGGATCCGAAACTTGGCGGCGGGGTCAGCGCTCCGCCCGGCCGCCAGGAGTGCATCCCAAAGGGCAACCAGGCTCCTCTCGTATTCCTGGGCGAGGTTTTCTCTTTGCCACAGGGTGGCATCGAGTTGCTCCCGTTGGGCGCGTAGGGAAAACGAGGTCTCTGTCGGCGCTGAGGTGCTCGGAAGCTCCGGAGCGGTGCCTAAGCCTTCCCCGCAGGAAATTCCCAGGGATAGGCAGCCGAGGAGCAGTCCCAGGCGTTTTTCCCGGGGCGCCCTGGCCCGGGGGAAGCTCTGGTATTGGCCCGAGCCCCGGTGAATCTCCGGGATCGTCGATGCGGACTGAGGCCCTGTGCTTGGCATTTACCCATAACCCCCGTGGGAATATCGAGTCCCGGGATGGCTCCGCTCCCCGTTATTTTCCCCTTGACCGGACGCCCCGCAAGCCTTCATGATGATGGAGCGGAAGTGGTTGGATAGTCGAATGAATCGAGGATTCGCAAATCGTGTGGGCGTCGGCAACGGTTCGTGGAGCCGGTTGCCGAGAATACACAAAAGAGGCAACAAGCAGACGCATTCAAGGTCCACTCAGGATTAAAACCAGAATCGAATGGTGGAATCGTGTCCGTCTAAATCGGACTACGGAAGGATTGATGATGTTAATCGCTCAGACTCGTAGAATGATCTTCTCCCATACCAGGCGCGGAACGGATCTTATGTTCGCGGTTCTAGCTTTATTCGCGATGGTGATTGGAATGGCGGGGACCGCATCGGCAGCGACACCGATGTATGTGCTCGGCAAGTACACTCAGGTCTCGTTTGGTAACGACACGACGACGGGAACCACGTCGCCTTTCTATTCGACCAACTACCTGGGGATTCCCTTCGGTCAGGACTGCAACGCGCAGCACGGCAGCCGAATAGCCCCCTCGACGCCTACGGCCTCGGGCGGGACGACATCGCTTCCCACGGGCTACCAGTGCTTTGCGACTTCCACCTATCCCAGCGCGCATGCCGGCTCTCCTCTTGTAGGGTCGGGCGTCATTTCGGTTTCGGCATCGCCGGGCGGAGCGATTGCACTCCCCCAGAGCCTTATCTCGGTGAAGTTGGGCTCCTTTCCGACCGCTTTCAATTCTCCGATCCCGCCCTTCACAAGCGACAATTTCGCCAAGCAGCCGGTGGGTGGTGTGCCGGGTGGGTCGTTCTCCTATTACCCCCCCTACATCTACAGCTACTCCTACGCCGATCTGAAGAATGAGGCGGGTAACTTTTTCGCCGGTGGTGGCCCGGGCAATTTCGTTCATGCCGCGACGGCGGGTGGCACCGCGGCTGGCACCCTGACCACGACCGCAGGCAGCGCGAAATTCGGCGGTACCATGGGTTTGCTGGGCAGTTACAACACGCATTTCGCTTATTCCAACGCGGGCGGCTCGTCCATCGGCACCGATCCCTGGCTTATTTCCTGGCTGGGTAACGGCACGGTGACCGCGGGAACGGGGATGGTCGGCGTTCTGACCACCATGTCTACGGGCACCAACAAGCACAATGTGCTGCTGCAGACCAACACCAAATACGTCACGGCTTCGGCTTTCCCCTGGACCACTGGGGTCGCCACCGCCCGGGCGACGCGCGGGCCCTTCTTTACGAATTTTGCAAGGAGCGGGTATGACAACCGGACCGCCGCAGGAGCTGGCAATATCCAGTTGGTGAGCCCGATGCTGACCCATTGGCGAACGCCTGCGGGCGGCGTGGATTACGAAACCGCGTCCATCGGTAAATTGACCCTCACGTTCGCTCCCGAACCTTCGAGCGCCATGCTCTTGGTGGCGGGGGTATCCTTGCTGGGTCTTGTGTATCGCGGCAGCCGAGGCGCTTGATCCGGCGGTTCAAAAGGTCGGGCTCGATTAGCCTAGCCCCATGAGATAAACGAGACGGCCCCCGGACGCTTTGCTTCCGGGGGCCGCATTGTATTCGGGGCTACGGTAGGCTTGTCCGTATGTGGAACCGTTTGATCAAATCGCGTTCTTTTTATGCCGTAGTCCTGGTTTTGATGCTGCTGGCCTTCGCGCTCTCCCAGGTCAAGCTCGAGACGAACGCACGCCCCTTGGCTTCGCCCGAGGCGATCGGCCAATTATCCGAACTCGAAGACCTGAATATTATCTTCATTCTCATTGATACCCTGCGTTCAGATCGGCTCAGCGCTTACGGGTACTCACGGGAAACCAGTCCGGAAATTGACGCCCTGGCGACGGATGGACTGCGTTTCGCTCACCATATGTCCCAGTCCTCGTGGACGAAATGTTCCATGGCTTCGATGTGGACCGCCCACTACCCGGTCAGAACGGGGGTGACGCGCTCGGAGGACGCCATCTCGTCCGAGGCGAGGATGCCCGCTGAGATCCTCCAGGATGCGGGCTACAAGACGTACGCCCTTTGGCGAAACGCTTGGGTAGGGCCGAGTTTTGGCTTTTCCCAGGGTTTCGAGGTCTATCACAGCCCCCGGGCCTCGGCCGTTCCGCCTTCGGTTCGCCGAGAAAAGCCCACTACCGGCGTCGCGGGAACGGATTGGGACATCATCCAGTCGGCGAAGGATTTTCTGCTCACCCACGGTCAGGAAAAATTCTTTCTTTACCTCCACCTGATGGATGTCCACCAATACGTTTACGACCAGGACTCGGCGCTTTTTGGCACGAGCTACTCGGATATTTACGATAATTCCATCCGTTGGGTCGATCGGCTGGTGGGCGTCCTGGTCGAGGATCTCGACCGAAGTGGCCTGCGGGAGAAGACCCTGATCATCGTGGCCTCTGACCACGGCGAGGCCTTCGGCGAGCACGGCCGAGAGGGCCATGCACGGGATGTCTACAGCGAAGTCGTGACCACGCCCTGGATCGTCTCGTTCCCCTTTCGCTTGGCCGAACCCCTTGTGGTCGAAGCACCCAGCGAGAATGTGGACCTATGGCCGACTCTGCTCGATCTACTGGGTTTGGACCCCATAGAGGGCGCGGACGGGCGCTCGCTTCGTCCCGAGATTGCGGCGGCCACAGGGAATGCCGAAGGCGTCGAGGTGGAGAAGCGTTTTGCGCACATCGACCAGTCCTGGGGACGCAAGAAGGTGAAGCCTCAGGCCATGGTGGCCGTGACCGATGGTCCGTATCGGCTGGTCTATCGCGACGTCGCGCGGGGCGCGCGGCGCGCAGAACTCTATAAATACGAGTCTGACCGTCGGGAGAGTGAACCGATCGGCGTCTCTGAGCCCGAGGTGCGGAAGCGAATGATCGGCCTCGCCCAGTCCTATCTCGAGCAGGATCCGGCTTCCTGGGGTGATGCACCCGAGATCGAGCTCGATGAGGCTCAACTTCAGCAACTCCGCGCCCTGGGCTACCAACTGGATTGATGCGCGGATACTTTCCTGTGTCCGAGGACTCTCGGGCTCAGTAATAGTACGAAACGGTCACGCCCATCATCCTTGGCTGGCCCCAGACTTGGAGGATCAAGTCGGCTTCCTGGGTGACATCGAATGCATCGACCAGATACTCCTGCTCGGTCACATTGGTCATCCAAAAGGCCACCTCGATGTTGTCGTCCAGAGTGCGGAAGGCCAGGCGAAGATCGAGGTACCAGTAGGCCGGCATGCTGATGAGTTCGAGGCCTTGGGGATCCAGGTAGACCTGGGTCTGGTATGAGTAATCGATCCGGGGGTTTACGGTTCCCCAGTTCGGAATCAAGTAGAGATACTCGGCTGTTCCGTTCAATGTGAATTCGGGGGCCGCGATTGTCGAGTTTCCGGCGTAGTTGAATGCCAAGTTGGCTCGTTGGGTGTTGCGTCCAGCCTGCTGTTTCGTGACTACGAAATTTCCAAAAGTCGAGTCGAGCCAGTTGATTCCAAAGCCCAGCATCAGACCCTCTACAGGGAAAATCTCAAGGTCGGCTTCGACCCCGTAAACGTTGGTGGATTGGGCGTTGAGGAGTTGCTGGGTGGGGATCGCGCCGGCCTCGTTGACAAGGTCGAAAACTTGAAGATTTTTGTACCAGTAGCGATAGAAGGCCGCAGAAAGAAGGATGCGCTTCTCCATCCAACTCGAGTCGAATCCAACCTCGAGAGCGTTGATGGCTTCGGGCTTGACGGGTTCGAGCAAAGGCTCCTGGAAGCAGTCGGGTTCGGAGGGGAGGCAGGGGTTCGGATTATTGGTGAGGGAAGCGTTGAAGTGACCGTTTTTAATCCCGTGGCTGAACTTGGCGTGAAGAGTGATGTCGTAGGAGTCCCGCACAATGGGATTCCACGAGAGCATCACGTCTCCGGTAAAGCCTGACCAGGTAGCCGCCTGGGATTCGGGCCTGACGATTTCGGCCACGTCGCAGTCGTCACAGGTGAGCGTGCTCTCCAAGTAGAAGAACTTGTGATCGCGACTGCCTCGGAGCGCTCCGCTCAGGCGCAGGAGCTCGACTCCCGGGAACGAGTTGCGATCATTGATGATGTCGTAGTGACCGCTGGCGTAGGCAGCAAGCGAGTTGAGGGTTTGATCGAAACGCTGGGAGTTGTTGCGCTGCAGCGCGCCGTTGAAGGTGTTGAGTGCATCGACTTTTTCGTAGAGGCCGTAGAAGCCGGCCTGCCAGCTGAAATCATCGTGGTTGACCACCTCCACGTTGAATTCCTGGCTGACCTGCCAAGAGCTATCCGACCAGTTCGCGTAAAGGAGCCTTTTCGGTGTGGCGTCACCCTCGTCTTCGACCAGGCGCTGGTTGCCCTCATAGCCCGTCAGGGAGTGCAGGGTGAAACGACCCTCGTCCCAGCGGCCGATCAAGCTGGCTCCCCAGACATCCAACAACTCTTGCCCGTCGCGGTCGTAGAAACCCAGATAGGGGTCGCTTCCTCGATGGCCGGGTTCCGATGAGTTTCCGGATTGCAAGATGCCGGGAATTTCGATCAGCGGTTCACCCCGGACGCCTCCGAAGGATTCGTTCCAAGGACCGAGTGCGCCTGCCGCTGTAGGCTCCCTGAAATAGGGTTCTTCGAGAATCTCAGGGTAGGGGCAGGGTGTATTGGACGGGTTCAGCGAATCGCAGGCGCTAATCTGATTGGCGGGAATATTGGGGCTGATGGCGGGAACCATCTGCAGGTGAGCCGAATCACTGAGATTCTGGCCGCCGTGGAAGCTCAAGAGAACCTCGACATCGTCGGTGGGGTTGTAGAGCAGCATGCCTCGTGCGGCCCAGTTGAGGGCGTTGTTGGTATACGGCTTCAAGCTCTGAAAGTCTTCGAATGTGGCACTGTTGGGGAAGGCCTCGAAAGTCCCTGCACTGACCGGAGTGAGGCCCCGGTCGATTTTGAACTGCTCTCCGGCCGGGGTGACGACGATCCCAGGAGAATCGAGGACGCAGCGCGGATCGGTGGCATAGGCCTGGGCGAAGCCGTTTTGCTGGACATAGTAAGCATCGCTGTTCGCGTCGTACCAGGGGTTTTTGCCGGTAGACGGGCTTCCGCTGTCGCTGAGTTGCTCGGCCAAAGCGGTGTTTCCCCAAGCGTATAGGCTTCTCTGGTTCCCTTGTTGGCCGGGCCTTTTCCAAAAGTCGCGAGGGCTGCTCTCGGGAGCAAGGTCTGTATAAAGTTCTGTGGTCGCCGCCTGGCTTTTTTCGCCATAACCCGCGGCCTCGGGGTTCCAGCCAGAGCACCCGTTTCGGGTATAGCCGTCCCGTTGCTGATAGCTGAATGCCAACCTTCCCGAAAGCTTGTCCTCGATGATCGGGAAGCCCATCGCTCCCTCAATTTCTACATCGTTGTAGGATCCGTAGGTAAGCGCACCGGTGGAACTGAACTCTCCATCGGGCAAATTTGAATCGACGATGATCGCGCCCGCTGTGGCGTTTCTTCCCCAGCGTCCACTTTGGGGTCCCTTGAGAACGGTCACGTTCTTAACGTCAAAGAGCTGGAAGAGTTGGCCAGCGGGGGAATTGATCGCCATGCCATCGAAAAAAATCGGTACCGCCCCAGCCGCATTGGCGTTGTAGTCCTTCAACCCAATGCCGCGGATGAAGAGCGTTGGGTTGGAGGCCGCGAAGGCGGTATTAATTTCGAGTCCTGGCGTGAATCGTGCGATATCCGAGATGTCTTGGATTCGCATGGCCTTGAGATCGGATGCGCTGAAGCTTGTCTCGGAAATCGATTGGTCGTCGTGGGTATTGCGTGCCTGGGAAGTAATCATGATTTCTTCGATGAGGTTGCCGTCGGCGCTGCGGGCGGGACCCTCATCGAATTCGTCGGCATCTCCCTCATCGAAAATCTCGGTGGGCACGATGGGGTTCTCTTGAGAGAGGGCTGGGACTGCTCCTAACATCAGGACCATAAACGTGGCGAGTCCATTCCTGAAGCAGTATTTGGGGCACATTTCGGTGGACCTCCAGAACCCGCGATCGGCAGTTGAACAATTCTATAGGCAAAGCTGGCTTTGTGTTACTTTATTTCTCAGCCTCATACCTGCAGGAAAGTGGTCTGAATCGGCCTATGCGGGCGAGGGAATCGACCACTAGGGAGGGGTTCATGAACTCAGTTTCGATGGCGCTCTGCGCCGGATTTCTTGGCCTCGGGGTGATCATTGGTTACGGCCTGGCACCGGAACTGAGCCAGGGTAACGCGCCGGATTTCGCTACGGCACTCGGCGAGGAAAACCTTCTGCTCCGTTCTGGCATGTTTTCCGCTTCCCTCGAGGAAATGAATTCGGATAATGTCGATGAGTTCGTCGTCAAGCTTCAAAACGGACGGGTGGGCGTGACCGATCAGGAATTGCGGGTCTTCATGCTCGCGTGGGCGCGCTTTGACGCGCCGGGCGCATTCGCCTGGGCCAAGGAGCAGAATAGCGATTGGAGTTCTCGTTTGAGCCAGGCGGCCACCTATGCCTGGGGCTTCGCCGACCCGCAAGCCGCCTTGGTCGCTCTAGCGGATTCTCCCGAAGGGGGAACGAAACGAGCGCCCATGAGTGGGCATTTGATGGCGGGCTGGCGTGCGAGTGGCGATGTGCCGGGCATTACCACCTACTTGATGGCGATGCCGAATAGTCGAGAGCGTGAGACCATGACCAGCACGTTGCTGGCTGAAATTGGGAAAAAGGGTCCTGATGCCGTGATCGCCTGGACCGATGCGATCCCCGAAGATGCCGAGGGTGGGTTTAAGCGTATTGCCTTCAATCGGGCTTCGGGGGTGGTCGCGCGCGCAGATCCCGAGCTTGCGGCGCGCTGGTACGAAGCGAATCGAGACAAAGAGTTTACTGAGAAATCTCTCCCCGTGATCGCTCGGCGTTCCATCGACCATCACGATCCGGCTGCTCTTTTCGTGTGGCTAGCGGAATTGCCGCCGCTCCCTGGGGAGGAATTCGACTCCGAGCGATTTCACGCAATCGCCCAGGCGATGAAGTGGTGGTTGCGCAGGGACCCAGAGGCGGCCCAGGCATGGGTGAATTCTTTTTCAGAGATTCCTGCGGTCTACGATCCCGCTCTGGCCTCTCTTTCTCAGTTTTACCTCAAGAAGAACCCCGACATCGCAGTTCGGTGGGCGATAAGTATCCAGGACGAAACCCTGCGTTCCGAGGCTTTGGTCAAGGGCGTCAGTCGTTGGCGCCGACGGGATTCCCAGGCTGCAGAGGAGTGGCTTGCGGTTGCCGAGATCAGCGAATCGGATCGCGCCAGGATTGTTGCCAAATCTCCCAGTAGCGGGGGCGGGCGCCCGCGCGCCGGGCGTCCCCGCCCCTAGAAACCTGTGGGTGGTTGACAGTCTAGGGGTCTTGGGGCTTCAGTTGATCAAGGACTGATTGAGCCGTGTCGGCTTGGGGTTGGATTCCCGCATCGGCGATGGCCTGAAAGGCTTCCCGAGTGGCTTTGCGCGGACCGCGATCGAAGCGCGCCGCCCGGCGGGCGAGCTCAAGGGCCCGCTCGGGGTCTGTGCCGCGCTGGGCGACGATCTGGGCGAGTTCGCTCGCTAGGGCAGGGCTGTGGAGGTGCCGGAGTAAATAGGTCTCCGCGTGCGCCTGGCGTTCCTCTAGGCTGGCCTGCTCGCGAAGCAACTGCAGGGCAGCCACAGCGGCGGCGGGTTTGGTCAAGTCGGCCTGGGAGGCGCGGTCGTAAAATTCGAGCGCTTGGTCCGAGCGTTGGGCCTCGGCCTCCAAATTAGCCAGTGCCATGAGCGCGATGACATGGTCCGCGTCGAGTTCGACGGCCCGGCGATACGCCTTGGCCTTTTTGTCTCCGTCGCTATCGAGGTGATGAAGAACGCGACCGTGTAGCGCGTGAAAGTCTGCGCATTCGGGATGGGCTTCGAGCGCCGCTTGCACGTATTTCTGAGCCTCTTCGGACTGCTCCATTCGCAGCAGTCCTCGCACAAGGATGCCCAGGGCATCGGCATTTTCGGGATCGGTCAAATCCAGGGGGGATCGTTGGATGAGTTCGATGCTCTCCTTTGTTCCCTTCTGTCGTCGAACCATTTCTGCACTGAGAGAGAGGGCCAGCCCCCGACTATTGGGCAGCTGGGCCAGGCGGCTCAATCCCTGGCGGAGGATTTCACGTTGGCCCACGCGGTTGGCCAACCGGATGCTGATCTCGTAGCCCTTGGGGTCTTGTGGGTTTGCGCGGACATAGTGACCGATTCGGTCCAGGGCCTGAACATCGAGACCCTCGGCTTCCTGGAGCAGTGCCAGGTTGAGGGCGGAGTCAGCCTGGGTCTTATCGGCGCGAATAGCCTCGCGGTAATGGGATATAGCCTCGTTGAAGCGTCCGAGTTTTTCGGCCGTTTCCCCGGCGAGGAAGCGCGCGCCCGGGTTATTCGGCCAGAGTTGAATGCCCTTTTCGAAGGTGGCCAGTGCCTCCTCCCATTTCCCCTCTGCGGCAAGGATGCGACCTTCGATCAGGTCGCCCAGGGGTGTCCCCTCAAGCTTTGCGCCGGCTTGTCGGGCTTCGTCGAGTTGGTTGGCCTGGATCAGTGTGTCCGCGTGGGCAAAGACGATCATGGGTGGCGGTTCCGGTGCTGCGTTCACGGCTTTCCCGAAGGCTACGACGGCCTCGTCGAGCATGTCCTGACGGACGTAGTGATCCCCGAGAACGAACCAAGCATTGGGCGACGGGTTCTGTTCGGCCTCTTCGCGAAGCAGGCGCTCGGCCTCTTCGGCTTTGCCAAAGCGTTTCATTCGCTGGGCCAGAAGGGTTCGGAACTGACTCGTGGATTCCTGGGCCAAAGCCTCTTCAAGAATCTCAGTGGCTCGCTCATTGCGTCGTGTCTGGTCGTAGTAGGTCACAGCGCCCTGCACGACGAGAGGGTGTCCGGGGTGATCTTCCAGGCATTTCGCATACTGCACGTCGGCCGCCTCGGGGTCGCCACGTTCGAAGCTGAACATTCCGCTGACGACGCAGAGTCTGGCTCGGGCGGATTCGATGGCGGGTTCGGGTTTGCCCTCGTCAGGGACTTTGGCCAAGCCCTCTTTCGCCATCTTCAGAGCCTCGGCCGCCTCTTCCTCTTTTTCCAGAGCGAGGTAGGCGACGATTCGGGGTACCAGGATCTTTTTGTTTCCCGGATCGAGTGCGAGAATCCCCGCGACCTCTTCGAGAACTTCCTCGTTCCGGCTGGCGGCCTGATAGGCATCAATGCGCATCTCGAGGGCGGCGACGTTTTCGGGCTCGATGGCCAAAACGGCGTTGGCAGCCTGGATCGCTTGGTCTTTGAAACGACTCTGCAAGGCGGCCTCGGTGAGAGCCAACCCGGCCTCGACCGCTAGGTTTGGATCCCTCACCGCGATTCGAAGGGGCCAGATCGCCGATCCGGATTCGCCGTTCCGGAAGAGGGCGATACCGAGAAGCAAATTGGCCTCGGTGTTCGAGGGGTCAGCGGCGACGAGAGTGCGCAGGGTCTCGAGGCTCCCGCGAAGGTTTCCGGCGGCCTGTTGGCTACGGGCGGTCTCGAGGGAATCCTCGGGAGTGCAGCCACCGAGGATCAGAGCGGCTGCCAGCAGAGCGAAAAAACGCAAGGTGATTCGCGCTATCTCCAGGGGGGGGCGAGTCGACTTGCTGTTTTCTTCGGCATCCGAACCCTGGCTATACATGGTGGTTGGCTTCTCCTGCTTTTTCGGGTCGCCTCTATCACTGTCGAGAACGAAATCGAATTTCCAAATTGTACAGCAATTGCTGACCCTTCCCCTCTGAGTGCTTGCAGACAGGGCGGCGGTCGTCGATGCGCTGATCACTCCTGAGAAGGAATGATTTCCTCTTCCCTCGAACCCTGCCCGCGGCGCCCGGCCTGGACTTTATTTTGTAGATGTCGGCGAGTGGCCTCGGCGACCGGGTTTTCAGCGAGCCAGCGATTTGCTGAGGGGGGGTCGATCTGAAGCCAATGAGAAAGCGCCGTGGCGAGGCTTTCCCGTTTCAGGGCCGGGTCGCTGATTTCTCGGGCAAGCTCGACGGCTCTTCGGGGTGAGGTTGCTGCCATTTTCCGGGCGATCACGAAGCGAGCGGGGTCGAGTTCGGGTCCTGGCTCCGCGGAGAAGAGCCATTTTTCGGCCAGAGTAGGATTGCTTTTCTGCCATTGAATAAAGGCAGTCCGTACAGCCTGGTCGCGCACGGTGTCTTCGGAAAGCGAACGTGCCCAAGCCAGGGCGGCTTCCGGGTCCTTGTTCGCCCAACGCCGGGCGACCGCGGAGTAGCCGCCAGCACTCCAACTCGCTCCCCGATTGCGTTCGACGAACTCGGCGGCGGCTCGGTGGTCATCCTGAGCGAGGATGCCGGCGACCTTGGCGAAAGCCACGGATTTGAAGACCGGGTCGTACTCGGCGGGAATCCCTACAGCCCACTCCATGACCGCCAGGTGGCCCTCGGAAAGAATCTCACGGATCAGGATGCGGGTGAGCCGCTCTCGCACGGGACCTTCGGGAAGGTTCGCGATATAGAGGGTCAGGCCCTCGCGATTTTCGCGATGGGCCCAAGCGGCGACGATGCGGTCAAGAAGCAATGCCTGGAGGGACGTGTCCGAGACTGTCATCGCGGCTTTGTGAGCCTGGGCGGGGTCATGGAGCGCCCAGCCATAGATGGCGGCTGCGGCCCCCTTGTTGCGGGTATGGTCCGGCCAGGTCAGGCTGCGTTCGAAAGCACCGGAGGGGTCGAAAGACGCCCAGGCTCCCATAAAGAGACGGAGCTCGTCCTGGCTAAGCCAGCGCTTGCGATCCTCCACCGCGGCGAGAGCCTCGGGGAGATTCTGGGGGTCGAGCTCGACAACGAATCCGCCGATTACCCGGGCCCGGTAGGCCCAATCCCTGCTTTGGAGTGCGTGCTGGAACTGCTCGCTTGTGACCTGGTGGCCATCCGACAAGAGACGTCCCGAATGGCGGCCAGCCATGAAGATAATGGCGATAAGAGCCAGGCAGAGCAGCATATAACCTTGTCGCTTCACCGATTGCATCCTCCGGGTTTCACAGAGATAATAGGCGTTGGATCCCTTTTGGTCTTGCCCAATCCTCCGCCTGAGGAAACGGCCGCGAGACAGGCTCCATGAAGGTGGACGAACTGAAATCTACGGAGAGGAACGAGAATGAATCGGCTTCTCCTGGGTAGCCTCGCCGCCGGTTTTTTGGTCATGGCTTTCTTTCTGGGTCGCCAGTCGGTGGGGCCGGCACCCTCGCCGAATTCTCCCTTGCGCCCGGATAAGCTCGCAACGGCTCTCGGCGAGCGCGATTGGGTGGAAAGAACCTACGGGTTCAGCGAAGAGATTCGGCACTTGAATCCCTCCAATCTGGTCGAGGCACTCGAGGTCATCGAGGACAGTTCCGCGGAGCTGACTCGAGACGAGAAGCGTCTTCTCGTTTCCGCATGGACTCGTTTTGACCCAAAAGGGGCCTTCGAGTTCGCGCTCTTTGGCCCGGAAAAGGACCGCCGCCGAGTGGCCGGTGCGGTGATCTACGCCTGGGCCCAACGCGACCCAATGGCCGCGCGTAGCGCCTTGCTCGGCATCCAGACCACCGAGCTCGAGAGGATCCTCGAGGAACGCTTCGTCCTGGGCTGGATGAGCGGGGGAGGACTGGGGGATGCCCACGATTATGTCGAAGGCCTGCCCCCCTCGAAGCGCCGGGAATTGCTGGTGAGTCAGATGGCCCGGGCGTTGGCGCGCGAGAGTGCGCAGTCCACCATCGATTGGGCTGAGAGCGTTGGGTCCGACCAGGAACGATTCAGGCGGACGGTTTTCAACAAGGCCGCAGGTGCTCTCGCCGAGTACCACAGGGATCGAGCAGTGGCGTGGGTCGAATCTAATTTTGGGCAATCTCATACTCGGGGAAGTGTCCGGCTCGTGGCACTGAATTGGGCTGAGTCCGATCCGGATGCCGCGTTCGAATGGCTCTCCTCCCTGCCAAATGATGAAGAGAAGAGCGAGGCAGTGGGCTTCGTCTTTGCCTATTGGCTGAAATCCCATCCCGAAGAGGCCGCGGCCTGGCTCGAGGCCAGGGATCCGGGAGAAGCTTTGGATCCCGCCATGCGGGCTATGGCGCATTCAAAGCTCGAGTCGAATCCTGTTCTGGCCATCGACTGGGCGCACCGAATTCATGATCCGGGCACCCGAGAACGGACCTTGGTGCGCGTCGGCCAGGCTTGGTTCGGAAAAGATCCTAATGCGACCCGGCGATGGTTGGAGGTCAGCGACCTGCCGAAAGCGGCTCGAAAGCGAATCTTGGAAACTCGACGTTGAGGGTAAAGCTGGGATTCGTGCTAACGAGTAGAAGACTCCGGGTTTTGGGTACGACGAGGTCGCAATGTCTGCAATGAAAATTTTCGTCGCGTTGCTGCTCACGGTACTCACAGGCTTCACCGGGCTCGTCTACGAGGTGAGCTGGCAGAAATATCTGTCCACCCTTCTCGGCTCACATAGTGAAGCGACCGCTGCGGTGCTGGCGATTTTTCTCGGCGGCCTGTCCCTGGGCTACGCAGTTTTCGGCAAGGCCACCCGCACCCTGCAGGCACGGGCACGCGGGCGTGGCCGTCCGGCGAGGCTTCTGGTTTTCTACGCCGCTCTTGAAGGCGCTATCGGGCTCTATGCTCTGGTTTTTCCCCGGCTTTTCGGTGGGGTCCAGCGGCTCTCTTTGCAATTGCCCGAGTTCGGGCCGGCGACGGATTTCCTGATCGATGTGCTCCTTGCGGTGGTCCTGATCGGCCCGCCCTCCATTCTCATGGGAGGTACAATCCCGATCTTGACCCTGGTCCTTTCCCGCAGCCTCGCCACGGCGACTCGGGTACATGCCTGGGTTTACGGTTTTAACACCATCGGGGCGTTTGCCGGCGCCCTGATCGGGGGCTTCTTCCTGATCCCCCTGATGGGACTCGACCGAGTCTCCTATACGATGGGGGCAATCAACCTCCTCGCAGCGGCTATTTTTCTCGTGCTGGATCGGAGCGGGCTCCGGCCCCCGGAAGATTCGCCCCACGTGGAGAGTGCGGACTCATCGTCGGTGGTCTCTGGCTATTCTGGATTGATGCTTGTCGCGGCGCTCTCCGGCTTCGCGATGATGACAATCCAGACGATTCTAAACCGGGTCGGCGCCCTGGCTTTCGGTCCATCGATGTTCACCTTCGCGATGGTCGTCGCCGTTTTCGTACTCTCGATCGCGGTGGGAAGCCTTGCCGTCTCGTTCTTGAAAAATATTCCAAGCCGCATGATTGTGGCTTCTCAGTGGGCTCTCGTTATTTGCCTGGTTCTCCTCTATGGCCTGGTAGAGAATGCTCCCTACTACGCCCATGTGATCCGCTCGGTCTTTCAGCCGACGCCTGCCGCCTTCTACTCTTTCCAGTTCGCTTCCCTGCTATGGCTTTTAATGGTGTTGCTCGTCCCCGTTGGTCTTTCGGGTGCTCTGCTTCCGCTTCTTTTTCATCACCTGCGCCAGACCGTTGGCGAATTGGGAACTACGGCGGGCCGTCTCTATAGCTGGAATACCGCGGGCTCCCTGCTGGGTGCGTTGTTTGGCGGCTATCTCCTGCTCTTTTTCTTTGATCTACATGTCGTCTTCAGGGTGGCTCTTGCGGCGCTCGTTCTTTGCGCGGCCATACTTACTGTCCAGTTGCTGAAGATCTCTCCTCTTGCTGTGGCGGCTCTTGTTATGGTGCCCGCCCTTATTGGCCTCTGGAGCCTGCCCGAATGGGACCCCGAGCGGCTGGATTCAGGGCTTTTCCGCAAGCGCGAAGCCACGGCGCTGACCTATGCCGGGGCGGATGCTTTCTTCGAGAACCGCAAACGGCGAATCGTCTTTCACCGAGATGGCCCTTCGACGACCGCTACTGTGCGAGATGGGCGTAAGGACGAAGACAGGCCCGACTTCTCTCTCAGCACCAATGGGAAGCCCGACGGAAATCTCATCGGTGATTACCCCACCATGGCGCTGGCGGCGCTTTTCCCGGCATTGCTTGCCGAGGAGAACAGGCGCAGCTTCGTGATTGGTTATGGAACTGGAGCGACAGCGGGTGAACTCGCCGCACTCGATTCGATGCAAGAAGTACACGTGGCCGAGATCTCGCAGGCTGTTCTCGACGCTGCTCCGTATTTTGAGGCGGGTAACCAAGCTCCTCTGGCTAGCCCCAAACTCAGTCTGCATCGAAGCGATGCCTACCGAAGCCTTCTGAGGGCCCAGGGCCAATACGACATCATCGTATCCGAGCCGAGCAACCCGTGGGTGAGCGGCGTCGAGATGTTGTTCAGCCGGGGCTTCCTTGAGGCCGCGAAAAATAAACTCAGCCCGGGGGGTGTCTACGCCCAGTGGTTTCATCTCTACGAGACAGATGACGAAGCTGTTGCACTGGTTTTGCGAACCTACCTTTCGGTTTTCGACCATGTCTCTCTCTGGTTTACGATGCAATCGGATCTTGTGATCATGGGGATCCAGGATCCTGAACGCGCCCTCGACGTCGGGGCCATACGTAAGCGTTTCGAGCAGCCGGATTTCAGTGCGGCCTTCGGGCGGGTGAGCATTCAGAACCTTGCCGCGGTCTTTGCCCACGAGATTGTCCCTCTGGGCGTTCTGAATGCGCTCGAGATGGATGGCCCGATTCAGACACTTCGTCACCCTCGGCTGAGCCACCTTGCCGCTCAGGCGTTCTTTAGAGGTGGGCGGGGCGAACTTCCCGAGCTGGTTCGGCCCGAGAGTGTTCGGGTGGGTTTGCAGAACTCACTCCTGCGTAAGCTCTTCATGACAGGTGAATTCCCGCCCGTCGTTTTGGGGATTGCCGCGTCGGAAAATTGCCGTTTCGACCGAGGCGCTGCGTGCGCAACCTTTATGGCGAAATGGAAGCACGATAATTCCGCACCGGAAAGTTTTGCCGCGCTGCTTCCACGCTTGCAGAAGAATCCGAGCGTGTCGTCGCAATTGAGAATGGAGTCGATTGAGGGTCTGGCGGGTTTTTTCGGCGGTGAGAGATTCCGCAGTCCCGGGGCGAGGCCCCTTGCTTTCGCCCAGGCACAGACCAATCGCTACCTCAGGCACTTCAATCTCGTTATGCCCTTCGATCGGGCCGTACTCGAAGATATTTGGAGGGCATGCGATTCGCCCCCCTGCCAGCCGGCAATGGCCAAGCTGGAAAGCGTCGTAGGTGCTCTGGACATTTATTCGCCGCGGTCCCGACCCGTTAAGGCAAGGCGAAAAAAACCGGGAGTTGGCCATAACCAAAAATGGCCATAGGCTTCCAAAGAGAGCGTTTGCGCAGGTAGAACTAGGTCGAGCCCCAGGGAGATGGTAATGGTTGAAAAGAAGGTGCCTTCGGATATTGAAATCGCCCAAGGCGCTGAGCTCTTTCCGATAGCCCGAATTGCACAAGCGGTGGGGTTGAGCGAAGAGGACTACGAGTCTTATGGGCGCAATATCGGAAAGCTATCCAGTGAATATTGCCGTGAGCTCCTCGGTGGCAAGAGGAAAGATGGAAAGCTGATTCTGGTGACGGCCATGAGCCCTACGCCCGCGGGCGAGGGTAAAACCACGACCTCGGTGGGACTGGCCGACGCGCTCTCCGCCATCGGAAAAAAAACCATGGTTTGCTTGCGTGAGCCCTCGCTGGGGCCGTGTTTCGGAATGAAGGGAGGCGCGGCAGGCGGCGGGTACGCCCAGGTCCTCCCCATGGAGCAGATCAACCTTCATTTCACCGGAGATTTTCATGCCATCGGGTTGGCGAACAACCTGCTCTCCGCCGCGCTCGATAATCATATTCACCACGGCAACTTGTTGAATATCGATCCGCGTAGAATCACCTGGCCCCGGGTGGTGGATATGAATGACAGGGCGCTGCGGAATCTCGTGGTGGGCCTGGGCGGAGTCACGAATTCCATGCCCCGGCAGGAGGAATTCCAGATCAGTGTCGCATCGGAGGTGATGGCCTGCCTTTGTCTGTGCGATGGGCTCAAGGATCTGAAAAGACGACTCGGCAATATCATCGTCGGGCATACCTACGATCGCCTGCCCATTTGCGCGAAAGACCTGAAGGTCGATGGGGCGATGACCGCGCTTTTGAAAGACGCGATTCGACCCAACCTGGTGCAGACCATCGAGCACACCCCGGCGCTTATTCATGGCGGTCCCTTCGCCAATATCGCGCACGGGGCGAACTCGATCCTGGCCACCCGAACGGCGTTGAAATTGGCAGATTACGTGGTGACCGAGGCGGGTTTCGGTTCGGATCTCGGCGGCGAGAAGTTTATGAATATCGTGTGTCGCAATGCCGGTTTTTCTCCCGATGCCGTGGTGATGGTCGCCACCATCAGGGCCCTCAAGATGAACGGCGGGGTCCCCCAGGATGCCCTCGATCAGGAAGACTTCGCGGCTCTCTCGCGGGGGCTCGCCAACCTCAAGCGGCATATCGAGAATATTCGAAATTTCGGACTGCCGGTGGTCGTGGCTTTGAATCGCTTCAGCCAGGACACAAGCGAAGAGGTGGCCACCATCAGCGAAAAATGCGCTCATTTGGGTGTCGACGTCGTTGAGTGCAATGTGTGGGCGGAGGGTTCCCAGGGCGGCGTCGATCTGGCGAAGGCGGTGGTGGAGACCATTGAGCGGGTTCCTTCGGATTTTCAGCTTCTCTACCCCGATGATTTCTCGCTGTGGGAAAAAGTGGAGATGATTGCCCAGAGGGTCTACGGCGCGCGTGAAGTCAGTGCGGACAAGAGAGTGCGGCGAAAATTCAAAAACCTCGATCGGGATGGGTATGGTCATCTACCCGTCTGCATTGCGAAAACTCAATACTCTTTTTCCTCGGATCCCAAATTGCTCGGCGCTCCCAAGAATTTCGATCTTCTTCTGCGAGATGTACGACTCGCTGCGGGAGCCGAATTCGTGATCGTCTATTGCGGGGATATCATGACCATGCCTGGCCTGCCCGCCCGGCCCGCAGCCGAGGGCATCGATGTGGATGATGAGGGTCGAATCTCAGGGCTTTTCTGAATCGAGAGATTGCCGAGAAGTGGTGGCAGGAACTGAGCAGCCAGGGGGAGACAAGGATGAGTGAGGACGACCGCTACGGGGTTCTCTTTGACGAGATCAAAATAGGCCCAGTGGTCGCGCCGAACCGCTTTTACCAAGTTCCCCATTGTACGGGCATGGGCTACCAGGCTCCGAATACCTTGGCGGCCATGCGGGAAACCAAGGCAGAGGGGGGGTGGGGGGTTGTTTGTACCGAGTATTGCTCGATCCACCCGACCTCCGATGACACCCCCATGCCTTCGGCTTCCATCTGGGATACGGCCGATATCAAGGCCCATGCCAAAATGGTGGAAAACGTTCATCGGCACGGCTCTCTTGCGGGCATCCAACTCTGGCATGGGGGCTACACGAGCCCGAATCTTTACACGCGAGAGATTTCGGTAGGACCCCAGAGTCGGCCGTCCGCACGGGGGAACCCGGTTCAATCATTGGCGATGGATAAGCGCGATATCGCGAATTACCGAGAATGGCATCGGGCAGCGGCCCAGCGCGCGGTGGATGCCGGCTTTGATCTCGTTTACGTATACGCGACCCACGGCTATATCCTCTCACAATTCCTTTCGCCGGAAAACGATCGAAGCGATGAGTACGGTGGATGCCTGGAAAACCGGGTCCGCCTGACCCGAGAGGTTTTAGAGGATACCCGGGAGATTTTGAGGGACCGCTGCGCGCTCGCGGTCAGGATCTCAAGCGATGCGGGCATGACCGACGGGGAGCCCGACAGCGAGGAGCAGAAAGAAGTCATCGCTCTCCTTGCTGATTTCCCCGACCTCTGGGATGTCAATATTCATGACTACTCATACGAAATGGGGACGTCACGATTTGTCGGTGAGGCCTCCCTCGAGAAATATGTTTCCTATGTGAAGGGCCTGACGGGAAAGCCTGTCGTGGGTGTCGGCCGATTCACTTCTCCGGACACGATGTTGCGGCAGGTGCAGGAAGGCGTTTTGGACATGATCGGCTGCGCGCGTCCCTCGATTGCCGATCCCTTCCTCCCGAAGAAGGTCAAGGAGGGGCGGATCGAGGATGTGCGGGAATGCATCGGATGCAATATTTGTTATGCCGGCGATTCTCTCGCCAACCCGATTTCGTGTACCCAAAACCCGGCCATGGGGGAGGAGTGGCGCCGGGGGTGGCATCCCGAATACATCCCACACCGTACGTCCGAAAAGAAGATTCTTGTTGTGGGCGGCGGCCCGGCCGGGCTCGAAGCCGCCCGGGCCCTGGGGGATCGTGGCTACGAGGTAGCCCTGGCCGAGCGGCGTTCTACTTTGGGAGGCCGGGTCTCCTTGGAAGCCGAGCTTCCGGGGCTTGCCGAGTGGGGCCGGGTTCGGGATTGGCGCCTGACCCAGATCGACAAGATGGACAACGTCGAAGTCTTCCTCGAGAGCGAAGTAGATTGCGAGCAGATCCGGGAATTCGGAGCGGACCAGGTGGCTCTCGCTACGGGGTCCCATTGGCGTCCCGATGGAATCGGTCGCTGGCACGGTTCGGAAGTGTCGGGTTGGCGGGATGCCCGGGTGATTACCCCCGACGATATTTTTTCCGGGATGGAGATCTCTGGGCCCGTCTTGATCTACGACGACGACCACTACTATATGGGAGGAGTCATGGCCGAACTCCTCGCTGGCCGGGGTCTTTCGGTCACTCTGGTGACCCCAGAGCCTCTCGTTTCTGCCTGGACGCATAATACCGAGGAGCAGGCTCGCATTCAGAAGCGGCTACTCGAACTCGATGTGACCATTCAGGCGAACTCGGCTCTGGATAGGCTATCGACGGAGAGTGCCACGCTGGCTTGCACTTTTACCGGCCGGGAGCGAGTCGTGGAAGCGCCTGTAGTCTTGATGGTGACGCTGCGCCGGCCTGACGAGGAACTCTACGCGAGCTTGCAAGATTTCATCGAGGAGGCCGAGCCGGGGGTGGTCACGAGGATTGGTGACTGTCTGGCGCCTGGAACGATCGCCGCCTCGGTGCGTTCCGGGCACCGCTACGCCAGGGAGATGGATGAGGACGTCGCCCACGGAGCTGTGCCCTTTCGAAGGGAAAGCCCCGAACTCTTCGATTAGATCGGCGGCGTCAGCCCGGGTCTTCGTCTTCTTCGCGTGAGCCCATGATGATCCCCTTGGCATCGCGAAGAAAGAAAACGAAGATTCCCAGGGCGCTTCCGGCGAGAACGACGCAGCAAAAGTAGGTGAAGATATCCCAGCCGTTCATTGGCTTTGCTCCCTCAAGTCGCTTGCTCTGGGAGAGCCGAAGAGGTTGCCGATCAGGAACCCCAAGAAGCTGATCGGAAGGCTGAAGAAGAGGGAGTACTCTTGCCAGAGTGCATAGGACGAACCGGAGAACTCGAACGTCCAGATATAGGTTCCCCAGGTTTCGTCATAGGTGCCCAACTGGCTGATGCCAAAATAGAAGACCACGATGCTCACCAGGCCGAAGAGGAAGCTCAATATCCCGGCGGCAGGTGTTTTTCGCCCTTTCCAGAAGAGGCCCATAAAGATCGGGACAAGAACCGTAGAGGTCATCAGGCTGGCGTTGAAAACCCATAACGACATCAGTCGTTCGAAGAGAAATGCGAGCAGGTAGCCGAGGACCCAGGAGATCGCGATGCCGATCTTGGTGGCTCGGACAAGCTCCCGGTCGCTCGCGTCGGGCTTGAAAAGCGGGCGGTAGACGTCGTAGGAGATATTCGCGCCCGCGACCAGGCTATAGGAGTCGATGGTTGACATGGCCGTGGCGAGGACGCCGGCGAGAAAAAGGCCGACCAGTCCAATGGGAAGCGCCATGACTACGGCGGTGAGCAAAGCATCGTTGGGGTGAAGATCGGCGGGGAGGGCGCCCAGGGCCACGCCACTTCGTGCCAGCATCCCGGCAGCCGTGACCAGCCAATCGTATGCACCCCAGACCACCAACGCGATCAGCATGGCGTTGCGAACCTGCCGAAAGTTCCTGGCCGCGAAGATGCGCTGGTAGAAGGCGGGGTCGACGAGGATGCTAATCCCGGTCGCCATATACGCCATCATGAGCCAGAAAGGGATTCCGCCGAAAATGTGAAAATGGGTGGCGGGAACGTTCGCTGCAACCGTTTCGAAGCCTCCGAGATCAGACATGAGTAGGGGGACGGCGATGGCCAGGGTGACGCACATGAATACGAACTGAACTGTATCGGTGATCGCGACGGCCCAGAGTCCACCCCAAAGCGTATAGATAAGAGCGATACTGCCCAGGAGAAGCGCGCCGATCTGTGCGTCGATCCCGAACATGACTTCAGAAATTCGTCCGAGGGCAAAGAGGCTGAGTGCGGGAATCGAATAGAGGATTGAAGAGATCGCCCCCAGGTATCCGGCACTCTGGCCGTATTGGCGGGTAAGAATCTCGGGGAGAGAGGTGAAGTTGGCCTCTTTTAGTTTTCGGCTCAGTCCATAGGCGGCGAAGATGTAGAAGCCGAGCGACATCTCCGAGTAGCCGAAGAACGCAACTACCCCATCGTTGAAGGCGACCTCCGAGGTTCCGAAGAGGACGTCGAGGCCGTAATAGGTCGAGGCCAGGGTGCAGACCAGGATCGGGGTGGTCATAGACCGACCGGCGATCAGGTATTCCTCGAAATTCGGCGCCTTTCTGAAGATGTAGTACCCGATGCCAAGCATCCCAGCGATGTAGGTGGCGACGATGCTGAGGTCGATGGACGAAATCGCCATTCTGATCTGGACACCTCGGTTCAGCCACACTGGCTCGGCTGCGTTGGGCCGTTCTCGCTCGACGATGGCAAATTTCCGGCTGGGGAAAAAGTAGCCTCTAGAGCCACAATGGTAAGGGGGGGAGCGAGGGTTCCCGAAAGAGATTGGGAGGGGAGAAGAGCTTGCCCCTCGGCGAGAAGGACGGCTATCTTGGGCGCTGCGGGGTGGGTAGAAATTTTAGGAGCAGCAGATGGATTCACCTAGGCGAGCGCTCAGCGATACACAGCCTACGTGCTTCTGGTTGGATCAGGATGAGCGCCCCCCCGTCACTGGGAACCTCGAAGAGGACGACGAAGCCGATTTAGTAATCGTCGGTGGAGGTTTTACCGGGCTCTGGGCGGCTCTTCAGGCCAAGGAAACCCAGCCCCATCGAGAAATCGTCTTGCTCGAGGCTGGCCGGATCGCCGACGGTGCTTCCGGACGCAATGGTGGTTTCGCCGACCCTTCCCTGACTCACGGACTGGCGAACGGTCTCTCGCATTTCCCCAATGAAATGGCGGCGATCCAGACCCTGGCCGGGGAGAATTACCGAGGCTTTGCCGAGTCCATCGATCGCTACGGGATTGATGCGCGAATGGAATCTACGGGAACTCTCGATGTGGCCATCGCGGAGTATCAAATCGAGGGTTTGCGTGAATATCACGACCTGAATATCGAGCACGGAGAGCGTTCCTTTCTGTTGGGGCAGGAGGCGACGAGGGCGGAGTTGAACTCTCCGACCTATATGGGCGCTGTTTTCCGACCGGATACGGCCATCGTCGATCCCGCTAGATTGGCGTGGGGTTTGTCACGGGCGATTCGGGATCTCGGCGTACGTGTCTACGAGCAGACGCCGATGAAAACCTTGTCCCGGCGTGGCCCGGGGATCGAGGTGCGGACTCCCGCAGCGAGAGTGCGCGGCCGAAAATGCCTTTTGGCCACGAATGCATTCAAGACGCCTGTGCGGCGTATGCAGCGCGCGACGGTTCCGATCTGGGATTATGTACTCATGACCGAGCCTTTGGGAGAAGAGCAACTCGCGAGCCTGGGCTGGGCCAACAGGCAGGGAGCCGGCGAGGAAACGAACCAATTCCACTACTACCGATTGACGGCGGACAACCGAATTCTCTGGGGTGGTTACGATGCAATTTACCATTTCGGGAGTGATATCAGGCCGAGCTACGAGCAGCGCGACGCGAGTTTCGAGGGCTTGGCCCGCCGGTTCTTCATGACCTTTCCCCAACTCGAGGGCCTCCGCTTCAGTCATAGTTGGGGTGGCCCCATCGCCAGCACCACTCGTTTCTGCCTGGATGCGGGCACTTCTCACCGGGGGAGAGTCGCCTGGGCGGCCGGGTATACCGGCCTTGGCGTGGTGGCGAGCCGTTTCGGGGGGCGAGTGGCCCTGGGGCTTCTCGATCACCCCGATCGGCCCGAGCTGAAACTCGAACTCGTACGCAAGCGCCCGTTTCCGTGGCCCCCGGAGCCGCTTCGCTCCATCGTGATCGAGATGACCCAGCGGGGGCTCGCCCGGGCCGATCGCAATGAAGGTCGTAGGGGCACCTGGCTTCGCCTGCTGGATCAATTGGGCTTGGGTTTTGACTCATGAGCGCCCAAGCCATCGCTCCCAGTGGGGATTTCGGGGCTTTTCGAGACCGGTTAGAATCGGGGAGTCGGTTGCCCGCATCGAGTTTTCGCCCAAAACTGCCTTGGAGAGAAGTCTTGCCGATCTTGGAGGTCCCTTCGCGCTATCGCGTTCCCACCCGGGGCGAGGCCAAGCTTGATCTGTCGGGAGCCACTGTCCGGGAATGCATCGTCGAAGCCGAGATACGCTTCCCGGGTTTCCAGGAATTGATTCTGGACAAGCAGGGGCGGCAGAAGAGGTTCGTTCGCTTCTTCTTGAATGGCGAAGCGCTCGATCGGGATACCCTGGATACGGCCCTCGAGGCCGACGACCGGGTCACCATCATGGCGAGCGCAGCGGGAGGGTAGGCCGCCCGGTGCCCGAGAACAGGTTTTGCGAGCGATTGAACGATTCGGAGTTCAAGTGAGGAGAGTGAGACATGGCGGATAGAACCCAGGACAGGCTGATTCGAGTCGACATGACACGGCAGAGCGTGTCGGTCGAGTCGTTTCCAGACAAGTGGAAGAGGTTGGGGGGGCGCGGCCTTTCCGCACGAATTCTTCTCGAGGAGTGCGATCCGACATGCGATCCCCTCGAGGCAGAGAATATCTTCGTCCTCGCTCCGGGCTTGCTCGCCGGGAGCAGTGCGCCCACTTCGGGTCGTTTGTCCGTCGGTGGCAAGAGCCCCCTCACGGGCGGAATCAAGGAAGCCAATGTCGGGGGCGACGCGGGTCAGGATCTGATGAAGCTCGGCTACCGCGCGGTCATCGTGACCGGCAAGCCGGCCGATCCCGATCTTCGTTTCGGACTCGTCGTCTCTGCCGATGAGGTGACGGTCGTCGCGGCAGACGAACACAAGGGGAAATGGAATTACCCCCTCATCGAAGATCTCGCCCAGGTCTACTCCGGGAAGGCATCCTTTGTCTCGATTGGCCCCGCCGGCGAGTTGTTGCTTGCCGGCGCGTCGGTGGCCTGCACCGATCATTCCCAGGAGCGCCACCCCGCCCGGCATGCGGGGCGGGGCGGTTTGGGAGCCGTGATGGGGAGCAAGGGGCTGAAATTTTTCGCCATCGAAGCCGGGGGAACTCCAGCTCGAAAGCCGGTGGACAAGAACTTTTTCCAATTGTCGAAGAAATACACTCGGGAGTTCGTCGCCGGGCCCGGGCAGGAACCCTTCCCCAAATGGGGAACCAGCGTGATCTGCGAAGAAGCCAATTCGATCTACACGTTTCCCTACAAGAACCGAGTAGAGGGGCGCTCGCCCGATGTCGATACCCTCGACGGAATGCGGATCGTCGAGAGCTTCGAGACCCGGGGCGGCGGGATGCACAATTGCCTGACCGGCTGCATCGTCAAGTGCAGCAATATCGTTCACGACGCGAACGGGGAATACAAGACCTCGGGCCTCGAATTCGAAACCCTGACCATGCTCGGCTCGAATTGCGCCATCGCGCATTGGGAAGATGTCGCTGACCTGGACAGGCTCTGCGACGATGTCGGTCTTGATACCATCGAGACGGGTGCGGCGATTGGCGTCTACATGGACGCCGGGGGCATGGAATTTGGCGATGCCGAGGGCGCCAAGCGCCTGGTTCGCGAGATCGCCGAGGGGACCGAAATTGGGCGAGCCATCGGGAACGGCGCGGTCACCGTCGGCCGCTTGAAGAACCACCACAGGGTCCCGAGCGTCAAGGGCCAGGCCATTCCGGCCTGGGATCCGCGCCCCCTGAAGGCAGCCGGCGTGACCTATTGCACCAGCGCGATGGGGGCCGATCACACTGCGGGTCTGGTCGTCGATCCCGGCATGGCCCCGGAGGAGTTCGCCCGGACTTCCCAGGAGAGCCAGATCCTGAACGCCGTGGTCGATTCATCGGGGTTCTGCCAGTTCCTGATGCCCAATATCGTTGAAATCGGCGAGTTCTATTCGACCTTCCTCGGCGAATCGATCACCCGGGAAGAGATGGCCGATATGGGGTGGCAATGTCTCGAGGACGAATGGGAATTCAACCGACGGGCGGGCTTTGGGCCGGAAGACGACAAGATGGCGCCGTGCATGGCCGAGGATGTGATTGGCGACGAGGTCAAATTCGTCTGGGATGTGCCCGACGATGTGGTCGCGAGCGCCTACGAGCGCTTTGAAGTCAGGGAAGAACTCTTCGAAATGCGTCCGAGCTGAGTTGGCCTGGGGCCGACAGGAAACCGAGCAGCGAGGGGGCCCGTAGGCGCCTGGCCCAGCGCGCTAGCCCACTTCCCGCACTGCGCGCGCGGCCGCCTCGATGGCTGCCTGGAGCGAGGCCCCAGCCTCTGCATCTGCGTTGGCGATGCTGATGCGCCCGAGCGGCTTTCGGCCGAGTTCATGGGGAGCCTGGCCCTCTTCCCACTCGGGATCGAAGAGTTGGGTGTAGGCGTATGTATAGCCATGCGACCATCGATTCACCGTGATTGCGGCGATATCGCGTTCGGCGTCGAAGCCGTTCGCGCCAAACATGGCGGTCAGTTGTTTCTTTACGGCTTCTTCGTACTCGGCGAATGGCATCCGGTAGAGGCGGTGTCGGCCCAGACGGTAGAGATCGCGCGAATTTTCCTGGCCGCTCCTGGGAGGCGCCGGAGCGTGAGACATCCAGAGAACGAGAGGCTCGCTGCCTTTGCCGCTTTGAACATAATTTCCCAGGTTCACCGGAGGGGCCTTGGTGACCACGGAATAAAAGCTGCCCGGGCAGTGATATTGTGCGGGACCCGATGCATTGACCGAAGCCCCGCTGCGGAGCAGGACGTTGGTCATGACCAGTGGAATCTTGACACCGTATTTCAGATTCTCTTTCTGCGCTTCTGGGAGTTCGGGGCAAAGGTGCGGAATCAGGCCGTTGTAGCAGGCGAGGATGCTTTTCTTGGCGCTTACCTTGTAGGCCTTTCCGTTCTGTACGTACGAGACCTCTACGGATTCATCCGCGTTCTCGACGTTGACCACCGTGCTGTTCAGGCGCAGACGCACCGGAGACTCTGCTCTATCGAGCTGGCTGTAGTCGAAGGGCGCATCGATCACGTCTTCCATCGAGCTCCCAGGCGCGACGCCCGGAATCAGGTTTCGAACCATCATGCGGGCGATGGAAGCGTTGCCGTCGGGAAAGAGGGGAAAGCGGATGTATTCCTTGGCCATTCCCCACAAGCTGTTTCCCATTTTTCCGGCCATGCCGACGCTGCGCATGCCCGGGTACCCGAGCAGAAAACTCTCCGCGGTGGAGGCACAATCGGGCCCGAAGCCCATAAATATCTTGTGGTAAGGGTCGAAGAGCATGATGGTGGCTGGGTCGAGGCCCGCTCGGCTCCTCAGGAATTCATCGTAAGGTGTGCTTTCGGCATAACGCATTGTTTCCGTGAGCGAGAGGTCGTCCAGGAGATCCTTTTCGCCTTCGGCAAGGGCAATCAAACGTTGCTGCTGATCGGCGGGCAGGCCGAGCGCGCCCACGAGTTCCCGGCATTGGCCCCCGCCGCGCCACGCGTCCGCCCAGTCGCCGTGTACGATCTTGTTCTGGCCGTACTGTTCGCCGTTCAAGAAATAGCCTGACTTGGCATCCAGGTTCGAAAGCAGGTAGCCAGGCTCGCGAGCGGCGTCCAGTCGCTCCAAGTCGACGCCGATTTCGCCCAGCACGCGCTCGGTGGTGTCGGTGAAGGAGATGGTCTCAAGATTCACGCTGCCGCCGACGCCCAGCAGCATGCGGCCGCCGACATCGAATTCGTTTCGCTTGGCGTGCCCGCCAAAATCATCGTGATTGTCCAGGATAAGGATCTTCTTGTCGGCGCCTGCCTGCTGGCGGTAGAGGTAGGCCGCGGCGAGACCGCTCATGCCCCCGCCGACGATGACGAGATCGTAGGTTTCTTCCAGGGGGGCGTACTTTTTAGGCTTCTGTCCATTCCAGGCCAGGGCATGAGCCACCTCGAAGGAGCCCTTATGGCTGCCCCGCATGCCCGTAAGCGCTGGGGGGTAGTAGCCCTTGGGGAGTCTTTCCGGCGAAAGGCTACCGGTTTCCATCGCGAGCATGTCCCAGGGCGAAAGTGTTGCTCCGGCCGCCACTGTGAGGGCTGCGCCGTTCAAGAAGTCTCGGCGAGTGATCATGACCTTCTCCATTGCTCAGTTCGTTGGGCGACCGGGGGTGCGAGTCAAGGTGCGATCCGAGCGGTCGAGATTGGGCCGGTGAAATCCAAGTTCCCTTGCGAGATGATTTCGGTGGCTGAGCGAAGGATTTAGTATTTGCGTTCACTCATCACGGCCTAGGCCCGATGGTTGACTTTCGAAGACGGATGCTAAAACATGTCGCTTGACATGTAAAGCATGAGGAGAGGTCAATGACGGTCCGCATCACGCGCCGGGATTTCTTGAACAGGGTGGTGATCGGAGTAGGGCGAGGTTCTGGCCGCCAGTCGGCGCGATCGGAGGCATGAATCGATGGACCTTGAAAGGTATGCACTGAACCTGGTTTTCCGGGTGTGCCCTCTGAATTCGCGCGAGGGGGTTGAATGCAGGATCTAGGCTTCATTACGGTCATCCCGGCGCTTGTCGTCTTTGTCCTGGCGATCTGGATGCGTCGCTCCATCGAGTCACTCCTTTGCGGAACCATCCTGGGGCTCGCGATCCTTCATGGACCGAATCTTCTCGGCGAGTTCACCGCTACGACGATCCGAGTG
>JAQWRT010000061.1 GCA_029243605.1 Myxococcota bacterium
CAGCTTGTATGTCCTATCCCGGACTATTTTTTTGTGCTGCACCGACTCAGCCCGCGCCGTGTTCGCCTGGCACCGGATAGCTTGAATGTGCCACCCTAAACACCGCCAGGCCCGTCTCGGGCCTTCGGGCCCGAATCGCGATTGATCCGATTCGCTCATATTCCGCGACCCTTACCAATAGAACCCCAGAATTAGTTCCATTGATTTAAGGAACAACCCGTCCCCCGATCGACCTTAAGTGCATTGGAGAGCCCTTCGATGCTTGAAGTCTTTTTCGAGAATTGGCCCAATTCAATTGAGGCCCGGCGAAGGACACAGGCCACAGCGGCGCATCCCACCCACCCCCAGCAGTCAATTTGCAAAAAGGAAAGTCGAGGAGAATCATGCGAAAACTAAGCCTAGTTCTGATCGCGCTCCCGATACTCACAGGTCTCTCTTTTTCTTACGACATTCGGGCGGATAATTCCTCCCCCTCCGATGCTTACGAACATCGGAGTAGATCTGATCGTCAGCTGAAGCCCCTGATCACGGCCATCGATTACCACACGAGGATGATCTACATCTTCAACTACAAGAAGGATGCCCTGGTCACCGTCAACCCGATCACCCTGGATGGCTGGCCCGGGGATATCCCGCTCCAGCACACCGTAGTCTCCGCGGACGGCAAGACTCTCTACGTGACCAGCGACAACACCGCGAGCCACCCGGCCTACTTGATCACGCTTGAGATCGAGCGTATCAACTGGAAACGCGGCACTGCGCGGCTCGAAGTCGAAAAGGTGGCTGCATTCGACGAGCCCGATACCCCAGCGGAACTCCCCTTTGTCGAAGCCACAAACTCGGCCCAGGCTGTGCCTGGGTGGCTACTCGCCGGGGGCACCCAAATCCATGGGCCCACCACCCTCCCCTTCTCCAACTATCTCTACTTTACCTCTTGGACGAATGACAAGATTCGGGTCTGGGACAGGGAAGCGGAAAAATTTGCGCAGGTCGATCCGATCCAGATCGCCGGTTACACCGAGCAGACCCACGGAATCGTGTTCAACAAGTCGGGCACATTGGGTCTAGGCAGTGGCTATTTCTTCGACAACAACGTCATCGACCTCTACAAGACCAACCGACGTACGGGCCAGCTCAAGGCAAAAAAGAAAATCAAGCTCGGCGATGACGATGCCTACGCGGCCTTTTCCCATTATGTCTACTGGCTCGATGAGCGTTATGCCGTCACGGCGACCATGCAATTCGACAAGACCTCTTTGACTCCCGCGTCCACAACGAGCGTGATTCCCCCGGGTTGCTGGCTCATCGACGCCTGGGAAGGCACTGCTACGCAGATCATCTCCGCAACCGATGAAGTCGATGGCGCAGGCATCTTTCGATCTGCTTCGGATCTAGCTGTCATTGGCAACAAGATTTACTTCGCCGAAGAAGACACCATCGATTACGGCTTCGGCGAGGATGGCTATGTCTCTGTCTTCGACATCAGCGACAACTATCGGCCGCAATTTCTCAAACGCTTCAAACCCGGCGACGAGTTCCCGGCCGGCTTCGCTGTGGCCCATAGCCTGACGCCGACTCCGGACAATCGGTACCTCTTCGTAGCGAGTTGGCTCTCGGGCTACGTCGTCAAGATCGACACCCAGACGGATACCGTCGTGAAGATCTTTGGACCCGAGGATGGGCTCGTCATGCCCCACGGTTTCTACGGCGCGGGAAATATCCGCTAGCCAGCCCAGGGGCATCTCGACCAAAACACATTCACGGAAGAAAGGTTTCCCAATGAAGCACGCGAACCGATTGGTCATCCGGGGGCTCGTGGCCGGAATGCTTGGCTCCCTCTTACTTTCGAGCTCGGCCCAGGGCATTTTTGTCACGCTCCCCAGCCCTGTCCCCATTGGGCAGGAGTCGATGGACCTGATTCGAAATACGGGGGACGCCGACGACCAGCAGTGGAAGCTGGTGGTCTTCGGATTCACCCGCTGCAGCGATATCTGTCCGCGCTCGGTGGAGAATCTGTCGAGGCTCGTCAAAATCGCCAACGACAAGAGAATTCGGCTCGGCGGAGTGTTCGTGACCATCGACCCGGACCGCGATACCGATTCGGTTCTAGACCGTTACACGGCCCCATTCGGAAAGAAAACCACATTCCTCCGCTTGGAGGACGCGGCCCTCGATCGATTCAAGAATACATTCGGGGTTGAGGCCGTGTTCTACACGAAGAACCAGGGAAACGCTTTCCACTACCAGGTGGACCACAGCAGCACGGCTTTCTTCGTCGACCCCGATGGGCAGATCAGGCTCGTCTTCGACGCCCTGGAAGACATCGCTTCCGCCGAAAAAATGTTGCAGGAAAACCAGGCGTTCTTCCAATGATCGGGCAGCCGATGACGATTGCCCTGGTCTCTCTCCTGGCCATGGCTCAACCGGGCCTGGCGATGAACAACTACGACAATCCAAGGGTCATCCTTTCGTACATGGATAAATCCTTGGACGGCCCGCGAGACATTCTACGCGTGACCACGGCCATTTCGGCTGAAGGCCAGTTGACCTTCCAGATCAAGACTCGCGAAGGGAAGTACTCTCCCCAGGACGAGGACTACATGATCTTGGAAGTCCAGCAGCAGAATTCTCACCATTTCCTCGTCCCACTGAACCCCGCTCTCGGGGAGGCTGTGCTCGCTTACACGGCCGAGCACCCGGGAGAACCTGAGCCCCACCCTGCCGCCCGGGCCCTGGAATCTGGAAGTGCACTCTCTCTAGCAAGCATCCCGGCTTTCTCCGCCAAGCGGATTGCGAAGGGTTTCGAGTTCAGCGTGCCGCTGACGTGGCTCGACTACGGCAAGGGAATCGTCTTCGATGCCTACACGGCACGGGGCCAATTGCTGGCGGATACCTTCGTGATCGAAGAGGTCTACGACCGGGCGGCGAAGGGAGACCGAGAGAGGCGCCTCGTCAGTCCCATCATGCTGCTGAACAATCTCTGCGCCACACGCCCGTCACGGGATCCCCTAGGGATTCCGTAACCGGGACGTACGGTCGACCTGCTGGACGGAGCTACGCCGATCAGAGAAATTTTTTCGGGTGAGACCTGAAACTTCGCTGGGGCGTCTCAACCCCGTCGCCTGTCGGGGGTCTTCGAACACCGGCCGAGTAACTACTGGTCCTCGCTCCTCCACCAGTCCTGAACGACCGCTGCGAAAAGCTTGTGGTAGAGCGCCGTCTTCTCGTCCGCGTCTTCGGGCAATGCCTGCATTCGGGTGGCCGGTAGCGGAGACGACTCGTCAATGGGATCCACCCACTCGAGTTTTACGTCGAGGCAGACATCCTGGATGCCCGGCGAAGCCTCCTCGTGGTGATCGCTCACTTGGTGGCGCAGAAAGCCGTGGAAGTCATCGAAGGAGAGCAACGAGTAGTAGAATCCGGGTTTGGCTCCACGCCAATACTCGTAGCGCAGGCAGCCGGTCTCGCTGCGATGGGTTCCAGCGTAGAGTTTCGCCGCGATGGCCTCGAACTCGGCCTCTCGACCCCTCTTTACCTGGATATGCGCGAGCAAGGTGGCCAAGCTCAGGCTCCGGGCCGGGTCATCTGGAGGACATCCCAATGCTCGGCCATCATGCCGTCTTCCATGCGGAAGATCTCCGCCGTCTGCTGGATACGAGGCATTCCCTCCGGAAAGCTACCCCCCGACCACTCGAGCAGGAGCCACACCATGTCGTCTTCGGCATTGATCAGCTTGATCTCCACGTGCATCGGCTCCTCGAGGGAGTGCATGGCACGGATCACCTTCTTGAGCGCCTCGCGACCTTGGCCAACAGCCGGGTTGTGCTGAATGTAGTCCTCTCGATAGTACTTATCGGCCAGATCCACATCGCCGCCGTTCACTATTTTCTCTATGACCTCGCGGGCGCGCTGCTTGTTCTGGGCTGTCGTGTCGGTCATGGCTCTCCTGCTCCGCTGTGGGGGCAAAGAATATCGCCCATCCCCGCTCGCTCTGCCCCAACCGGATCGCCTTCCCTCCAGGACTGGAAACGTCCCACGGATCAAGATCTGTGTCATGATTGAATTCGAAACACGATGAAAGACGACTCCCAAAAAACGCCCAATCATGCGCTCAGCGCGATGAAATGTCCCGTTTCCCTTGAAGAGGTCGACCTCTTCGGACCGGGCAGCCAGGAGCATTGGTACGAGGCCTACCCGATCCTCCACGCCGAGGCGCCGGTCCACCGGATTGCCGGGGAAGGCTTCGCCCCGGGGAGCGACGCGTTCGTTCTCAGCAAGTACTGGGATATTGCTCGTGTGGTCAAGGATCCCGAGCGTTTTCGGACGCTCCTGACCGTGGCCATCGATGCCATCCGTCCGGCGATCGAAGAAGCCAATCGGGCCGGTGCTGAGCTCGAGCTTCCCGCCGCGATGAACGCCATGATCGTCTCCATGGCCACCCTGCGCCCCACCCAGGAACTCTACCGCGCTCATCGTCAGGAACTCACTGATCCCTGGGTGGGCCCCGGCGCGACTCGACACACCGCCATGATCACCCGTGCCGTCGACGAGCTTCTCGACCGCTGGATCGAGCGCGGGCAGGTCGACTTCGTCTCGGAGTTTGCCCGCCCGCTTCCCCAACTCGTCTTGGCCACCATCCTGGGCTTTCCTCGCGAAGACATCCCCCAACTCGCCGAGTGGGGAACCTTCCAGGTCATGCCCTTCGTTTACGGAAAGGGCCCCCGCAACAAACTCTCGAGGGAGCAGATGGCGAGCCAGGCAGAAGCTCTCGATGGCTTTGGGCGCTACGTCGAAGATCAGGTCGCCGAAAAACGCAGGCGTCCCCAGGACGACATGGTCAGTTTCCTTACACAAGTGACCTATAGGGCGCTCGGGCGGAAGCTGAGCGACATCGAGAT
>JAQWRT010000062.1 GCA_029243605.1 Myxococcota bacterium
CAGCTTGTATGTCCTATACCCTTGGTCGAAGGCCCGCGCGAGGTGTGGCGACGCTGGGGCGATCGCGAGGGCGGCAAGCGTGAAATCGTTGTTCAGGACCCGGATGGATATCTGATCATGGTCGCGGAAGATCTTGGCGAACGGCCTTTGCGTTCTTCATAGGGGCGGCCTAGAAAGAGCCGCACTCAACACCCGACTGACGCCTCAGTTGCTGGGGGGGGGACGCCCGCAAAGACAACGTGGAGCGCAAGCCTTCGAAGGCGAACGATACTCGTGGTGACTACCGCCGCCCAACGGATGTGGCGCTCAGCGGCCGGCGGCGCCTTGCTGCTGGGGCCGAAACGCCTGTTGCTTTCGTATTCTAACAGAGTGCCAATCTTCCGATGGACTTAGCCCTTCCGCTGCACCACCTTGTTAGGCATCGGCCTCTCGCCTTGCGAACCAATCATCACGGGTGATGGCGTACAACTCGGAGTCCCACCAGCGATTCTTGGCGTACCTGTGGCGATTGATCACGGATTCGAATCGCAAGCCTGCCTTGATGAGGACGCGCCGAGACGCGTTGTTTTCTCGATCGCATGTGGCAAAGACGCGGCGGAGTCCAAGATCCAAGAAGCCCCGCTGCAGGAGAGTCCGCGCAATCTCCGTCGCGTAGCCCCGGCTCCAGGCTCCGCGCGAAAGGATATACCCGAGGTCTGCTTGATCGGTCCCTTCGAACGTAAGGTCGCAACCTCCGATCACGCGGGCGTTAGAGGCCTGAACGACTGCCAATTCCCAGACCCGGCGCGGCTCTGCTGACTTCGCCTCGAACACCGTGCTCATATAGGCGCGAGTCTCTTCAATCGTATCCGGACCAAAAAACATGAACCGAGTTACATGGAGATCGGACCGGTAGGCATGGATCGCCCCTATATCATCTTGTCGAAAGTCGCGCAGTTCGAGCCGTCTTGTTCTGATCGGCAAGTGCAAGCACATTCTCGGCGCCGCCCAACGGATCGGCGTTAACCGGCGTAGAATAGCGCCGCCGGCCCTCCGCCGAGCCTAAAAAGTTTAGTGCCAGAACGGTACAGCGGTCATTTGAACTGCGCTATTCCACGTCCGCCTTCAACACCTTGTTATACGGCGCTCATATCAAGGAGCAATTCGGCGATTGACTCCAGCACCATCTCAACTGCGAGGGCGGCTAGAATTAGGCCGAGAACTCTGACCAATAGGGTCGACCCTGCGTTTCCGATCAGGCTGTGGATCCGATTTGCCTGGAGCAAGAGGATAAGCGTGATTCCAAGCACGGCGAGAAGGAGGAGACCAGATATTGCCTGCTCAACGATCGTAAACTCTCGATTGTCGGTGAGAACCACGGCAGCCAGGATGGACCCAGGGCTGGCGATCGAAGGCACTGCGAGTGGGAAGATGGCGACATCGCGCTCAGCATCCGCATCGTTGTCCGGAGCAGCTGCTCCCGTACCAAAGACCATTTGGACGCCAAACAGAAAGAAGATGATTCCACCAGCGAGCTGAAAAGCTGCGAGTCGGATTCCTAACGACCCGAGCAACAGCTGTCCAAGAACGATTGAAGCCATAAGAATCGCGGCCGCGTATCCGACCGAGCGCAGCGCGATTCTCGTGCGATCCCGCTCTGAGGCGCCCGCCGTCAACCCCACGAACAGCGCGAGCGTGCCCACCGGATCAATCGTTGCGACGAAAATCAGGAACTCGCTTACGTACTGTTCCATATGGCTCAAGCTCGCGCCGTCTAACGGATCGCGCTTCAGCGGCCGGCGGCGACTTGCACCCGACTCTGAAGCGGTGCTGTGCCTCGGATACTACAAGAAAACCGGGAACGCCCGCACATGAGCCGGTCCGCCTGCAAGCGCTGGTTGGGCGCCTGCTGGACCGAGCTCCAAGACCAGACGTGCTTGCTAGGCCCTCTCTCGGCCCCGCTCTGCTTGTCGATCCCTTGGGCTGTGCAGCCCAACGATATTGCCATCGGGATCATCGACCAATGCAAACCTGGCTTGCCACGGAGGATCACAAGGCGCCACGTGGCCCTTGTGGCCCGCACCAACCAATGCCTCGTAGGTCGCGTCGACATCTGCTCGAGAAGGCAGTTCGAAGTTTATGGTGTTGGTCGCGGGACCGATCGGCTCTTGCCATTCAGGATCGTAGCTTCGGGTGAGCTCTGCACAACCGAACTCGATCGCCGATCCGTTCGGCATGATCGCGCGAGCGAACACCCGGCTCACCTTCTCTATGGACAACCCAAGAAGGCTGTAGAAGCCAAGGGTGGCGTCGAGATCCCGCACGAACAGGTATACACCGAGAAGATCGGCTCGCTGAGTCATCGAGGTCCCTTCACGGATGGCGCGCCGCCCAACGGATCGGCGTTAACCGGCTGGCAACGGCGCTGACCGGCCCCGACCCTGCCCACACAGTATGCCGCCAGATGGCAACCAAGGTCAATTGAACAGAGCTGTTGACAGTCCGGTTCAACGGCATGTTATACGGCGGGCGGCCTTGGGGAGAGAACAGGCAGCATCAGGAAGTCCCAAAGTGGCTGTAGGCTAAGGACGCCCCCGATGACCCCAAGCGCGAGCTGACGGCCCGAACACGCCCGACGAGCCCAGTAGAACATCGCCGCTGCCCAGGGTAGACCGACCACAACCCCGGTTAGCACTCCCGGAGACCAGCCAGGAAAGACGATCGATCCCCAGATCCGTGTGAGCGAGTGGATCCCGTCACGGGGCTCCCCCTGGGTATTTAACATAACGCCCATACCCGGACGTTGTGTCAGAATGCAGCTTGTATGTCCTATCCCCCATACGAATTTGAATCCCTCGTTTCTTCGAACCAGGATGTCCCAATGAACATTCTTTCTCAGGTCTTTACCGCACTGCCCCGCCAGGGTCCGGGATCCACCGCTGACACCCTGAACGCCCTGAGTCGAGTCCGTGATGGCTTCGGCCCCATCGAGAACATTCTCGACGTGGGCTGCGGGTGCGGCGCCCAGACCATGGCCCTGCTGCGCAACACAACTGCTCAGGTCACCGCCGTCGATCTCTCGGCCAGTCTGCTGGCACGTCTGCGGACGTCCGCCCAGGCCGAAGGTGTCAACGATCGACTGACTCCCGTCGAGTGCTCCATGAAGGATATGCCCCTGGCCCCAAACTCATTCGACCTGATCTGGTCTGAGGGCGCCGTCTACATCATGGGCTTCGAGGCCGCCTTGGAGTCGTTTCGAACCCTGCTCCGACCCGGGGGCCGCGTGGCCATCAGCGAGATGGCCTGGCTGGTCGACCCACCGCCAACGGCGGCCGCCCAATGGTGGGAAAAAGAAGGCGCCAGCGTAGTCCACGACCGAGAGAAGCGTCGCTGTCTCGAACGCCAGGGCTATCGCATCTTGGATACCTTCCTCCTTTCCGATACCGGATGGTGGGACAACTACCTGACCCCCATGGCCGAGAGAATTGCCGAGCTGCGACGCGGCCAGTCTGATCCCGATGCCATCGCCGTGCTTGATAGAATCGACGGCGAGATCGCTATCCACCGCGAATACCTCGGAACATACGGATACGTCTTCTACATCGCGGAACTGTCCTGAAGGCAAACGGAGCCAAGCACCAGATTCAGTCGTTTTATTTCTTGTGGAGCCGCCCAATGTTTTACCGAAAGCACCCAGTACTCTGTCTCTTCCTCGGAATGCTACTGAGCCCGACAATCACCCGTCACGGGGCTCCCCCTGGGTATTTAACATAACGCCCAGGCTCGGACGTTATGCCAGAATGCAGCTTGTATGTCCTATCCCCCCCCTCCCCTCGCTGAACGATTATCGGCGAGGTCCGGGCTACGCCTCTGGCGGCACCCCATCTCGACAGCGCCCCAGGGCGCCGCGCCCGCGGCTCCATCTCATCACATCCATGGATCCGGCTGCCATCGCGTAGCCGTGCGCTCAAGCAAACCTCACCGGTCATCTCCGGGCTTCCCCGGCGACCCGAGCGGAGCCGGACAACGAGATCGCGCTCACCGTCGTCGTTCCAATCCCGGAGCCTCGGCCGGCGGCCGCGTCGGCGCTCTTCGATGGCCCCCGATCCTGCCCTCACCTCCAGCGAACTCCTTCGGATATCGCGAACGTCCAGGGAATCGCTGCCAAAGACCACGGCCCAGGCCCCGCGACCCTCACCCCGACGCGTTTCGCCCCGGGCCACCTCGACGTCCACCGAGCGGACCCGAACCGCTTCGAACTCGAACTCGCCCATCACTCGCCGTTCCGACAGAGACGCCGCAAGCAAACAACCGTTTTCGAGACCATCCGGGGGAAGAGAAGGAGAAGGGGGGCCGACGTCGCCGGGGGGAACGTCGAACACCACCTGGTCCACCGCCACGAGGGTGACCGCGATACTCGGCGGAAGGCTCAGTGCCCCGGACAGATAGATATTGGCCGCGTTGACTTCGAGATGGGTCAAACCCGGGACATCGCCTATGGCACCGGTCCAAAACAGATCTCCAGGGGTGGTCACCGTCAACACCCCCGCGTCATCGAAGCTCACCTCGGCGCCCAGGGGCGCCTCCATCTGCAAGTGTTCAAGACTCGGGACCGCGAAGAGATCGACGAACTCGAAGATATCAATCGGCCCATCCACGAAATCAGGGCTGCGGATCAACCCAAACGCGTTGAAGCGGAGCCCCCGCCCAGCGTCCGAAAGCGGTCGCGACTCCGGGGGAAGCGAGATTTCCAGGCCCCCGCCACCCCCGCCAATGATCACCACAGCACCCCCGTCGGGCGGCGGACGCGGCCCGGTCTGGGTAGGCAAACCAATCTCCAATTCGCCCGGATCCTGGCGGATGATCACACCTCCGCCATCGGGAGGCCCAGGCCGCAACACGGGCATCTGCTCCCGGCACGCTTCGGCGCTCAGGATCGCGTAAGTCCCGTCCCAGACAAATAATTGCCCTTCGACTTCGATTTCCCCCGGCAGACCCTCCGCGTTGCCCTCGTTTTCTTCTTCGTCGTCATCGTGTTCATCCCTGTCGTCGTCGTCATGCCGACCCGGAAAGTGCATGGGGAGAAAGCCGCGTGCGTCGTGCTCCGATTCATCCATGACGAACTCATAAAACCGAAACGTCACCTCGTCCGCATTGGAATCAAATGGATCGCCCCCCGCTGCCAGGCGCATCTCTACCACTTCATCCTCGTCGAGCAGCATGCGGCTGAAGGACGCCAAAATATTCGGCGGAACCAAAACGTTCGGCAGAAGAGGTCGGCCGCTGCCCGGGAAAAGCACCGGAAGCCCGCCGTACTCAAGCGGGTTTATCAGTTCAAAGATCTGGCCCCCCGCAGAGAGCGAAAAAGAATCCACCTGGACCACTTGAAGTGGGCCCGCCGGGTCCGAGTCCAGGACGGAAACCTCCAGGTGACCCTCCAGCGCAGAGGTCCGTCCATTTTCATGGATTCTGAGCCAACCCTCGTCGAGCGAATACGTATCCGCCCAGGCGCTCGTTTGCAGGACAAGCCCGAGTATCAGCCCGACCACAAAAGTCAGAAATCGACCGCTCGGCTTGCCCATGCTGCGACGCCCTCCCCTTATTGTCATTGCCATCGTCATCCTCATCCTCGCGGGATGGACGACTCCAGTCTGACCAGGCACTTGCCAGTGAGTTGCCGACGCGTTCAAAGTGGGCCCAACCTGTGTCACGAGGTAAGACCGAGTCTGCACGAAATGCTGCCGTATGGAAACCAAGAAAAGGTACGCTGGCCATAAAGGCCCGTCCGGAGGTGTTCGTAGCCGTCCGCTTGCGTCTCATTCCGGCCGAATTGGCGTACGATCGCGAGGCACGAAGGCTAATCCACGCACTTCGAGTACACGAGAGGCTGGGGACGTCCCGCCTCGGAGCCGCTCTTTCTTAACTTGAGCCTGTGCAACTACGCACGAGGTTCGCGCTGCGGACAACGAGGGCCTGCAGTGACCCAGCACCAGCAACTCTTTCAGCTCGAACGGGGCGTCTCCCTGGCCGACACCCCGGGCGTGCTGTGGCCGAAACTCGCCGATCAGGCGGGCGCATACCGACTCGCCGCGTCCGGGGCCATTCGAGAAACCGCGTTCGAGATGCAGGACGTGGCCCGCTTCGCCGCGCTCTTCCTGGCCGATCGCTACCCCGCCGCTCTGGCCGAACGCTACAAGCTCGAAAGCATTCCCGGGTCCGGCCCCGCCATCCTCGAAGCGGTAGGGCGCAGGCGAGGCTTCCTCAGGCGCGGCGGCATAGTCGATCAAGAGCGGGCGGCGGAGACGCTGCTGAGCGAGCTACGCGCAGGTGACATCGGCCAGATGAGCTTCGAGACCCCGGCAGACTTTTCCGCCGAAGAAACTCTCTGAAGCCGAGCACGATCAGGGCGCGAGTGGCCCCATCAGCGGGCCGCGGTCATCAGAGGGCTCGGCGCTCCCCCAGCACCATTGGATCCCCACGTACGTCTGCCAGCCGATCCGTGTCTGGTTGTACGACGCGATCCCGGTTCCTCCCGACACCAGCAGGTGAGTATCCGGCAGCATCTCCCAATCAAACCCCAGGTTGAAAGAAACGTCCGTGGCCCTGGTTCCCCCGCCGAGACCAAGCGTCACGCCCAGCGCCGAATTCTCGAAGAAAACCTCGCCGAGAAGGGTCAACTCTTCGGTCGCACTGTACAGGCCGTAGAGCCCGCCCCGCCAAACATCCGAGTCGTCGTCGATCCAGGTGTAGCTGGTGTCCAGCCCTGCGGCGAAGCGGCCGAGGTTGCGCTCGACCTGGAAGGCGGTGGTGACCGCGACCCGCTTCTCGCCGTTGATCTCCAGGTAGACGCCGGGCGTCCAGGCCACCGTCCAATCGGGCCCCGAAATCAGTTGCCACTTGAAGCCGGTCATGAAGACCCCGGACTCGGCGCCCCCCGCATCACCCCGAACCACATGGAAGCCCTGCCCCACCACCAGGAAATCGACGTCGTCGGTGACGCCCAGGGTAAAATCCAAGATCGGCCCTTGGATGCCAACGTCTCCCGCCTGCTCGGCGCCCGATGCCGCAAGGATGAACTCGACGTTGCCCTTCCCGATCGCATGGGGGTCATCGAGGGCTCCCGGAGGGCCGGCCAACGCCGGGCCGCACAGCCACCCGAGAGCAACCAGCGCTCCCCAAAGCACGGACCCCTTTGACTTGATTTCAATGTTCTCAACCGGCATCAATCAAACCCGACCTCGATCCAAAGTACTTGGATGATCGGTCATTTCCCGTCACGGGGCTCCCCCTGGGTATTTAACATAACGCCCATACTCGGACGTTGTGTCAGAATGCAGCTTGAATGTCCTATCCCCTGCGGAAGTTCTTTCTGGCAGCGGTGTTGGTTCTGATGGCGAGCGGAGCGCAGGCCGCTGAGACTCATTGAATCACACTGAAAAAATGTCATGCGTGGGCATAGGTGGAATCGCCCCTGGCTCGAACCTCACAGCCGCCTAGAATGGAAGCGGGACACGGCCCATCGGGCCAACCCGGGGAGGGGCGATGGCCAGCGAGGGAGAACGTGTCATGGGGTGGATTCGCAAAATCTTGTGCGGGCTCGCCGTGCTCGCGTCGCTACCCGCCTCGGCTGTGAACCTGGTCCCGAATCCGAGCTTCGAGACTTATACGCAGTGCCCTACTGATGGCCTGTTTAGCCCGATCTCCTTTGCGCCCCCGTGGTCATCGCCTACCTTGGCCTCTCCAGATTATTTCAATGCCTGTAGTGGCCCGTTGTCGGGCATGGGCGTGCCCGTCAACATTGCCGGAAATCAGTCGGCCCGTACAGGATCTGCCTACGCGGGTTTCTCCACGCAGGAGGGGATAGGACATACAAGCTGCATTCTGACACAACGTCCGAGTATGGGCGTTATGTTAAATACCCAGGGGGAGCCCCCTGACGGGGACACTGCTTTCGAAGCTGCAAACGTCGTCGAACATCTGGACGATGAAGTTTCGTCGCGAACTGCCGCACTCGCTGCAGGTGCACGAGCGGATGTAGGCCCCAGACATTTTTGCCAATGTCACAGGACTTCGGAATATCGCAATCATCCTCCTCTCCGACTTTGAGCCAAAGACTGCAAACAAGATGAGCCACGCAAAACTTCCCGAGTTCTTGAGACCCAAGCAGCCCAACTCACTTGTGCGTCTGGGCCAGGATTACGATGGCGGATACCTGGTGGACGAAAAGGATGTACAGGAGGCCGAATGCCTGCTGAGCCTGGGAATCAATGACGATTGGAGCTTTGAGAAAGCCTTCTGCAAACAGAACGATGTCGATGTGTTGGCTTTTGATGGATCCATCGGCGCCAGCCGGTTCCTGAAAAGAGCCCTCAACCACCTGCCCCTTTTCTTTCTGCCTGTGTTCTTCAGACGCGCATCGACCTATCTGGATTACAAACGCTTCTTCAAAGGCAAGCATCGACATATCGAGTCATTTGTCGGAATCGACGCTCCGCCTTCTGATCTTTCGATGCGTCGGGTCTTTGAGATCCTGCGCGCTCAATCCTCTGGCATGTGTTTTTTGAAGATCGATATCGAGGGCTCCGAATACCGGATCCTGGATGACGTCATTGAGCATGCCGAGACGACCACTGCACTCGCCATCGAGTTTCACGATTGCGACTTACACCTGGGCCGAATCGAAGCTTTTATTCAAAGCTATCCGCTTCAACTCATCCACGTGCACGCCAACAATTTCGCATCACTTACACCCGAGGGCTTGCCTACGGTGTTGGAGCTGACCTTTTCATCGAGAACCCCTGCTGAAACCGGACTCGCACTGCCGCATCCGAAGGACATGCCAAATGACAAGGACGCAGATGAGATCCGTTGGATTTTCGAATAGGGCAGCCCGTCGGAAATTGACACCCAAGGGCCTGGCTTCATTCAGGGCCCGCTACCGGCCGGAGATCATCGACCGGACCCGGTGAGCGAATGCAGCCGCCCACTTAGCCACCTTGCCGGAGAAGCTGGATTTTGAGCTCCAGCTATGGTGCCAATGGTGTGCGGCGAATATCCAGGGGGTCTGGCTGAAGTCCTCATGGCGGCGCTTTTTCTTCTCTGTGTAGTGATAGGGGTAGAACGTACCCGGCGGCAGGAGAAGCCAATCGTCTCGCTCCCTCAACACCGTGTTGGTGACCCCAGGCCCGGTTCCCCACGCTCCATCGGTTCGGAAATCTCCAGAGTTCTCATCGATCCGCTTTAAAGCGAGCTTGACGCAGGCGTCGATCGCCGGATGTCTGCATTCCGCGCCCAGGACAGCATCGGGGACGACATCGGCATCTTCGTAGACCGCAAAACCCCGAAGCTGAAGGAGCGGCACCAGGCTGCGATACACCTGCACGTCAGAATCCAGATAGATCCCCCCGTGCAGCCACAATCCTTCCAATCGGATCAGTCCGGCCTTCTGAGCACCCGATTCACAACGCTCCCAATAGGGTGAAGTGATCGGAAACGCCGCAGGATCGACGGGCTCACGATAGGTAATGTGCTCGAAATCAGGATGCAGCGCCTTGGTCGACGCCCACCATTCCTCCACCTCCGCAGAGGTATGCACGGGAACGGTGCGAAAAATGAGCTTGGGGATAGGCATCAGGAGCCCTGCCCTTCGGTCCATCCGTGCACGATTTTTGTGTCGCCCATTCCGTACTCGTTTCCTCGGTCCAAAAACCGAGCAGGTTAGCCCGCGCAGAGCCTACCTCACTAAGAATGAATGGGAATGGCAGCCCAACAAGGACAACGGAGCCCAAAAACGGCTGACCGAGCGCACCTTAAACCGACGGCGAGAACGCGTGCCCCTCGATGGGGGTACTCGAGATGCCCACCCGGACAAGGGCTCGCCCGAGGCCGCGGCCCTGCGCCTGCGCGCCGAGGAACTTGCCGCGGGCCTCGATGCCTGGACGGGAGGGTGGTTCAGCCGGGCCCTGGTTGCGGGCGAGGAGATGCCATGACTGCGGCCATGGGCCTTGGTGATGGACCCCACCGATGGGCTCGGGTACGCGGCATGGGTTCCGGCTCGTCGCGGCTCGCTTGCCGCTTTCGCCTTCCTTGCATTGATCGTTGATTCACACGCCCCCACCCCGCTCGAAAGGACGACCATGAACGCTCCGTTCCCGTAACGGGGCTCCCCTAGGGATTTAACATAACGCCCATACTCGGACGTTATGCCAGAAGGCAGCTTGTATGTCCTATCCCCCGAAACCGATGGGCTGGAGGCCTATCTGCGCCGCACCCTTGCTGAGGATTTCGAATGTCGCCCGCCCGCCCTGGTCTTCGTCTTTGCCCCGGGCTGGCTCCAGAGCATCGGGGCCAGCGACTTCAACCTTCTGGCCTTCCTGCGCCGGGATCCCCGCTTCGAAGCGATCTGGGCCCGGTATAGGCCCGTCGGTCAGATTGGCCCGGTTCGCGTCTTCGAGAGGACCCTGGCGCCGCCGCCGAGTTGACCCTTTTGGGAGACGGACGATTGGGTCTACTCTGGGGCAAGGCCTTGGAGAGCTTCCATGCGCGCTGGTGTGTGCTTGTGCCAGGGCGTGCCAGCCAGCCAGTCCCGGTCTGCGGCGGCGGTTAGCTCATTCGGCGCAACCCAAGGCACTCACTGTACCGCGCTTTGGTGGCCGCGGGCGTGTGACTTGCCCGGGTGCTCACTGGACCGGCATGGGGGCCGAAAGCCCTTCGGGTGGCGACTGAGGGTGTCCTGGCTTGAGCAGGCTCAAGCAATACTCGGTACCCAGTGAAACCCACGCCCGCGAACTGGCCCACGACCCCGGTGACGCAGAGGTCTTTGCCTTCGACCAACAGGCGGTTGCGAATTTTATCGACGCGCACTCCGGAGTCCGCATCGATGAAAATTTGAGCCACTCCGGTGCCATCATCCAAAAAGAGCTTGAAGCCATAAGTGCCATCTACGGCCAAGTCGGCCACCGCTGTACCTCGGACGGTGATTACATCGCCCTCGGTGGCGGAAAAAGGCGTCAGGCAATCGCACCAGTTGGCTGTTACCTCGGGATGGCCCTCGATCGGCGGGCCTGGGTCAATTGGCCCACCTGGCGCGGCGCGAAAACCACGGGCCCTTTGTCGGGTGCTTCTTCGACGGTTGCGTTGGTGAGGGATAGGGTTCCCGAACTGCAGTGGCTCGTGCCCGTGACCCGCACTCTTTCGCCCCGCTCCACTTCGAGATCGCTGCCCTTCGGCGTTGCGATGAAGAGACCGCCCGTTCCGTCGTTGAGGTTGAAGCCGGGGCTCGAGTAGGAAGCCGTGAAGCGTCCCGACGCCGAACGCGCACGCCCTTCGACCACGTAGCGCGTGGGGTTGGCCACCGTGCACTCGACGCGGCTGCAGTCGTTGCCCCCATCGGAGCAACTGATCTCGACCTCGGCCAAGGCGATGATCTCGCCAATCGCGGTAGGTGCCGCCTCGGCCATGCCGGGTGCGAGGGAGATTGCGGATAAAGCCAAGAGTGCGGCGGCTGCGCTCACGAATCCCGCCTGGAATTACCTGCGCCCCTCGCTTCTCCGCGCCAGGTTGATCGCCCCGCCAGTTCTCTTCTGCATCGCCATTTCTCCCGCTTCTGCATTATTGCTTCTGTTTTGGGCGCCCGGGCTCCTTGGTGGTGAAGGACGCTCCCATGGACGTGTGTAAAACGACTCAATGCTAACGACTTCTGCCTAAGAAAATCATAGGTTTCCAGAATGATATTGTCCGTGCATCCTGTGTTTGGGGCGCCGAGGCGGACGTGAGCCTCGCCTGGCCACCCGGAACCCGGGTCGGGGCTGAAATTCCAAAAAGTCGTCCTTCGGTCCAAGGGGGTCGCGCTGCGGGAAGTTCCTATCCGCCGACCAGGGACGGGAGTTCGTTCAGGCCTCGGACCGTCGTGATCGATGGATCTGCTGGCATAGTCGAGCCCTCTCGCACCAACAGGACTCCGCGAAGGCCAGCGGCGCAGGCGCCCCGGTAGTCAACCGTGAGCGAATCGCCGATGTGGATCGCGTCAGACGGATTTATGGCCGCGCGCTCGCAAGCGTAAAGAAAAATCCGAGGGTCAGGCTTTGAGCAGCCAAAGTCTGCGGATGTGATGACTTCGTCGAATCGGTCGGCCAGTCCGGTGCGGCGCAGTTTTTTGCGCTGCTGGGCTGCATCGCCATTCGTGATGACTGTGACATGGTCCGCGCAAAGCGACTCCAAGCATGGCAGGACGTCAGGGTAGGCTCGCCAACTATCCTCGTAGTGCCCAAGATAAATCGAGAACAAGTCATCCGCATCTGCTTCGGAATGCTTCGTCCCTAAGACTTCGCTGATTCGCTCACGACGCTGTTCTTGAAACGAAATTTCACCGGCGACATAACGATCGAAGTGCCGGTCCTGTGCCCGAGTCCACAAATGGACAAATTCCTCTAGCGAGGATGCGGTGGTTCGATCTGCAATTACTTCGTAGAAGAGCGTCGACGCAGCGTGTTCGGCGCCAGAATGGTCGACAAGGGTGTTGTCCAAATCAAAGAAGACCGCGGTCACAGCACCACCCGGTTGGAAAATAGGATGTTCAAGCTGGCAGGGTAGCCGGCACCAAGACTGCAACTTACATTTGCGCGGCGGGCCCCCGAGCAAGGCCCCGAGCGATCGGGCGTTGGCGAGGGTCGGCTGGGCACGAATGAATCTGCCTCTGTCATTGATCCTGCTGTCTCACTTGGCCACGACCATCAATCGGGGAGCTGATAGTCCGCGGCTCGCTTTTCAAAGTTAGCCTTGACCGATTCGATCTGATTGGGGCTCCCGATCAGTTCTCCTTGGAGTTTTGCTTCGAGCTCGAGGCCGGTTCGCTCGTCCGCATGCCAAGCCTCCTGCAACAAAGTCTTCCCACGCCGAATTGCATTCGGAGACTTGGAGGCAATCTCGGAAGCGAGTTCCATGGCATGGGCCAGGGGGTCTTCTGAGACGTGCGTGATGATGCCGAGTTCCTTGGCAGCCGGACCATCCAGAATTCGGCCCGTCCAGGTAAGTTCCTTGGCAACATCGAGGGGCACGACGTCGCGGAGCGTCTGGGTGATGCCGACGTCTGGAATCAATCCCCACTTGATTTCGAGCACCGAGAACCGCATGTCTGGTGCGGCGATACGGATATCTGCGCCCATCGCGATCTGCGCGCCTGCTCCGTAAGCCACGCCGTGAATCGCGCCGATTACCGGCATGGGCAAGCGCTTCCAGACGAGTGCCGCACGTTGGAACTGATTCTCCGGAAATTTCGTACCGCTCTTGAGTGTGCTGCCCGAGCCCGGTGAGTCGCTGTCGCGCTCGGTGATGCCTTGCATGCTCGCCATGTCGAGACCGGCGCAGAAGCTGCGACCGTTGCCCGAGAGCACAACCGCACGAACTTCGCGGTTCTCCATCAGCGACTCACCGGCTTCAGCGATCGCCGTCCACATTTCGGGATTGATCGCGTTCATTTTGTCGGGCCGATTGAGGCGAACGTCGGCGACATGGTTTTTAAGGTCGATCGTCACGAGATTAGACATTCAGATGAACTCCTGGGGAGTGACTCGATGACCGAGCCATGGGGGAATTGAGTATATACGGATCCCGATGACGATGGGCGAGATCGGCTGTGGTGGGTGAAAATGTCAAAGGCGAATTCTACACCCTTGCCATGTAGGTTGCGTGGCACGCCGGGAGGGATTCGAACCCCCGACCCTCAGGTTCGAAGACCGTCGCGGGGGTGAGAAATAACGCGTACTTACGCTGAGCGCACTGCGAGCAGCTGCATAGAGCGGCACCGGTGACGGCTCCCGGCTCTAAACGGCTCTGGGTTTTGAGGGCTGAAGACACACGGGTAGGAGTCGCTGATTCCCCCTGGCGCTCTCCCGAGCCCCCCCTATCTCTGAGCGGGTCCCTCAGTCACCTATACACAGAGTTTTTCTCGTCCGAAGAGCTTGGGGCCCCAGATGGGGCCGGGAATATTCCTGCAACTTAGCTACCAAAATTTTTGTAAAATTTCCGACGGCTTTAAGCCCCCGAGTAGGTATCTACCCATCGCGGGGCTCCCCCTGGACATTTAACATAACGCCCATACCCGGACGTTGTGCCAGAATTCAGCTTGTATGCCCTATCCCCAATCGGTGGGCTATTGGGCGGTGCTTCCTCATCCGAGCCAACCCGAGCAGTCCCGTGTCTTCTATCCCATCGACATGAAGACCCGCGGATGGACGCCCGACTTTATTCGCCGCAGGGTGGCCAGAGAGGGCCTGGAAGAAGCGACAGGCTGGGTCAAGACCGAATCCGAAAAACGCCCTGAGTTCACACCCTCGAAAAAGCGACGAAAGCCATTATGAGCGAAAAAGAGAACACAGACAAAAGCGGGGGCGAAGAGCACTACCGGCCCAAATGGCTAGTCGCCGCCCCCTTCCTCGACCCGGTCCCGCGCCTCACTCGCCATCAGTGGCGCATCATAGGCCTGCTGGGCGTGGCCTGTATTTTTGATCAATACGATCTCCACCTCTTTTCCCTCGCCCTGGTGCAGATCCAGGCAGATCTGGGCATCCCCGAAGACCAGATCGGCGACCTGGGTGCCATCGTCCGACTGGGCGCCCTGCCCGCCTTCTTCTTCGGCCTCATCGCAGACCGCCTGGGCCGAAGGCGTGTCCTCCTCGTCACCATCGTGCTCTATACGATTCTCACGGGCGCCACCGCGTTCGCTCAGGACACCATGACCTTCGTTGTTCTCCAGTTTTTCGCGCGCATGTTTGCGGTCGCCGAGCTCATGCTCGCGTACGTGGTCGTCACCGAAGAACTCGACCCCGCTGACCGGGGCTGGGGGGTGGGGGCACTGACGGCACTCGCCGCTTGCGGAAGCGGGCTGGCCATTGTGCTCTTCGGTTTCGTCGAGATCCTACCTTTTGGCTGGCGGGCCCTCTATCTGGTGGGACTGATCCCTCTCGCCTGTGTGGCTTGGATGCGAAGAACGCTGCCTGAAACACAACATTTCGTCGACCATCAGAGCGAACAAGAAGAGAAGAAGACGAGTTGGATTCGTCCCGTCATTGATCTGGCTCGCATGTACCCAGGACGAATCCTGGTCGTAGCCGTGGTGATCTTCTTACTTAATTTCACGGAAAACGCGGCCGGATTCTTCGGCCCCAAATATCTGCAGGAAGCCCATGGCTGGCTCCCGTGGCAATACTCCGTCATGGGCTTCTTCGGAGGCGCCATTGGCATTGTGGGCGGCCCCTATGCATGACGCCTCTCCGATCAATACGGGCGCAAGAAAGTGGTCGCCGCCTTCTTGTTCGCCCATCCGCTTCTGGTCATTGCCTTCTACCAGGTTTCCGGCTGGATCCTCGCACCTCTCTGGGTCGCCATGATCTTCGCCGGGATGGCGGGCGGCGTGGTCCTCAGCGCCGTTGGCAATGAGCTCTTCCCGACTTCGTATCGGACCACGGCATCGGGCGCGCGTATGATCGTCGGAACCATCGGGGGGGCCCTGGGCCTCATCACCGAGTCGATCCTCTATGGCATCTTCGACTCGCACTGGAATGCCGTCTCGATCATGGTGATCGGGGCCCTCTTTGCCCCCTTTATCGTTCTCTATTTCTTTCCTGAGACAAGCGGAAGGGAACTCGAGGAAATCTCACCCGAGAAGACGGCCTAGTTCGAAACCGGTTTACCGACTCATGGATCCCGTGACGGGCAGGCAAGAGTCTAAGCTGGGTTGCTCAGCAGTTGGGCCACGCCAACCCTGAACTGACCCTCAGGACCTATGCCCATGTGATGCCGGAGGAAGAATCCGACGTGTCCTTTGCTGATTTCGGCGGCTCCAAACGGCTCTATCCGGCTCCGGGCGATCTGAGCAACGACCCCAACGAAAACACCCTCGAGCGCATCCGAAGCCATTCTGCCCCGAGCGGGGATGGGGCGAGGGGAGACGACACTCGGGCTGCCTGCTGACACAACGTCCGAGTGCGGGCGTTATCTTGAATCCCTAGGGGGAGACCCGTGGCGGGACGCGCTCTTCGCCAAACGGGAGCCGACTGCATTCGCCCGGCGGCTATGTTAACAACCCCTGTCGACACGGAGGTGTTCCCGTGCTTCCACCTCGATCCCTGGCCCGAACGAATCTTGCGACCGCCCTGCTGGCCGCCGCCGCCCTCCTGACGTCGGCCGGATCCTCTGCCCACGCCCAGCCCCCAGGCATCAGAGCACTCTTCATGGGGCACAGCTTCTTTCGCCCCTTCGCCGAGGAGATGCCCTTCCACGCCGCCCAGGCCGGGATCGTCGGCCATACGCAGAACGTGGTCTTCCGGGGCGGCGCCAATGGCGCACCCGAAGCACTGTGGAACGATCCCGTCACGCGTGCAGAGATCCAGGGCTACCTGGATGCGGGCGATGTCGAACTGTTCGGGATGACCGTCTCCGCGGACTACCCGGGGCTCACAGGCTATATCAATTGGTTCGACTACGCGCTGGCGCAAAACCCGGATACGCGGTTCATGCTCGCGCTCCCGTGGCTGGGACAGCCCGCGAGCTACACCGCCTCGAACTACGCGAACGCCTGGCACGCGGCCCATGCCGGGCCGTGGCACAACCTCGTCGACACCATGCGGGCGCTCTACCCGAATGTCGACATCATCTGCAATCCATATGGCCAGAGCGGGCTGGAGCTTCGGCTGCTTTTCGACGCAGGCAACCTACCGGATATCACCGCCGTCCAGGGCCCGGCCGCCACGTCCCTCCACACCGACACCCTCGGGCACGCGGGCCACATCCTGAAGGACCTCGGCGAACTCGTGTGGCTGAACGTCATCTACGACGTCGACCTGCTCACCTACAACTACAATCCGCCGTGGACGAATGACCTGAAGGCGATCGCCCAGTCAATCATGGACGCCCACAACGCGGAGTACGGTCCTCCGGCGGTCCCCGTGGCGTCGCCGCGTGGCGCCGCACTTCTCGCGGCGATTCTCCTGGCCGTCGCGGCTTGGAGCATCCGTTGGGGTAGAGGCCACGGGCGTTTGGGGTAGAGGCCACGGGCGTTTGGGGTAAACAGCGGTCTAGCCCAAACAACAAGAACCCCTGCGCAACCCAGCTTGGGAAGCTGCGCTGGAACTCGATGCTTGATTTCGCCAGGTGGGCCCTCGCCTCCCCCACCCCATAACATGACGAATCGGGCACGGCCCCAAAGCCCGTCACGGGGCTCCCCCTGGGTGTTTAACATAACGCCCATACGCGGGCGTTGTGCCAAAATCGAGCTTGAATGTCCTATCCCCTATACGAACCGCCAAAGGTGCGGAGGTCGGACTTGCGACTAACGCATTGGCTCGCCGCTGCCGCCGACGGACCCCGGCCCTCACAGGGGAGCCCCTTTGCCCCCTCTTTAACCTGTCCCGAACATGGCCCAGGGTGTAGGATGGGCCTTTGAAATTGCTATCCGCGCGCGAGCCTCTTTTTCTTTGGCTGTTGTCCTCGTGGTGTAAAGGCGCTTATGAGTTCTAGCGATTCGCCCGGCACATGGGCGTCAGGAGTGGCGTGTCATCCGCGATTTTAATTTCCCCAATGGCCTCGTAGCCGAGTCGCTTGTAGAAGGGGATATTGGCGGGATTCGATGATTCAAGATACGTGGACATGCCCATTCCATCGGTCTTGGCGAGCACCGAGTTCATCAAGAGGGCACCGATGCCCTGGCCCTGGAATTTGGCGTCCACGCCGATCATGGGCAGGTACCAGGCTTCCTCATCGACACGGTAATCTTCCATTTTTTGGAAGATTTCGCCCATCTGGCCGAGTCGTTCGGGCGCGATGGTCGCAATGGCATGTTGTCGCAGGCCCTCTTCGTTGACTTCGGTGCCCGGCGGAAACCACATGCACGCTCCGCCAAGATCTTTGTCCACAAAGGCTGCATTCTGGTCGAAGGCGCCTCCGGCGAAAGCTTCAACAAATTTTGGGAAGTGCGCAATAAAGGCATCGGGCTCGGGGTACATCCAGCGCATGAAGGGGTCGCCCGAGAAGGCGACGGTCATCATCGCCGCGATTTTTCCGATCTCGTTCGATTGAGCCACGCGAATCTTGGTTTCGTCCATTTTCTTTCTTTCTGATCGATGCTGGATCGGGCTTCCCCGTCACGGGGCTTTCGCTGGGTATTTAACATAACGCCCATACTCGGGCGTTATGCCAGAATGCAGCTTGAATGTCCTATCCCCTCTTTGCCTGAGTCTTTTCTCTAATCCTGTTGTTCACTGACCAAAGGTGGACGACGTAAGTGGTAATCCGTCTCCTGCTGAAATGCCTTGGCGGCATTAAGAATCGTTACTTCGTCAAACAACCGTCCCACGATATTGAATGCTTTGTACGGTTGACGTGATTCCCCATTGCCAACAAATCCACTTGGCATCGCAATGGAAGGATGACCTGTCATATTCGTTATCAACAATTCATCACCACCTGAAGAAACAAACAAGTCAATCTCACCCATCAACTTTTCCATCTTTTCCTGCATTCGTCTTCGAATCCGAAGCGCTCTAATATATTCGACTGCTGGAACATATTCAGCCCGACGGAGCAATGCCGGCCACGAATTCAGCCCTTCCTCAATGCCTGATCGTGTCAGCGGATCAAACTGCGCGGCTGCTTCTGAATAAAGAATCGTTACCAAAGGCCACGTAGGGATATCCTTAGGCAGCTGAATCGGTACGAGCTTGACACCTCGCTCCTTGAGAATCTGCAATTCTTCCCGGTCTTTGACGTCCCCCCCGCCTTCAATGTAACCAACCTTAAGCTTTTTGAAATCAATCGTTTGAGGCCACTGAAATGGCATATCCACCACAGAAGGATCATCTCCCCCTTTTCCCTGTATCGCTTCAAAAACGAAGCCGCAGTCATCAGCACTACGGCATATCGGTCCCAGTTTATCCATACTCCAACTCAGGGTCATACAGCCATCACGCGATACACGACCAAACGTAGGACGCAAACCCGTAACGCCACAACGAATTGACGGAGCGACAATACTGCCCAGCGTTTCACTTCCGATTGAAAATCCAACACAGCCTGCTGCTGTCGCACTTGCCGAACCAGCACTCGAGCCACTCGAACCCTGCTCAATATTCCAGGGATTAAGAGTCGGACCACCATACCACTGATCCCCCATCGCCAATGCTCCCAGCGAGAGCTTGGCGACTAAAATCGCATCCTGCGCGTCAAGCTTCTCCAACACATAGGCTTTATGATCAATCACCCGATCCTTGAACTGAGGAGCTCCCCATGTGGTGGGATAACCAGGGTAAGCCATTAGGTCTTTGGCTCCATACGGAATTCCTGCCAGTGGCTTAGATGAGCGGGAACGACGATGCTTTGACGTGTCAAGCAACCTAGCTTTCTCCATCGCAACTTCCTCTGTCAAGTTCACCACAAACTTGAGTTGAGGATTATACTTCTTCAATCGACTTAGATAGATTTCTGTAAGATGCGTTGCTTTAATCTCACCACGAAGTAACAAATCATGCTGTTGGCGAAGAGGCAGAAATGCCAGATCTTCATCACTTCCGGGAACTTCAGCAGGACGGTAACTGCCTTGATCTTCCGGCTTGGTTTCCCTTGGTGTCTGTCCCGGTTGAAGATGTAGCTTCAGCGCCGGCCACGTATCATAACCAACGTCGAACGATCGTAATGCTTGAAAATCCTGGAGAGTACGGGTTAGGCCATCAGCGGTCTGATTTCGCTGATGCTCCGTAAGTTCGATCCCCGAAATCCACTCGGCTTGTTTTACCATTTCGATAGTAACTTGCTGAGCCGAGGTGGCCTGAACAGCCAGTGCTCGATGGAACGAATCGGTGCCAATACCGGTTGCACCTAACCACCCCAAAAATTGACCTCGATTTAATGCATTCCTGTTCTTTTTACTTGTCGATTCAGTCATTGTTTTCACTCTGGTTTCGCATCTTTCCCTCGCTATAACGGGCACAACCACAACTAAACCGAGGGCTTCTACGATTAGTTATAACCTGCCTTCAGAGTGTACTTGTCCCTCTTGAAAACCGAGTTGATAATCGAAAGTAGTGGACTAACCAATCTGACCATCCGAACTAGCGTAAAGTATTCTCAGGATTCTGTCATGACAGTGCAGGAGTCTGCCAATCAAACCCCGCAAGATCGCCGTGGAAAGTCCTGGCTACAGCACTTAGGAAAAGTGGCCGGTCCGGTTGTCTTTGTTGTCATTGGCTTTGCCGCGATTTTCATCTGGCTGACCATCGACTGGTACTCTTCTGCCCTCTCGGATGAAATCAATCCGGTCTACGTCGGCAAAAATAAGTGTATTGGATGTCACCAAAGGGAAGCCGAGGGGGTAGGACATTCAAGCTGGGTTCTGGCACAACGTCCGAGTATGGGCGTTATGTTAAATCCCTAAGGGAGCCCGTGACGGCCCGAGACCGTACGGATCGTGCACGAAGCGTCGTCGAGCCGAATAAAATCGAACGGGCGGGTACTCGAGAGGGAGCGTCGTTTCGGATCTTGAAGAAGCGTTCTGCCGGGGCAGCGGTCGATCTCGGTACTCTATCTGGAGCCGCGTTCGCATCCAGACGATATCAGCCCCTGGGTGCTCCCGGGCGAATAGAATACTCGCCATGCTCAAGCTGGAACCTGGGTCCTCGCAAGTTCTTCGACCCGTGAAATTTCCTCTCGAAGACTATCCAAAAGGTTGAGTTCGCGATCCGAGTACTCTCTCTGGTCGACAGCATTCGCCAACTCGACTTTTTCGACCAGCTTCATCTGCAGGTCTTCTTCGAATGAGAGATGTTCCGATACGATCTGCAGCAGTTCCGAGAGCCTAAGAGTCGAGGGAAACGGATGGATAAGCCTTGCAGTCTCGAGAAGGACCTTTCTCAAGAGCGCCAACTCGACGAGAGCGGTGCCCTGACGGTCACCTTTCAGTCGAACTTGCTCGGAGTACCATGCTAATCCAGGGTATCCCTCAGTCCGAAGGTCAAAGTCAAGTTTCATGAGATGGTCGTGCCAGAAATCAAAGCTCAGGAGTCTACGGGACGGAGGGAGCAGACATTGGTCGATCGAAGGTTCCCATAAGAAGTGCACGGATACGCAATCGGCCAGATTCTTGACTTGGTGGTACCAGAAGGCTGGGACGAGGAGTGCCTGTCCGGCTTTGAGAGTCAAATCGAGGACCGGAACGTCGTGCACGTTCGGATCGCGTTCGGAGTCGCTGTCGTAGAGGTCGAGTGGACTACCGTTTAGAGCCGAGCAGTATGACGGATAGTGAGGGAGACTCGGCAGGTGCTCAGGGGCGATCATCTTCCAGCGCTTCTCTCCGCGTAGCTGGATGATCAAAATATTCGTTCGATCAAAATGCAGTGTTGATCTTGTACTGCTGCCACCAAGGTAGAACAATGCCAAATTTGCCAATCCTGAAATAGCTGGCGGAACAGAGATTTCACGCATCATCTCAGGAATTCTCTGACTGATGGAGGCCGCGCGTACGGCGTAGCGAGCCTTCTCTTTCTTCGAGGAAATCTTGCCGACCGCGGTTGCCAGGGTAGCGGGAAAAACCGGGAAGGCGGCAGGCGATTCGGAGAAGTTGGCTTTCACCTCGTATCCAAAGCAGCCTTCTGCCGCCCGAGAGAGCGGCAGCACACGGTGACCGAATCGGGACGAGACAGAGGCAGGCGCCCAGTTAGATAGAGGATACCACTCCTGCGGGATGCACGAAAAGAGGCAGGGCTTTGAGTCAGCCAAGAGTTTCGCTTCTAGGGTATCGAGGGACTCCGCGTGATCAATCAACGAAGTGGTCATGGTGCATTCTCATCCTTCGGCAAAGGCCAAAGTCACAATATAGGATCTCGCCGAGGGGACACCCGCCGGGACCTGTCATCCCATCCCTACTCGGACGTGACGCCAAAACCCGCCTTAAACTTCTTATCCGCCCGCTTCGTGGCGGACCCGTCACGGGGTTCCCCCTGGGTATATGACATGACGCCCACACCCGGACGTTGTGCCAGAAGGCAGCTTGTATGTCCTATCCCCTACGATCCACCTGGAAGCCGAAGTCGAATGGCGCAATCCGCCTCCGATCGAAGATTGGGAAGTCTATCTCGCCGTCCACGATCCGGCGACGAGCGACGTGCGCGCGTTGGTGTCGCAGCGGGGGGTGTCAGGTTGGATTCCCCAGAAAGTCAGCCTGCCGGTGGTCGGTCGGTTTCCGATCCAGGCCGGGCGTGCGTACGCGGTGCGCTTCGAGATCGATACGGTCGCGGCGCGCTACGCGGTCTCCGTCGACGGCGTGCCCTTGGCGACGGGCGTTCCCCTCGACCGGATCCTCGTGATGCCTGGGCGGGTGTTGCGGTCAAACACGTCCCACCCGTATCAGCGAATCGCGAGAGCAGGAAGGTAGTCTTCGATCTCCGGTGCGAGGCCGTGAGAATCTCGTTGCCGCTCGAAGACCGCCCGGATCTCCTCGAGGAGGTCCGGGGTCGTCGCGCGGATGGCCTTCTCGGAATAGGGCGCCGAGTCCCGCACGGTATCGACGGCGGAGGTCGTCTCGCTCTTTCCCGAAGTGGAATGGCGCACGTAGTCCGTCACCGCCTCATCCACGGTGATTCCGCAGAAATTGAACACGTCCGACACGACGCCGGCCGGGTCCACGGAAAGCGCCTCGTTGGTCACGACCTTGTGGGCGGCGCCTACGGCAGCGAGATCCTCCAGCAGCACCTCGTAGTTGACGAGCCACCACAGCACGAGGCGCGAGGCTTCCCCTTCGCCGATCGCCTCGAGTGTGTCGCGGTACTTGGCGAACCGTTCCTGTTCTTCGATGGTCTCGACGAACTCATCGAGCGCGGCGCGGAGCTCCGCGAGTCGGCCGCCTTCGAACAACCGCAGGATCGAGGTGATCTGCGCACCGGGGTGGCGGATCGCGACGAGGACCCGCATCGCCGGGAATGTCGAGTGAAGCAGCGGCACCTTGAAGTTGAGCCGCAGCTCCTTGACAACTTCATCACGGAGCGTCGCGTGTTTCTGCGGCAGCCCAGCGGTCGGGACGTTCTCCTGATTGAGGTTGAGGAGTTGATAGCGGTTCCTGCGCCGGGTCGGCTTCATCAACAACCGCTTCCGGATCCGGTACGACAGGGCCGTACACGCGCGGTCGAAGCCCCGCCAGCCGAGGGATTTGCCGGGTCGATAGCAGAGCGGGTACTTGCTGCGAGCGAGTCCTGGCTAGCCCCGTCGGATTGATCCGATCAGCGTGGCGTCTTCGGCGACGTAGTGGTTGCGATCGGGGAAGCCCGGAAACAGCTCGGCGTAGGCGGCGAACGGCTCCATCCAGAACTCGACCTCCGCGTGCGCATCGAAGATGTTCGCGAGCCACGTCGAGCCCGATCGTTCGCAGCCTTCCTTTGCGAGGAGTCAGATGGAAACGGACACCGAAAGCGGTCCAAAACCCTGGCCGTTAACTCGACTCCCTGGGGATCCGACCGAAATGTTCGAGATTTTCATCTACTTCACACCAGCCAGGCGCACTTTCGGGACAGTGATTCGAAGCGGGCTTGAAGTGTGTTCTGTCGTCGAGAGCGAGCGCATTAATACTGGCCAGGCCGAGTTCATCGATTTGAGCCCATATTCTGCTGCCGCAGTTGGGACAGAATCGGCGCGCGTTGATTCTGCCAGAGTCTGCAGCAAGCTCAAATATTTTCGGTTCTCCTTTCAGTAACGCAATACTTTCGATCGGTACTCCATAAGCCGCAAAACTAGCGGCCCCGCTTATGACCTGGCAATCCGTGCAGTAGCAAAGCAACTGATAGCTTGGGTCCTTCGTCGTTGAGAACCTGATATTCCCGCAAAGGCATCCGCCTTCAATTGTATTCACCGATGACATCGATATCGGTCTCCATGATTCGTTCGCAGTCACTCAAGGGTTTAGCATCCGCTTGGTTTTGCTGTAAAGAAAATCGAATATTCCCGCAGGAGGAAACCCGTTACGGGGCTCCCCCTGGGTATTTAACATAACGCCCACACTCGGACGTTGTGCCAGAACCCAGCTTGAATGTCCTATCCCCATCCTAGATCGCGACGCTCAGCTCTTCATACCAGCTTTTTCCAACAAAGGTGCGATGACCTCTTCCATCAGGTCGAGCGCCCTTTGTAACGCCTGCTGACGCTCTTCGGGCAAACGGTTCTGCGGCGACACTTATCGAGTTCAATCCGATCGAGCAAAGAACATCTAAGGGGACAGGACGGTTGGTTCCTGATTCAATCACCCGGCCCCTTCCCGCTCGATCCGGGCGACGAGCATGGCACCTCGTACCTGCCCAACGAATTCGTATTCGAGCGAAGAATCGCCATCCACGAGTGGGTCAGGGGCTAATGCCCGGCTCCGCGGGGTTCGTCGGCGTGGTTCTGGCCCGGTTCGCTAGACTGGCTGCTCTATGGGCTCGCCACTCGCGCAGTCATCCCGTTGGCTCTTCGGGCCGGTTCCGGACTTATTCCTGGGCTGTGGTCTGCTTTTCGGGATCGTAAGCTTTGCCCTCAGCGCAGGGGGGGGGCTGGCTTTTCACAGCGATGCCCATTGGGGTTGCGGCGCTCCTGGTCTCCTTGGTGAGCGCACCCCATTACGGTGCGACGATCCTACGTGTCTACGAACGCCGGGAAGACCGGCGGGCTTATTTCCTGTTTAGCGTAGTAGCGACCCTCATTCTGCTCGCGCTGGTGGGCGCCTCGTTTTTTGAGCGCTGGATCGGCTCAGCCCTGGCGACGATCTACCTGACCTGGTCGGGTTGGCACTACACCGCGCAGAACTACGGCATCTCCGCGATGTTCCTGCGCCGAAGCGGGATCGACGTCAGCGGCGCGAGCCGACGCCTGCTCCACACCTCGTTCACGCTCTCCTACGGGATCGTTTTCCTGGTGATGCACGGCGAACCCCCCTCCGACGGCGATCCCGGCGAACTGATCCGAATGATCCCCTTGGGCCTTCCCCGGGCCGTCGAACTCTTCGTAGTGCCGGTCGTTGCTCTGACCTACATCACGGTGTCCCTCGCTTGGGGAGTTCTCGCTTTCAAGCGAGGGGCGCGCTTGGCCGACTTGGCCCCGACCTTCACCCTGATGGCTCTGCAGGCGTCTTGGTGGTCGATTCCCTACTTGGCCCACTCGCTCCACCTCGATCCCGGCTGGGTCGCCTTCAGTTGGGATTTGCGCCCGCAGTTCTTCGCCTGGATTGCCTGCGGGCATGCGGCCCAATATCTTTGGGTCACCGCGTATTTCGCGCACCAGGAAGGGCGGGCGCCTCGCCTGGGGCGTTACTACTTGGCGGTTCTCGCTGTGGGTTCCGGCATTTGGGTGCTTCCGCCATTCGTCTTCGGCCCAGGTCTGGGTGAGTTCGACTGGAATTTCCTGCTGCTGCTAGCGGCAGCCATCAACATTCACCATTTCATTCTCGATGGGGTGATCTGGAAACTCCGCCACGCCAAGGTGGCCCGCGTCTTGATCTTCGACGGAGCACGTGAGGCCAACCGCGCGCGCGAGGCCCAAGACGGGGGCTGGCTTCGCCGGGGCGTCTGGGCCGTCGCTATTTTGGGCGTGCTCTTCGCGGTACATGTCAAGACGGAGAGCCTGCTCATTGCACCCGCAATCCAGCGTTCGGGGGATCTCGACGCGCTGGCCGCCTCCTACGACCGGCAGGCTTGGCACCTCGGGGTGACAGCCTACGAGCGCTTTCTACTGGGTCGGGCCTTCGAAACGAAGGGCGAGCAGCGCAAGGCCATCGCCCAATATGAAATCGCGGCGGGAATGGAGCCGCGTGTCGAGCCCCTGAAGCGCCTGATCGTACTCTACGACAAGACCGAGGACGCAAAGGGCTTCGTGCAGACGTGCGACCGGCTCTTCGCGCTTCCCGGTGTCCGTCGCCCCATGGCCACGCCGAAGGCCGGGGAGGGTTCCCTCGCGAGCCTTAGGACCTTTCGGGGGGCATGCCGGAAGACCGCGCGCGCCACGCGCTCCCCCTATGCGGGCCGCCGCCGTGACTCCACCGGGGCGAGGGGGCGGGACGGCGTGGTTCACCCGCCCGGGGCTTATCGATGAACTGCACCGCGCGCCCATCGCTCGGTTTCACGCGGCGCGGTTGGACCCAGCCCAGCCAGAGTCGCAACATCAGAACACGGTGGTCATGCACGCCCTGGCCAGTTCCGTCCGGGCTTTCGCGGACCGTGGTTACCAGGCCTATCTCGACGACATCATCGGACCGTGGTTCCCCGCGACGGGGCTCCCCTAGGGATTAAACATAACGCCCAGGCTCGGAAGTTGTGCCAGAACCCAGCTCGTATGTCCTATCCCCTCGGCAGCCTTGTGTCTGAAGCGTGCCGATCCAGACTGCGCAGATGAGAGTTCGACTGAGTGAGCTTTGCTCACGCGTCCAATCCCTCCCGGCGTGCCAATAGGGAGCTCCAGTTTTGGGGACATGGGTGGGGGGCTCGGCCTTCGCCCAATCCTGCTACGAGGCATCGATCCAGATGGGTGACGACCAGGCCCGCTCGCGGATCGTCGCAGGCACCCGCGGATCGGGCTCGCGCCCAAGACGGATCGCATCGTACGTCGACCAGCGGCAGGTCGGGTTTTGGATGGCCCTGACATAGTAGAACGCACCCTGGCTCGCATCGAAGTCCTCATCTTGCCAGGCCGCCAGCAGCTGCCCTGCCCCGCTCTCGCCGAGGGTCTGGCAGGTGCCGGTGTCTACGGATGCGCCGTTGTCCGGACAGCGAAGTGTGCTCGGATCGACTTCGAGTCCGTCGGCGCAGACGACATCGCGCACCGATTCATGCGTTTCTCCCTCGTCGTCGATCCACCCCTTGATGACCTGAACGCGCTGAAGAGGAGCGCTCATCCAGTCCGCACCCGCCCAGACGAAGAAGGTCGGGCTCTCCACCTGCGCGTCCTTGGGCCGCAGCACGCCTCCCATGGGAACGCCACCCTCGGTGGCGACCTCGACCGGGTTGGGATCGTCAACAATCTCGCTGTCAAAATCCCAGCCAGCAAAGAAGCGGAGCGTGATGCGCGGCCCCGAGGTCGCGTAGGCTTCTCGGCGCTGCATCCCGGCAAAGATCGCATCCCGGGTGTTCTCTTCGGCCCACACTGCGGCGAGCCCGCCCGAGCCATGGTCCATCAGAATCTGGTTGTGAGGCTCGGAATCCGGCCTCATGCGAAGCCGCCGGAGAGCGGGCGAGCTGGCCGCGCCGACCTTCCCAACAAAGTCCCACTCCTCGGCGTCACCCGGGGCCGCGTTGTGGCCGTCCGTGGCGGCGATGAAGCCGAAGGCCATGGGATTGAAGCCGAGTTCGCGATCCAGCTGCATGCCGATTTTGAGGCCCTGCCGGGCGAAGGACGATTCCAGCGCACAGCCGTTCTCACGGCCTTGCTCACACGGCTTCAGAACCTGTTCGAAGGCGCACTCCTCGTCTGTCGCTCCCACGCCCAGCGCGCACTCCGAGGCCCCCTTCACCTGGTACATCTCGGCCAGGGGTTCGCGACGTTTTCGCAAGCGCCAATCATCTTCTCCGTAAGTGCCTCCATCCCAGGTGTGCCGGCTGTAGAAGAGGCCCCAGCCTTTGTTCATGTTGTGGGGGATGGTCAGAAAGTCACAGCTGCCCGTGCAGGCCTCTTCCAGGCCTCGCCAAAGTTCGATCGCGTTGCCCACGTCCTGCGATGAGATCGCGTGCTCCGGAAGATCCCCGCCGTTGAAAATGACGTTTCGGTGATGCTTCCCCCCGCGCTCCAGCACCGGCGAGAACTCGTACGCGGCGAAGGTGGTGAACACTCCGGGCTCATTGTGGCGGTCGGCGAGCTCGATATAACGCGCCCAATCCGAGTCGCTGTCCCGCAGGCAGCGTTCCGGCCCCCCTTCGCCGCGACTGCAGATCGGAACGTTCCCCAGCAGCCGACCGCTTCGGGGGCGGTTGCGATAGGTCCCAGCGGGATGGTTCGGCTCGGTGCCCGTCACCATTCTGGACTGGCGGCTCGCAAAGAAGAGCGCCGTGGTAAAGCCCGGCGTCTCCATCACCCAGCAGTTCAGCTCCTCGACGAGGGTCAGATCCGGCTCTCCGCAACGAGTGCGCAAGCCGAAACCCTCCGCGTGATCGGTGATGGCCACGAAGTCGAGGGGCCGGGAGAGTTGCATGAGTTCTCCGCCAGGACTCTTCAGCGGCTCGCCTCGAGCGAAGCGATAGGCATCCTCGGGTGTCGCCGTCGTGCCGAAGAGGACCGCATCCAGGCTCTCGGTCGTGTGCACGTGGAGTTCGCCCCAGTAGACGTTCTTCAGCGCGTCGTAGGGCTGCGGCTCGAGCGCGAGCATCTCGGGAACTTTAACTCGGCTGTCGTCCTGCTTGGCCAGGTCTTCGGGAGCGGTGGTCGGCGTGATCGCTTGCCCCAGCTCATAGATAGGCCGCACGACCACCAGACCAAAGACCACGACGGCCAGGGCGACGAGTGCTCCAAAGCCCAACACAATCTTCTTCAACATCAATTGCCTCCCTCTTATAAGCGGTGCTTGACGTTTCGCTCCTGGAATCCCGCCGTCTGCACTGGCGCTTTACCGTTCATTTTTCGGAGAGACAAGGTCGAGGCGAAGAATGTCACGCTTTGGCGGAAACCCCATCGCGAAGCGCACCGGAAATGAGAACGGAAATGTAGACGATCGCCAAAATTCCCCACCACTTGAAAATCTTTATGCCAGCTCCTGTTGTGATCGTCTTGGGTAGGAACTTGAAGAGCCGGTCCTCTCCTCCCGCTCTCAGATGACCTACACGCTCAGCTTGCCTGACGCTTGGCCTCCTGTTCGCGAACCACTTCCCAAAGAGGTGGCATGAGTAAACGCGTGAACATGACGCCAACCAATCCTAAACCGATGATGATCCCAGCAATATACGGGCCCGGCTCTCTGTGAAAAACTAGATCGAGCATGTTTAGAATTAATGAGATGACAATGAGGACGAATACTCCTTGAAGCATGCTCATGAAGAGTCGAGTGGACCTTCTTCGCGCGGCACCTTTCATGTTTCTATGGACGGTGTACTGGGTGTAGGACGTCCAAATGGCCGCAAGGCCGCTACAAACACTCCATAGGACCGCATCCTGGACTTCAAAAATGGACAGAAGAAAAGGCAGGGTACAAAGCAACGCCAAAACGAGGCTTAGGTGGACAATCAATGACAGCCCGACTACCTGACCACGCTTGATTCTGGTTTTATCACGAAATTGAAATGTTGCAATAATGCCCGCGAAACCGGCAAAGGCGACACTCACTTCGATGCCTACCAGCAGAAGGTCAGATGATTCCATTGGCTCTCTCCCTTCGATCGGCTTGCAGGGGACAGGAAATCCCAAGCCCCTTTTTGCGTCTGCTAAGCGACATGATGCCCCGGACACGACCCGCGAAGGGGCTCCCACCGGGGATTTAACATAACGCCCAGACCCAAACGTTGTGCCAGAATCCAGCTTGAATGTCCTCTCCTCTTCCTCCGCTTTCATTTTCTCGGCCGAGAGAGTGACCGATGGGAGAGCGTCTAGCTAGCGCGGCGGGAATTGGGCTCGGAATAGGTAGAGGGTGTCAAAATCTCCCTGGACCTTTTTCATCCGGGTTGCGGCTTCCTTCATGCGAAAGAAGGGGTTTCCCTTGGTGTAACGCGACTGTCCCTGATGTGTGTCGATGATGAAGATTTCCTCACCCCACGGGATCTCGTGTATGGGAGGACCCATGACAAAGCGAGAAGGCGCGGGCCCGTGTGGTGTGGCCATGACGCTGGGAACGAGCAAAGGCATGGTGTAGATCGGGAGGTCTGGACGAACTTCGAACTCGGCCTGCAGCGACCGGATGTTGTCGCGATTTTCTCGCTCGATAAAGCGAAGGCTTGTTTCGATGGCGGACGGGGCCACGAAACCAATCCAGATCAAGCCGAGTGCCAGGGAAATCCACGCGCCTTGGCGTAGTTTCTCAGCCTCGCGGTGAATCACACAAAAGCCTTCGAAAAGAATGATTTGAAGAAGGGGTAAGACGAAGAGGGTCAGACGTCCCGAGGCGATGGGATAGTCGATCAGCCATGAAGCGACGAGCAGGCCCATCACGGCTACGACGGCGCCGAGCGACCGACTGCCCCACTCCGAGGGGGCATGGTCAAAGCCTGCCTTGAGTGAGCCCAACAGGATTCGCAAAAGCCCCAGCCCGAAGACGGCATAGAGGAAATAGAGGAAGGGGCGAGCAATTCCTGCGGGCCGCCCCACCTCCTGGGTACCCGAGTAGGGGCCCGCAATGAGTTGCAGGATGAGTTGGACGCCTGAGCTTCCGTCGGCGGCGAGAGTCGAATCCTGCCAGAAGTCGTAGACGGAATTGGCCATGAACTGGATATCCGTCAGGTACAGACTGGTGGACCCGATCAACAGGCTTGCGATCGCGATGGCGACAGCGCCAGGATCGAATTTGGGCTGCCGGTCACGAAGCGAGTAGGCGTACCATCCCGCCACCCGGGCGAGGAGCACGATTCCGTACGTATAGGAGAGAGCACAAGGAAGAGCGAGTGCGACGGCGACCCAACGAGACTTTCCTTCCCGAAAGCATTTCCTGAGTGCAGCCTCGCTTACGAAAAAGGGCAAGAGAGCCGCAAAGACATCAAATGTATATTGCTTGAATGCGCTCGAGTATTCGAACCAACTGACGGGCAGGAGATTCAAGAAGAGGGCCAGAAGCATCAAAACCGGAAACGCGAAAATCCGGTTAAAAAGCAGCCTGAACCAGAGCGCCGTCGCCACAGCGAAGAAGGCAAAAGGAAGCAATCGCAAGGCCCAGGTCTCGTATCCGAGAGTCTGTGTGAGTCCGTGGATGGCGAGCAGGTAGACCCTGGGAAAGCTGTGCCCCATGCCGACAGGGCCAAAGAGGTCGAGAGGGCTGGCTGTCTTCAGGGTGAGAGCGATAAAAGCTTCATCGATCCAGAGCGAGCCATCTTCTAGGAATCTCTGAAGGCCGAGTCCGACAACCACCGCCACGGAAAAAAGCCAGAACAAGTTCTCTAGCTTTTTCGATCGCGCCCCTCTCGGAGTCTCGCGCTGCATGGAGGGGATTCTAACAGAGCCAGCGTCCCGGTCTTGACCCTTCTTGGATGAAGGGGCAGAAACTCGGCTCTCTTCATGGGGCTTCGTGGAGGTGTGTGGAGTCTTACTGGGAGGGAGGGCGCTTCACTTCAGGCTGCCCATTTTTCGTGAAAGTGTCTTGGACCGGTCTTCCTATAGCCGGTCCTCCCCCCGTTGCACTGGATGCCGTACTTCGAGCCCCAAGGCCAGCCCCGCCACGGGACTCCCCTAGGAATTTAACATAACGCCCATACTCGGACGTTGTGCCAGAACCCAGCTTGTATGTTCTATCCCCGGATCCTTTTTAACTCTGATCGAGGGCGGTTAGGGCCTCACTGTCTGTTCCTTTGCGCAAGGTCCGCCGCAAAGCCGGGTATTGCACTCCCAGCGTGATCGCTCTCAATACGACATAGAGCACGAACGCCCACCACAAACCGTCATTTCCAAAGCGATCGGACAAGGGGAAGGTAGCCAGCACGAAAATCGTGGTGGACAATATCGACGCATTTCGCATGGCTCGGGTTCTCGATGTGCCGATGAAAATCCCGTCCAATTGAAAAGCGGCGAAGGACAGGCACACATAAACAGAGGCGAGTGGCAGCGCATGGATGGCCTGCTCCCGGACATCGCCGAGCGCTGTCAAAATCGAGACCCCCCGCTCTCCGGCGACAAGCGCCAGGGTGGCCAGCGCTAGCGCAGTGCAGCCCGCGAGAAGACTGGTTCGGCGCACTGCGACGTCGAAGATGTCCACCCGCCCCGCTCCAAAAGCCTTCCCGGAGAGCGACTCCACCACGTTGGCAAAGCCATCGTTTAAAAACGCCGCCAAGGCAATGAACTGAAGCAGAATATGGTTGGCGGCAAGAACCGTATCGCCGTAGCGGGCGCCATGGTTCGTGAACCAGGCAAAACCGAAGACCAGGAACAAAGTCCGGATCATGATGTTGAGGTTGGAACGCAGACTGCTCCCCATTGAGCTCATCTTCCGGATCCGATCCCAGGGAAAGCCGGGTTCGTCATCCAGATGGCGAGAACGGAGCAACGCGATCACAAGCACGGAGCCGAGCGCCATCGTGATCCACTCCGCGATGACCGTGCCCAAAGCGATGCCTTTCACCCCCATCTCGAAATGAACCGCGAAGAGCAGATCGAGCCCGATGTTGAGACCGTTGAGCAAGACCTGCACCAACAGAACGGTTCGTGCTTGACCGAGTCCGATGAGTACACCCAGCAAGGCGAAGATGGACAGACTCGCAGGCGCGCCCCACATTCGAATACGAAAATACTCGGCCGCGATTCGTTCTACTTCTTCACCCGCTCCAAAAAGGGCAAAGGCCACCTCCTCGATGGGGCCAGCCAAGAGCCAAAGCAGGCCGCTGATCACCACGGCCATCACGAGCGAGCGGCCTGCGGCGGCGCGGACCTCCGCTTCGTCGCCTTGTCCGTCCGCCAGGGCAACAAAGCCCGTGGTTCCCATTCGCAGGAAGCCGAAGCTCCAGAAAATGAAATTGAAGAGAAGAGCCCCCAAAGCGATGGCACCGAGGTCGGCCGTGGTTCCCGTTTGCCCGATGACGGCCGTGTCGACCAGGCCCAGCACAGGCACGGCGGCATTCGCAAGAATGAAGGGGACTGCCATCGCAAGCAAATTGCGATAGTTCATCGGGGCGTGGGCATTTCGAAGGCCGGCCACTGCGTCGTCATAGTAGACCAAGTTGAACAGGAATTTCAAAAGCCGATCGCGGCGAAGCGCCCGCTTGTCGGGTGATCTAGGCGGCCCCCGTCGCGAGGCTCCCCTAGGGATTTATCACAAAGCCCTTACTCGAACCTTGTGCCAGAACCCAGCTTGTATGTCCTACCCTCATGGAGCGAGTCCTCTTTTTATTCATTGATGCAAACGCGTCAGTCGGCTGGGGCGATCCAGATCCGTGACGACCATGCGCGTTCTCGGATCGTCGCGGGTCCGTCCGGGTTCGGCTCCATCTCCAGCCGGATCGCGTCGTAGGTCGACCAACAGCAGGGGATCGGCGGGACCATGCCCACAATCAATCGGCGGCGAAGAGAAAATCGAGGTCTCGCGTACCCACGCGGCCTGAACCTCATCGGACTCCGGTTTCCCCGCCGGCGCCGGCGGGGAAACCGATCGGAGCCCGCATCCGTTCTCCGGGAGCGGGGACCGGCATTTTTCCGGCTCCTGGCCGCCAGCTTTCTCATGGCGTGCGAGAGTGAGTACCCCTCGTCCGATCCGGCCCTGCAATCCCAAGCGCCCGAGGCTCCGACGGCGGTCTCGGTGCCGATACCCACCGCGGCTGGGAGTCCGGCTGCGGGGGCGACCCAAGCCCTGGTGCTCTCGCTCGCTCGCTTCCCGGTGTTTCAGCCGGGAAAGCGGCCGGTTCCGTTTCCGGCAGCCCTCGAGTTCCTGATCCCCTCCCAGCAGGGCATGTGGGAGGTTGTCACCATCGAGGATCCCCAGAGCAACGTATTCCACAAGGCCATGAGCTTCCCCGGATCGTCCGGAGAAGCGCGTTTGCTCACGGTAAGCGGTAGCGAGGCAACCGTGAAGACCTGGCAGCACCGGAACGGAGCC
>JAQWRT010000067.1 GCA_029243605.1 Myxococcota bacterium
AAGCTCATATCGTTGAGGGAGATCAAGTCGCGACGCTGAGCGAGAATGAGACTCCCAATGGCCCAATGATGGTCTTCGCAAAATTCGTGGTCTGCGACGGGCTGCTTCAAAACGCGCGCGTCTTCTATGATCCTCGGGCAATCCTTGGCTCTAGCTCGGGCAAGGATATCTAGAACCCCACGCCGCCCAACGAGGCGCTGCCCGTCACGGGGGAGTGGCGATCTGCCAGGAGGTTCGATTGAGGTCAGTCGTCATCGTTTCGGGATGCCCGGGGAGCGGAAAGACCACGCTCTGCCGCGCCCTGGCGGCCGAAGAGCCGAAGGGGTTGCACCTGGTTTCGGACACCTTCTACGAATTCATCGCGCACCCCAAGGATATGACGAGCGCGGAGTCGCACCATCAGAACACGGTGGTCATTGAAGCCCTCGCGAGTTCGATCCAGGCCTTCGCGCGCGGCGGCTACTGCGTATTCCTCGACGGCGTCGTGGGGCCATGGTTTCTGCCGGTCTTCCGTCCCTATTTCGAATCGCGCGTATCCGTCCACTATATCGTCCTGCATGTGCCCGAAGGCGAAGCGCTCGATCGGGTCCGGGGTCGCCAAAGCCATGGCCTCAGTCCGGTCGTGACCCAGATGCACCGCTCCCTCGCGGATCTTGGAGGCCTCGCGAAGCACGGCATCGACGTTGCAGGGCTGACCGAAGCCGATGCGCTCGAAGCGGTCAGAAGCGCTATTGCGTCGGGCTCCCTGGAACTTGACTGGTCGCTCGTAGGCCCTTGAAGCGCCGCTGCCGCCGTGCCGCGGTCGCCGCGACAGAGCACGTGTCCGCGCGGGTGGGGTAGCATGCTGGCGCACGATCCGGGTGATCAGGCCAGCGGGGGTTCGCCGATATCGAGTACGATTTTCCGGCCCCCTGAACTCCGGCTCCGTCCGTATTCAAGATTCGGTAAAGTGCAGAAGCGACAGGCGGCAGGCCTGTCTGTGGCGGGCCTGACGATTGAAAGAGCGTATCGACGAGCCGCAACGGGGATTGTCACAGACGCATGGAGGAATCATGCAGCAAGCCAAGATCAGCCTAATGGTGGCATGGGCTCTCATGATGCCTTCGGCGTGCAACGATGCCAGTAACGGCAGTAGCGACGACAGCGCCACATATAAATCCCTGATGCAAGATGTGCTCATCAACGCCGACTACTGGGATGAAGAGCCGATGATCCTCGCCGCGGGATTGGGGTTCACTAACATAAACGGCGTGCCCGGAATCAACGAGCCATCGCCACTGGGCGAGGAAGCGGTGCGCGAGGCAGGAGGCACGTGGAACACGCTCGATTGTGGTGATCAAATCCCTTCGGCTGGCGACTACACCTCCGCTGCGACCCCCGCTCAGGTTACGTTCGGTTTCGGCGTCCCCACACTCTACTCCGACGGCTTGCCCATCGAGATGAGTTGGCCGGTGCTCGCGGGAACTCTCGACATCGATGACATCCAGGTGACACTCAGTGACGAATCCGTGGTCAAACCCGAAGCCGTATCCATCTTCCCGAATTTTGAATACAACGAACGATCTACCATCGTAATCTTCGGTCAGTTTGGCAACCGATACGATCCAACAACACATCCCGACGAAGCAGTCTATCCGGTCTTCTTCGAGATCGTGGACGACGACACCCCGCTCCTGCTCGCGGGGCCCAATGGGCAGATCCGCAGTGCCGTGGGACTCACCTACGGAGAGCCCGGTGATCAACTTACGGCCTACAAGACGGGCAACGGGCCGACGCTAGTCGCCGCAAAGCTGAGCGTGATGTCGACTCTGGGCGAAAACGGACCGGCCGCGTTCCAAGGCAACCTGCCCAACGATGGGGTTTCTCTCTACATGGATAGGGCACAATACCGTCTGCGTATTTTGACGACAGGCGGCTTCTCCCCCGACGGCGTTCTCGGCGTACGCCCCAACGAATTTGCGCGCTACTTCCGGCTGCGTGCCGAAACGGGGGACGGCGAAGAAATCTGGATCGAAAGCTCCGGGGAGCATTCAATTGACGGCTATAGCGTCGAGGTCGTTGGCCTCGCCGATCTCGGACTTGCGGCAGGCGACGGCATCCAATACAACGACTGCTATGAGGAAGATCACGACAATCAGATCGACATCGTGCTTGCTGGCGACGAAGAGGCCATGCGGCGGATCACCCACGTCGAGATTCCGGCTACCGGCGACTACGATCCACTCTACAACCCGGGCGGCCCGGGTAACGCTCCGACGCCAGGTGTCGTCTACTCGATGCCGAGCCCGAGGATCCTTCAAGAGGTCACGATCGCCATCGACGATCCGATGACGGTCAGCTACGGCGAACGTCAGTAGTCATCCAAGGCCGGCGGAATCTTGAACGACCGACCTATGCGCCGCTCTCACCTCAAATTCGGAGCCGTTTAGAGCCGGGAGTCGTCACCGGTGCCGCTCCATGCCGCTCGGTGCATCTCCCTGCAAGCCACTGAACGTAACCCCGCGTTACTTCTTGCCCTTGGGTTGGCTTCCCAAGCTGAGGGTCGCCGGTTCGATCCCGGTCTCGCGCTCCATCTTTTTCCAATGCCCTCGGCCACTTAGACTGGGGGTGTTTTGGTTGGGGGCGTCTGGTGCTTCGCCCAGTGCCGTATAGTGCCGTCTGGCGCCGCCAAAGTCAGCGAAGGTGAGGTCGGTTTCCTCTTGCGGCAGCATGTGGGCGTACTGCCGGAGCGTCAGTTCGGGCTTGCTGTGCCCAAGCTGCCCGGCGACCCACCGCAGGCTTTTTCCGGCGGCGAGGGCCGGGAAGCATAGGTGTGTCGCGTGCAGTGGAGCCGGAGCGGTCGCACCCCTTTTGCCTGGGCTTTTCGTCTCACTCGCTCCCAGACGCGGTTGAAATTTCGCTCCTGCCACGGGCTTCCAGTCTCCGAACAGAAGACGAGGGCCGGGACCTGTATCCAGCCCTTCGCCAGACACTGACGGCGACGATCCGCAAGCAGGTCGAATAGGGGCTCGGCGAGTGAAGGAGAGATCGAGATCGTTCGGCTCCTTCCGCTCTTGGGCGTCGTAAACTCACCCCTGACCCAACTGCGCCTGATGGCGATCCGGCGCTTCGAGAAATCAACATCCTCCCACGACAGGGCGAGGAGTTCTCCCAGCCTGAGACCAGTGGAGGGGATAGGGCATTCAAGCTGCATTCTGGCATAACGTCCGAGTATGGGCGTTATGTTAAATCCCTGGGGGAGCCCGTGACGGGCCAGCATCAATCTCCTTTCCAGCGTCGTTAGTCGCCAGGTTCGTGTTCGACGACACCGAGTGCCGACTGCTCGTTGGAAGCGACGCAGCATCAAGAGATTCCGTGAGACGATCGGGGGGCCAAAAACGCGGCATCTCACCCTAGTCCGGCCATTCACTGAATCAATTGGAATGCCCCGGATTTCTCCTATATGGAACACGTTGTCGCAGGCATCGGGGCGCGCGGCCGACGGACACCTCACAGACTTCGGTGGCGTATTGGAACCCCCATCGGAGTGGTCGGTGTGCCTTGACGCACACGCGCAGCGCGACGGATTGATGATCGCCGCGCCGGACTCAGGCCTGGTCGCCAGCACCAATCCGGGTAATCGCAAAGCTCGGCATCTCGGTAGGCTCCGCGATCAGGTAGATGAGTTTTCAGCCTTCCTGAACACAGAATTCGTTCACGGCTTCAATCACACCGTAGCGGTAGGCGTCGATCCAGTTGCCCATCGAGTAGTCGTGACCCGCGATGATGCCGTCCGGCTTGACCTTCGGCGCGTAACCGCGCAGCTCCTTGTACGTGAGCTCATAGGAATGGTCGGTGTCGATATAGATCCAATCGAAGGTTGAATCTTCAAAGTCTCCGATGGCGTCGGTCGACAATTTTCGATGAATCTGTACGCCGCCGTTGTCAATTCGTTCCGACAGATCGCGTTTCAGATTCTCGAACAGTCCGGTGTGATACCGCTAGGACTCCCAGACGTCGACGAGATGCAGGACCTCGGGTTCCGTTGCGGCGAGGATCCGCTTGCTGAAGTCACCCCGGTCGACTCCGATCTCCGCGACAACGCCAGCCTTGGGTAGTCGGTCCAGCATCACCCCGCGATCCAAAAGCAGTTCACAATCTTGAACGTGGACCTGCTGCAGCGGTACCTTTGCAATTTGTGCGTCGCGCTCTTCGCGATGACGCATGCTTTCCTTCTGGATGACGCATGCTTTCCTTCTGGTAGTACCGTCGCAGGCGTTTTTTGACGTTGGGGTCTATGATTCGAAGGAAACGCTTGAGCATGGATTCGGCCGTCCCCGGTGGCGCTGAGTCACGAACAGGTTGTCGGGCAATGCAGCCGTCGTATGGTGAGGGTCCGACGTGTTGAACATGTGTCAATGGAGGCATCGGACGCAAATGGTGGCGTGGTCGCGCACAGACTACTGAGACGACATGTGCCGTGCAACATCGTCTGCAGGCCGTGCTCAGATCGCAGCGCGGCTCAGGCTGCCGCGGGGCCTCGTCGTCGGCGACGCCAGGACAAGCCAGCCAGACCCGTCCCCAACAACAGGGCCGTGCCGGGCTCGGGCACAAAAGTTCCGGACATGTTCAGAACATCCTGATTTTGCGCTGCCCCTCCGGTCTGGGCCGACCAACCGAAAGTCGCAGTTTTCAGTTCCGAGAGATCCACTACGTAGTTGAGTACACCTGTCTGCCCAAAAACTGCCCCAGGCGTTGTCCCCGTGTTGATGACGTTCACGCCAAGGCTTCCGAGGCCATCGTACGTCATGGCCACCGTGTAAATATTATTCGCCACGGGTCCGATGCCGGAGAGGTCGTAGCAGCTGCCCACTTGGGCACCGTTATTGTGAATCGCCAAGCCGAAAGCGCATTCGCCCCCGTTGTCCCACGTGTCCACCACCACCGAGAGAAACTCGGAACCAAGGCCCTGCCCCTGAAGGAAGGTGTCCGCCCCGGTACCCACTTCCTGCAAATGAAAAGCAAGGCCGTCCGCCCCACCGCCCACTTCGTAGGTAATCTGCATATCGAACTGGGCGTTCCATGCGGCGTTGGCTTCCACGGTGGCCGGGTTGTACCACGCGTTGCCCCGCTGTCCGCCCGCGTTGTTGGTCAGGCGAAGCCGGGTGGGCCCACCGTAATCGCCATTGATCCCAGGATCGTTGGCCCAGGAAGGGGAACTTCCCGGGCTGCCCGAACCGTGTACGCCTGTAATCTGGGGCGTCTGCCAGTCGGCCCCGGTGAAGTCCAGGTCAAGAACAATGGGGCTCGCAAACGCAGCCCCACCTGCTCCCAACCCCAGGCACATCGCAGCCAAGGCGCATAAGAAGTTGAATTTCGGACGCAATTCCATCGATCTATCTCCCCTTCCCTGAGGATTCTGGTCCCAGTCTCTCACTCCGGCCCGCCCTTTGTAAAGAAAAAAACGAGGGGATAGGGCATACAGGGGTAGGACATACAGGGGATAGGGCATACAGGGGTAGGACATGTAGGGGATAGGACATACAAGCTGCATTCTGGCACAACGTCCGAGTATGGGCGTTATGTTAAACCCCTAGGGGAGCCCTGTGGCGGGAAGATAGCCCGCAGCAACGAGGTCATCCTCCGCGCCCGCTCTCGCAAGAATCGTTGCAACCCGAGCCGGATGCTGAAAATAGGGCGTCCCGTCTTTTCGCACCTGACCATCATGGAGACTTGCAGCCAGAGAAGCTGCATTCACTACGGTATTCCAGCTCGTAATCATGTCGTCTATCCTACTGACTGATCACCGTATCAGTCGACAGGAGACCTGGATGTTTGAAGGCATCATGATTGTTTGGTTTCTTTTAACCGGGCTCTCGCTGATTTTTGCGATCTATGACCTGGCCTCCAATACGCCAGTGAGCTGGGTGCAGAAGCTGGCATGGATACTGGTCATTGCATACACCGGCCCCATCGGACTGTTCGTGTTTCTTATGGCCTGCAGAAGTCCGGGGCCCGGCCTGCATGATGTCTTCACGAAGGCGACCTGGAAACAAGGGGTGAACAGTGAGATGCATTGCCTCGCAGGCGATGCCACCGGCATCATCATCTGCGCCGTGATCCTGTCCTTCTTCGCGCTCTCGCCCGGGATCGATCTGGTACTTGAATACGCTACGGCCTGGATCGTTGGCCTCTTCATCTTCCAGGCGTTGATGATGCTTGACATGTTTGACAACAACTACATGAAAGCTGTTCGCCGAACTGTCTTTGTTGAAACCGTATCAATGAACATGGTGATGGTAGGAATGATCCCGGTCATGGTTGTTCTTCTACATGAATTCCCTGAAAGCGATGACCCCGGCCATGCATCCTTCTGGTTCCGCATGAGCATGGGTGCCGTTGTTGGCGGATTGACTGGATTCCCAATCAACTGGTGGCTTGTGTCCAAAGGTCTGAAACACGGCTGCATGACCATTCCTGAAAAAGGCCCGGACAAACCATCGGATAATGCCATGCATGACCATTCCGAACATGAGATGAAAGATCATGAGCACATGAATCACGAAGGCATGGACCATGACATGGACATGTCTGGAGACATGGCAGGTTCTCATGGCATGAATATGCCAACACTGCCTGGATTGCAGCAGGCTGCATGGATCATTGGAACTTTTGTACTGCTTGGTATCGCTGTATGGATCACGACCCTCTTTGCACCAATCACTTTCTGATCAGTTGCGAGCTAGGGCGTGCTCCACTTGTGGCGAATAGCCTGGATCGTCTCGATGCGGTCGATGAAGATCTCGACAAGCTCAGGATGGGGATAGGACATACAAGCTGCATTCTGGCACAGCGTCCGAGTATGGGCGTTATGTTAAATACCCAGGGGGAGCCCCGTGACGGGGTACCGGATCTACCTGACAAAGGAAGCCATCGAAGAGACCCTGCTCGTCTGGGGATTGCGCAAAGGGATCTCAAATGCTCCCGGCGCACCCTCGGCCATGTCTGAACCAGGTTGAAGCCCGGGGCCGACCCGGCTTCAGTGAAGCGCCACGGGATCCGTCGCATTCGAGGATTCGAGGAGGGCGCAGATGGACTCGGCCATCCGCTCTCCGGCGAGCCGATGGCCTTCCTCGTTCCAATGCCCGCCACAGGGGATGGCATTTTCGAATCCGTACAGGCAGACCTGGTTGCGAATGGAGTGGTCACCGGACGGGGACGCGCTGACGTTCTCCTCGCTGAGTCTGCCTCCGGGCCTGAGTCTCAATACAACAACGGGCCTGATTTCAGGGAGCTCGACTTTTGAGGCGGCCGGGACCTATAGCGTCATGGTTTCTACGACGGATGGTTCGCTCTCTCGGGACCGGTGGTTTACGTGGACGGTTGCGGGTGCGGAAGGGCGTCTGACTGCCCGGCGAAGCCCGTCACGGGCTCCCCTAGGGGTTTTACATGACGCCCATACTCGGACGTTCTGCCAGAATGCAGCTTGAATGTCCTATCCCCATATTTCTTCGGATCGGAAATGTGCCGGTAGTGATATGCTTAGAGTTGCAGGTGGGCTGCGGTTGAGCGATGAATTCGCACACGCGGCTACGCAGTGAATGCTGTTCGATCCTCTCGATTGGAAGCTGAGTACAAAATTTATCAATGACCCATACGATTCTGTCCACGCTGATCGCCTTCACCATCACGTTTTCCGGTGTGGCTCGTGCCACCCTCATCGAAATCGGCGATCTCAACTTCATTTCTGACCCTGGGAACGCGTCGGATGGCCTGGCCTTTCTCGACATGACGTTCAGCACAGGCATGACGCAGGCGGCGGCGCTGGCAAACGCACAGTTGACGTACGCAGACGCGAGGCTTGCCACATCGTCAGAGTGGAATGATTTATTCATCGCCGCGGGAGCGATCTTCATTTCGAGCCTCTTGCCGTCGGACGCGTTTGCGCAAGGGGGTGCGGGTCAGGTGACGGAACAGGACGCCGGCGTGGTAGCGATCATGAACGCGCTAGGGCGGACAACGATTGTGGGGGGGCATGACTATCTCGCAGCATGGTCGGATCCCGACGGAGATAGGGGTAATCACACGACGCGCGATTCCATCGAACTTGCCGTGATCGGACTAAACGGCGGGGGCACGATCTTTTTTCAGCGCACGGAGCAACCCGCAGCCGGTGGTTTTGGTTGGATCCTCGTCTCGGATGCTGTCATGGTTCCCGAGCCGTCGACGGGCTTGTTGGTTGCGCTCGGTCTTGTCGGCCTGGGGATCAGCAGACGGCAGGGGCCGAGGCGGCTGAACTCTCGCGGGTAGGCAACCGCAGCGGAGCACGCGACGAACGACCTCACCAATGCAACAAAGCCCCCGGCGCAAGCGAACGCCGATTGCCTTGGTGTGATCTCCTGGCAAAACCGTCCAGGGACAGCACGAACGCCCATCACGGGCTCCCCTAGGTATTTAGCCTAGCGTCCGAGCCTGGGCGTTATGTTAAATACCCAGGGGGAGCCCGGTGACGGGGCGATTTTAAGGTGCGCGGCAGAGAGTTACTCGGTCGAAGGTCGAGATACGGGGACCGCAGTCTGTGTTCCCTTTGCGAGCAGGACTCCGTCATCGTTCCGGATCTCTGCTTCCGCAAAGATGATACGCCGACCGCGTCGGACGATGGTTCCCGTCGCCGTGAGCGGTGTGTCGCGTACGGGTCGCAGGATTTCGTATTGAAGCGAGGCGGTAGAGAGTTCCCCGTTTCCCGCCATAGCCATCGCCATGTCGAGCATCACCGCCACGATCCCGCCCTGAACGATGCCCGAATAGATCGTAAATTCCGGGCGCACTTGAAAGCGAAGCTCGCACTTGCCCTCAGCGTTGTTGATGATCTCAGGTTTCATCAAGTCCATGATCGAAGCAGCCAATGTCCAACCTCGTGATGTGCGCGTTTGAATTGTTAGAAGAGCGTTGTGGGGCTTCGATCAAGCGCGTGGATGAAGAATCCGCTGGCCACAGCGAAACAGCGAGATCACCTTCTCGGTTTCTTGGTTGCTGACTTTGACGCCACCGAGCCCCGGGTGTTTCGGCCTATCCCCTATGACCGGAATTCCTGTAGATGTTCGACGGGCGACCGTCTAACCGCTCACTCGAACAACTCAAACTCATCGGATGAACTAAATGCCTAACAACTATGTTGTCATGGTCCTCACAGATCCTACTGAGGGCCAGGAAGAGTCGTTTAATGACGACTACGAAAACCAAGACTTAGAAGAAGTGGTACAAACCACCAATTTCACCAGCGCCCATCGTTTCAAGTTAGCCGCTTCAGAAGGGGAAGAAAGCCCTCTGCCCTACCTCGCCGTTTACGAAACCACAGCCGACAGCGCGAAGGTACTTCATGCGGAGATCCACGTTGGTCATGAGGCCTCGGGTCTCACGCACTCGCTGATAGGTGTCGGTCATGAGCATGGCCTGGCTGATGCTCATATCGACGAGGGTGGCGATCACGCCACCGTGCATCTGTCCGTTCGGGTTCCGTAGGTGGTCGACCAGTTCGACGCTCACGCGCGCGAAGCCCGGTCCCATGTCCTCGACCTCGAGGCCCATGTGATTGAAGAAGGGGAAGTCCGCCGCGAAGTCGAGGAGTTTCCGCTTGAGTGCCTCGTTTGCGTCGGCGTCCGGATCGGTTTTTTGTGTAGACATGGGAAATCTCCTTTTGGATCAGCGAGCCTGAAGCCCTTCTTTCTTTAAACGCCACAGCAGGACATCCAGGCGATCCTGGCCGAAGAATGGCTCACCCCCGTAGGCGCAGGTCGGCACCCCCCAGTGGCCTGCCTCTTCATGGTGTGCCTGATTGGTTTGGATCACGGATTCAAGCCGTTTAGCCTCGGATAGGATCTGGGTGTCCATGGTCCCCAGGCTGAGCCCCGCTCGCGCAGTCGCCGCGGCAAGGTGGTCACCCTTGTCCCAGCCCTCGGTGCCGCCCCAGATCAGGGTCGACACTTCATCCGCAAACTCGATCCCTTTGCCCTGCTCGGCCGCCAGCACGCCAAGGCGCGTGAGCCGGTAAATATAGGGTTGCTCCTCACCCGTCTGACGCTGACCGTTCTCATCCATGAACTGAATAACAGGATCGGGCTTCGGCCAAACAAACGGCAATTCCAGCATTTCGGCCACCCGAAACACATCGGTCATGAAGTAGGAGAACCATTGCGGCTGTACGCTGTGAAAAAATTCCGGCGTGCGCACCGCAATAGGGTAAACGGGCCGAAAGTTCAGAGTCAGTCGATACCTCTCCTGCCAGTCGCGCAATCGCCTCGTCGCGAGATAGGACCAGGGGCTTCGAAAGGACCAGAAAACATCGACTGCTAGATTGTCACTCACCGGGAAATCCTCCTAGGCAACCACTTTACCAAGCGTCATTAGTTTGTCCTGGGCATACTTGCGGGTGCGGCCCTGGATGAACCGCTCTTCATGAGTCAGCTGTTCTTCGAGATCGAGCGGATCGGACCCATCAAAGCCGGGTTCGCCAGCCATCCGTCTTCGTGCATGGTGTTGTTATTTTTTGTAGGGTCCGGCGCCCCGCGACAGGGATCCCCTAGGGATTTAACCTAACGCCCATACCCGGGCGCCCTGTCGGGACCGGGCACGTTGTGCCAGAACCGGGCTTGAATGTCTTATCCCCTCCCTTTCCAGAGCCCTAAGGCCCCGTAATCGGGATCGAGTTCACTTCGCTGGCCTGAGGTCCCGTCTTTCGGAGGCTCAGTTCGACCAGTAGATGTACTCGTCGTCGGCGGCTTCGGGAACGCTCCGGTCCTTGTCGATCGTCACCGCCCTGGAGATCGACGGCAACCAGCTCGACGGCTCCTGCTCGGCGTCGTGCGCGGTCAGGGCCCGTTCGAGCTCGGCCACCTTCTCGGGGTGCTCGGCCGAGAGGTCGCGCCGCTCGGTGGGGTCGGCCGCGCATCGCATTGCGATTTTTCGCCGGCTGGGGCTTCGATGAGAGCATCGACGCCGAGCGTGATCCCATTGCAGTGGCGGCGGCGGGCGGAGTTCCCATGGGCGGCGTACTGCGGCCCACCGAGGGCGACGCCGCAAGCCCGACCTTCTACGTGGCGGCGCAAGGCGATTGGATGAGCGCCCCGCTTCAGCGCATTCAGATCATTAAGGGCTGGATCGACGAAGAGGGCGCGACCCACGAGAAGGTCCGCGATATCGCCTGCGCGGATGGATTCGAGGTGGACAGGGTCACCCTGCGCTGCCCCGACAACGGCGCATCCGTCGACCTGACGAACTGTGAGCCCACGGGAGACACCGGCGCAATGCAGCTGACGACGGTCTGGAGGGACCCTCATTTCGATCCCGCCCAGGGGGCTTTCTATTACGTTCGTGTCCTTCAAAACCCGACGTGCCGCTGGTCGACCTACGACGCCCTGCGCCTTTCGCGCGAGCCCGACCCGAGCGTCCTCGGGACTCTCCGCGAGCGAGCCTGGTCATCGCCAATCTGGATCGACGCCTCGTAGACGGACCGGGCCCGGCTTTTTCGGCTCGAAGGGAAGCGGCTTGCGAAGACCACACCGAAGTCGGATTCTCTCTGCGACGGCTCCCTGGGAAGACTTTCGGCATCGGAAAGGGCGATGGAAGAGCACGCGAAGAAAAACCGGGTGGTGCGCTTCGCGCATGGGTGCGCGGCGGCGATTCGACGCGGGGGCCGATTCGCGCTGGGCGCCGTTGTCGCTCTGGGCCTCGCTGCCTTGCCCGCAACTGGGGAGGCCGAGCGCGTCGTCGGTTATTACCCGGGGTGGGGCATCTACGACCGCGGCTTTGAAATCGCCCATCTACCCGGGGAAAAGCTGACTCACGTCAACTACGCTTTCGCCAACCTGGTGGGTGGCCAATGCGCGCTCGGCGACCCCTGGGCCGACGTCCAGCGCCACCTGCCCGGCGACCCCTGGTCGGGCCCGGGATCGGATGCCCCCTATTTCGGCAATTTTCACCAACTCGACCTCTTGCAAGAACTCCACCCTGAACTCCAGACCCTGATCTCTATCGGGGGTTGGACCTGGTCCGGGAACTTCTCGGACGCCGCGCTGACTCCAGCATCCCGCGCGCTGTTCGCGACAAGCTGCGCAGACTTCATGGAAGCCTATAGCTTTGACGGGATCGACATCGATTGGGAATATCCCGGAGGGGGAGGGCTCGCGGCGAATACAACTCGTCCGGAAGACACCGAAAACTTCACGCTCCTCTTGCAAGCAGTGCGGGCCGAACTCGACGCTCGCGGTGCCCTGAGCGGTCGTCACTACCTCCTGACGATCGCGGCCCCGGCCGGGGCCGCGAAAATTGCGAATATCGAGGTCGAAGAGATCCACGGTCTCCTCGACTTCATCAATGTCATGACCTACGACTTCAATGGGGATTGGAGCCCGATCTCGAATTTCAACGCGCCGCTCTATTCGTCCCCCGGAGACCCGACCACCACCCCCGGCACCAACGCAGACGAGACCATCCAGAACTACCTAGGCCGGGGCGTACCTGCGGACAAGCTTGTGCTGGGCGTGCCCTTTTATGGCCGTGCGGTGCAGGGCGTAGCCAATGTCAACGGGGGCCTTTTTCAGAGCTTCAGCGGAACGCCCATGGGCACCTGGGACGACGCTTCCACCGGTGCCACCGGCATGTTCGACTATGCGGATATCGCGGCGAATTACCTGGGGCAGCCGGGCATGAATGCGTATTGGGATGCGGACTCGGGCGTCCCCTGGCTGCACGATGCGTCGAGCGGATTCTTCCTGAGCTACGACGACCCCGCGTCCCTCGCGCTCAAGAAGGATTATGTCCTCGCAAATGCGCTCGGGGGAGTGATGATCTGGGAGATGTCCGCGGATCTGGACGACCAACTCCTCGACGCCTTGATTGCCGAGCCCCCACCCCCCGCCGTCCCGGCGCTCGGCCCCGGCGGCTTGACCGCCCTCGCCACACTCTTGGCCGCAACCGCACTCCGCGGCTTCCTCGTGCGTCGTCGTTGTCCTCAGCCTTGACATTTGCTCTTGGAGTCCTCTTTTAGAGTCCGCGTGAATCTCGATCCGTGTGTCGAGCTCGTTCAAACGGTGCTGGAGCAGTGAAATCGAGAGATCCCCGATGGCATGAACGCCGAGGTAGTCGCTCGCCGGGAACGGTGCATCGAGGAAGGCAATTTCTCCCACCTCACCGGCAGCGCCTGTGAGAATGGTCCCGACATCGAGTTCCTCGAGCAGGGAATATGCGCGGGCGCGCGGGCTTTGATTTCGCCCCCAATACGTGAACCAGGTTTCCCAATCGCATTCGCTGCTCAGGTTCTCCGGGTCCAGGCCATAACTCTCACAAAGGTCCAGCAGGTCGGATTGGCTGCTTTTGCGCGCTCCCCAGGCTGCCTCGAAATAGTCTGCCCAGGAGGGCGGTTCCGGCGCCTCGCACGGCTCGCCAAGGGTGAGAACCCAATCGTCGAAATCGCTGCGGGAGGCATAGATGTGGCGGATTGGGCTGGGAGGCGCCTCGATGAGCGGGTGGCACTCGTTTTCGGAAAACCACTCAAAACGTTTAAGAAGCGCGGCGGTGAGCGTGCCGGCCGATCCGGACAAAAAAGTTCGACGAGTCAACATGTGCAAAACCTCCCTTGGACTTCGCCGAAGAGGGCGTTTGCAGAGGCAAGCACGCGACCCTGCTTTTGCCGTCTTCGGCCGCATCTCCCGTTTTGGGAAGCCACCTTGCCGGGTCTGGCAGGTTGGCGGGAGCACTCGCTCCACTCAGGATGCAACGAGAAGGGTAGGTGGGGGCACGTGATGGTTCAAGCTTTGGCTGAAAGATCTCTGGCCGGGCAGGGGGCGAGAGGCACCTGTTGCAGCGGAAGCGAGGTTGTTCTACACAATTTTCATGATCTTGAGAATGGACCGGCAAACGAATTCGCTCGGGGCGCTTGCCCTGGCCTTCGTGTTGATGCTGTTGCCGGTCATTCAGGGAAATCACCTGCACGGATCGCGCTCGCTGGGTGCCCCCGATCACGCTCAAGACACTCTGGATGTCGCCGTTGGCAGCGCCAGCCTCCTGGCCGAGTGCTCGATCTGTGCCCTCGGCGGAGCCAATCCCTTCGAGCAGTTTATGGGGGATCTGGTTGATATTGAGCGTCCCGCTCCCCCAACCCTGGCACACGCGCGAAGTGCTGCGCCCGCCACCCGGCTGATTGCCAGCGGGGCGCCGCGCGCTCCACCTCGGTCCGTCTGAACAGATACGAAGTCCTTTTTTCGTTCGTTGATTCAGTCCTGATCGAATTGCATGGCCATGAAGAAATGCCCCGGCGTGTTTTTCAGTCCATGCCTGCCCAGCCCAGAGCTCGGGTGAGAGAAGCGAGTCGAGCAGCGCTCTATGCGCTGAGGTTGCGAAGCTTCCAGTTCGGTCGATCCGCCCCAATGGGGCCTAGGGAATATTTCGCATGTCATCTGTTTTTCTATTCGTCGCGCCGAAATCCGGTCGGAACCGGCCCAGCTCTTTTTCACACTCAGCTTTTCGTTCTCTCGTCGGTTTGATCGCTCTCGCTGGGATTCTTTTCGCGTCGGGGGGTGCCCAGGCGGACAATGAAGCGCCTGGAAATGAAGCGCCTCAAGTAGAGGCAGGGCCTCCGGTGCCCGGCGCGACCACCCACCGGCCTGTTTCACAGTCGACCGACTACGAAGAGATCATCATCACCGCTGCCCCGCATAAGAGCTCGCGCTTTGATGTCATCCAGGGGACCAGCGTGCTTTCGAAAGAAGAGCTCGAAGGCGCTCTCATGCCAACCCTGGGCGAGACCCTGGCAGAACTTCCGGGCATTTCATCCACGTACTTTGGGCCGGGCGCGAGCCGGCCGGTGATTCGCGGCTTGGATGGCCCACGAGTGCGCGTACTTCAGAATGGCCTCGGGGCTCTCGATGCCTCGGTGACGAGCCCGGATCATGCGGTGACCACCGAAGGGCTCCTGATCGAGCGAGTCGAAGTGATCCGCGGTGCTGGCACGCTTCTCTTTGGAGGGTCAGCGATCGGGGGGGTCGTCAACGTGGACGATGGCAGAATCCCCCTTGAAATTCCGGCGGATCGCTTTGAAGGCGATGCCCGGGTGATGTACGGCAGTGCAGCCAACGAGAAGGCGGGCAGCATGGCGTTCACGACCCATGTGGGGCCTGTTGCACTCCGAGCCGCCGGTGCATTTGCCCAGAACGATGATCTTCAGATCCCCGGCTATGCCGTTTCCTCCCGCCTTGCGGCAGAAGAACCTGGTCTTCCGCGTGGGCCATACGGTCTGGCGGAGTACACGGAGACCGACCGACGGAGCGGGACTGCGGGAGCCTCCTGGTTGGGAGAGAACTCGATGATCGGCGCGTCGTACGGCGTGATGCAGGACGACTATGGCGTTCCGTCCGAGCCCGGTGAGCCGGTCAAAATCGATCTCTTGCAGAAGCGTTTTGATTCAAGGGGGACATGGGGCAACTCGTTTCTGATCTTCGACAAGGCCTCGTACCGCTATGGCTATGCGAATTACAGCCACAAAGAACTCGAAGGCGATCCACAGGAATTGGCCACGCTTTTTAGCAACAAGGCGCACGAGGCCCGTGTTGATCTGACCCAAAAAGAATACGGAGACCTTCACGGGACGGTCGGTTTTCAGATCCTGCATCGTGATTTTCAGGCAGACGGTGAAGAGGCTTTCGTGCCTCCGACAGTGACGACGAATTTTGGGCTCTTCGCGGTGGAAGAGTACCATTGGGGTGATTTTCGATTTGAAGGGGGCTTGCGCTACGAGCGGCAAGACGTCGAGGCGGACTCGATCAATTTCGAAAGAACATTCAATACCGCAAGCCTCTCCCTCGGTTCTGGGTATACGTTTTGGGAAGATTACTTGGTGGGCCTGAGCCTGTCTCGAACCGAACGAGCGCCTTCGGCGGAGGAACTCCTGTCTGACGGTGCCCATCTCGCGACGGGCGGTTTTGATGTCGGCGATCCGGGCTTGCAGAAGGAATCTGGCCTGACGATCGAAGGGACGCTTCGGAAAAAGAGAGGGCGGTGGAGCGGCGGGTTGAACATGTATTGGACTCGGTTCAGCAACTTCATCTATCAGGAAAACGGTCCCTTCTGTAACCCCGTGGACAACCCGGCTGGACTTTCTTGTGATCCTCAGCCGGGAGGGGAGCTCCAACTGCGAACCTTCACTCAGAATGATGTCGATTTCTGGGGAGGCGAGTTGACCGGTGCATACGATTTTTATCAGTCCAAAGACTATACGGGAGTGGTCGATCTTGCCTTTGATTGGGTCAAGACCACCGTTCGTAACGGTCCTTCGGATACGCTTCCTCGGATACCCCCCTACCGGCTGAAGGCTGGGTTGGAAGGAAGGAGCGATGTGGCCGACCTTCGCTTTGAGGTCTGGTGGGTAAGGGAGCAGGATCGTGTTGCGAACAACGAACTTCCCACCGATTCCTATGTCATGCTGAACTTGATCCTCACAGTGCATCCGTTCCCAGACCAGAGGAATGTCACGCTGGTGGCGCAGGGTCGAAACCTGCTGAACGAAGAGGCGCGCGTGGCCAGCTCATTCTTGAAGGACAAGCTGCCCCTGCCGGGCCGCGAAGCTCGAGTGAGCCTATCGGTCGCGTTCTAGAGGGGAAAAGCGGAAGCGTGGCGTACGGGTAGCCAGGGCGCCCCGCTCCCGGGCGGGGCGCCGTGCCCCAGCTCCCTTTCGGGCTTTGCAGGGCGGCGACTCCCGGATGTCGTTGTCCGTGAGTCGGCTCGATGTAGAAAGCTGAATTTTCTACCGTTTCCTGGATCCCGGCTCTTTGGCCACGGGCCCTGGGGGCTTCCCGGGCTCGGGGCGCCTCGGCGGCGGAAGAAATCCGTGAAGTCTGGTCGGCGGGTGCGGTAGACATGCGCCCGCGCACGCGGCCCAGCCGCCTCCCATTCTCGATCCCTACGCGAGAGAATTCATCTTATGATTCAGATCCCCTCGATCATCTACACCTGGACCGACGAGGCGCCCGCCCTCGCAACGCTCTCTTTTCTGCCGATCGTTCGGGCGTTTGCCGCAGCGGCCGAGGTGCCCGTTGAGGCGCGGGATATCTCCCTGGCCGGGCGAATTCTCGCTCTGTTCCCGAAGCGCTTGACCGAAGTCCAGCGCGTGGCCGACGGGCTGGCCGAGCTCGGTGAGCTGGTGAAGACCCTCAAGGCGAAGAGAAGCGCGGGCATTCGCGCGCTCGCTCCCGATCCGAGTAGACCGAAGCCTAACAATCTCGCGTCGCGCAACCCGTGAAACGGCAGTCACGGGACGGTCGGCGTCACGAGCGACAACCCAGATTCCTCAACATGTAGGTTAAGTCCAGGGCCGAGCCTCTCACGCCGTCGAGGTCGAGATCGTACACACAGTGCGTAGTGAGACACTGCAAATAACGTGCGAAATCGTTCAAATCGACCGTGCCAACCATGTCGAGGTCGGCCATGCACATAAAATCGGCGGCATCGATGTTGTCACCACCGCCCGGGTGAGGCCCGCCCGAGCGGAGGCCGAGCTCGCTCGCCCGGGCGTAACGGCCAAAGGCGCCCGAAAAGTCGGTGAAGAAGAGATCCCCCGCGCTGAGCCCGAGATCGGGCCTCATCGTGAGCGAGGGGGAACCCGGAGCCAGGCTAAAAATTGCGTAGTCAACGCCGGGCTGGGCGCCGGGGCCGCCACATCCCGGGCTGCCCGCCAGGCATGAGTTTCTGTACACGATCAAGGCATCGATGGTGTCCCAAGCATGCAGGCCGGTCTCGGTGTGCGTCGCGTAGATCCCGGACGCGGTTCCGGATTGTACGTTGTAGATATTCGACGCCGGAACGTTCAAGATAACCGGAAGATCAGGATAAAGCGTGACGTACCCAGACCAAAGGGGATCGCTTGGCCTCCATTCGAACGCATCGACATTGTCGTGCGTCCCGACACCCGGAGGCGTCGCGGGCAAGCCGGCCGAAACTTGCCAGTTTCCCGAGATCAGGCCCATGTCCCACTCGTCGAGCAGCAGGGTATTCTGCCGGCCTTCATTGCCCGCTTGGGTGCAATAGGGACCGTAGCAGTCTCCGTAACCCGGACCTGAGAAGTGGCCGTTGAGATCCCCCGCATACTGACCGCCCGCAGGGTGGGTCGATGGTGGTGTCATTAGGCGCCCGACAAAGCGCCTCGGCGACACGAAGAGCGAACCCGATTTGTAGATATCCGAGGGCGCCTGATTCAGCGCTGCTTGGGTTGCAAGGTCGCTCGGAAGATCGCTCCCTGTCGAGCGGCGATCGACGCTGAACACCAAGTAAATTGGTTGTCCGTTATCTCGATGGGGATGGGACAGCGACGAGATGTAGGAGGTCCCTGGCGAAGGGGCCACGTGGTCGGGCAAGGGTCTAGATGGTTCCAAGATGTCGCCATCGCCAAAAGTGAGGGTCGAGATAAGACCAAGCGTGGGGGACGGACCGCTGATCGCCGGTCCAGGGGGGTTCAAAAGGCCGTAGGGATTCTCTGCGCCCTGTCCGAAATACCAGACCGGGCCGACGAGCGGGTTTACCGGCATATCGTCCAGCGTGAAGGAGGACCAGAATGGCTGTGCCTGAGCCGCCGAGGCCAGAATAAGCGCCAGAAGAGCGGAGCCGAGCAGCGTTTGGATAACTCGGGTGTGGGTCCTCAGTTCCTGAGCGAGTCCTTGGGTCTGATCTTGAGCATGGCGGAAGGAATGCATGGAGCGCATGGATCTCCTTTTATCTAGTATCTAGGTGGGCCCTCGCTCCCTTGCCCCCGATTCCTCTCGATCGGGATGGAGAAAGGCTGCGGCTCTCGCTTTGTGCGATTGGGAGCCGATGCTTCGATTTCCATCGGCCGTCGTACCTTGATTTGGGGCATGACTCATACGGGGAGTCCTCGTCTTGACTCAAATCGGATCAGAAAAATTTGCAAGGGGGATAGAACACCCAAGCTGTCTTCTGGGACAACGTCCGAGTATGGGCGTTATGTTAAATATCCAGGGGGAGCCCCGTGACGGGCCAGGGGTTTCTCTGGCTCGATGGGAAGACAGTCGCGAATTCGCGGCCGATCGGGTCATTTTTTCCCAAAATTTGTACATTTTTCTGAGCTGTAATCGTGAGAATTGCCTCGCGCTCCGGCGTGTCCGCGCGTGTTGCTCGTACACACACAACGAATCAGGCTTCGACTGCTCTACTCAGGCGCCTGGGCTTTAGCGACCACGGTGGGATCCAGTCTCCGCAAGGCACGCGGCGAGAGTTTCGGTTCGCTGCTGCCTCATAAGGCGCTGCAACGGGCCGTCGGGGCTTTACCAGTGCTAACCTGGGCCATAATTGTAATTCATGAGGCGTTTCGCACCTGGCAGCAAGGTACCACCGGACTCCGCGCACCCGAGCGTTCGAGCAGAGGAAGGTGAAATGGCGACATCTACATACAAGCCTCTCTGGGCTGCGCTGTGCGTCGCGCAGTTGGCTTACGTTCTGATGATTGTTCTCCAGCAAGAGACAGAGCAGGCGAGCAGCCCGCCCGGAGCTTTGCTCCTGGCTCTCTTGGTCATCGCCGCCGGAACTGGGTTGGGTACCATCGTCTATCGTCGTCGAGCTCTCGTAAATCCCATTCGTAGCGGAGAGCTGGATCTGAACACTCCAGCCGGTGCCGAGCGAGCCTTCGGTCCCTACATCGTCAATCTCGCCTTGACTGAGTCGATCGGCATATACGGACTGATTCTTTCATCTCTCTCGGATGATCCCAAGTACGTGATTGGCTTTGCCACCGTTAGCTTGACCCTCATGTATGTTCACCGACCGACAGCCCCAGAGCTTAAGCCCCCCCTGTCGAGCGGATCTGGCAGCATGCCCCCTCCGATCTGAATTGATCGTCGCTCACACCGCGCCCCCCCCGCTCAAAGCCCTCTCTAGGCTCGCACTGGTGAGAATAGCGCCCAGATTCGCTGTTTCGGGTTTGACATTGATTGGCGAGTTCCTGCTATCCTGCGCGGTCTCAAAAGAGAGGGTATTTCTGAAAATATGGCCGGTGGCGACTTGCGCGAATTATCTCTTGTTTCCTGGATTGCGTTTTTGGTCCTGTGTTCGGGTGCTGTCGAAGCTCAGTCCGTAGGCGGTCCCGAGGATCAGACCGACGCGGGAACGGGCATCGAAGAGATCGTGGTACGGGCCAACCGGGTCGAGCAACGCCTGATCGATGTGCCGGCATCGGTGAGCGTGGTGGGTGAGGAACAGATCCAACTCGCTCGACCTCAGCTCACGCTGGGCGAATCGTTGGCCCAGGTGCCCGGCGTTTTTACCCAGAATCGGGATAATTTTTCGCAAGACCTGAGGATTTCCATTCGAGGGTTCGGTTCACGCGCCCAATTTGGAGTGCGGGGCATCAAGCTCCTCGTCGACGGCTTTCCCGCCACCACGCCCGATGGACAGGGCCAGGTGGATACCTTGCAAATCTCCACGACCGGGCGAGTAGAAGTGCTGCGCGGCCCCTCTGCCTCACTCTACGGCAGTGCTGCGGGCGGTGTCATCCGCGTGGAGAGCGAGCCAGTTTCCGAAGAGCCCATGGCGACGGCTCGAACGGGCTTTGGCAGCAACGGCTACCGGAGCTATGAGCTCAAGAGCTCGGGCTATGCGGGCCCAGTGGGCATTCTGGTCGGTCTCTCGCGTCAGGAGATGGGAGGCTATCGTGACCACAGCCGAATGGAGAGCAATGTCCTGAATAGCCGATTCCACTGGGCGGTGGATGATAAGTCGGAACTCATGGGGCTCTTCAATGTGGTCTATGCGCCGGTCGCCCAGGATCCGGGCGGAATCACGGCTGAACAGGCGGCCGAGGATCCTCGCCAGGCGTTCCAGCGAAACCTGGACACGGATGCGGGCGAGAATCTCACCCAGGTGACCGGCGGCCTGCGCTATCGCCGAAACTGGAATGCGCAAAACGAGACCACCGTGGCGCTCTGGACGGCCTCGCGGGACTTCAAGAACAACATTCCCATAGCTTGTAATGGCCAATTCAACTTTCAGGGTGTCGATGGAAAGCTCGACCGGATTTTCGCCGGGGGGAGCGTCCAGCACGCAAATGGCCACACGGTCTTCGACCTCGATAATTCGGTGCTGGTGGGCTTCAGCGTGGAGGCTCAACGTGATCAGAGAAGCCGTCACTGTCTACAGGACAGAACAAATGTGCTTGATCAGGATGAGAACGTTACGAGCGTGCGCGCCTTTTTTCGCGATGAACTGGGGCTGACCGAGGAACTGGCTCTGAGTTTTTCACTGGGCTTCGATGCGCTTCAATACTCGGTCACCGATCAACTGGCCGTAACCCCGGAAAATCCCGACGATTCCGGAGACCTCAACTTCAGCGAGTTGAGCCCGGCCGCCGCGCTCCTCTGGAACCGTTCGTCCGCAATCAATGCCTACGCTCGGGTGTCGACTTCCTTTGAACCCCCCACGACTACCGAGCTGCGGGTGGAGCCAGGAGATTCAGGAGAAGTAGGAGGATTCAACCCCGATCTCGAAGCCCAGCGGGCACTCAATTTCGAGGTGGGGCTCAAGGGCATACTGCCCGGGCGGCTCCGCTATGAGATCGTGGGTTACCGCATCTGGACGGATGACGAGATTGTCAAATACGAATTAGCGAATGGCCAGGAGTACTACGGGAACGCCGGCAAGACCAAGCGGCACGGCGTCGAGGCCATGCTCGAATACGAGTTTTCACCGGGCTTGATCGCGTCGGCGGCCTACACCTACACCGAGGCCGAGTACACCGACTACACTTCGAAGGGCACAAACTTTTCGGGCAACCAGGTGCCCGGTGTGCCTGAGCAGCATCTCTACGCCGAACTTCGCTACGTGCACTCCACCGGATTTTTTGCCGCACTCGAGGGTCGCTACGTCGGAGCCTTCTTTGCCAATGATGCGAACACCGTCGAGACGGAATCG
>JAQWRT010000036.1 GCA_029243605.1 Myxococcota bacterium
AGCGAGCAGTTGTCTAACTCATTCGGCACGCCGTCCCCGTCCATGTCGGGGTCGCAGACATCGCCAATTCCGTCGTCGTCGATGTCGGCCTGGGGGGCGGGGTTGAAGTCGATGGGGCAGTTGTCCACGTCATCCGGGACACCGTCATTGTCGACGTCGATGTCGCAGGCGTCGCCTTCGCCGTCACCGTCGAGGTCTTCCTGGCCGGGGTTGGGGACGAGGGGGCAGTTATCGGGATCTGCATCGAGAACGCCGTCGCTATCCGCGTCGGGGTCGCAGACATCGCCCGCTAGATCCCCATCGACATCGGACTGGTCTCCGTTGGCCGTATCGGGACAATTATCGGGGCCATTGTCCACCCCGTCACCGTCGCGATCGTCATCGCAAACATCGCCGAAGGCGTCGCCATCGAGGTTGGCCTGGGGGGCGGGATTGTAGTCGTTCGGGCAGTTGTCGATGTGTCCGCTGACGTTGTCTCCATCGATATCGTCATCGGGATCGAGGGGAAAGGGATCGCAGACATCGCCGTTGCCGTCGCCATCGACATTGGACTGGTCCGCATTGGCCGCGTCTGGGCAATTGTCTAAAGCGTTGGGCTCCCCATCGCCGTCGCGGTCGTCATCGCAGACATCGCCTTCGCCGTCGCCGTCGAGGTCGGCCTGGGGGGCGGGGTTGTAGTCGCTGAGACAGTTGTCGCTGTTGTCCCCAACCCCGTCGCCGTCGTAGTCTGCAAATTCGTTCGGGTCTTCCGGAAAGGCATCGAATTGGTTGGGGACGCCGTCGCCATCCTTCTCGCTGTCGCACACATCCCCAAGCAAGTCGCCGTCGATATCCGCCTGGTCGAAATTCCAGACCGCCGGGCAATTGTCATCCCCGTCGGGAATGCCGTCGTCGTCCTGGTCTCCGGGCACGGCCTGGGCGGCTCCGGCGAAGCAGAGCAGGAACCCCGCGAGTAGGGCTCCCCGACGGAGGGCCTTGTATGGGGCCTGGTGGGCGGCCTGGTGGGCGGCCTCGTGGAGAGCCTTGGAGACCGAAATCTGAGACGACAAGGGGAAAACTCCTTCCCAACCCGGGACAGGGAGAGAACCGAGCACGGCGGCAAAACCCCCGCAAGTTCTCTCGGAATGCTGGCGAACTGCACCCCCAGACTACTCTGAAATGACTCTCGCGGGGCAAAAACCTATTTTCGAATGCGATTAGAAAAATCGCACACGGGCCCTCGGCCGAGGCGCCCGGCCCCAGTCCCTGCCCGGGTCGCTCCCTCCCACGCTCCCGCACACGTGGCGCCGCGTTCCTGCCCAGGGCGTGGGTGTGAGCGTGGGTATTGAGCGTGGGCGCAACCACAGAGGCGCTTCGGCCCGTGGGCGTCCCCTGATCCGCGGTAAACTGAGTGCCCCCGCCGGCCTAGCGGAGCAGCAGGCCGCGGGAGGGTTTGGTGTTTTCGGCCAGGGGCACGTGGAGAAAATTCGTCACCCCGGTGATCCCCGAGGTGCCCTTCGCCGCCGCCACGGCGGACTGGATGTCCGCCGTCGAGTGGACGACCCCCACCAGAACCGCGTGGCTGCCCAGGACATCCACAGCCACGTTCGTCTTCTCGGCGCTGCTGTTCGCCACGAGGGCTGCCATCACCTTGGCCTTCAGCCCGAGTTCGCTGGCCGAGTCCGGCGCGTCGTCGCCCGTGGGTTTCTCGGGCAGGTAGACCGACACCGAGAGCAGCCCGGCGACCCCGCGCGCCGCGCGCTCCAGGGACTCGCGCTGGGCATCGTCTTTCACCCACCCCACCAGGTAGGCGTGTGCGCCGGCCACATACGACGACACCGAGAGCGCCGTGCTGGGCTCGGCGAGGAGCAGGGCCTTACGCAGGTTCATCTTGAGGCGCCGGTCCTGCACAAAGACGAGCGGACGCTCGGGGGATCGCACGGCCTGAACGAGCATCCTGTAAGGAGTGAAGGCCTGGGCCGGAGCCGGAGCAAGGGCCGCGGCGCTCACCAGCATGGCCGCGGCGAGGGCCAGAACAAAGAGATCACGGGGGGAAGGCTTCATGCCAAACACTCCTGGGAGGGCTCCGCTTCGCCCTCGGTTTAAGCGCTTATTTCCAGCGCTTGTTTCCGGCGCTTGTTTTCAGCGCTTGTTTCCAGCGCTTATTTCCAGCGCCTATTTCTTCTTCTCTTCCTTCGCCTCGATGGGGAACTCGTTCTTCTTACAGGCCGCAAAGCCCCCGGCCATGTGGCAGACCGGCGCAAGCCCCATCTCCTGAACAGCCCGGGCGGCCAGGGCCGAGCGCAGCCCGCCGGCGCAGAAGAAGACAAAGCGCTTGCCGGATTGAAAGACATCCCGGGCGTAGGGGCTCTCGGGGTCGACCCAAAACTCGAGCATGCCCCGGGGAGCATGCACGGCCCCAGCGATCACGCCATCGCGCTGGAGCTCGCGCACGTCGCGAATGTCGACGAGCACGACGTCGTCGTCGTCCATGTGCTGCCGCGCCTGCTCGGCGGTCCACGTCTCGACGACTTCCTCGGCCTCGCTGCAAAGTACCCGGATGCCCCGTGTAATCACTGCTCGCTCCTCCAGCCGGGCCTCGCCCGGCATCGCTCCCCGGCCGCCCTCTCCTGCTGCAATCGCCCTCTTCAGCCGCAAGCGGAGTGGGCGCGGCGGTGAGCCCGCGGGGATTCGAACCCCGAACCTAGAGATTAAAAGTCTCTTGCACTGCCATTGTGCTACGGGCCCGGGCCTTAATTACCACTCGCCGGGGGCCGTGTCTATGCCTCGCCGAAAGCGAATGCCTTGGCGCGCGGCTTCGGGCAAGCGCCCGGGAAAGCGTGCGAATTTGGCCTCCCTTGACTTTCGCTTTTTCTTCGCCTAGGGTCGGGTCGTCACCCCCAAAGGCCCCGAGCGCGCCCTCACCGGAGCGCTCGGGGCCGAACCCTCGAACACGGAGAAACCCATGCGAATCGAAATCACTTCGACCCAGGCGGGCGCCTCACGAACCCGCGCTCCGCGCACGCGCGTTCAATCCTCGGCACAGCCCGCAGCTCGAGCCTCGGTTGAGAGCGCAGTGGCCTGGGCGGGACCGCCCCTGGCGGCGAGTTCCTTGCGCGTGGACCCCTCAAAGCGCGGGCCCTTTTCGGCGGGTTGCGCCACGCCGGTGCCGGTGCGCTGGGATGCCGTCCGCGGCTAGCTCGTAAACGGGTCGCTGACCTTGATGATCTCGTCCCGGCCGGGGCCCACGGAAACGAACGCCGCCGGCACATCCACCAACGCCTCAATGCGGTCGACGTAGCGTCGGGCGTTGTCGGGGAGATCCTCCATGCGGCGCACGCCGCGGATGTCCTCGTCCCAGCCCGCCAGGGTTTCGTAGACGGGCTCGGCCCGCACGACTTCCTCGAGGGTCATGGGGAAATCCTCGGTCACCTTGCCGTCGATTTTGTAGCCCGTGGCCACGGGCAGGTCGCCCAGGCCGCTCAGCACGTCGAGCTTGTTGAGCGCCAAGTCGGTGAGGCCGTTGACCGTCACCGCCTCGCGCAGGAGCACGGCGTCGAACCAGCCGCAGCGTCGCGGCCGGCCGGTGGTGGCACCCACCTCGGCGCCCGCCTGGCGCAGGTTCTCACCGCGCTCGCCCTCGTCCTCGGTGGGAAAGGGCCCGGCGCCCACTCGCGTCGTGTAGGCCTTGGTGATGCCGATCACCTTGTCGATGCGGGTCGGACCCACGCCCGATCCCGTGCACACCGCGCCCGCCACGCAATTCGACGAGGTCACGAAGGGATAGGTCCCGTGGTCGATGTCCAGGAAGGTCCCCTGGGCACCCTCAAAGAGCACGCTCTTGCCCGCGCGCAGGCCGCGGTCGAGGATACGACCCGTGTGGTCGACGTAGGGCTCGAGGCGCTTACCCCACTCGGTCACCGTCTCGAGCAGCTCGTCCACGTCGATGGGCTCGCCGCCGTGATATTGGGCGAGTTCGAAATTGCGGCTGGCCGCCGCCTTGTCGAGTTTCTCGCGCAGGTTCTCCGGGGCCAGCAAGTCGGCCACCCGCACGCCTCGGCGCGCGACTTTGTCCTCGTAGGCCGGCCCGATGCCTCGGCCCGTGGTGCCGATGCTCGACTTGCCCGCCGCCGCTTCCCGGGCCTTATCCAGGGCCTGGTGCCAGGGCAGGATCACGTGGGCGCGCCCAGAGACGCGCAGGCGCGAGGGATCACGCAGGATGCCGCGGTCGATCAGGGCGTCAATTTCACCGAGCAGAATCGCGGGGTCCACCACCACACCGGGACCGATCAAGTTGATGCTGCCCTCGTGAAGGATGCCCGAGGGCACCACGTGGAGCACCGTGGTCTCGCCGTCGACCACCAGGGTATGGCCCGCATTATTGCCACCCTGGAAGCGCGCGATCAGATCCGCACGCGGGGCGAGCCAGTCGATGATCTTGCCTTTGCCTTCGTCGCCCCATTGGGCGCCTACGCCAACTACTGTGGTCATTTTAGAGCTCCAACAACTTGGCTGTAATCATGTGAGGAACGTTCCGAAGCTGCTCCACCACCGACTCCGGAGGTACCGAGTCGACGTTCACCAGCATGGCGGCTTCTTCGCGCTCGGGAACCAGGCCGAGTTGCATGCGCGAGATGTTGATCCCCGCCTCGCCGAGGATCGAACCCACGGTCCCCACCACGCCCGCTTGGTCGTGATTGTGGAGCAATAGGGTCGGGCCCTCGGGAATGGCCTCGAGCATGAAATCGTCGACGCGCACAATGCGCGGCTGGCTGCCGTGAAAAATCGCACCCTCGATGAGACGCACTTCCGCGCCCCGGGTGCGCACACTGATCGAACTCGCAAAATCCACCGGCTTGCGCACCTTGGTCTCGATCAGTTTGATGCCCATCTCCTGGGCAAGGCCCGGGGCGTTCACCATGTTGACGTTGGTCTGGCTACGCTCGAGCAAGCCGCGCAGCACCGCGATAGTAATGGGCGCCACGTTGATCTCGGCGATATCGCCGGCGTATTCCACTTCGACTTGTTCGATGGCGCTGTCGACCAATTGCCCCTGAAAGCGGCCGAGTTTCTCGCCGAGTTCCAGATAGGGGCCGACCTCGGCCATCATCTCGGGCGAAATCGAGGGGACATTGATCGAGTTGCGCACCACACCGTCGAGCAAGAAATCGCGTACCTGCTCGGCGACGGCCACCGAGACATTGACCTGGGCCTGCTCGGTGGAAGCACCGAGATGCGGCGTGCAGATCACCCGGGGATGGCCCACCAGGGGATGATCCGCCGGCGGAGGCTCCTCGACGAAAACGTCCAGACCCGCGCCACCGACCTGCCCGGAATCCAGCGCCTCGTAGAGATCGGCTTCGTCGATGATGCCGCCTCGGGCCGCGTTGATCACCAACACCCCGGGCTTGCACTTGGCGAAGGCCGCGGCATTGAGAAGCCCGGTGGTGTCCTTGGTCTTGGGCACGTGCACCGTGATGACATCGGCTCGGGAGAGCAATTCGTCCATCTCCACCTGCTCGACGTCCATGCGTGCCGCAGCTTCCGCGGTCAGGAAGGGATCGGCGACGATCACCCGCATGCCCAGGCCCCGAGCCCGGCTCACCACGATACGGCCGATATTGCCCGCACCGACCACGCCCAGGGTTCGGTTAAAAATCTCCATGCCCTGGAATTTTTTCTTTTCCCATTTGCCCGCCTTGAGCGAGGCGGTGGCCTGGGGAATATGCCGGGCCAGGGAAATCATCAGCGCCAGGGCATGCTCGGCGGTGGTGATGTTGTTGCCCTCGGGCGTATTGACCACCACGATGCCCCGGGCCGTGGCCGCGGCCACATCGACATTATCGACCCCGATGCCGGCTCGGCCGATGACCTTGAGCTTGTCCGCCTTGGCGATCACGTCGGCGGTCACCTTGGTGCCACTGCGAATCACTAGGCCCTCGACGTCGCCGATGAGTTCGAGCAACTCGTCGGGGCTGGCCCCCGGGCGCTCGATCACTTCGAGGCCGTCGGCCTGGTTGAGTACGTCGACGCCCTGGGACGCGAGCGAATCCGATACGAGGACCTTGGTCAACTCGTTTCTCCTCGGGCCCTACGGCCCTTCGTGCTTCTTCTGTGTTCTGATTGGCGGCCGAATCCAGGCCTGAGCGTTTTTTCGGGCGCCGTGCGTGCGGCCCCAATTTGGGGCGACTCTCCCCGGGCACGATGGAGTCGCCCGCTCAACGCGTGCCCTTCGGTGGGCATGGCACCGAGGTCCCCGAATTCGGCCGATCGGCCGGCCCGGAGCTAAGGCCTCGCGTTTACAAGGAAAACCTGCAGCGGCGCCATGGTGCCGAAGCCCTGGGAGGGTGTCAACGGCGGGCCGGCCCCTCGCCCGGGCCAGGGGCCCGCCAAATCCGACGAATTATCCCACCGGCGGCTGATCCGCCCGGCTGATCAAGCTAGCGTGCTCCTATAAGGCCCCAGCCCCGGCCCCCCAGCCGCCTGGCCCTGCTTGCCCGCCCTTTTTACCGGCCCCATGTCCGGCCCAATAACCGGCCCAACAACCGACCCAACCGCCACTCCAATTCGCGTCTCGAAAGGTCTCCCAGCCCTTGGCCAGCCCGCCCGAAGCTCTGCCGATCCAGCCCCGGGGCGCCCTCGACGCCCGAGTGCGCGTCCCCGGCTCCAAGAGCCTGACCAACCGCGCCCTGCTCATCGCCGCCCTGGCCCACGGTGAATCCACCCTGGCCGGCCCCCTGGCCAGCGATGACACCGATGTGATGCGCGACGCCCTCACCGCCCTGGGCGCCGCTCTCGACACCCGGGGCGACCCCTGGTCCGTGACGGGCACCGGCGGCCAGCTGCGGGTCCCGGACGGCCCCCTTTATGTCCAGAACTCGGGAACCACCGCGCGCTTCCTCACCGCCGCAGCCTGCCTGGCCCCGGGGCCGGCGGTCATCGACGGCGACGCCCGAATGCGCGAGCGGCCCATCGGCCAACTCGTCGAAGCCCTCACGAGCCTCGGCGCCGGCCTGGAAATTCAGGGTCAAGACGGATGCCCCCCCGTCCGCAGCGCGGGCGGAGGCCTGCCCGGCGGGCCGGGCCTCATCGACGGCCGCCAGTCGAGCCAATTCACCTCGGCGGTGCTGCTTGCCGCCCCCTACGCCGAGAAGGACGTGCAGCTCTCCTTCATCGAGGGCGAACTCGTCTCGCGCCCCTACGTGGACAGCACCCTCGAGATCATGCGCGATTTCGGCGCCGACGTGGGCTGGGTCGAGGACGGCGACCCCGAACTCGGCGACCAGATCCGAGTGCGCGCGGGCATTCCCTACCGGGCCCGCCCCTACGCCATCGAACCCGACGCCTCGTCCGCCGCCTACCCGTTCTGCGCCGCCGCCATCGCCGGGGGCTCGGTAAGCGTCGACGGCATCCCGCCCAATTCGCTCCAGGCCGACTTCCAACTCCTGGGCCTACTCGAGCAAATGGGCTGCCAGGTGATTCGCCACGCCGACCGGGTCGAGGTGCGCGGCCCGAACGGCCCCCTGCGAAGCCTGGACGAAGTGGACATGAACGCTTTTCCCGACGCGGTGCTCGCCTACGCCGTGGTCGCTCTCTTCGCCGACGGTCCCACCCGCATCAAAAATGTCTGGAACCTTCGCATCAAGGAGACCGATCGCCTGGCCGCCCTAGAAACCGAACTGCGCAAGCTCGGCGCCCGCGCCGAAGCCGATCGCGACTCTCTCTATATTCAGCCCGGCCCGCTCCACGGCGCCGAGATCGACACCTACGACGACCATCGCATCGCCATGGCCTTCTCCCTGGCCGGCCTGCGCGTGCCCGGGGTGGTGATCCGGGACCCCGGCTGCGTGAGCAAGACCTGGCCCCGGTATTTCGACGTTTTCCAGGCACTCTAGGAGCCGGCCCTCCCCCATGGCCCAAGCCGAACCCTCGCCCCGCGATCCCGCCCTCCCCGGCAAATCGTCCGGTGCACCCGAGGCCGAGAACCCGGGCGTGCGCATCGAGACCCAGGGGCTCGGCCGACGCTTCGGTCCCCACGTGGCCCTGGAGAATCTCAGCCTCACCGTGGAACCCGGCGAGAGCTTCGGGCTGCTCGGCGCCAACGGCGCGGGCAAGACCACTTTCATTCGGCTGCTCACGGGCTTTTTGCTGCCGAGCAGCGGGCGGGTCCGGGTCGACGGCCTCTCCCCCAGCGATCGGGCGCGCCAGGTCCAGGCGCGTATCGGCTACGTGCCCGAAACTCCGCGTCTCTACCCCGAGCTTCGCGTGCGCGCCTTCCTGGGCTTCGCGGCGGGGCTGCGCGGGCTGTCCGGCGGCGCCCGGCGACAAGCCGTCAGCGAAACCCTCACCCGCTTTCGCCTCGAGTCCGTCGAGCGTCGTCTCATCGGCCACCTCTCCAAGGGCTACCGCCAGCGGGTCTCCCTGGCCCAGGCCTTTCTCCACGGCCCCGGTCTGCTCATCGTCGACGAACCCACCAGCGGCCTCGACCCCCTTCAACGCGAAGAGATCCGCGAAGTACTCGCTGGCCTCGCGGGCCACTGCACCCTGCTCCTCTGCACCCACGATCTCGACGAGGCCCGGCGTCTCACCACCCGCAGCGCCGTTCTGCGCCGGGGCTCCCTGGTCGCCCTGGGCGAAACCGCGGCCCTGCTCGGGGGTGCCAACCCCCTGGCGCTCTTTCACGCGGGCGAAGCCGACGAGGTGGCCAGCCCATGACGGCGTTTCGTGCCCTGGTTCGCAAGGAATGCGCGGTGCTCTTCGCCTCGCCCATCGCCTACGCGGTGCTCACCACCGTCACCGTGCTCACCTCGATTCTCTTCTTCGAGCACCTGCGCCTCTACAACCAGCAGCTCTTCCTCTACGCGAGCAGCAATATGGGGGGCTTTGATTCCGACACGATCCCCGATTACATCAACCTGCGCGACACGGTCTTCTACCCCGTAATGGAGCAGCTCGGGCTCACCCTGCTGCTGCCGATCCCCCTGCTGACCATGCGGGTCTTCGCCCGGGAGCGCGCCCACGGCACCGACGAACTCCTGCTCACCAGCGGCGTCTCCCCGGCCACGGTGGTGGCCGCCAAATTCAGCGTCACCTACGGGTTCGTCCTCTTGATGATGGCGGTGAGCTTCGTCTACCCGGCCGGGGCCATCGCCCAGGGCGGCCTCGGCCTCAGCCACCTGCTCTCGGTCTTCATCGGGCTCACCCTTCTGGGCACGGGGATCGCCTCCATCGGCCTGGTCTGCTCGGCGCTCACCCAAAGCCAGGTCCTCGCCGCCGCCGCCACCGTGGGCCTCGCCTATCTCTTCTACGATTTCGGTTGGGCCCACGCGTTCCTCGGCCCGGAAGCCGCCGGGCTCTTCGATGCTCTGGCCCTCCACGATCATTTCGCGCGCTTTGCCGAGGGCGTGGTCTCCCTGACGGATTTCGCCTATTTCGCCGCCCTCGCGCTGGCCGCAGGGGGCCTGGTGCGCTCGGCTCTGGAGTGGCGGAGGCTCAGCGGATGACCGGCCCCCTCACCCTGATTGGGCTCATCCTCACCGCCTTCGGCTGGGCCAGCCAAGAGGCCCTGGGCGAAGTCACCCCCTTTGCACTGGCTCAGGTTCTGATCGGCCTGGCCGCCCTGGCCGCCGCGGCTCTCTCGGCCCTGGTGCGTACCGGGCGCCGGGCCCAGCCCGCCTTGCGCGGCCCCATGGTGGGCGTGGTCGCCCGGGCCGCCGCCGCCCTCGTCGCCGCTGGCCTCCTCTATGCCGCCGCGGCTCAGGTCGAGCGCCCCATCGACTGGACCTTCGAGGGACGCTTCACCCTGTCCGAAGCCAGTCTCGCCGCTCTGAGCGACCTGCCCGACCCCTTGGTCCTCACCCTCTACTCCGACGCCGGCGACCCGCGCATTCGCCATACCCGAAGGCTCCTCGAAGCCTTCACCACCGCCGGCCGCAGCCCGGGTCTTGGCCCGGTGGAGATCGAAACCCGCGTCCTGGACGACTACCCCGAAGACGAGGATTTCTACGGCATCGGTTCATCGAACTCCGTGGTCGCCCGGGTCGGTGCGCGCTGGGCGCTGGTGGACCGGCCTCGGGAAGGCAGCCTTTACGAAGCCATCGTGAGCTTGGGCCATCGCCCCGAGCGCATCCTCTACGCCGCGGTGGGCGCGGGCGAAGGCGATCTCCAGCGCACGGGCAGCGAGGGCTACTCGGGCCTGGGCGCCGCTCTCGAAGCCGAGGGCTACACCCTGCGGTCCCTGCCCCTGGCCGTGGCCGACGCCGTACCCGACGACGCCGCCGGCCTGCTCGTCATCGCCCCCCAGCGCGCGCTGCCCGAGCCCGCGCGCGCGGCCATCGAGGGATTCGTCGACGGCGGCGGCGCCCTCATCGCGTTCCTCGAGCCCGGCACCAAGAGCGGCCTCGAAGCCGTGCTCGCGGGCTTCGGTTTAAACTCCCCCGATCGCTGGGTGGTGGATCCCGCCTCCCTGGCCCTCGAGGGCGAGACCCCCGGCCTCTCCCCGGTGGCGTCCCATTATGCCCAGCATCCGTCCACCCACGGCCTG
>JAQWRT010000096.1 GCA_029243605.1 Myxococcota bacterium
ACGGCCCCAGACCGGGACCGGCGTGGGGGAGCGCCCCGAGGAGGATAGGGCGGGCTGGGCGGCGTGGCACTCGCGAGGCAAAATGGAGCCGACGAGCGGACTCGAACCGCTGACCTGCTCATTACGAGATACCGATGACCCCTCGGAATAACGCGTACTTACGCTCAGGGCACTGCAGGGAACTGCATGGAGTGGCATAGAGCGGCATCGGTGACGGCAGACGGCAGTAGACGGCACCAACTTCGGCACCCACATACGAGGTCAATCCAATGAAAGAGCCCATCCTCCGAGACGACGCAGGACGCTTTGTCCCTGGCACCGCACCCGGGCCCGGAAGGCCCATCAATTCGCGCCCCAGGCTCGTGACGGCACTCAGGCAGGCCCTGGACGAGGACCCCACCCTGGAGCGCCTACGCGAAGTCGCGATCCGCAAGCTCGAAGAAGGCGATCCCCAGTTCTGGCGGATGCTGCTTGACCGCATCTGGCCCACGAAGCTCGAACTCACGAACGAAATGCGAGAGCCCCTGGTGGTGCGGTGGCAGTCCCCCCTCGATCTAGAAGTCGCACCGAAGGACTGAAGGCCGCCGCCTTACCGCCCATCGGGGATAGGACATTCAAGCTGGGTTCTGGCATAACGTCCGCGTATGGGCGTTATATTGAATCCCTAGGGGAGGCCCGTCGCAGAAGACGCGACCGGGCGGGCAGGGTAGGGCGTGCGAGTTCGCCGTTTGGGGACGTTGAAATCTGGGGCCCCAACACGCCGATGCCCTGGGCGCACAGATCCAACCCGGCGGGCTGGCGGTGGTGCGAGCACCACCGCCAGCCGCACGCGTCGCTTCTACTGGTCGCTCCCCAGGTACTCCATCTGTCCTCTGAAGGACTGTTCGGTACCGTACAGGCTCGCTCCGTTGATGTGCATGGAGCTGAAGGCTGACTCCGCATCCTGTCCGGCGTAGACGAAGTTCATGGAGGGCTGGCTGACGAGGCCCCAATAGGGTCCCGCCTCCACGAGGGTGTGCACATAGTCGCGCTCCCAGTCCGTAGGGAGGAAGGGGCCGTTGCCATGGGTGTCGAGAACCCACTGAATGTACTCGGCCGCGGTCTCCCACAGGCCGAACTGCTGCACGGGCTGGACCCCAGCGACGGGGATGCCGTACCAAGTCTCCTCCACAAGCCCGTCCCCATGCTCGGGCCAGAGAAAGGACGCGAGTTCGGGGCAGTTCCTGCCGAAGGACAGCAGGTCGGTGTTGTTGGTCTCGTCGATCTCGGTCACCGCTTCATCGAAGTCCGCGGATACCGTGTACTGCTCGACCGAACCGCAGACCACCCACGGCACCTCGATGGTCACCGTGACGGGCGCGCTCACGGACATCGACGAAATTGCGTCCACCGCGGTGCTCCGGGGCGTGTGGAAGCCCGTTCCGCTGACGTCCAGAGTACTGTCCACCGTCCCGTCCTCCGGGCCGATATTCTCGATCCGAATCTCCAGATCGATGGTGTTGATGCCGGGGCCGGGGGCGTGCCAGGCAGGAAGCCAGGCGTTCGACTCAGTGTAGGAGGCGATGCGGTAGTCGGGTCGCCAGTAGTCGGAGTTGATGTCGATGCGGTGGGTATTGTTGTCCCAGTTAGAGTCGTGGACCGACTGCGGGAACGAGTCGACGCGAAAGTAGGCGCGCGTAGTCCCGGTGGGGCCGGTGCCACCGGGCCCGGTCGGCACGTCGACCGTGTAGGTCAGGACGGTGGACTCGCCGGGATCGAGGATCGGCGTGTACTGGATGGTGTCATTGGTATAGCCGGTCCACATGTCGTCGAAGAAAAAGAGCACGTCCACGGCCGGGGCCGGCGTGTCGTTGTCCAGGTTGGTCACGGTGGCTTCGTACGTGACTCGATAGAAGTGGTCCCTCCCCGACTTCTTCAACTGGGGCGCCTTGGCGAGGGCGACGTCGATGGCGAAGTCGACCTCGGTCGAAAGGCTCCCGACTTCGACGACATTGTCGGCTTCGTCGATCTCCGCGATGGAATCGAAGCAGTCCGCCATGACCTCGAGGGTGCGCACCGGAAAGCCGCGTTTGAAGTAGGGCAAGGTCGCCTGGTAGGCCACCGCCTCAATCGTGTAAGGGAGGAGCGGATCGATGGGAAGACCGCCGGATCGTTCTCCGTCGATGAGGAGGCAGGTGTTCGTGCGTACATTGCGGTCGTAACCGCCCAGCGATACTCCCCCCACGACGCTGTTCGGATTGTAGTTCCCCACTGCGGCTTCGACCGTCAGGTCGAAGTCCACGCCGTCGGCAACAACATCCAGCCCGATTGAGGTCGTGCGGAGCGCAGGGGAGAGGATCGCGTGCTGGGCCGCCAACCCAAGCGTCGTGGCGTCGCTGTCGGGCGAGCTGTAATCCGTCACCCCTACCCCGTCCTCATTCTCTGGGTGCGTAAAGCTCTTGTCTACGTGGTGGTACAGCTCGTGGGCGATCGTGGCAGCGAAATGATCCGTTATGTTCGTCCCAAAGTTGGTGGCCCGCACGCGCAAGTTGTCGACGCACAGGTGCACCCGATCACGCACGTTGTTGTCGGTAGAGGCATTTGTCCAACCACCGACCATGCCGGGGCTGTTAGGGTCCGTGAGGTGTTGGTCGCACTTTCTGTGGTCCCCGGTGTAGTAGCAGGCGATCCTCACCTCGCCCCAGGCTTTTGATGAAGAGTAGAGCAGGTCGTCGATCTCGCCGGACCAGGCGTCGTACTCCTCGGGGGTGATCATCGTGTAGTCGTACAGGTTCGGGGCCGAGAGCACGCTCGAGCCCGTCGAGTCCCGCTCGATCTCCGCGAACACGTCGGCGCGGTGCGCGTCCAGGAACTCCACGGCGGTATCGAGCGCGGCCCGATCTCCCTCCCTCAAGTTGTCGTCGCAGTCGTTGGTCAGGTTGTAGGCGTAGGCCGGCATGGCCATGGCGCTGAGGACCATCACACACAGGATGGAGCGCAACATTCCGGACCTTCGCGTCTGAGGCGCCGCCGGCTTGGGTCCAGAAGAGGCCTTGCCCGCCGAGCTTGGTGAGTCGCCGCGAGCCAATCCAGCCGATCCGATCCTGTCAAGCCGAGAAAATCCGGCGCTTATTCTTTCTGTTCGCATAAAAGAGAGGAAATTCATCATGATGTACTCCTAAGTTTGGGCCGGGGTCATCCCGGCCTCTCATGACATAAAGTCGTAATCCGTGGTCCGCGGAGAGTGGTCGAGGCGGCCTAGTTCCTGACAATGGCGGTCAGCGGAGTGCAGCGATTGCCTGTCGGGGTTGGCTGCAACGGCCCTGCTTTCGCGATATCGTCGCTGACTGTGACGTCGCCGCGAAAACGTGTCCCGATCCGCACGGTCTCCGTCTTGTCCCTGCGCCCCATGCTCTCCGGTTTTGAACGATTGGGGCTGGAGCGGAGCCGCGGCCTCGAGGTCGCCGGACTGGATGAGGAGACCCTCGCCAACCCCGATGCACGGGTGGGGGCGGTAAACGTCTGGCATTTGTGGAACGAGGCTCAGCAGGTGACGGGCGACTCCTGTATCGGGCTCCACTTGGCCCAGGAGTTATCGCCGAATGACTTCGGTCTGATCGGCTACATCCTCGCCTCGAGCGCCACGGTGCGAGAAGCCCTGAAACGGCTGCGCCGCTTTCACCGCTTGCTCGCGGATTCCGTTCAGTATTCGTTTCCCGAGACGGAAAGCGGCTTCATTCTCCGCCACGAACTAGCTGGAGGCGCACCGGTCTTCGATGCGATGTCGGCGTACGTGTTGGCGGTCCCCGTGAAAATGTTTCAGCAAAGTTTCGGGCAGGTCCCCGAGATCGAAGAAGTTCGTCTGTCGTGTCAGCGTCCGGGTGATGTCGGGGAATACGAACGTTTTTTCAATGCACCGTTGATGTTCGAGGCGGGAGAGAACGCGATAACGATATCCATTCTCTTGGACGCCACGGTTCCTACTGCGGACCCGGCACTCAACCAGGTTCTGGAGGGCTATGCGAAATCGCTCATTGCAAACGCGCCCTCTCGAGACTCGGCCGCAGGCGCGCTTCAGGAGCAGGTTGTTCGTCTTCTCCCGGAGGGGGTCCCATCCGCAAGCCGCGCTGGGGAGGAGTTGGGAATGAGTGAGCGCTCGCTTCGGCGGCGGCTGCGGGAGGAGGGCACGAGCTTTTCGGAGATCGTCACCCGGATACGGCGGCAGCTGGCGCTGAAGCATTTAGACTCCGCGGATCTGACGGTGAGCGAGATTGCCTATCTACTCGGATTTTCCGATCCGACCGCGTTTCATCGCGCCTTCCGAAGCTGGGAAGCATGCACGCCGCTCGAGTATCGACACCGAAAACGCCAGGAGGCATAAGACGCGGTGGGAAGGGGATAGGACATTCAAGCTGGGTTCAGGCAAAACGTCCGAGCCTGGGCGTTATGTTAAATACCTAGGGGAGGCCCGCGACGGGAGCCCCGTGGCGGGCGATCAACCGCTTTGGCGGATAGGAAATTCAAAGCCCCTTTTGGGTCCGACAAGCGACATTATGTCAAGTAGAGAAGAGATGGGGGGCGGGCTGAGGCCCGTAGGCGAAATCCTGTGACGGGCTTCAGCGGTCGTTAGGGCGACTTGAGTAGCGCTCGACGCAAATCATGAGTGCACCACACAAAAACAGCCCGATGGATCCGAGCCCGGGCACCGTGGGTACTCGGACCGAGGAGACCGCGCCGACGGCATCGATGTCAGCCCCGACGGCCGTGCCCGTCGGGTTTCCCTCGTCGGGATCATCGATGAGTTGGACGGCGTCGAAGCGCAGTTGACCCGCCGCGAAACCGGTGAACATAAGGTCGAGGTCGATCGCCGAGGTGGCACCTGCCACTTTTCCCACCTCGTGAAAACCGTCGCCATCCGCGTCGGACCCAGGCGGCAAGAGCAGACCGGTCTCGGGAGTCGGCCGAACGGCGACGAAGGTATCTTCGACGTCGGGGCCGACCTCGAAGATGTGCAAATCCATGGTCGAGTCGCCGCTATTCGTGAGTACGTTGTCCGTAAAGCGCAGTTCCACGAGACCACCTCGGCCCAGCGTCAATTCCTGTCCTGCGCCAGGCTCGTTGTCCGGTGGACCCAGGGCCCAGTCGGGCTCCTGGGACAGAGTCGCGCAGGGGCCTCCGCTGTGCAGGCAGTCGAAGCGCAGCGAGTCATCGGCAAACGAACTCGCCCCATCTGGAAAGTCAACGCCGCCAAAAATCTCGGCAACCGCCGTGCTCGCATAGAGGATGCTCATCACGAGAATTCCAAGTCTCCACATTTTCATCGTCATAGACCGTACCTCTCTCGAGTGCTCTCCAGGTGGTTTGCTTTGTCCGCCGCTTGAGGGGAGGACAGAGAGCGGATAGGAAGTATAAGCGGGGTTTTGGGGTGAGGTCCGAGTAAGGGTGTTATGACAAGTCGCAGCGGGTGCGCCGCGGCTCCATGTCCCTCGAGGCTGGGCCCAGAACGTGCTCCGAGGATCCGTAAGGGAGCACAGCGGTGCCTTCGATGATGAAAAGAAATTCGTCGGGGATAGGCCATTCAAGCTGGGTTCTGGCACAACGTCCGAGGGACGAACCTGTTGTGGATTCAGGAGGCCGGTGGCTGGGCGTCGGCGAAGATGCTGCTCGATGTCTACGGCCACTTCATGCCCACCGAGAGCGCGGGTTTTGCAGACGCGATTACGGCACCAAACGGCACCCCCGCGGCACCAACCGCTTGGCCGCGTCGGCGCTCCTCCCGTAGGCGCGTTGCAAACGCCCGGACTCGAAAGGGAAAAATGGAGCCGACGAGCGGACTCGAACCGCTGACCTGCTCATTACGAGTGAGCTGCTCTACCAGCTGAGCTACGTCGGCCTAAATTCCGGGCGCCGCAATCTTAGCCCCCGCCTCGGGGGGCGCCAAGCGTGAGACGTGAGACGTGAGGGAGGGGGCTGGGTCGGGGCGGCCCATGAATATTGTAGGGGGCGCTTGACCCCTACGGGCCGCGCGTTCTAGGCTTGGATTCTGGTTCCCTGCCAGCGCCTTCCTTCTACCCGGGGGTTTTGATGCCGATTCTACCGATCGTCGATCTGATGATATTGACGGCCTGGACCTCGCTGCTCGGGGCCTTCGTCCTCAAGGCCATCCGGATTACGACCTCCTACCATCCGGATCTGTTTGGGATGGGGCCGATGGAATTGACCGTGATTGCGGGGGTGCTGCTGCTTTTCGCGTTGACCCTCACCGCGCGCACCTGGCTCAAGAGCCGGGAATACGAGCAGGCGTCACCGCGGGCCCGGGCCGCGGGGACCCTTGAAGCCTACTCGGCGCTGCAACCGGTCTCCCAGCGAGCCGCCGGTCGTCGCGGCGAAGGTGCGGCACCGGGCGAGGGTGGCGAGGCTTCGGCGGGGGGGTAGCCGGGGGGGCGGGGCTAGCGAGCCGGGCGCCGGGGGACGAGGGTCAGGGCTGAACTCGCGAGATCCCTGTAGAGACGGACGCTCAGGCCGAATACCGCAAAAACCTGTTTGACGCTTTGGGGCATAGTCTTGGCTCCGATCGAAAATGGGGCAATGGCTCGGTCGTAGGGGAGTGCCCACCGAGGGCCGCTGGGTGTCATGTTTTTTGACCCGGGGCCACATATTTGTGGGCACGAGCCGTGATACAGTCCCGGCCATGGAGAAAGCGCCCCCCGTCAATCGACCGATTTGGCTCAACGGCGAGCTGGTGCCCTGGGAAAACGCCACGGTCCACGTGCTCTCCCATAGCCTCCAGCGGGGCTCCCTGGTTTTCGACTACATGGGGATCAAGCAAACCCCTCGGGGACCGGCGATCTTTCGCCTTGATCTCCATGTTCGGCGGATGCTCCGCTCCTGCGAGTTGATGGGCCTGCCCATTGCCATGGACGAAGCCGCGCTGTCTCGGGCCATTGTCGAAGCCGCTCGGGCCAACCCCGGTGGTAAGGCGATCAAGGCGAGCGCCTATTTCGCCTCGCTTGAGGTAGACGTCGTTCCCGCCGATTCCCGGGTTTCGGTGGCCATCGCCGCCTACGACCCGGTGGAGGATCTGCTGGCTCACCTTCCGGCCAGCCCGGCCCCGCGCTCCCGGACCTCCGTCCGGCTCTGGCTGGAAAAATTGGCCCACCAGCGCCGGGACGACATCGTTTCCCCTCAGGCGAAGGTGGCTGCCAACTACGCCTCAAGCATGACCGCCAAGGCCCGGGCCCAGGAAAAGGGGTTCGACGAAATTCTCCTCGTGGATGAGGAAGATCACGTGGCCGAGGGGCCGACAACGAATGTCTTCGTGGTCGACGGGGATGGAGAACTCCTCACCCCTCCCGAGAAACGTGTGCTTCGCGGCGTCACGCGCCAGAGCGTCATCGAGTTGGCCGCCGACTTGGGCATTCACGTTCAGGAGAAGCCCATCGAGCCTGGTAAACTCATGCAGGCCAGAGAGATCTTCTTGACGGGCACCACGTCCGGTGTGCTCCCGGTGGCCTCGGTCGATGGCGAAAAGGTCGGTGACGCGTGTCCCGGTCCGATCTCAATTCAGTTGGGGAACCTTCTGGCCCAGGCCGAATCCGGCGAGAATTCAAAATTCGATCACTGGCTCACCTACGTGGATATGGAAGGCTGAAGATGCGCGTTCTTTCCGGCACCAAGCCGACAGGCGATTCCCTTCACCTGGGCAATTATTTCGGCGCGCTGCGCCAATTTGTCGATCTCCAGGAAGAGCACGACGAGCCCCTCTATTTCATCGCCGACTACCACTCCATGACAACGGTTCGCGATGGGGATTTGCGCCGGCGCTACACGATGAATGTCGCGCTCGATTACCTCGCAGCAGGGCTCGACCCCGAGCGAGCGGTTCTGTTTCGGCAAAGCGACATTCCCGAGGTTTGCGAGTTGACCTGGCTTCTCACGAGCGTGACGCCCATGGGAATGCTCGAGCGTGCCCACGCCTACAAGGCGGCCATGGATCGCGGTGACACAGTTGACCACGGCCTCTTTACCTACCCGGTTCTGATGGCCGCTGATATTCTGCTCTATCACGCCGATCTGGTGCCGGTGGGTCAGGATCAGAAACAGCATATCGAGATGACCCGGGATATGGCCCAGCGTTTCAATCACGCCTACGGATGTGAAGCCCTGGTCATGCCGGAGCCCTATATCCTCGAGGATTCTGCAGTGGTTCCGGGAACCGATGGTCAGAAGATGAGCAAATCCTACGACAATACGATCCGCATGTTTGCTCCCAAAAAAGAAGTAAAAAAGTCGGTGATGGGAATCGTGACGGACTCAAGCCCAGTCGAGGAGCCCAAAGATCCTGGGGCGCCGGTCTTTCAGATCTGGAATCTCTTTGCCGACGCAGACGAGCGGGCGTCCATGTCCGAGAAAGCCAGGGCAGGGGGGCTCGGCTACGGGGATATAAAGAAGGATATTCTCGAGCGGGTCCTCGACCATTTCTCCGAGATGCGGACCCGACGAGAGCATTTCGAGTCGCGCCCGGACGAGGTGGAAGCGATTCTGCAGCGGGGAGCGGAGAAAGCCCGGGCCATCGCAGCGCCCGTACTTGACAGATGCCGCGCGGCCGCGGGCCTGGGCGCCTAGGGTTTTCGGCTTGGCAAGTGGATCCCTCTCGGTCCGCCGATCGGGGTCGGCCGACGTGTCCAGCTAAAGTCGCGCACTGGTTCGACGTGTCCGGGGGAAGGTTGCCCTTGAGCGCTACGAAGCCGCTGGGAGAGGTTTGGCTTCGAGCAGGAAGCGGCTCGGCTCAGCCGCGTTTAGCGAGCACGGCGTAGCGATTCAGGTCACCGCTCCGGCTATCCGCTAGGTAGGTCGCGACGAGTTCCAGGCGAGTTGCGGCGACGAGTTCTTCGAATTCCGAGTCGCCGCAGTTATGGCAGTAGCGTGGCGGGCCCTCTTTTGAGCCGAAAGAAAGCAGGTGGTCACCCGCCTCGAGTTCACGCAGGTCGATAGGGATCGCGCTCTTGGCGTTGTGATCGTCCCAGCTCACGAGATGCCGCTCGAAGCGATCGGTTTCGGCAAAGCGCCAAGCCGTAAAGATTAAACGCCCCCCGACACGCGTTCGCTTCGCCATCTCGCCCATGAGTTGCTTTCTTTGTTCGAGCCCGGGGATGTGATGGAGCAGCCCGAAAGCGGTCACCAGATCGAAAGGGCCGGGGGCCAGCGCCGATCCGGGGGAGGGGCTGAGGATGTCGCATTGCCGCCAGGCCAATGTCCCGAGGGATGGATCCCGAGGGCTTCTCTCTCGGGCAAGGTCGAGAAGCCCTTGGCTCTGGTCGACACCGAGATAATCCAGGCCCGGCAGGTTCAGGGGAGGGCTTCCCCTATTTTCCCAGAGAAATTGTGCAAAACGTCCGTTGCCGCAGCCGATATCGAGGACTTCGAGCGCTCGTCCGGGCTGTCCATGGGGCCCGCCCTCGAGCGCTCTCACCCAACCCGGCCACGGATGATCCCGGGTGGCATCGAAGGATTCGAGGTGGGCCGCATAGAACTCTGCATTGAGCGCGTTGAGGTTTTCTCGAGTTTTGGCGTTCATTGCATGTTCGCCCTTCGCCCAGGCTGGCTCGCTGGGGGAATGCGGCCCCGGCATGGTCCCGATGGTATCGTAGGGCGAGTATGAAGACGCGAACCCCAAAGAGAAGTCGGCGCGACCCCCAGGAGCACGGGGCTTTCGATCCCGAGGGTCACCGGACCAACCTCCTGGCGATCGTCCAGGAGATAGAGGCCTTGCCCGACGACGGGGCGGTAGTCGCGCCTGAAATCATGGAGGC
>JAQWRT010000003.1 GCA_029243605.1 Myxococcota bacterium
GATCTCGGCGTGGTGCGGTATTTGGCGGACCGGGTGGCGGTGATGTACCTCGGACGAATCGTCGAGGCGGGCCCCACCGGGCAGATTTTTGCGCGTCCCCGACACCCCTATACCCGGGCCTTGCTCGCCGCGGCTCCCTCGGTGGATCCCGAGATCCGGGGCGGAGCACCGCCGGTTGCCGGCGATGTGCCGTCTCCCTCGGACCCGCCCCCGGGCTGCCCCTTTCATCCCCGCTGCCCCGAGGCCATGGAACAATGCCAGCAGGAATTGCCGCCTGCGCGCCAGGATGCCGAGGGCCGGGTGGCGTGTTTTCTGGCACCCATGGCCGCTTCCGGGGGCTTGGAGCCGGCGGATCCCAAAGGGGGCGGAGAGTTCGCTTGACAGGCCAGGGAGCCGGGGCGACTCTGCGCGTTGGAAAGCGGCTTAAGCCGGATCGGGGGAACTGAATGCGCGTCGAATACAAGATTGAGATCGATAATGTGGCCATCCCGCGCTTCGCGGTGGAAGCCGTGGAGGGCATGGGCAAACTCTTTACCCTGGCCACTCTGGTCTTGAATGTTCTGGAGACTCGGGAGGGGGCGGAAGTCATCTTTCACGGTCAGAGCCCCGACGATCCCGACCGGCGGATCGCGAGCTTCAAGTCGATCCTGGCGAGTTCCGAAGGCGGCGAATCGATTCGCTACGAGTACGGCCAGGCGGGCCTGGTTCCGGGCTCGTCGAGTTCATACCAGTGGGTCAAGGTCCTGCGCGCTTGATGGGCGCACTTGCGACAGGCGCGGCGCTCATCGTCCTGGCCACGGTGGGCTGCATGTCCACAACCCCCACGCCCGAGCGCGTCGCCCACCCCGGGAGCGCTCGAGAGACCACTCAGGGGACGGTGATCGGTTCGCGTTCGGAGAGTGGCGGCATCGACTGGTTGGGCATCCCCTTCGCCCAGCCCCCGGTGGGTGCCCTGCGCTGGAAAGCGCCCCGGCCGCCCGTGTCCCGGAGTGAACCCTTGGAGGCCCTGGATTTCGGGTCCGAGTGCATTCAGTTCGCGGCGGGAAGAGGTTCCGAGGCCGAGGCCGGATCCGTGGTGGGGAGCGAGGATTGCCTCTATCTGAACGTCTTCGCTCCGGCGACGGCGAAGCCGGGAAGCGAGCCGGGCCTGCCCGTCATGGTGTGGATTCATGGCGGTGGCAATTCGGTGGGGAGCGCGCACGTCTACGACGGAAGTCGACTCGCAGCCCAGGAAAACGTGATCGTCGTGACCCTCCACTACAGGCTCGGAGTCCTCGGCTGGTTCTCTCACCCGGCGTTGCGAACGCCCGGGACGAGCCCCTCGGATGGCTCGGGGAATTACGCGGTGCTCGATATGATCCGCGCCCTCGAGTGGGTGCGCGCGGAGATTGCCGGCTTCGGCGGCGATCCTCGCCGGATCACCATTTTCGGCGAATCCGCCGGCGGCACGAATGTCTTTTCCCTGCTCCTCTCCCCCCCGGCCCGGGGGCTCTTTGATCGGGCCATTTCTCAGAGCGGGTCGCTCTCCAGCGTGTCCCGGGCCAAGGCCGAGGGGATCCGGGAGGACGTCGAGGGGGCCCACGTCAACAGTTCGGGGGAGGTTCTCCTCGAGCTTCTCGTGGCGGATGGAAGCGCGGACGACCGCGCCAGTGCCCGGGCCAAGCGGGCCGCCCTGACTCCCGCCGAGGTCGGCGATTACCTGCGAGGCAAAACGCCGGACGAGGTCATGGCGATCTTCGACGGGGAGAGTTTTGGCGGCATGTTTTGGATCCCCCAGGTGATTCGCGATGGCGCGGTGATTCCCCTGGGCGAGCCCCTCGATGTGATTCGCGCCGGCGATTTCGCTCGGGTGCCCATGATCCTTGGGACGAATCGCGATGAGGTCAAGCTCTTCGCGATGATGGGTAGCGAGCACGTGACCCGCTTTTTCGGGATTCCGGTCTGGCTCAACGACGAACGCGCCTACGCTCTGGAAACCGACTATCCGAGTCAGATGTGGAAGGTGAGGGGGGCGGATGACCCCGCTCGCGCGGTGGCTTCGAAAGCGCCTGGGAGCGTCTTCGTCTATCGCTTCGACTGGGACGAGGAACGCAAGTTGTTCTTTGCCGATCTTTCGACCCTGGTGGGCGCGGGCCACGCGGTGGAGATCCCCTTCGTGTTCGGGAACCTGGACCTGGGCGGGCTGGGCGAGTACGTCTTCGACTCCGAACGGAGGCCCGCCGCCGATGCTCTCTCCGACGCGATGATGGGGTATTGGGGTGAGTTCGCCCGGACCGGGAATCCCGGGCGCGCCACAGGAGGCGATCTGCCTCGCTGGTTGCCCTGGGATGCCTCCTCCGCCGATGGGGTGCGCATGCTGATTCTCGATACGCCCGCGGACGGCGGTCTGCGGATGTCGTCCGAGTCGCTGACCCGAGAGGGGGTCCTGGCGCAGATCGCCGAGGACCCGCGCTTTGAGGATCTGGCGGAGCGGTGCTCGGTTTATCGCTCCCTGGCCGAGCGCGGGGACGCGCTCTCGCCGGCGGAGTACAAGACTGTTCTGGGGGGCGCCTGCGCGGCCTACCCCTTGGCGGAATCCGGTCGCGACTGAGGGCCGGTCTCGCGTCGACCGAGTCGAGCCGCCGCGAGGGCCGCCAAGCCAAAGCCCGCGATGCTCCAGGGCGAATCCCCTGAGCGCGGAGCACAGCTCGCTCGGGTGCAGATCTCACGCGGGGGCTGCGCCAGCGCCGGGCCGGGGACCGCGGCCGCGCTTGTCGTCGGATTCCAGGCGTTTCCCGTCGCGGCCGGCGGGGAATTGGCCCCCGCTGGCCCGCTCCAAAAGAGGATCAGGATCCCCATTAGGCCCAGGCGTCGAGAGTGGCGCGTAGAAAGGAGCATGGGGGGAGGATAGGCCAGGATCGCGAAGGCGTCTCAGGCGCTCTCGTCCCCGTCGCCCAGGACGGTTTTGGGGAGCCCCAGAGCCCGGCGAGACGATCCGGGCGCCGATCCCGACCCGGGGGAGTGCCAGGCTTCGAGTTCAAGGGCGAGCGCCCGAGTGGCCTCGCCCACGGAAGCGGGCCGGAGCGTGCGTCCGCGAGCGAACTCCGCGAGCAGCGCTTCACGGACCTCCTCTAGGCGAATTCCCGGGACGACGTCCTCGAGGGAGCCGGCGGATGCCGGGGCCCAGGGCAGGGCTAGGTGGCGGTAGACGGGCTCGAGGAGTTCGTGCAGCCGGGCGGAGCGGCCCACCACGATGACGCCGCCCACGTGGGCGCCGCCTCGGATCACGCGTTGTCCCACCCCCATGAGCTTGAGCCGACCCCCGGCGTTGACGCTGTACTCCCCCGGGCAGTACTCGCCGGGGACCTCTCCGATCCGGGCATCGATGCCGAGCCCCACGAAGGCGCGCTGGACGATGTTGGCCAGGCTTTGGAAGCGCTCCCGGATGCCGTCGGTTGCCTGGTCTTGGGGGATTGCCCAGGCGAACGCGAGGCATTGGCGATGAAAGAGGGCGGCGTGGCCGCCCGCCAGACGCAGGAGGGAGGGGCAGCCCAGGCCCTCGACGGCTTGTCGCGCCGAGTCGAAGCCCGGGTTGCGGGCATCGAGGAGGGAAAAGAGCATGACCTCATCGGGGACGTAGAGGCGCAGGGTTTCGGGGAGTGTCTGGCCGGCGACCTGGCGCAGGATGGCGTGGCTCACCGCCGTATCGTGAAGCGGGCGGCCCGAGAACTCGTCCTCGATGAGCGCTAGGGCAGGGGGGGCCTTGATGTCCTTCATGGGCGCCGGTTCCCGGCCGGAAGCCGGTGTTCAGGCACCGGGTGCGACGGTCTCTTCCAGGGCATCGAACGCTTGCTGGACCCGTGCCGCCTCGGGGTGCTCCGAGATCCGCTCGGTCATGAGCTTGCGCTGCTGCTCGGCGACGAGCCGGGGCTGCTCCACCGTGGCCCAGTGGACGAGAGATCCCCAATACTCGTCCACCACCTGGCTCCCCGGGAGGCTTCCACCGTCGGCGCTCTTGAGTTCGACCTGGCGGATTTCGCCGAGGTAGAGCCGGAGGGACTCGATGTGGACCGTCTCGTCCTGTCGGATTCGGTCGACGAGCACAGCGGCGTGCTCGGCCTCGGCTCGGCGATCGCTGAAAAGATCGGGATCGCGCAGGAGAGTTTCCGCGAGGGCGAAGGCGCGCTCGGCTCGGAACTCGATGAGCAGCAGGTTGAGGAGGAAGCGGACGATCCCCGCATAGGGTTCTTGGATCGACGCCGGGGGATCCTCGGCATCGGGCCGGGCGATATTCTCGGGAACCACCGGTTCCGGATAATCGACTTCGCCGAAGGCGAGGTCGCGCAGGGCGAACCACATCTCGTCGTGGCCCCCGATGCCGCGCCCGGGCTCGCCCCCCTCGTCGAGGCCGTGGGATTCGAGCAGGCCCTTGTGGAGATGCCCCAGGGCCATGGTGCCGATATCTTCGTTGACCACGGCCTGGAAGTCCGGGAACTCCATCTCGGCGAGCACTCGGCCCCGGGCCTCGATATGGCCAGTGATGGTCAGGGTATTCCAGAAGCTCTGTCCCAAGCCCTCCTTGAGCAAAAGCTTCGATTGGGCGGCGCTGGGGTAACGAATGCCCGCGAGCAGGGACGAGTCGGTGTCCATCAGGTCACCGCCGCGCTCGCGCAGGGCGTGGATCCAGGCCTCCAGGGCCGGGCCGCGGACTTTCATGCGCGGAGAGATGTACTGGCCGTCGGGGTCAAAGCCACCGTGCAGCCGCCGACCCGCTTCGATCTGGGGAGCTTCGTAGGTGTGCTCGCTCATCAACGCGTCGTGCTCGTATTGCAATGCGCTCAAGGATTCTGTCTTCCTACCATTCGCCGGAATTGGGCATCGAAGTCCAGGGCTCTTGGGGAGGTAGACTGCCTCCCTTCTGGAGTAATTCGATGGAGATCCCGTCAGGGGATCGAACGAAAGCCATGTGGCCGTCCCGGGGAGGACGGTTGATCGTTACACCGGCATCCATCAGCCGCTGGCAGAGTTCGAAGATATTTTTCACCTCGTACGCGAGGTGTCCGAAATTTCGTCCGCCGTCATAGGGTTCGGGATCCCAGTTCCAAGTGAGTTCCACCTGGGCCTCGGGGTTGTCGGGGGCGCCCAGGAAGACCAGGGTAAAACGGCCAGCTTCCACATCGATGCGGCGAATTTCCTCAAGGCCGAGCTGGTTGCAGTAGAAATCCAGGGAGGCGTCGAGGTCCGTGACCCGAACCATTGTATGGAGAAATCGCATCCCGAGAGTCTGGTGAACTTTGGGGTCGCTGGCTAGCTCTTTTCGTTCGGCGGGCTCGGCGGATTCCGGGCGCTTTGTGTCCGCGTGCAGCTGCGATAGTCTGGAGGTGGAAATTCTTGAGGTTTTCGCCCTGTTCGAAACGCAGTAAGGAGGCGAAAGATCGACTTGCCCCTGTTTGCCGAGCTCCGGTTGGCCGATTTGATCGATATCCTGATCGTCGCCTCCTTGATCTGGTTTGTGATCGTTTGGTTTCGGACTTCTCAGGCCCGGCTGGCCCTCATGGGATTGGCCGCTCTGGGGGTGCTCTTCGGCCTGGCCCGGGGTCTCGATCTCCAGTTGACTTCGAGCTTGCTTCAAGGCTTTTTCGCCGTGCTCGCGGTGATGTTGGTGGTGGTCTTCCAGGATGACCTGCGGCGACTCTTCGAGGGAATCGCGGTCTGGGGGCTCCGCCGAGGGGCGCCGCATCCGCCCCCGGACGTCGAACGCTCCCTGGTCAGAGCTCTTTTTCATCTGGCCGAGCGCCGAGTGGGCGCGCTGGTCATCCTGCCCGGTCGCGAGCCCATGGATCGGCACCTGGACGGTGGGGTGCATCTCGACGGCCGGTTGTCCGAGGAATTGGTCCTGAGCCTCTTCGATCCCCAAACGCCGGGGCACGACGGAGCGGTGCTCGTCCAGGCCAATCGACTCCTGCGTTTTGGGGTTCACCTGCCCTTGTCGACGGATTGGGACCGTCTGGGGGGCGGTGGGACTCGCCACGCCGCGGCCCTCGGCTTGGCCGAGCGCTGCGATGCTCTCTGCCTCGTGGTCTCGGAGGAGCGGGGCGAGGTTTCCGTGGCCCACGGCGGTGAGATTCGCGTGGTTTCGAGCCCCGATGAACTCGCCCGAGCGCTGCGGGATTTTATCGCGAGGACCACCCGGCCGAGCGGTCCCTCGGACGGCCGGGACCTCGCGGGAAAATTGCGTTCGGGCTGGCGGGAGGGTGTGCTCGCATTCGGTCTGGCCACGGCGGTCTGGTACGTGGCGGTGCCGGGCGGGGTAGTGGAGATTATGGAGCGCCGGGTGCCCGTCAAGGTGGAGAATCTGCCCGAGGGCTTTGAGTTGGTTTCGGTGACCCCTGCCGACGTGGCGCTTCGCCTCGAGGGATTGCGCCGAGATCTCTACCTCGCGGGTTCCGACGATCTCTCGGTGCGCGTGGATGCTCTGCTGGTTCAACTCGGACGGCGAACCTTCGCCCTGGACCTCGACCAGGTCATCAGCCCCGAGGGCATTCGGGCGCTCTCCCTGGCCCCCTCGAAAGTCAAGGTCTCGGTGAGAAGAGTCGAGGAAGCCCCCACCGAATAGCGGGCCCGGCGCTTTGGGCCCGGCGCTTTGGGTGTGGGGCCTCAGGCTTTGGGGGTGCGGAGTTCCAGCAGCGCTGGCAACAGCACGAGCACCGAGGCCACGGTGTAGAAGAGGCCGAAGCAGAGCATGATGCCCAGGCCATTGAGTCCGTTGTGTCCCGCCAGGGCGAGGCTTCCGAAGCTGACCCCGGTGGTGACGGCGCTGTAGAAAACCGCCCGTGCGGTGGCGGTCTCGAGTAGGCCTCCCACCGCATCCGTCAATTCCCTCGAGCGCTGAACGAGGTGGATGGCGCTGTCTACCCCGATGCCAAAGACCAGGGGAATGACCACCACATTGGTGAAGTCAAAGCGGATATCCAGGGCGGCCGCGGTCGCCGCGGTCAGGCCCGCGCCAAGACATAGGGGGACCAGAACGATCAACACGTCCGAGATTCGCCGCCAAAGAACGAAGAGGAGCAGCGCGATGATGATTAGGGCCGAGAGCAGCGCCTGGCTGAAGGACGCACTGATCACATCGCCGAATTCCACGAGATTCAAGGGGACTCCGGCGGCGTTGGGCGATTGGGCCTGGACCGCGGAGACAAAACTCCGCATGGCGTCCCCATCCCCCAACTGGCTGGCGGGGTAGACCTGGAGTCGGGCGGTGCCGTCTTCCGCCAGCATCCGTTCGCGAAGTCTCTCGGGGATGTCGTTCAAGGTGACGGTTTCCGCGGCCAGGGCGGTGCGCATGCGCTCGAGGTGTTCGGGGAAGGGTTTGAGAAGGACCGCTTCGAGATCGGCCAGGGCCTGGGGTGCCCGGTCCTGTTCCTGGGCCCGGGCGAGGAAGACGGCGAGATGCTCTCGCAATCGCTCCATGCTCTGGGCCAGGGGGGCGCTGCCGCCTATGCGGACCGTTTCGTCGAGGAAGTCCTGAAGGTCCTGAAGCGCACGGATCTGCTCCTCCACCGGGGGGGAGGGCTGGCCGTAGCGGATTGTGGTGGGCTGTTCGAAGAGGAAGTTGACGTCTTCGAGGATCTCGATCTTCTCTCCCTGTTCGGTGGGGATGAAGGAGTTCAGGGTGATGACCTGCTCGACCTCATCGAGGGAAGCCAGGCGTTCGGCCAGAGTCTGCGCCGTCGCCAGATCCGGGACCAAGACATTCAGGTACCAGGGAGAGGTGGCCGAGTGGGCGAGCAGATCCTTGAAGGCGATGACCGATTCCGTTTTGGGATCGCGCATCTCGACGACATTGGCGTCGAAGCGAAGGCCGGGGAGGAGCAAAATGGTGATGATGGCCAGGACGCCCGCCGTCCGCCGGATGGCCTTGGGGTGCTCTCCGATTCGCCGCCAAAAATGGGTGCGAAAATGGACCGGGGCGTTCAGGTCGAGGGCGGGGTTGACCAGGAGGCCTCGACTGAGCAGCGCCGGGAGGAAGGTCAGGGTGAGGAAGAGGATGATGAACATCCCCGTACCGGCGATCAGTCCGAGTTCGGAGACTCCCCGGTAATCCGTCGGGACAAAGACGTAGAAGCCGATGGCGGTGGTTAGGGTGCAGAACATCAAGGCCGTCCCCACTTGGCCGGCGGCTTCGCGCAGGGCCAGGGTGGGAGGGTCTCCGGCTCGAAGCCGGTGGGCGTAGCCCGTGCCCAGGTGGATTCCGAAATCCGCCCCCAGCCCGATGAAGAGGATGGCGAAGGTGATGGAGAGGGGGTTGAGGGTCCCGATGGCCGCCGCCGTGAACGCCGCGGTCCAGATGAGTCCCACAAGCAGGGTCAGGAGGGTGGCGATCACGATTTTGAACGAGCGCAGGGCGCGATAGAGGATCAGGGCGACCAGGATGAAACAAAAGACGCCCGCGACGCCGACATCCCAGGCGATGCCGATCATTTCGTCGTAGTTGAGCGCGGGGTTACCGGTGATGCGGACCTCGACTCCGCGCTCGGGCAGGAGTTTGAGTTCCTCGGCGGCGGTGCGAATCGCTGCGATGGGTCGCCGGCCGGTGAGGATATCGGCGTAGTCGAGGATCGGGTGGACGACGATGACCCGGCGGTGTGAGATGTCCAGGGAGGAGTCCCGGAGCAGGAGTTCCTCCCAGGAAACCGCGACTGGATGTTCGTCTCCCGCGCGGATGGTGGCTTCGCTCAGCCGATCGAGCACCTGAGCCCAGTCGCCGTTGGATGCCTCGCCGTCGCTGAGGTTGAGGCCCTCGCGAACAATTCGCGCGAGGTTGCCGATGCTCGGATCCTGTTCGAGTTGGGTGAGGAGGGGTTGGACCCGAGCCATCTGGTCGGCGAAATCGTCGATTTCGTCCACGCTGCGGTAGAGAAGACCGTGGGTTTCGAAGAATTCACCGGCTCCGGGCTGGTAGGCCTCGGTGATCACCTCGGGGTATTCATTGAGTTGTACGGTGAGTTGGGCCGCGGCCTCCCGGGCGAGTTCGGGGGTCTGGGCGTCGACCACCACAAAGATGGCTTCCTCGAGATTGGGAAATTTCTCGATGAAGGCCTCGTGGGCTTTTCGCGAGGGCAGATCCGTGGGAACCAGGCTCACGTTGTCCGAGTTGATGCCCAGGTTCAGGACGGTGTAGACCGCGAGGCCGAGGGTCACCAGGCTGATGGCCCAGATCACGCCCCGGGCCCGGAGTCGAATGAGATCGACCCAGCGCGCCAGAAGGTTGGCGATGACTCCGTCGATACGATTCTGCATGCAGTCTGGGGCTGGCGTTTCGGCCGGCAGGCCGGAACGCGGAGCGGCGGAACCATAATCCAGCGGGAAGCGTCCTGCATGGGTGAACGGAGTTTCGAGTGGGGATGGACCCGGGCCGAGGGGAGCGGTAGTTTCGGCGCGAATCCGCCGGGCCGCCGCGAGCCGTCCCCACCCGAGGAGGGATAAATTGCCCAGCCCCAACCCCCAACGCTGGGTCCCCCTGGTGCGGCTCTTGCCCAAGAGCCTGCTCTCCCATGTCGCGGGGATCGTGGCCGGCTTGAATTTGCCCCGCCCACTGCGCGCCCCGGCCTACCGGGCCTTCGGCCGAGCCGTGGGGGTCGACTTCTCGGAACTGCGCGACCCCTTGGCCGACCACGCTTCGCTCCAAGCCTTCTTTACCCGGGCTCTGGCCCCGGGCGTTCGTCCCCTCGCTCCGGGTGAGGACACCCTGGTGGCTCCCTGCGACGGAGCCTGGGGCCAAGCGGGGCGGATCGAGGGCGGGACCCTTCTCCAGGTCAAGGGGCGCGAGTATCGCCTGGCCGAGTTGATCCGGGATGAGAGCCTGGCCCGGAGCATGGAAGGGGGGCAATACGCCACCTTCTATCTCGCTCCCCGGGATTACCACCGCTTCCATGCGCCCTGCGCCGGTTCTGTGACCCGGGTGGCCCACGTTCCCGGTTCCCTCTGGCCCGTCAACGCCATCGGTCTTCAGGGCGTCGACCGTCTTTTTGCTCGCAACGAGCGGATCTGCGCCTATCTGAACCTGGCCGGAACGGTGGGCCCCCGGGCGGACCTGTGTCTGGTGGCGGTGGGGGCGACCCTCGTCGGAAAGATTCGGCTCCGCTTCGACGATCTCAGTTCTCACCGCCGAGGGGCTGAACCCAGCGAGCGCGTCTACCCCGATCCCGGTATCGGCCTCGAGCGCGGGGCCGAGTGGGGCCACTTCGAGTTCGGATCGACCCTGGTCATGGCCGCCCGCCCGGGTGCCTTCGAACTCGACGTTCGCGAGCCGGGCACCCCGGTGCGGATGGGCGAGGCGATCGGTCGCTTTTTTCCGGCCGTGTCGCGTTGAGCCGCCGGTTGCCGAGTCGGTGGCGGGGCCTCTGGGGGACCCTCTTGGGAGCCATCCTCGTGGCCCTGATGTGCTGGGGGAGCGGGTGTGCGACGGGCCCGCCTTCGGATCCCGATAACCTGTGCTCGATCTTCCGTCAGCGGACGGGTTGGTACCGGGCGAGCCGGGCCTCGGCCGAGCGTTGGGGCGTGCCCGAGGCGGTGCAACTCGCGATCATCCATCAGGAGTCGCGATTCGTCGCGGATGCTCGGCCCCCGCGCGGACGCTTCCTCTGGATCTTCCCGGGGTCACGTCCCTCGAGCGCCTACGGGTACGGTCAGATTCTGGACGGCACCTGGGATGAGTACCGTCGCAGCGTCGGACGGAGCGGCGCTTCCCGGGATGATTTTGGCGATGTGGTGGATTTTATCGGTTGGTACGGGAATACGGCACACCGCCGAGCAGGGATCGCACGGAACGACGCCGGCGCCCTCTATCTCGCCTATCACGAGGGGATCGGCGGTTACTCCCGGGGCAGCCATACCGAGAAAGCGTGGCTGCTGCCCGTGGCCTGGAAGGTCGACGCCCGGGCCGGGCGCTACCAAACCCAATACGACGGGTGCCGAAAGAGTCTTGAGCGCAAGCGTTTCCTTGGGATCTTTTAGCTCGAGGGAGGAGCGGCCTCGCGCGGCTGGACCTCAGGTTGTCAGTCGGGTTCCCAGGACCTTTTCCTCGAGGACGGGCCGCGCCAATTCCATCCAACGGCAGAGGACTGGGCGGGTCTCCCGAGGATCGATGAGGTCGTGTACCCCGAAGGCCTCGGCCCGGGCGTAGGGGTTCTGCCTGGCCAGGAATTGAGCTTCGAGTTCCAGGCGCCGGGCCTCGGGATCCGGGGCGGCTGCGATCTCGCGCCGGAAGGCCACCGCCACGCCCCCCTCGATGGGAAGGGCTCCGCCCTCTGCCGAAGGCCAGGCGTAGACCTCGCCGCTGGGACCGAAATGAGCGGCCGCCGCGACGCCGTAGGTTTTGCGGACGATCACGGAAACCCAGGGAACCCGGGAGCGCACCGTGGCACAGATCGCTTCGACCCCGTAGCGAATGGTGGCGGCTTTCTCCGACGCCGAGCCGATCATGAAGCCTGGTTCATCGACCAGGGCGATCATGGGCAGGTGGAAACGATCGCAGAGTTCGATGAAGCGCCGCACCTTCTGGGCGCCGTGGGCGGTCATGGATCCGCCGTAGAAGCGGGGGTCGTTGGCCCAGATGCCCACGGGCCAGCCGTTCATGCGAGCGAGCCCGGTGATCTGGGAGCGGCCGTAGAGCGCGGTCATTTCGAAGAAGGAGTCGCGGTCGACCACGGCGTTGATCACCTTTCGCATTTTGTAGACCTTGCGACGCTCCCGGGGGACGAGTTCGAGCAGGGATTCCTCTCGGCGTTGGGGATCGTCGAAATCGTCCGCGTGGGGGTCCGATCGCGCGGGCATCTCCGAGGTATTCCGGGGCAGGTAGGAGAGGAAGCCTCGGATCTGCTCCATCACGCCGGCCTCGTCCTCGGCCACGTTGTCCACCAATCCGCTGCGAAGGTGAACCGCGGCGCCGCCGAGTTCTTCCTTGGTCAATTTTTCGCCCAGGGCACGCTCCACCACCGCTGGGCCCGCCACCAAGACCTGGGAGGTATGGCGCGTCATTACGGTGAAATGGGACGCGGCCAGGCGGGCTGCAGGCAATCCGGCGACGGCGCCCACCGCAGCGCTGACCACCGGGGCGCTCTCAAGAACATCGGCCATGGACTTGAAACGGGAGGGCGCATAGACCGGGTCGCCCATGGGCCGGGGAGCCGACTTGCCCTTGCCCCCGGTCCCGGTGACGCTGCCTCCGCCCCCCTCGAGAAAACGAATCAGGGGAAGGCGATAGCGCAGGGCGACCTCCTCGGCGTAGACGCTCTTGCGCAGGCCCGAAGGGGTGGGGGAGCCGCCGCGCTGGGTGAAATCTTCTCCTCCCATGGCGCAGGGTCGGCCCTCGACCTGACCGATTCCCAGGACGTAATTGCCCGGGGTGAACTGCTGGAGTTCGCCGTCCTCGTCGAGTTCCCCATGCCCTGCCATGGGGCCTTCCTCGCGGAAGGTGCCGGGATCCGCCAAGGCGTCCACCCGTTCGCGGATGGTCATTCGTCCGCGCTCGTGCTGCCGGGCGACGGCGTCGGCTCCCCCCATCTCCTGGGCGAGGGTGCGGCGCTGGGCGATGCCATCGACCTCTTTTTTCCAGCTCATGTTCTTTCCTTTCGTCCCGTTTCCGATTTGGCTTTGGCTCCGGGGTTGAGGCCAGCTCCGGGGGCTAGAAGAGCTCGATTTCGCAATGGAGCCTTGTCAGGTCGACCACGCCCACGCGATTTTGCCCGGAGATCATGCCCGCGCATTCGCCGGGGTTGAAGACCAAGGTGTCGCCGATCCACTCGTGTCGGTAGAGGTGAGTATGACCATGGATTCCCAGAGTGTGATGGGGGGCCAGATGCGCCTCAAGATCCAGGGGGTCATGGGCGACGAGGATGCGCTGGTCGGCCCACTGCAATTCGAGGGGGCCGTCCGTCAGAGCGATGCTGTGCTCCTCTGCGGCCTGGGACAGGCCTCCGCGCTCCCCCTGATCGTTGTTTCCGTATACGGCGTGAACGGGCATGGACAGCGCGGCGAGGGCGGCGAGAACCTTGGGCTGGGTGATGTCCCCGGTGTGGACCACGCGCTCCACCCGCCGCCGCTCGAAGATTTCGATCATCGTCTCCACGTTGGCCAGGTTATTGTGCGTATCGCCAAGAATTCCGATCAGCATGGGTCCCTTCGCCTCAAGATTCGCGCCCTTGGTTCGGCCCAAAGAGCCTATCACGCCCATTTTGCGGGGGGGGTATCGGGGCTAAGCTGGGCGGGGCCGGTATGGATCCGGGGGAGAGGCGGAGATGGCGTTCACGAC